>JAZKXN010000038.1:0-24096 GCA_045611605.1 Acutalibacteraceae bacterium
AATATTGTTGATTGGAAAACAATCACAGACTTTGTAATTGACGCATTTGTCGGTTACGGAATACCGAGAAAAGACGCTGAAATCTGTGCAGATGTACTTTTGGAATCTGACAAGCGAGGTATTGAATCGCACGGTGTAAACCGCTTTAAACCTGTTTATCTTGACAGAATTAAGGCAGGTATTCAGCAAGCTGTTACCAAAATGGAAATTTTAAAAGAAACCGAAACTACCGCAGTTATCGACGGTCATCACGGTATGGGTCAGGTAATTGGCCACAAGGCAATGAGTATGGCTATTGAAAAGGCTAAGAAATACGGTATGGGTATGGTTGTTGTTCGCAATTCTTGCCATTATGGTATTGCAGGTTACTACACCACTATGGCTACAAAAGCAGGCTGTATTGGTATGACTGGTACAAACGCTCGTCCTTCTGTTGCTCCTACCCATGGTGTTGAAGGTATGTTTGGTACAAACCCGTTTACTATCGGTGTTCCTACCGATGAAGCCTTTGACTTTAACTTCGACTGTGCTACTTCTATCACCCAAAACGGTAAAGTTGAATATTATGAAAGAATTGGTGAAGAAGTTCACCCCGGCACCATTATCGACCTTGACGGCAATGCTGTTGAAGGTGATGCAGGTGTTGCCCTTAAAAAGATTCGCGGCGGCACAGCTGCTCTTACCACACTTGGCGGTATTGGTGAAGATCTTGCGGGTTACAAGGGTTACGGCTTTGCCTTAGCGGTTGAATTCTTCTCATCTATCCTTCAAGACGGTGCTTACGGTAAGGCTCTTGATGGTAAGGATGAAAATGGTAATATCCGTCCTTATCAGTTGGGTCATTGGTTTATCGCTATTGATACCGATCACTTTATGGGTGAAGAAATTGCCCGTAATAAAGCAGGTGATATTTGTCGTAGCATGCGTGCTTCTAAGAAAGCACCCGGTGCTGAACGCATTTACACCGCAGGTGAAAAGGAATATGAAATCGGTATTGCACGTGAAAGCGGTGTTCCGATTAACGAATCTGTTCAGAAAGAAATTATCCAAATTCGTGATGAGTTGGGACTTACACAGTATAAGTTCCCTTGGGAGGAATAATAGATGGATATCAGACAGGAATCTTTAAAGAAACACTATGAATGGAATGGCAAGATTGAAGTTATTTCACGTGCGCCCATTAACACACGTGAAGACCTTTCTTTAGCATACACCCCCGGTGTTGCTGAACCTTGCCTTGAAATTAACAAGGATATAAACAAATCTTACGAACTTACCCGCCGTTCAAATTTGGTTGCCGTTATTACCGATGGTACTGCAATTTTAGGCCTTGGTGATATCGGACCCGAAGCAGGTATGCCTGTTATGGAAGGTAAATGTGCGCTCTTTAAGGCATTTGCCGATGTTGATGCTTTTCCGCTTTGTATTAAGTCGAAAGATGTAGATGAAATTGTTCGCACAATTTATTTGCTTTCCGGTTCTTTCGGTGGTATCAACCTTGAAGATATTTCTGCACCACGTTGTTTTGAAATTGAACGCAGATTAAAGGAAATTTGCGATATCCCGATTTTTCACGATGACCAGCACGGTACTGCAATTGTTGTTGCCGCTGCTTTAATTAATGCTTTAAAACTTGTTAAAAAGCAAATTGGCGATGTTAAGGTTGTTATCAACGGCGCGGGTTCGGCAGGTATTGCTATCGGTAAGCACCTTATGAATATGGGCGTTAAGCATCTTACTTTCTGCGACCGTTTCGGCATTATTTGCGAAGGCGATGAAAACAACAATATTGCTCAGGAAGAAATTTCAAAGGTTACTAATCTTGAGCACAAGAAGGGTACACTTGCTGATGCACTCTGTGGTGCGGATGTGTTTATCGGCGTTTCTGCGCCCAACCTTGTTAATGAAGAAATGGTGAAGTCTATGGCTAAGGATGCTATTATGTTCCCCATGGCAAACCCCACACCCGAAATTATGCCTGATGTTGCAAAGAAAGCAGGTGCAAGGGTTGTAGGTACAGGCCGTTCTGACTTCCCGAATCAGATTAACAATGTTCTCGCATTCCCCGGTATTTTCCGTGGTGCGCTTGACAGTCGTGCAACCTGCATTAATGAAGAAATGAAGGTTGCCACATCTTACGCTTTGGCTTCACTTATTCCTGATGATGAAATTAATGAAGAAAACATCATTGCTTCAGCTCTTGATAAGCGCGTTGCTCAGGTTGTAGCTGATGCTGTGGCTAAGGTTGCAAAAGAAACAGGAGTATCGAGAATATAATTATGGAAAAATCACTTAAAAATGTAAAATTGTTTCTTTTTGATATGGATGGCACCCTTTATCTTGGCAATATACTTTACGATTTTACAATAGAGCTCTTAAACACAATAAAGGAAACAGGCTCAAGATATTTGTTTATGACAAATAATTCTTCGAAAAGCGTTACCGCTTATATTGATAAGCTTGAAAAATTAGGTATAAAGGCAACTAAAGAAGATTTTATAACTTCTTCTCAGGCAACTTCTTATTATCTAAAAAATCATCATAAGGACGCCCGTCTCTATGTTTGTGGCACACAGTCTTTAAAGGATGAGTTTATAAGCGAAGGTTTTACGGTTACCGAAAACATAGATGAAGTTGATTGTATCGTTATGGGTAACGATACTGAACTTACTTTCAAAAAACTTTGGGATGTATCATATTTGTTGACCGTCAAACCCGATATGCCTTATGTTGCAACAAACATTGACTATGTTTGCCCGACTGAATTTGGTTTTGTGCCTGACTGTGGCAGTGTTTGCGATATAATTTTTAATGCAACAGGTAAAAAACCTGTGTTTATCGGCAAGCCCGAAGCATTGATGCCTGAGCTTGCAATGGCAATGACAGGCTATTCAAAAGAGCAGACTGCCGTTATTGGTGACAGAATTTATACCGATATTAAAAGCGGTATAAATGCAGGGGCGGTTACTGTTTTGGTTATGAGCGGTGAAACCACCTATGAAGTGCTCGAAAAATCAGAAGATAAGCCTGATTTTGTGCTTGAAGATGCAGGTCTTATGATACCCATGATTAAGGATTAAATTTGAAACCCACTCGAACGAGTGGGTTTTTGTTGAATTTAGCGGCAAAATATGATAAAATAACTCTGTTATGCGAAAGGAATTGGTGTTATGGTAAAGCATATTATTTTGTGGAAATTAAAGGATGAATTCAACACAAACGAGGTTAAAAACCGAATGAAAGAAAAGCTTGAAGGACTGTCGGGTGAAATTGACGGTCTTTTGGAAATTAAGGTACAGACCGAAAAGCTCCCAAGTTCGAATGTTGATGTTATGCTTTACTCGGCATTCACTAATGAAGCGGCGCTTAAAAATTATGCCACACACGAAAAGCATGTTTTTGTGGCAGATAATTTTGTGCGCCCCTTTACTGAAACCCGTTCTTGTATAGATTTTGAATGCTTTGGTTAAGGAGTAATTATGTTTAGCGTTATTTTTGATATGGATGGTACTTTGACCGATACACAAAGTATTTTTATTCCGGCGTGGGATTTAGCTGGTGAAAATCAAGGCTTTAATAATGTTGGGCGTTGCATAGAATATGTTTGCGGTGCTAAAGACGAGGAATGGCAAAACTACCTTATAGAGCATTTCGAAGGCGTTGATATTGAAAAATTCAAAAAAGATGTTGCTGATTACATTGCAAAGTATGGTGTTTCAAAACTAAAGCCGGGCGTTAAAGAAATATTAGATTTTCTTAAAGAAAACAAAATTAAAATGGCAATAGCTTCAGGTTCGCCCATAAGTGTTATAGAGCGTCACTTAAAAGCTACCGATATATATGGATATTTTGACATTATAGTAAGTGGTGACGAGGTTGCAAATAGTAAGCCTGCGCCTGATATTTTCTTGCTTGCCGCCCAAAGAATGGGGGTAGAGCCTAAGGAATGCTTCGTTTTTGAAGATTCGTCAAATGGTATGAAAGCCGGATATGCCGCAGGAATGAAATGCATAGGGGTTGAGGATATAGCCCCTTTTTCACAAGAGGTAAGGGAAACAGCATTTAGACTGTTTGATAGAATTGATGAAGCAATTTCCACTTTAAAGGAATATTTTTAAAAGGAGTAATTATGTTTAGTGTTATTTTTGATATGGATGGTACCTTAACCGACACACAAAGCGTTTGTATGCGTGCGTGGGATTATGCGGGCGAATTGCAAGGCTTTGAAAATGCGGGGGAAAGCATTAAACATGTTTTGGGTATGAATAAAGAGGGGTGGGAAGCGTACCTTGCCGCCCATTACGAAGGCATCGACCTTTTGGCGTTTGATAAAGCAATGCGCCAATATATTATTGACAGTGGTGCGCCTGAACTGAAAAAGGGTGCAGTTGAGATATTGGAATTTTTAAAACAAAATGGTGTTAAAATGGCGGTTGCATCCGGTTCGGCCAGATATGAAATTGATTGGAAGCTAGGCGAAACGGGTATTATAGACTATTTCGACGCATTTGCAGGTGGTGAAGAGGTTGAACATTGCAAACCCGCACCCGATGTGTTTTTACTTGCGGCAGAGCGCCTTGGTGTAAAGCCCGAGGAATGCTATGTGTTTGAAGATTCTTCGCTTGGTATTAAAGCAGGCTATGCGGCGGGCATGAAATGCATCGGTGTTGCTGATGTTGCACCATTTACCGACGAGGCAAAGGGAATTATGTTTAAAGAACTTAATTCACTAGACGAAGCAATCCCAATTTTAAAAGAATATCTTTAAGGAAGATAAAATGAATTTTATAGCAAAAAGGTTTTGTGAACTTTCAAACCGCGAAGTTTATGAAATTTTAAAGGCGAGAGCCAAAATTTTTATGTTCGAGCAAAAAATATGGTATCTCGATATGGATAATGTCGATTATAATGCGCAGCACCTGTTTTTGGAAGAAAACGGGGAAGTTGTGGCATATCTTCGTGCCTTTAGCGGTGAAACCGACGGCGAAATTCATATCGGTAGGGTATTATCGGTTGAGCATAACAAAGGTCTTGGTACTGTTCTTATGAACAAAGCGCTTGAATATTTTAAAGAAAACGATGTAAAAAGCATTGTTTTAAATTCACAAATACCGGCTGTTAGGTTTTATAAAAAACTAGGGTTTGATACTTTTGGCGAAGAATTTATTGAAGCGAGAATACCACACATAAAAATGGTAAAACACTTATGAATAACCGAATTTTAATTGTTGATGGTCACAATCTGCTTTTTCAAATGTTTTTTGGTATGCCTGCGCGTATAATAAATAAAGACGGTAAGGCGATTCAGGGTACACTCGGTTTCGTTGGGGCACTTTTAAAGATTATACGAATGGTAAAGCCTACACATACGGTTGTTTTGTTTGACGGTCAAAGGCATAATCCACGCACTGATTTAGATGAGAATTATAAGGCCAACCGTGTCGATTATGATGCTGTCCCCAATGAAGAAAATCCGTTTACTCAACTTTTGGACATTTATAACGCGCTCGATTTTTTAGGCATAAAGCACTTTGAGACCACCGTTTGTGAAACCGATGATGTGATAGCGGTTTATGCTTTAAAATACGGCCAAGATAACGAAATTATTATTTCATCCTTTGATAGCGATTTTTTTCAGCTTATAACCGAAAATGTCAAGGTTTTGCGTTATCGCGGTGATAATACCGTTGTTTTTGATGTTGAAACTTTTAAGGAAAAGTTTGGCATTTTGCCGACATATTATGCCGATTATAAATCACTAACAGGGGATACGGCAGATAATATAAAGGGTGCCGATAAAATTGGCCCAAAAACTGCATCGGCTCTTGTTAATGAGTTTGGCGATTTGGAAAATATAATTGCTAATGCTGACAAAATTGCAAAACCGTCAGTCAAAAAATCGGTTATTCAAAATACTGACAGATTACGGCTTAATTATAGACTAATAAAATTATGTGACTGTGCCGCTTTGCCATTTTCACTTAATGAAATCACATACGACTATAACGGCGTTACAACCAATGAAGTGCTTGTCGGTATAGGGCTTAAATAAACAGAATAACCCACCCACTTTTGAGAAAAAATAATTCTTAAAGGTGGGTGGTTTTTTATGGCATCAATTTGGAAACAAAACGCCAATTTTCTTGAATTTGATTCATTAAATGGTGATAAAACTGCCGATGCTTTAGTTATCGGCGGTGGAATATGCGGGCTTTTGACCGCTTATTTTTTAAAGAATAACGGTGTAAATTGTGTTGTGTTAGAAGCTAATAAAATTGCAAGCGGTACAACAATGAATACAACCGCAAAAATAACATCACAGCACGGGCTTATCTTTGCGGATATGGCAAAACGCTTCGGAAAAGAAAAAACCTTAATGTATTTAAAGGCTAATGAAAGTGCTATAAATAAGTATAAAGAATTAAGCAAAAAATATCCTTGCGATTTTGAAAATAAACCGTCGTTTGTTTATTCACGAAGCGATAGGGCGAAGATTGAAAGGGAAGTGTCGGCACTTAATAAAATAGGGTTTAAAAGCCGATTTGTGAATAATTTGCCTTTGCCGATTGAAACAGTAGGTGCAGTAGAGTTTAAAAATCAGGCGCAGTTTAACCCTATAATGTTTTTAAGCGGAATGGTTAAAGACCTTAATATTTATGAGAACAGTCGTGTTTTAAAAATTCAAAACAATACTGCAGTTTGTGAAAACGGCAGTGTAAAGGCAGAAAAAATAATTATCACCACCCATTTTCCGTTTATTGATAAATACGGTTTATATTTTTTAAAAATGTACCAAAGCCGTTCTTATGTTTTAGGGCTTAGTAATGCACCCGATTTTAAGGGTATGTATGTTGATGAAAATGATAAGGGGTTATCCTTTCGTAATTATGGTGATATTTTGCTTTTGGGCGGTTTGGGTCACCGCACAGGAAAGGGCGAATGTGGATTTTCGGCACTTGAAAAAATTGCGCTTGAAAAATTCCCGCAAAGTCAAATAAAATACCGTTTCGCGACGCAGGATTGCAAAACCCTTGATGATATTCCGTATATCGGTTATTATTCAAATTTTAAGGACAATTTGCTTGTTGCAACAGGGTTTAATAAGTGGGGAATGACTTCAAGTATGGTAGCGGCGCAGATACTTTGTGATATGGTCTTGGGGCGCGAAAATGAGTATGCAAATGTTTTTTCTCCGTCGCGGTCGATGTTAAGAAAACAACTTTTAATAAATTGTGCTGAAGCGGTAAGTGGTTTAGTGGGTTTTTCTGAAAAACGGTGTACGCACCTTGGCTGTAAACTAAAATGGAATGGTTATGAAAAATCGTGGGATTGCAGTTGCCATGGCTCGCGCTTTTCTGAAAGCGGTGAAATATTAGATGGGCCGGCAAATAGGGAAAAGTAGAGTTAAATTGGGGTTTATCGCTGACGCAAAATTCGTAATGCGTAATGCGTAATTACAGTACAAATCAAGACTTCCACAGCGGGAAGCCTTGCCCGATAAACTATAATTTAAAAATAAAAATCGCGGCGAAAAATTCGTCGCGATTTTTATGTTAAAATTTTCTTGCAAAACTGCATTTTTTACAAAGTTCTTCGCACGCTGTTCGGTTCGAAAAGCCGTTATAAATGTTTTGGGCGCGGGGTGAATTTATAATATCATTTAAATCGGTTTCAAAAATATTGCCAAGGTTAATTTCGCCGTTGTTATCTAAACAGCAGGGGACAACTGTTCCATCAGATAAAATGCCGATTTGGTCGCGCATTCCGTAACAAAATGCGGTGTTATTTTCAATATTACTTTCAATATCGGGCCAATCGAATTTATCGCCAAACTGAATATAAATATTGTTGCCGATTTGTTTTCCACCACGGGTGTCACGCCAGAGTGCAGGGAAGGCAATTTTGATTTTTTCTAATATTTCATCATTTAACTTGTCTTCGCCGCCGCTGTTCCAAAGGCGCAAAACCACAATTTTTTTGCCTTCGGCTGTTTTAGCATAATCGAGACAATTATTTATATAATCATCAAAATTTTGGTTTTGGTTTGCTTCAAAGCTGTGAAGTGAAATTATGGTTTTATAGTGAGAATGGGAAGCCAAAAGTATTTCTTGTTGTTTTTTTATTAATGTGCCGTTGGTGGTGATTATAACCTTTAGTTTGTTTTCTTCGGCAATTTTTAAAAAATCGTTCAAATTGGGGTGTAAAAGCGGTTCTCCCAAAAGGTGAAAATAAACATAATCGGTAAAGAGCTTAATTTTTGTTACAACAGTTTTAAACTCATCTAAATCCATCATTTTGGGTGCGCGTTTTGTACCCGGGCAAAAACTGCAACTTAAATTACAAATGTTGGAAATTTCAATATAAACTTTTCTGAACCGTTTCATTTTTTCACCCCTTTAAATTTATTATACAGTTAAATTTAAAATTTTCAAATAAAATATTTACTTTTTAAAATTTGGATATTCCCAAAAAGCATATTTTATGGTATACTTATTATGAATGAAAAGATTTTTAAAAAGGTGGGATTTTTTTGCGTAAAGAACAACTAAGTGACGCTTTAGTTAAAAGAATGGAATATGAAAAAGATACCGCAACCTTTATAAATGTGGGTTTTGACAATTCCGCTGCTTACCGCAGGGATGAGTCTTCCGATAAATCGAGTATATGGCGCACACCTTTTATACGCGACAGTGATAAAATTCTGCACTGCCCATTCTATAGCCGCTATGCTGATAAAACACAGGTATATTCACTTTGGAAAAATGATGATATTACCCGTCGCTTTTTGCATGTGCAGTTTGTTTCGCGAATTGCAAGAACAATCGGCGGTGCGTTGAATCTTAATCAAGAACTTATTGAATCTATAGCACTAGGTCACGATATCGGTCATCCTGCATTTGCACATTCGGGTGAAAAGTATCTTGATGAACTATATCGCGCTCACACGGGCAGACGCTTTCTGCACAATATACACTCGGTAAGAGTGCTTGATAAAATTTATGCGTGTAATTTAACTTTGCAAACTCTTGACGGTATTGCTGCGCACAACGGTGAAATCGAGCTTGAAGAATATTATCCTGCAGAGTTATCGGGATTTGATGAGTTTGACGAAATTATGGAAAAATGCGCACAAGACCGCAATTTTGCTAATAAAATCGCACCATCAACCCTTGAAGGTGCAGTTGTTAAGATTTCTGACATCATTGCTTACCTTGGTCGTGATCGTCAGGATGCTATAATTTCCAAAACGGTTACCGCTAACGATTTTTATAACGAAGATATCGGGTCTTTAAATTCCGAAATTATTAATAATTTAATGGTTAATATTATCGAAAATAGTTACGGTAAACCCTATATCAAAATGGATAAAAAGCATTTTGATGCGCTTAAGGAATCGAAAAAGGATAACTACGAAAAGATTTATAATCATGCTGCAATGGATTCGCGATTAGACCTTACGGTTAAACCTATGATGGCGGATATTTACGGTCAGCTTTTGGAAGATCTTAAGCTTGGCAAAACCAATTCGCCGATTTTTACAAAGCATATCAATTATGTTAAATCGCTTCGCAATCCGCCCAAAACACCTTATGAAAAGAATGAACCAAATCAAATAGTTGTTGACTTTATTGCAAGTATGACCGATGACTATTTTATCGAGCTTCATAAGTATATGTTCCCGAATGCTGATTACCCCGTTGTTTACAGGGGATATTTTGATGATTAAGTGAGAAAATTATGTTTGAAAAAATAATAGACGCTATAAAAGAATTTGACACAATAATAATTCACCGTCATTCCAAACCCGATGGTGATGCATTAGGCAGTCAGATAGGACTTCGTGAAATTATAAAAGAAAACTTTCCTGATAAGACGGTTTATACAGTTGGCGATGGCTCAAGCCGTTATGGTTTTATGGAAGGCAGTATAATGGATGAAATTGACGATAGTGTTTACGAAAATGCGTTGGCAATCGTGCTTGACACTTCGGCATCCGCTTTAATAAGTGATGATCGCTATAAAACCGCCCAAAAAACTGCTAGAATTGACCACCATATTTTTTGTGAAGAAATTTGTGATATTGAAGTTACCGATACCAGTTATGAAAGTTGTTGCGGACTTATAACTGAATTTGCAATTGAAAGTGGTCTTAAATTATCACCGCTTGCGGCAAAATCGCTTTATACGGGTATGGTTACCGATTCGGGTCGTTTCCGTTATGACAGCACAAACGCAAATACTTTCCGCTTAGCATCTCACCTAATGGAAGCAGGTTTTGACACAAACGATATTTATGCAAATTTGTACGCCGATGATTTTTCCTTTATTCGTCTTCGCGCGCAGTTTGTTTTAAAAATTCAGTTTACTGATAAAAATGTAGCTTACATTTACACCACAAAGGAAGAAGCCGCAACCTACGATGCGGATACATTTACCATTTCACGCGCAATGGTTGGCACGATGGGTGATATAAAGGGTGTTAATGTGTGGGTAAACTTTACCGAAACCGAAGATGGTGTTTTGGCAGAGCTTCGTTCTAACAAGTATAATATTAACCCTATTGCCGTTAAATACGGTGGTGGCGGTCACGCTAAGGCAAGTGGTGCAACCCTTAAAAACCGTGATGAAGCGATGCAAATGCTAAACGATTTAAACCGATTAGGAGAAAATTAATGTTAAAAACAAAACAGGCAATACTGGAAAAAATTAAAGAGTACGATAAAATTTTATTATTTCGTCATTTCCGCCCCGACGGTGATGCGGTCGGTTCAACCAAGGGCTTACAGGCTATTATAAAGCTTAATTTCCCTGAAAAGACTGTTTTACTTCAAAACTGTGATTTTTCAGATTATATGGCATTCTTGGGACCGGAAGATGCGCTTTTACCCGAAGAAGAATATAAAGATGCGCTTGGTATTGTAATTGATACAGGCACAGCAAAACGCGCATCTAACCAGAATTTTAAATTGTGTAAAGAAGTAATAAAAATTGACCATCATATTCCGCTTGAAAGCTATGGCGATTTGGAATGGGTTGAAGAAAACCGTTCTTCTGCTTGTGAAATGATAGCCGATTTTTATGACACATTTAAGGCAGAACTTAAAATTAATAAAGAAACTGCAACCTATATTTATGCGGGTATGGTTACTGATTCGGGTCGTTTCCGTTATCGTGAAGTGGATGGCGAAACAATGCGCCTTGCGGGTGTAATGCTTAATCAAGGCGTTAATACCGATGTACTTTATGCAAACCTTTACCTTAAGGATTTTAATAACCTTAAGTTTGAAGCTTATGTTCAAAACAAAATTAAACTTACCGAAAACGGCGTTGCTTACATTTTTGTAACAAAGCGTATGAAGAAAAAGTTTGGTCTTTCAAATGAAGATGCTTCTGCGGCGGTGGGTTATCTTGATACTATTCGCGATTCCTTAATTTGGATTGCTTTTATCGAAAATGATGATGCTATACGCATTCGCTTCCGTTCGCGCTTTGTAACAGTTAGCGAGCTTGCTGAACAATACCGTGGCGGTGGTCACGCTTGTGCGGCAGGTGGCACTGTCTATTCTAAAAAAGAGATGAAGCAGGTTCTTCGTGATGCTGACGCACTTCTCAAGAATTATAAAGAAAATAACGAGGGTTGGCTATGATGAAAATTTTAATAACCAACGATGACGGAATTAATGCACCGGGAATTAAGCTTTTGGCACAGTGGGCAAAGAAACTGGGCGAAGTTACCGTTGTTGCCCCTAAGGTAGAGCAAAGTGCAATGAGTCACGCTATTGATTTTATGCACCCGCAAGAAATTAAAAAGGTTGATTTTTTAGACGGTGTTACCGCTTATTCAATGAGTTCAACCCCTGCCGACTGTGTGCGTTTCGGTGTTTTGGGCTTGGGTGAAAAGTTTGACCTTGTGCTTTCCGGCATAAATTATGGTGTGAATGTAGGACAGGATATTGTTTATTCAGGCACTGTTGCTGCAATTTTCGAAGCGGCGCGAATGGGAGTAAACGGTATTGCCTTTTCAACATTTCCGCACAGCCAAAATGAAGCATCAGAGTATTTTGATATGGTTTATGATTATATCATTAGTCGTAACTTGTTTGATGAAACCCCGATTTATAATGTAAATATTCCCGACAAAGTTAAAGATATAAGAATCACTTATCAAGGCTCGTTCTATTTTTCTGACGGCTTTATTCATGATGAAGGGGATATGTATCATCAGTACGGTGAGCCTATACCTGATGAATTCCCCGATGATTTAAACCGTGATACGGTTGCAATTTTAAACGAAACCATTTCTGTTACACCGCTTATTACAACTCGTACCGATATGGCAGTGTTTGAAAAATATAAAACTGATTTTTAGTTTAAATTTTAATGAGTCTAACACATTGTTGGACTCATTATTTTTGCAAATTACGACATTTTATGACATTTTTTGACTGTTATTCCGTTTTTCTTGACAAATTATGACAAATTTCGTATAATAAAAAAGAAAAAAGCCCTTCTTTTTTTAGAAGGACTTTTTGTATGGAGCTGAAGATGGGACTCGAACCCACGACCTGCTGATTACGAATCAGCTGCTCTACCAACTGAGCCACTCCAGCATATTTAACATTATATCAATAAAGATATTTGCAGTCAAGCAATTTATTTACAGGTGAAGAAAAATGTCAAAGCATAAACCTATAAACGCCCGCCCGTTAATTAATCAAAAAATTCGCGAAGCACGCAAATCAAAGAAACTAAATCAACACCAAGTAGCCGAAAAAATGGGTATGTTATATGATACCTATTCGAAAAAAGAGCGTAATGGAAAAATAACACTTGATTGGTTGTGGGAATTTTGCGATGCCATCCAAGTGTCACCGTCTTATTTTGCCGATGTTTTTGGAAGTGTGGAAAACCCCAACGAAAAGCTCATCTTTAGAACGAAAGAAACTGTTGTGGACCGACTTTATGGTAATACTTCGACCGGGCATATAGAACCAAAGCCCGAAATAAAAAAGGAAACCGAAAAAACATTTGATTTTGAACTATCAGCTACCGAAATTAGCGTGCTTAACACCTATCACGGTTTGTCAAAATCGAAACAAAAAGAAGTTTTAAATTTTATAAATTCTTTAAGATAAAAAAGAGCCGATTAATCGGCTCTTTTAATTTTGCCATTTTTTAAGGAAGGTATCGTCTAATTTCGAAGCATCAAAGCGGTAGTGCGCCACAACAGTACTTCGCGAAAGATAATCTTCTTCGCGGTTTGGCTGACCGCCGTTATGTATAATATATACCTTACCGTCGCGGTTTCTCTTATCAGATACTATGCCGATGTGTTTGTTGTTGTTAAAAATAACAATATCACCGGGTTGCCACTCTTCGATTTTTTCAGTATCAGTTGTTAGAAGAGTTGCGTATTTATCAAAAAACACCCTTAAGTTTTTAACGCGGCGAAAATCAATATTATTGTCGGGTTTATCCACATTGGGATAATCGGACGTATTTTCGTCAATGTCTTTTGACACCATTGCACGAAGGTCGTATCCCGCATTTTTGAAGGCGCGCCACACAACATCGGTACAAACGCCTATATTATCGGGCGGATAAGCATTATTATAATATTCACTTTTATATTTTGGACGATTTTGTGCGTCTTCACGGGCACCTAGCATTATATCACGGTAATCATCAATGCCATCGCCGTCAAAATCTACCTGACTTTTTACAGTTTTTATATTAAAATCTTTGGCGGTATAATTCTTTTTTGGGATTAAATTGTAATAATTCAGTAAGAAAACAAGGGGCACCGCTAAAATAAGCAGTGCCACCGCCAAAAACAAAAATAAATACTTTGTTTTCTTCAAATTATTTACCTTCTTTTTGTTTTTTAATTTGCGCTTGCCAACAACTGTGGCACATAGCAACATATGAATCGTTGCCACCAATTAAAATTTGGTCACCTTCGGTTACAATTTTGCCGTTTTCGTCAATACGGGCATTGATAATTGCTTTTTTACCGCAAGTGCAGATGGTTTTAATTTCACTTATTGAATCAGCCACTTCAAACAAACGGCGCGAACCGGGGAAAAGGTGTGTCAAAAAATCGGTGCGAAGGCCAAAGCATAAAACCGGAATATCGTATAAATCTACAATACTTCTTAAATTGTCAATTTGTTCAGGAGTTAAAAACTGACATTCATCAGCGATGATAACATCAATGTCTTTGTGGTTTTTATATTCCTGTATTAAGTCCTTGTCGGGTGTAACCACATAGGCTTCTGCGAAAAGACCAATGCGCGACTTAACGGCATTGGCACCATCGCGGTCATCAATTGACGGCTTGATAAGCCAAACCTTCATACCGCGTTCTTCATAATTAAATTTTGTTATAAGGGCGTTAGCGGTTTTTGACGAACCCATTGCCCCGTATTTAAAGTACAATTTAGCCATTTTCAACTTCCTATTCAACAACACTTAATACCAGCGGCATTTCTTGTGGTTTAGTATCAGACATAACGGTTGCCGCGAGAAGGCGTTTTTCGGCGGCATCAAATGTTTCGGGCTTTTCGGTGTAAAGGGTTGCGATAACATCGCCTTTATTAACAAAATCGCCTGTCTTTTTATTTAGATAAATACCTGCTGCAAAATCAATAACATCTTCCTTTGTGTTACGGCCTGCGCCAAGTAAAAGACTTGCAATACCGTAGCCTTCGGTATCAACGCTGGTAATATAGCCTGATTTTTCGCTGATTACCTGTTTTTCATAACACGCTTTCGGGAATTTTTCGGAGTTTAATATCCAGTCAGCGTTACCGCCTTGAGCCTTAACCATATTTGCAAAGGTGTTTAGGGCTGTGCCGTCAGCAATAACCCCTAAAACCTTTTCTTTACATTCATCGTAGGTGCCTTTTTCAGCAAGTGACAACATATGGGAAGCCAACGAAACACAAAGCTCGGTCAAATCTTCGGGACCGTTACCCTTGAGTGTTTCAATTGCTTCAATAACTTCAAGCGAGTTGCCGATAGCGTTACCAAGCGGTCTGTCCATATCGGTAATAAGTGCGCGCATTTTTTTGCCTGCGCGTCTGCCGATATCAACCATAACCTGTGCAAGCTCGCGGCTTTGCTCTACGGTTTTCATAAATGAACCGCTGCCGGTTTTAACATCTAAAACAATGCAGTCGTCATCGGCTGCTAATTTTTTACCCATAATGCTCGACACAATAAGTGGCAAACTATCAACCGTTGCCGTAACATCGCGTAACGCGTATAAAAGCTTATCTGCAGGGGCAAGGGTAGCGTTTTGACCAACAATGGCAATACCGACATTATTAACAATTTCTTCAAATTCTTCGGTGGGAATATCAGTCCTAAAACCGGGAATTGCTTCAAGTTTGTCAATCGTGCCGCCTGTGTGACCAAGACCGCGTCCGCTCATTTTAGCAACCTTTACGCCGAGTGAAGCAACAATCGGTGTAACAACAAGACTTGTTTTATCGCCAACACCGCCGGTTGAGTGTTTATCCACACGCAGACCGTTTATATTTGAAAAATCAAGTGTGTCACCCGAATCGCGGATTGCAAAGGTAAGAGCAGTTGTTTCATCAATGGTCATACCCTTATAATAAATAGCCATACAGAGCGCGGCTGCCTGATAATCGGGAATTTCGCCCTTTACATAGTTTTCAATAAACCAGGCAATTTCCTTTTCGCTAAGCTCGCCGCCGTCACGCTTTTTCTTAATAATGTCAAACATTCGCATAATTTTATTCTCCTAAATCACCCTTACCAAAGGAATAAGGTAAAATTTCTTCCATGGTTACAGTTTTAATTTTATTAGGTGTTCCTAAGATAAAACGAAAATTTTTATCGCAAAATTCTGCTAAAACCTGTCGGCAAACACCGCAGGGCGGACAAAAATCGTTAAGCGTATCATTTAGACCGCCAACAATTGCAATTGCACAAAATTCACGCTCGCCTTCGCTTACAGCCTTGAAAAGTGCGGTTCTTTCGGCACAGTTAGTTGGGGAATAGCCTGCATTTTCAACATTGCAACCGGTGTAAACCTTACCGCTAAGCCCCAAAAGTGCGGCGCCTACGCGAAAATTGGAATATGGTGAATACGACATTTCGCGTGCTTTTACAGCGATTTCCATAAGTTCTTTATCAGTCATTTGTAATCTCCTTCAAAAAGCTTTCGCCAAAAAGGTCGTTATCAGTTACACCTAACCATTCAATAGCGGTCTTGCCGATATCGGCAAAACTGTCGCGAACACCCAAGTTAACTGCTTTAATATCCTTGCCGTATGCCAACATAGGTGTATATTCTCGGGAATGGTCGGTAGAAGGTGTTGCGGGGTCACAGCCGTGGTCAGCGGTGATAATAAGCAAATCATCGTCACGAAGCTTTGTTAAAACTTCACCCAACCGAATATCAAATTCGGTCATTGCTTTTGCATAGCCTTCTATATCGTTGCGGTGACCGTAAACCATATCAAAATCAACCAAATTTATAAAGCAAAGACCTGAAAAATCACGGTCCATAATGGATAATGTTTTATCCATGCCATCGGTATTGCTTACTGTCGGATGACGTTCGGTAAAGCCCTGACCTGCAAAAATGTCAAAAATCTTACCAACCGAAATTGTATCAAAGCCATTAGCCTTTAAAATCGAAGGCATTGTCTTTTCGGGCGGTAAAAGGGAATAGTCATGTCTTTTGGGTGAACGCTTAAATGGATGTTCACCAATAAAAGGACGGGCGATTACACGACCGACACCGTGCTCACCTTGTAAAATTTCACGAGCAATGTGACAATATTCGTAAAGTGTTTCAACGGGAACAATGTCTTCATGAGCAGCAATCTGAAAAACGCTGTCAGCTGAAGTATAAACAATAAGTTTACCTGTTTTTAAATGTTCTTCACCATAGTCCCGTATAACATCTGTGCCTGAATAAGGCATATTGCAGATAATTTCACGGCCCGTTCTTTTTGTAAATTCCGATACAACTTCTTTTGGAAAACCGTTCGGGTAGGTGGGGAAGGCTTTCGGTGAATAAACACCTGCGATTTCCCAATGACCGATGGTGGTATCTTTGCCTTTTGAAGCTTCAAACATACGGGCATAAGCACCAATAGGTGTAGCGGTATTACCACCCACACCATCAATCGCAAAAAGGCCTAATTTTTCAAGATTAGGACAGTTAAAAGCAGGGTGATTGCGAATTGATGCAAGGGTGTTGCTACCTTCATCAAGCCATTCGGCCGCATCGGGCATTTCACCAATACCCATACTGTCAAGCACTATTAGAAATACTCTTTTAGACATAAAGTAAGTTCCTTTTTTATAAATATTATGCTAATTCAAGGGCGATTTCCATCATTTTAGTGAAGGAATTTTGTCTTTCTTCAGCGGTGGTGTTTTCTTCGGGATAAATGAAAGAATCGCTTACAGTACATATGCAAAGTGCCTTTTTACCAGCGCGTGCGGCATTACAGTAAAGTGCGGCGGATTCCATTTCAACACCTAAAACACCCATTTTAGCCCATTGCATACCCGAGTTTGCATCATCATAGAACATATCGGACGAGAAGATGTTACCAACACGGTAGTTAACACCTGCTTTTTCACATTCTTCAGCAGCGCGGCGAACTAAATCAAAGTCGGCAATAGGGCAGAATGTGCCGGGGAGATTGTACTGTGAAGCATAGTTACCGTTTGTACAAGCACCCATAGCAACAATAATGTCACGCGCATGAAGGTCAGGCGAGAAAGAACCGCATGAGCCAACGCGGATAATTGTTTCAACATCATAGAAGTTATAAAGTTCGTAAGAATAGATGCCAATGGCGGGCTGACCCATACCTGAAGCCATTACAGAAACACGCTTGCCTTTGTAAAAACCGGTATAACCTTGAACACCGCGAACATTGTTAACAAGCACAGCATCTTCTAAGAAATTTTCTGCAATATATTTAGCGCGAAGTGGATCACCCGGCATTAAAACGGTTTTGGCAAAATCGCCTGGTTTAGATGAAATATGTGGAGTTGGTGTAGACATTTTTATATCTTCCTTTCAAATTAATAGCCCGAGCCTTCAAGACCCTGAACAGCTTTAACAACACGGCTTGTGCCCAAACGGTCAGCGCCCAAGTTAATAAAGTCTTCAGCATCTTGAATACCTGAAATGCCGCCTGCAGCTTTAACGAGAATGCCTTCGCCGACATTTTTAACCATAAGGTCAACATCTTCACGGGTAGCACCTGCGGTTGAAAAACCTGTTGAAGTTTTAATATAGTCGGCACCTGCAGTGGTTACATTTTTGCACATACGGATTTTTTCATCTTCGTTTAAAAGACAGGTTTCAATAATAACTTTTAAGATTTTATCGCCACAAGCAGCTTTGATTTGTTTGATTTCGTCTATGATAAAATCATCCATACCTGCTTTGAGAGCACCAATATTGATAACCATATCAATTTCATCAGCACCGCATTCAATTGCGTCTTTGGTTTCAAAAACCTTTACAGCAGTGGTGTTATATCCATTTGGAAAACCGATAACAGTGCAGATTGCAAGCTTATCGCCAACATATTCCTTTGCCTGTTTTACAAAATAGGGTGGAATGCAAACGGATGCGGTGTTATATTTCATACCATCATCGCAAATCTTTTTAATATCATCCCAAGTGGCTGTTTGGGTTAAAAGCGTGTGGTCACACTTTGCTAAAATTGCTTTAATATCCATTATTTTTGTTTCCTTTCAAATTGGGTTATATATACACTCATTTTATATTAAAATCATATGATATGTCAAGAAAAATCAGCGAAATATATATATAATAAATAAAAATATAAAATTTTAAGTTTTATACATTAAAAAAGGTTGTTTTTTGGCGAAAAATGTGTTATCATCTATGTTGAATGTAAAATGTGCTAATTTTGTTTGGAAGAGTTGGCTGGGTATAGGTTAAATATATTTATATTTAAAGCCGATTTTGGAAGGTAATTCTTTTTATGATTTATGATTTACAAAAACCCACCTTTTGGAAAAGGTTTTCTGCATATCTTTTAGATATCGTGCTGGTTATTACATTGTCGGTTGGTTTCGCAACGGTTGTTTCTGCCGTGGTAGGTTTTGATCAGAAGCTTGAAAACCTTGAAGGTTATTATACTGAATATTCTGAAAAGTATGACATTGACCTTGAAATTTCAACTGAAGATTTTAATAAACTTTCAAAAGAAGAGCAAGATGCTTACGCCGAAGCGGACAAGGCTTTTCGCAGTGATAAAAAGGTAATTGCGGCATACACTTTGATTTTTAATCTTGTTTTGGTCATCACGGCTGTGGGTATTTTACTAGGCGTGCTTGTGTGGGAATTTATAATTCCATTGTTCTTGAAAAATGGGCAGACGGTCGGTAAAAAGATTTTCGGTATTGCTGTTATGCGTACAAACGGTGTTAAAATTTCAACGCTTCAACTTTTTGTTCGTGCAATTTTGGGTAAATATACCTTTGAAATAATGCTTCCTGTATTTGCGGTAATTCTTGTTATATTTGCAAATATGGCACTTTTTGGTGTTGTGGTACTTGCAGCACTTGCCATAGCACAAGTTGTAGCGCTTATTGTTACAAGAAATACCCGTCAGGCACTTCATGATTTATTGTCTGATACTGTTACGGTTGACCTTGCAAGTCAACTTATATTTGATACAGAAGAAGAACTTATCAAGTATAAAGAAGAGCAACACGCCAAAATGGTGGAACGCTCACCATATTAATTTCGGATTCAATTTGTTTGAAAATTTAATCATATATAAACATTTTTAAGGAGGTTCGGTTTAATGAAAGTTGAATTGCAAAATCTAACCAAAATCTTTCCCAGCCGAAACAAAAAATCCAATGAAGAGGTAATCGCCGTAAACGATTTCACTCTTACCATCCCCGACGGCAAGCTTGTTGGTCTTTTAGGTCCTTCAGGTTGCGGTAAAAGTACAACACTTTACATGATAAGCGGTTTGCAGAAATCCTCATCAGGTAAAATTTTCTTCGGTGAAGAAGATGTTACAAATGTTTCTCCCGAAAACAGAGGTGTTGGTCTTGTTTTCCAGAACTATGCACTTTATCCGCATATGACTGTTAAGCAGAACATTCTTTTCCCACTTCAAAATCTTACCGGTAAGGACAAGCTTCCTAAGAACGAAATGATTGAACGCGCTTACGAAGTGGCTCGTCTTGTTCAAATTGACGATCTTATGGAAAGAAAGCCTAACGAATTATCAGGTGGTCAGCAACAGCGTGTTGCTATTGCTCGTGCCCTTGTTAAAATGCCTAGAATTCTTCTTTTGGACGAACCCCTTTCAAACCTTGACGCCCGTCTTCGTTTGCAGACTCGTGAAGAAATTCGCCGTATTCAGAAAGAAACCGGCATTACCACTATTTTCGTAACACATGACCAGGAAGAAGCAATGAGTATTTCTGATATGATTATTGTTATGAAGCTTGGTGTTGTTCAGCAGGTTGGTAAACCGCAGGATATTTATGATGATCCTACAAACCTTTTCGTTGCTAAGTTCTTAGGCACACCACCCATTAATGTGTTTGACGGTAAGGTACAGGGCGGTAAGCTTTACATAGGCGAAGATGCTGTTTTAGATGTTAACGGTGTTGAAGATAAGGATGTTTTCGTTGGCATCCGTCCCGAAGGCTTTGTTCCGAATGCTAAGGGCGAATTAAATTGCCACCTTAACAATGTTGAAGTTATGGGTCGCGATGTAAGCATTGTTTCAACAAACGCTGCTTCATTAAATCCTGTTATCCGTTCAATTGTAAGTTCTGACTATGTTAAGACTATCGCAGAAGGTCAGGAAACTATTACATACTCACTTGTTCCACATAAAGTATTCATTTTCGATAAAGAAACTGAAGAAAGAATCTATTTTTAAGGAGAGTATGAACCATGGTTGAAAATAAACATCAATGGAAAGCGTGGATTTATCTTTCACCCGCTATCGTGTTGTTGTTAGTTTTCACCGTTTGGCCCATTATTAACACTCTTATAATGGCTTTCAGTGAAAATTACAGCTCACTCGCAGGTGTAGGCGGTCAGACATTCCAGTTTGGCATCGGTAACTTTAAGCATGTTATTGGTTATAAAGGTTTTGTTACCTGCCTTAAAAACACAATGCTTCTTTGTGTTCTTACTGTTCCGCTTTCAACAATTTTAGCACTTTTAATTTCTGTATGCCTTAATGCAATTAAGCCTTTCCAGAAATTACTTCAAACGATATATTTCTTACCTTATGTTACCAACTCAATTGCTATTGGTATGGTATTCGCAGCAATGTTTAACATTGTAGGTAACATTTCTTCACAGGACCAAATTATTACCACTGCAGGTATTATTAATAACTTCCTTGGTTTGTTTGGTGTTGAACCTATTAACTGGATTAATGCAGGCTCAAGTTATTGGGCAAATATAACCGTTATGGTTATTTATATTGTATGGAATGCGCTTCCCTTTAAGATTTTGATTCTTCTCGGTGGCCTTCAAAGTGTTAACAAGCAGTATTATGATGCTGCAAAGATTGACAGCACTCCCAAGTGGCGTGTATTGACTAAAATTACTGTTCCGCTTCTTTCTCCGATGATTGCTTATGTTGTAATCACAGGCTTTATCGGTGGTTTTAAGGAATATTCAAGCATCGTAGGTATATTCGACGTTGGTATGGGCCCTGCTGGTGACCACGGTCGTCTTAACACAATGGTTGGTTATATTTACGATTCAATTAAAAATCAGCAAGGTCGTGCATCGGCTGCGGCTCTCATCTTGTTTGGCATAATCTTTGTTGTTACAATGATTAACCTTTATGTCAGCAAGAAGAAGACCCATTATTAAGGAGGTGCCTTTTGAATGTCTAATAATTCTTCTTTACAGGTTATGCAAGAAAGGGACATGCATAAGGTAGTCGTTGGCCAGAAAATAATGCGTGTCTTTAGCCAAATTTTACTTTATTTGTTCCTTTTCGCAATTGCATTTATTATTCTTTTCCCGTTTTATTGGATGGTTATTTCATCTGTTAAAACATTGGATGAATATCTTTTAACTATTCCTACACTTTTCCCGCGTGAGTTCGACTTTGTAAACTATGTTGAAGCTTTCAACACTGCAAACCTTGGTCGACTTTTCGGCAACACCGTTTTTGTTGGTGTTGTATCCACCGTTTTATCACTTGTTATCACAGTACTTTGCGCATTTGCGTTTGCCCGTTTGGAATTTAAGGGTAAAAATGCAATGTTTGCGGCTCTTTTGGCAACAATGATGATTCCGGGTGAACTCTTTACAATTACAAACTATAAAACTGTTAACGATTTCGGTTGGTTAGACCTTGAAACCTACGGCTTTACAGTTTTGATTGTGCCTTTCCTTGTAAGTGTATTCTACATTTACCTTTTAAAACAAAACTTTATGCAAATACCTAATGAGCTTTATCTTGCTGCAAAGGTTGACGGTACAAGCGTTCTTAAGTATTTGTGGAAGGGTATGATTCCGTTAGCACTTCCCACACTTATTTCTATTACCATCTTAAAGATGATGGGTTCATGGAATACATATATGTGGCCGAACCTTGTTGCTGACAGCCAAAATTACTGGCTTGTTACCAACGGTTTGAGAAAGTTCAGCGTTACGGTTGATAACCGTCCTGATACCCCTGTTCAGATGGCTGCAGTTGCTATCGTATCCGCACCTTTATTTATGGTATTCCTTTTCTTGCGTAAATATATTATGAAAGGCGTATCCAGAAGCGGTATTAAGGGTTAATTTAAAGATTATTAGCGTTTCAAGCAGAAAACGATATTGGGTAAGTTGTTCTGCTTTTAACCATAATAATATATAAAAAAATTTTTTCGAAAGGACAGAAACCAAATGAAAAAAATTCTTGTAGCACTTCTTTTGGTTGCTGCATTGCTTCTCAGCTGTTTCAGCATGGCTGGTTGCGGCAAAAAGCAGCAGCAAAACTTTGAACTTAACGAAGGCGCAACCTATGACGGCAGTGAAGTAGAACTTATTTTCTACCACACCATGGGTGCAAATCTTCGCGAAGTACTTGAAAAGTACATCACTAAGTTCAACGAAATTTATCCTAACATCAAAATCACACACTCACAAGTAGGTAGCTACGATGATGTTCGCGACAAGATCGCAACTGAGCTTACCGTTGGTAACCAGCCTAACATCGCTTACTGCTATCCTGACCACGTTGCTCTTTACAACCTTGCAGGTGCTGTTGTAACTCTTGATGAAATCATCGGCAGCAAGGCAGAAGTAAAGCGTGCAGACGGCACAAAGGAAATCCTTGGCTTCACTGATGAACAGATTGCTGACTTCATCGATGCTTACTATCAGGAAGGTAAAGAATTTGAAGGCGGTAAGATGCACACACTTCCTCTTTCAAAGTCTACTGAAGTTCTTTACTACAACAAGACATTCTTTGATAAACATGGCTTAAAGGTTCCTACCACTTGGGACGAAATGGAAGCAGTTTGCAAGAGAATTCTTGAAATTGATCCTAAGTGCATCCCCCTTGGCTACGACTCAGAAGCTAACTGGTTCATCACAATGACCGAACAGTTAAAGACTCCTTACACTTCAGCTACCGGCGACCGCTTCCTTTTCGATACCAAAGAAAACCAAGCATTCGTTAAGCGTTTTGCTGAATGGCACAAGAAGGGTTATGTAACCACTGAAGAAATCTACGGTTCTTACACTTCTGGTCTTTTCACCAACCTTAAGGCTGGCGAAGCTCGTTCTTACATGTGTATCGGTTCTTCCGCAGGTGCTTCTTATCAGCGCCCCACCAAGGATGCTAACGGTAAATATCCTTTTGATGTAGGTATCACCACTATTCCTCAGGCAGATGCTTCTAACAAGAAGGTTATTTCTCAGGGTCCTTCACTCTGCATCTTCAACGGCAGCGAACAGGAAGTTCTCGCTTCTTGGCTCTTCGTTAAGTACCTTACCACTAATGTTGAATTCCAGGCTGAATTCTCAATGGCTTCAGGTTATGTTCCTGTAATCGAATCTGTTAAGGATCA
>JAZKXN010000039.1:0-12102 GCA_045611605.1 Acutalibacteraceae bacterium
TGCAGGGATTTCGCCGCCCTCAGCCGCATTTTTAATAGCAAAATCAAGATTATCGCGGCAGGTATAAAGACGTTCGAGCGAATTCTTTGCCTGCTCGATAATTTCAACCGAGTAGTTAATCGGGCTTCTGTACTGTGACGAAACGAGGAAGTAACGAATTGCTTCATAGCCGTATTTTTCAGCAACATCGCGAACAGTAAAGAAGTTATTTAGCGATTTTGACATCTTGTGATTATCAACATTAATAAAGCCGTTATGCATCCAATAATGTGCAAAGTCGCAACCGTTTGCAGCTTCACTTTGTGCGATTTCGTTTTCGTGATGTGGGAAAATAAGGTCTAAACCACCGCAGTGAATGTCGATAGTTTGACCGAGATAACGACAAGCCATTGCTGAGCATTCAATATGCCAACCGGGTCTGCCCTTACCCCAAGGTGATTCCCAATAAGGCTCGCCTGGCTTTGCGCCTTTCCAAAGGCAGAAGTCCATGGGGTCTTCCTTAATGTCGCCTGTTTCAATACGTGCGCCTGCTTCCAAATCTTCAAGGGGCTGATGTGAAAGCTTGCCGTATTCATTAAACTTTTTAGCGCGATAATACACATCGCCTGCCGCTTCATAAGCGTAACCTTTTTCAATTAAAGCAGAAATTATACCTTGAATTTCTGCAATGTTATCGGTTGCGCGGGGGTGAACAGTTGCTTCGCGCACATTAAGACCTTTTGCATCGGTCCAAAATTCACCAATAAAGCGTTCTGCCACTTCGGGTACAGTAATGCCTTCAGCGTTTGCCTTGTTAATAAGTTTATCATCAATATCGGTAAAGTTTTGAACAAAGTTAACCTTATAACCGCGCCATTCAAAATAACGGCGCAAAACATCAAACACGCAAAGTGGGCGCGCATTACCTATGTGGATATAGTTGTAAACGGTTGGACCGCAGGCATAAATCTTAACTTCGCCTTCGTTAATCGGTACAAACTCATCTTTTTGTCTTGTTAAAGTGTTGAAAATTTTCATAAATTATTTCTCCTTTAAAGCTGCTTCAAGCAATAAAATGCGTTCTTCCAAAGCATCCATTTTTTGCTTGACGGGGTCGGGAATGTGAATTTGGTCAAGTGCAACACGCTTACCGTCCTGCTTTACCACACGGGCAGGAACACCCACAACGGTTGAATTGGGCGGAACTTCATTAAGTACCACCGCACCTGCGGCAACGCGTGAATTATCACCTATTTTGAAAGGACCAAGCACCTTGGCGCCCGCGCTTATCATAACATTGTTACCAATGGTCGGGTGGCGTTTGCCAACATCTTTACCCGTACCACCCAAGGTAACACCTTGATAAATAAGCACATCATCACCGATTTCAGTGGTTTCACCGATAACAATGCCCACACCATGGTCAATAACCAAACGGCGACCGATGGTTGCACCCGGGTGAATTTCAATCCCCGTTTTTCTTACCGCTTTTTGTGACACATAGCGCGCAAGAAATTTTAAATTGTGTTTATAGTAAAAGTGCGCACGGCGATGCATACGAATTGCCTTAACCCCCGGATAAAGGAAGAAAACTTCCCAAAAATTACGGGCTGCGGGGTCGCGTTCGCGCACTGCATTTACATCTTCAATAATTCTTTTAAACAACAAAGTCACCTACTGTTTATTTTGCGTTTTTAATATATTCGCGTCCGCCCCAGATATAAATTGCACCTGAAATTACACAAAGAATTGCAGAAAGCCAGAAAAGTGCAATAATTACAATATCTGTAATAGCGAAAACATTTTGTGAAAGGGGCATAATCTCATTAAAACCGTATACACCCAAAGCGATAATTATACCTGCCATTTGACTTACAGTCTTACATTTGCCCCACATATTAGCGGCAACAACCTTACCGCCTGCAGTAACGGCTACCAAACGGATTGAAGAAACTGCAAATTCACGGAAAAGCACGATAAAAGTGATAACCACCATATGCCAAGAAAATTCAGGTTTTGCGCCGTAAATAAACATAAAACCAAGATAAGCAGATGTAGTAAGCATTTTATCTGCCAAGGGGTCCATAAACTTACCGAAATCGGTCACCATATTATATTTTCTTGCCATTTTACCGTCAATCATATCGGTCAAAGATGCGGCAATAAATAAAACAAACGAAATTAAATAATGAAAAGGGAAATCAATAAGCATTACTGCCATAAAAATGGGGGTTGCTATCATTCGCGCTAATGTTAATTTATTTGGTGTATTCATTCTGCTAATTCTCCTAACAAATCGTAATCTAAACAGTCATTTATTTGTACCTTTGCAAAGTCGCCGATAACAAGCGGACGTGAAGACATAAAGAAAATCTTACCATCAACTTCGGGCGCGTCGCAAACGGTTCTTCCAAAGTAACATTTGATGTAATCGTCCCAACCTTCGATAATAACTTCCAGAACGGTTTCAATTTTTTCTTCATTTTTTTTGCGCATTATATCCATTTGCATTTCCATAATGTTTTCCGCGCGTGAAACCTTGGTTTGCTCATCAATTTGGTCTGGCATTTGGGCTGCTATTGTATCTTCTTCGGGTGAATAAGCAAAGCAACCAAGTCTATCAAACCGCGTTTCCTTTACAAATTCGCAAAGCTCTTCGAATTGTTCTTCGCTTTCCCCGGGAAAACCTGTGATAAGAGTCGTTCTTAAAGTGATTTCGGGAATTTTTGCCCTTATATTTTTAATAAGCGCTTCTAAATCTTCGCGGCTTCCCTTGCGATTCATCTTCCGAAGAATTTCGCTGTTAACATGCTGAATAGGAATATCAAGGTATTTAATAAGCTTTTCTTCGCTCTTTATTGTATCCAACAATTCATCATCAATTTTATCGGGATAGGTGTACAAGGTGCGAATCCAGTGAATACCATCGATTTTGCAAAGTTCCTTCAAAAGCTGTGAAAGCATTGGCTTGCCGTAAATATCGCTACCATAGGCAGTTGTATCTTGGGCAACAACAATAAGTTCCCTAACACCGTTTGCAGCAAGTTCTTTGGCTTCATTAACACAGTCTTCAATCTTGCGGCTACGCATTTTACCCCTGATTTTGGGTATTGCACAATATGTGCAACAATTGTTACAACCGTCGGCGACCTTAAGATATGCCGTAAAAGGAAAACCGCCAAGTATTCGTTTTGTATTTAAGTCCAAATCTTCCTTGGCACCAAATGAATTTTTACACTTACCTTCAATAGCCGCTTTAACGATTTCAGCAATTTTACCGTTTGAACCGATACCCACGCAAACATCAACTTCAGGTATTTCTTCGGTAACATCGTTCTGATACCTTTCAGCCAAGCAACCTGTAACGATAAGGGCTTTGCATTTGCCTTCATCCTTATATTTGGCGGCTTCTAAAATATTTTCAATTGCTTCTGCCTTTGCTGATTCAATAAAACCGCAGGTGTTGATTATAATCGCATCCGCTTCTGCTTCAGCGGGGGTCAACTCAAACCCTGCGTTTTGCAAAGTGTAGAGCATTTGTTCGGCATCTACCTGATTTTTAGGGCAACCAAGCGACACCATACTAACCTTGTACATACTAATCCTCAAATTCTATGAAATTCTTTAAAACATTTTTAACCGCATCATACGAAAAGCCTTTGCGAACAAGCGCGGCATATACCTTTTGTGCGCCGTTTTCACCAAGTAGCTTTGTGCGGTATTTTTTCTCGATAAGGGCATTTATTTGCGCGTTTTCATCGGAATCGCATTCCGATAAAACTTCTTTCGCCATATCATACGATACGCCTTTTTGAAGCATTTTAGCCAATGATTCCCTTTTGGACACATTCATTTCCATAAGGCGTGCGGCGTAATTTTCTGCAAAACGGCGGTCATCAATAAGCCCAACTTCCGTAAGTCTGCCAATAACCTTTGCGCTTGCTTTTTTATCAAACCCTGCAAGGCAAAGCTTGTTATATAAATCTTTCGCTGTGCGGTCTTTGCGGTCAAGATACCACACCGCGCGTGATTTTGCTCTCTGATATTGTGACTCAAAAACCAAGTCATTTAGTTTTTCATCGCTTAACTCGTCACCTTTTTTAAGATAATTATCACGACAGACATCATTATCTATAAGCACTTCTTCCCCATTGGAAAGGCTTATTTTTGTAAGGTGGAGCTTATCCTTTTGTAATGCTAAAATCTGCATTAGTCATCAACCGCAATGTCAATATCAATTGACTTGTGGGGGCGTGCGATAGGTTCAGTAGGTATTATAACATCTTCATCATCGTCTACACTGACTGCAGGAGCATTATTTGCCTTGTTTGTGATAATTTCCATAATTTCGCTTTCGATTTTTTCGGCGAGCTCGATATTATCTTCAAACAATTTTTTAACATTATCGCGGCCTTGACCCAAACGGGTTTCACCGTAATAGAACCATGCGCCCGATTTTTTAATAACACCGGTTTCAACACCTGCATCCACAATTTCGCCTGTGTGGCAAATGCCCTTGCCGTAAATAATGTCGAATTCTGCGGTTTTAAATGGTGGTGCAACCTTGTTTTTAACAATTTTAGCCTTGGTGTGAACACCAACAATTTCACTGCCGTCTTTAATAGGTTCGCCCTTGCGAACATCAATACGAACAGATGAATAGAACTTTAAAGCGCGACCGCCTGTGGTAACTTCGGGGTTACCGTACATAACACCGATTTTTTCACGCAATTGGTTAATGAAAATTGCGGCGCAGTTTGCCTTTGAAAGGCTACCGGTCAACTTTCTTAATGCCTGTGACATAAGGCGAGCCAACTGACCTACATGGTTATCGCCCATTTCGCCTTCAATTTCAGCGCGGGTAACAAGTGCCGCTACCGAGTCGATAACAATAATATCAATAGCGCCCGAGCGAACAAGTGCATCTGCAATTTCAAGTGCCTGTTCGCCCGAATCGGGTTGTGAAACCAAGAGCGAATCAATATCAACACCCAAATTTGCAGCGTAAACAGGGTCAAGTGCATGTTCCACATCGATAAATGCAGCAGTGCCGCCTGCTTTTTGCGCTTCGGCTACGCAGTGGAGTGCAACGGTAGTTTTACCCGAAGATTCAGGACCGTAAATTTCAACAATACGACCCTTAGGAATACCGCCAATACCAAGCGCAACATCCAATGTTAAAGAACCTGTTTTAATATGTTCAACATTCATTGCGCGGTTTTCGCCAAGACGCATAACAGCGCCTTTACCAAACTGCTTTTCAATATTATCCATTGCGGTTTTTAAAGCCTTTTGCTTTTCTTCATTTTCAACCGCTCTAACTACGGGTTTTACCCCTGTTGCTTTAGCCATTTTACTATCCTCCGTTTATTTTATTGCACAAACCACGCGGTCGGTGCCGTTATAATCTTTAACTGTTTTAATATCTTTATATCCGTTTTGTTTTAAAATATCGCAAACGCTTTGAGCTTGACTGAAGCCAACTTCAAAAGCAAGCATACCGCCATCTTTCAATGAAGATTTATATTTTTCACTAATCACGCGATAAAACTTAAGTCCGTCACCATCACATAAAAGTGCGGTTTCGGGTTCAAACTTAGTTTCAGCATTCATAAGTGAAAGCTCGGTTTGTGGGATATACGGTGGGTTTGACACTATCAAATCATATTCGCCACTACCATCGCCTTCTAATACATCGCCCATTAAAAGCAAGGTGTTATATGCTTCATTAAGTTCGATATTTTGCTTAATATATCTTGCCGCTTCGGGGAATTTTTCCACCATAACCACGGCAGAATCGGGATAATCTTTCGCAAGTGAAATTCCGATACAACCGCTACCTGCACACAAATCGAGTACAGCAGGGTTTTGCTTATCCTTTAAAAATTCGCTAGCGGTTTCAACCAAAACTTCGGTATCACTGCGGGGAATAAGCACCCCAACACCCACATTGAATTTATATTTGTAAAAACCCCAATTACCAAAAATATACTGAAGCGGGTAACGAATTTCACGCTGACGCATTATTGCAGTCAGATTATTTTCCTGAAATTCGGTTAATGTGTTCATATAATTTGTAAGAATTTCGTTATTTGAAAGCCCTGTAATATGGCGAATAATTGCCTTTGCTTCAAAAACGCTGTCTTCGATACCTGCCGCAGCAAGTCGCTTCTTAGTGTTGTTGTATGCTTCAAATATTGTCATTACAGCACCCCGTTCTGTCAACATCGGGCACTTCGGGTTCGCATGCCTTTAATGCCGCAATTGCAATTTCAATCATATCATCAGTTGGTTCTTTTGTGGTAACACGCTGTAACCACATACCGGGTGCCGAAATAATGCGGGTAATGATATTATCAAATCTTCCGCAGAATTTTAACACTTCAAAACCAATACCGCAAGTTAAAGGCACCATTAAAACCTTGGCAAGTGTCCAAAGCCACGGTATTGCATAAATGTTTGGGAAAATGATTTGTAATACAGTTGATAAAATAACACTGATTAAAATCATTAAAATCATAAAGGAAGTGCCGCAACGGGGGTGAAAACGCTTTTGCATGCGCACATTTTCAACAGTAAGTTCCAAACCCTTTTCATAACAGAAAATGGTCTTGTGCTCTGCCCCGTGGTACATATAAACACGCTTAATATCGTTCATTAAAGACACAAGCATTACATAGCCGACAAAGATTGTCATTTTAAGTGCCTGTTCAATAACCGAACGCAAAACCTTTGATGTTATTTCGGTTTTAATTACCCATTCAATACCATCAACGCAAAGGCGGGGTAAGTACATAAACAAACCAAGTGCTAAAACCACACCCAATACTGCGCCCACAATCATAACGGCATTTAAAAATTTGCTGTCTTTTTTCTTTTGCTCTTCAGTTTTAGGTTCATTTGTTTCTTCATCGGCAAAGCCGGATTTTTCCGCCGAAAGGGACAGCGCCTTATAACCTTGAAGCATTGATTCGACAAAGCCAACAACACCGCGAACAATGGGGATGTTTAAAATTTTATATTTTTTTCTGACGCTTTCGCCGTTCATATAACTGATATCTATGCTCTTATCGGGAAGACGCACAGCAATAGCGGTTTTTTCAGGGCTTTTCATCATAATGCCTTCAATTAAAGCCTGACCGCCGATAGATGTATATTTATTCGCCATCAATATTTCCTTCCTCTAAGGGTGTAATTTCTTCTTCATAAATCGGCAATACAATCGTTACCTTTGTGCCGACATTTTCAGTACTTTCGATAAACAAAAGACCGTTCATTTGTTTTATAATTTCATCTGCAACAGCAAGACCTATACCTGACCCGCGTACAGTTTTATTTGCTTTATAGAATTTTTCCTTAACACGGTCAATATCCTGTGATGGAATACCTACGCCTGTATCGGTTATTGTAACACGGACACAGGCTTCTTCAATATTCACTGCCACTAAAACCTGACCTGCACCTTGGGTATACTTAACCGCGTTATCAATAATATTAATAAACACCTGTTTTAATCGGTCGCGGTCGCCAAGAACAGTTAAATCGGTATGGGGATTGGTAAGCACCAATTCAATTTCCTGTTTTTTGGCAAGCTCGGTATACATATCAACCGCATCACTGAGAATATCCGTAACATTAATTGGTTGACTTATGAGCGATAAACGACCTGTTTCCATTCGCGAAAAATCAAGCAGTTCTTCAACTAAGCTTGAAAGTCGGTCAGATTCGCTTAGCACAACATCAAGACCGCGACGAACGAGTTCTTCATCAGTTCCAAGTGACATTTTTGCCGTTTCACCCCAACCGCGAATGGCGGTAAGCGGTGTGCGAAGCTCGTGTGAAACAGATGAAATAAAGTCGTTTTTCATATTCTGTGCTTGGCTTAGTTCCGATGCCATATAATTAATGGTGTCGCATAATTCACCGATTTCATCGTTTTTATTAATTTCAATGCGTTCATCGAAATTACCCATTGCAATTTTACGGGCAATGTTACTTACATCGCGAATGGGTCTTACAATAGATTTAACAAAGAAAAGACCCGAAAAGCAACTGAATAAAAGCACCGCAAAGCAAGCTAGAACAATTATACTAATTACACCGTAAATTGACTTGTATGCTTCACTCATTGAAGTTGACCAACGGTAAGTGCCTAAAAAATTACCATCTTTATCAAAAATGGGGGTAGTTACCGCCATAATTGATTCACCATCGGCAGTTTTACCCCTAAAGGATTGGGCTTTACCGCTGTTTATGGCTGAATTATATTCTGGTATATCCTGAATTTCGGTCGGGAAGCCTGTAGTTGCCGCAACAACCTTACCGTTAACATCGGTAACCTGAACAGCCACCTTATCCTTGAATGCAAAGCCTTCGACCAAGGCAATCGCCGAATCGTTAAAGGTTTTAAGGCTTGCAGATTCAAGCGACTTGAACTCGTAAGCATAATCGTCACCAAGCGATTGCATTTGGGAAGTATAAAGCGCGTTATAAAGAACCGAGAAGCCAATCGCTGCAGTACAAATTACAACCGCAATAACCAAAAATATATTTAAAAACCATTTTAAAGTGATGCTTTTAAACTTAATTTCAAAATTCAATTTGACTTCTCCTTTCTTTAAACTTTATATCTAACTATATTTTATATCAATGTGTGTTCCATTTATATCCCATACCCCACACTGTAACAAGTCTTGTTGGGATAGAAGGGTCATCTTCAACCTTCATACGAAGACGGCGGATATTAACATCAACAATTTTTTCTTCACCAAAATAGTTGCTGCCCCAAACTTTGTTTAAAATATCGGTTCTGCCAAGCGCAACATCGGGGTTTGTGAAGAAATATTCAATCATCTGAAATTCAACCTGTGTAAGTTCAATGTTCTTGCCGTTTTTGAGCAAGGTGCGTTTGCGAAGATTAAGTGTAAACTCGCCCAATGTAATATCATCGGTCGGAACAGGCGCTTTAGGTGCATACATTTCAACCCTGCGATAAAGTGAGTCAACACGGGCAAGGAGCTCGGTCGGGCTAAATGGCTTTGTAATATAATCATCTGCACCGTTCATAAGACCTGTGATTTTATCCATTTCCTGTGTACGGGCGGTAAGCATTATAATACCAAGAGTTTCGGTGCGTTTACGAAGCTCCTTACAAAGGGTAAAGCCGTCCATACCGGGCATTGAAATATCCAAAAGTGCAATATCGAACCCTTCGGTATCATTATCAAAAATATCTAGCGCTTCTTCAGCAGAACCCGCTTCAACAACGGTGTAGCCTACACGCTTAAGGTTAATCGCTTCAAACTCGCGTATAGCCGCTTCGTCTTCGACAATCATAATTCGTTTCATAAAATCAACTCCTATCAGTAAAGCACAAATGCTTTTTTAACATCGGCGTGTGTAATGCCAAGTTCAATTACCGCATCATTAAGTTTATATGCGTAAACTGTACTGTCATCACGCGCAATTTCGTTCATTTTTAAATCGTTATATTTACCGCTATCCCACTTTTTCTTATTGAAAGCACGAATACAAATAAGGCTTTCGCCAACAACCGCGTTGTTGTGGTCGTATAAATAAATTTCGCGAATACGGTTTTCGGTATCCTTTAGCACCGCAATGCGATTGCGCCATCTGGTCGGTATTGTAAAATAATACTTGTCAATAGCATTTATCATTGTGGTGGTCTGTACTGTTAACTTCTCACCGTCAAATGAACACCAGTTTGTAAGATATAGCTTTTCTGCCAAGGCATCCATTGCTACTGCGGGGATATTTTCCTGTACGGGAATTTCAAGAATTCCATCATTGTTTATATCGGTAACAGGATAACTTGAAGAACGAAGCGTTTGAAGATTCTCGCGGCTTTCACTGTCGAAAAGCGGATTTGTAAGTGCGCCTTTATTTTCAATCAGCACTTCTGTGACCGCACCCACGCCCTTGATAGCATCCAAATAAACCGCTGTTTTACCATTTGAAAGTTCATCAACTATAGGCTCGCCGATAGACTGCAATTTGCTATCAAGTTCGCAAATACCGGTCTGCACAACACCTTCATCGGTAAGTGAATAAAGTGCAGCCGTGTTGTACTGCTCGGCAGTGTTTAAATCAATAATAAGCACGCTGCTTTTTTGGTCGCCATTAAGGTCGCAAGTAATAAAGCTTGTATATCTTTGAAGCAAACGCTGTGCAAAAGTATTTTCACTATAGCTGTAAACCGCCAACTGCATTTCGCTTGTGCCGTAAACCTGCCAACCAACTAAAATTTCAGCAGTACCATTATTATCAAGGTCACAAAAACGAACCATATCAACCGCAGAAGCAATAATACTTTGTGTACCGCCATCAACCCATTCGCCATTTTCTACACGAACAAGCTGTACCGTCATTGTGGTAACATCGCCGTCTGTCTTGCTGTAAAAAGCAAAAGCTTCATTTCTTCCATCAGCATTTATGTCATACTGTACTACCGCCGAACGGTGTTCACCCCTTACAGGGTATTTAAGTGTATAACCGGACCCTGCGGTTTTTTCAATAATTTTTGAAATGTATTTAAAATCACCTGTCAAGGAAGGTGGTGCAAACAATTCTGCCATATCGGTTTTGAAAAAATCGCAACCGCAAAGGGATAACATAAGTGCTACCGAAACCACGATTAAGCCTATTTTTTTAAGCATTTCAGAACCTTCCTTTCCAGATAAAAATAAACATAATCATTCATAGTAAATTATAACATAAAAACTCTTAAAAATAAAGGGGTTTTTACATTTATTTATGAATAAATATTAAATTTTTAAAGCCTTTTTAAAAAACAAAAAACACAATGCTTTTTGCACTGTGTTTTTAGCGTTTAAACAATATTTGAATTGCCCTTTTAAAATAATATTTACCATATCTATAAGGGCGCATAAGCATCCATAAACGACAGTAAACTTTATATTTAAAAGACTTATTTACATCAACAAATTTGCCGTCGCGTTCAAAAGATGTAAGTATGCCGATAACTTGATCATTGCGAACATCCGGCTCGTTAACTGTCTGATTATCACCGCGACAAGTATAATTGCCGTTTTTCTGAATTTTAACCACACGATGCAAAACAAACTGACCGTCGTCGCGGCGGTAAAACGGCACATCGTATTTTTTAAGCGGAAGAGTAGCTTTTTTTAAAGTTACCGTGTCCTTTCGGTCAATAACCATTGGTTGCATGCTTGTGCCCGAAACGGTAAAACTAACTTCGCCGCCCGCTTCTAATTTTTCCTGCATAACAGGTAAAATTTCGGCAAATGAAACCTGAATATTATTCAATACAGCCTTCCTCTTTCATGCGCTTTAAAAAAGCTTCTGCGCCTTGGGTTGCGGTCTGAATATCAATTTCATATTCGCGGATAAGAGCATCTACAAGGTCGTCGAGTTCGAATTCACCTTCGGCTGCATCCCATAAAAATTTAGCACTTTCATTTAAAGTGATGATACCGTTAAGGTTCATTGCTGCATCGCCAATAGGAACAAGTACAAAGCTTCCCATTAATTCTTTTAATATAAAGTTTTCACTGCGCTTCATAATATATTCTCCAACCTATGTTAATAATTTATATCATTATACCATTTAACAAATAAAATTACAACCATAATTTTTTGTCCTAAAATTGCGGTTGCGTACCATTTTTATCCCCTAAAATGCACTAAAATATAGATAAAGCAAGAAAAAACTTAAAAAAGTGCTTGACAAAATCAATTTTCCGCGTTATAATACAGGTAACGAACAAATGTTCGGGAGGAATTAAAAATGACATTTATAGATATTTTAAACACAATTTTCGAATTCGTACTTGTTGGCGGCCTTGTTTGGGGCATCTTTAACGAGCATCGCCTTATAGCATTTGAACGCAAGATAAAGGCGTATTTCCGCCGCAGAGCATTTAAAGTGGTAAAAAACACCGCCGCTATGCACCGCGCCGAATTTTAAATAACTTAATTTATTCATTAGTATAATGCCCAAGCACCCTTTCATATCTTTTTATGAAAGGGTGCATTTTTATGAAATTTTTTATTATTAAAAGACAGCATATAATGCTGGCGCTATGCGTTATTATTGCCACCGTTTTGCTGGTGACAGGGTCG
>JAZKXN010000040.1:0-64989 GCA_045611605.1 Acutalibacteraceae bacterium
ATTATTCATTTTTCAATATTCATCATTCATTATTCATTAACGAGAACGGATTTTCGAATGAATAATGAAGTCACTCGCTTTGTTCGCTGATGAATAATGAATAATTATTGCGGTTTTACCGCTTTCGTGCTATAATACACTTAAGGCGGTGAAGGTATGAAATGGTCAAAAGGAAGAATTATAACAGCAATAATCTATGTTTTGTCTGCCGTTGTTTATTTAAATTGTTTGCTGCTTGAACTATGGCCAAGTTTATATCCTAAATGGGTTCGTGATGTTACTGGTTGGTTGAGTTTGGTTATACTTTTACTGTGGTTTGCATGGTGTATTGTGACTGTAATTAAAAAGTATAAAAACAGAAAATGATTTTTTGTTTTTTCTAATAAGTATAAAAGATAAGTCGCAAGACTTGTCTTTTTTTGATTTTTATATTACATTTTTGCACAAAAGGGCTAAAATCTTGCTCTTTACATAATAATATGCTAAAATAATTTAGCCACAGGGGTGATATTATGCAAAAGCAGATTTTGACTTATGATAACCAAAAATTTTATTTAAACGGTGAAGAATTTTATCTTGCGGTCGGTGATATTCATTATTTCAGAATTCACCCATCGGACTGGGAACATCGCCTTAATTTGGCGAAAGATTTCGGACTTACCGCAATTCAAGTTTATGTACCTTGGCATCAGCACGAAAGAGAAAAGGGCATTTTTGACTTTTCCGGAACACTTGACCTTGCGGCGTTTTTAGAAACGGCGCAAAAAGTAGGTCTCAAAGTAATGCTTCGCCCCGGTCCATATATATGCTCAGAACTTGACCTTGGTGGTATGTCCGCGTGGCTGCTTCGAGATAAGGAAATGAAATTACGTTGCAGTTATCCTGCGTTTTTATCGGCGGTTAATGATTATTTTAAGGTTTTGTGCAAAGTGTTTGTGCCTTATCTTTCAACCAATGGTGGACCGATTATTGCGGTTTGTATTGAAAATGAATACGGAACATATGGCAATGATAAGGTGTATTTAAAATCTCTTCGAAAAATGTTTGAAGATAACGGTGTTGATGTACCGTTTTATACTACTGATGGTGCCGTAAGGGCGATGATTTATAACGGCACTACCGACGATGCTTTTGTCGGACTTAATTTTAGGGCAAGGATGGAAGAGTGTAAAAATCCGCTTAATGCTTTTGATGATTTGCTATCGGAATATCCGAAATTTGTTGGTGAATTTTGGTCGGGCAGAAGTCAGCACTGGACTAAAGAGTTTTCTTACAGAAACCCAAAAGAAACGGCAGATGCATATAAATTAATGCTACAAAACGGCGCTTATGTGAGTTTTTATATGTTTTCGGGTGGCACTAATTTTGGTTTTACAAGCGGTGCTGTATTCGGTCATTCTTATAATGATGATTATTCTTTGCCATCAAAATATTTGCCTTTTGCAACATCTTATGATTGTGATTCACTCATAAGTGAAGAAGGCAACCCAACTGAAAAATATTTTTTGTGCCGCGATATTTTGGACGAATATTTAGGTAAAGAAAAACGACCGCATACTTATGATAAAAAGCCGACTCAAGCGTTTGAAGTAGCATTAACCGAGAGTGCCGATTTGTTTGAAAATCTTGATAATTTGGCGGTTTTAGAGAAAGAATCACTTGAGCCACTTACAATGGAAGAATTAAATCAAAATTTCGGTTATGTTTTATACAATACAAAAGTATCGGCAGGGAATTATGTTAGCCCAATGAATTTATCATATGTTAACGATAAAGCGAACATTTTTGTTAACGGTGAATTTATGGGCGAATATCTGCGTGGCGGTGACAATAAAATAATAATGCTCACCAACGATGAAAACGGTATGGATGTTAACATTCTTGTTGAAAATTTGGGGCGTTATTCTAACCATAAAACCTATACTGAAAAGAAGGGCATAGTTGGCAATGTATCTAGTTATTCCAACTGGTTTAATTGGAAACAATGGTCTTTACCGATGGACAATATTTCAAAGCTCGAATATAAGCATATTGGCAACGAAAAAGAAAATATGCCGATGTTCTTGAAAGGTAAATTTGATGCAAAAGCGGGTGTAGATACCTTTTTGCTGACCGACGGTTTTTCACACGGTAATGTGTGGATAAACGGTTTTAATATTGGGCGTTATTGGGATAAGGGGCCAAGCCGCACACTTTATGTACCGGGCGGACTGTTAAAAGAAACGGATAATGTTATTGAAATTTTTGATGTTAAGTATGACGGCAAAAAACAGACTGTTTCGTTTATTGATTACAGCATTTTAGAAGGGAATAATTAAAAAATCCACCCAAACGGGTGGATTTTTGCTTTTAAAACTTTCTTATTTCTAAACTTTCGTCGTCTTCGCCTTTTTCAATTTTGCGAATTACTATATAATAACCGTAATTATCGTTTACATTTATATATACGCGGTCATTTACTTTTTTGCCCATAATAGCCGCACCTAAGGGTGATTCTTTACTGATGATACCCGCCATAGAATTTTGGCGAAGAGTGGTAACAATGCGCACCTGCTCTTCACAGTCGTCTTCTTCAACATAATATGTTACTGTGTCAAAAAGCCCGATTTCATCTTCTTTACTGTCAGTGTCAATTACAACGGCGGTTTTAATCATATTACGAAGATATCTGATTCTGCTCTCGTTTTTACCGCGTTCGCGTTTTGCTGCATGGTATTCGGCATTTTCAGAAAGGTCACCAAAACTGCGGGTAAAAACAACTTCTTCAAGTATTTTGGGGCGAAGCACCGTTATGCGATACTCGAGCTCGTCCTTCATTTTTTTAATATCAACTTTTGTTAATTCGTCAAACATTTTATCACCGACTATATTATACCAAATTTATTTATTTTTTCAAGTTACTGTTGCAAAGCCGTGAAAATTTGGTTAAAATACAAACGAGGTGTTTTTATGGCATTATTTAATTCATTAAGTCAAACGGTCGGTAACACACCGATGTTGGAGCTTAGAAATTCTAAAAATAGATATGGCTTTGGTGCTTTTGTTTTTGCAAAGCTTGAATATTTTAATCCTGCAGGCAGCGTTAAGGATAGGGTAGCGCTTAATATGATTGAAGCGGCTGAACAAAACGGCACATTAAAGCAAGGCGGTACAATTATTGAACCCACTTCAGGTAATACAGGTATTGGCATTGCGGCAATTTGTGCCGCAAAGGGATACAGAGCGGTTATCGTTATGCCCGAAACAATGTCTATTGAGCGCCGTAAACTTATCGCATCTTACGGTGCAGAAGTCGTGCTTACAGATGGCGCAAAGGGAATGAGCGGTTCAATTGCAAAAGCCGAAGAATTGAATAAGGAAATAGAAAACAGTATAATTGCAGGGCAGTTTTATAATCCTGCTAATCCCGATGCGCATTATAAAACCACCGCGCCCGAGATTTATGATGATTTAAACGGCAGGGTAGATGCGGTTGTTTGCGGTATTGGCTCGGGCGGTACTGTTACGGGTATTGGTCGTTATTTGAAAGAAAAGAATAAAGATATTAAAATTATCGGTGTCGAACCGCTTTCATCACCCTTTTTAACAACAGGTAAGACGGGTGCGCATAAGATACAGGGTATAGGCGCAGGGTTTATTCCTGAAAATTTGGATACCGAAATTTATGATGAGCTTATAACCATTTCAGATGATGATGCCATTAATTTTGCCAAAGACCTTGCTAAAACAGAAGGCCTTTCGGTTGGTATTTCATCGGGCGCGGCATTTTGCGCGGCGGTTGCAGTTGCTAAAAGGAAAGATATGCAAGGCAAAAATATTGTTGTGATTTTGCCTGACGGCGGTTCCCGTTATCTTTCGACCGAACTTTTTGATATATAATCAACTTAAATCAGCGGAATAAATCCCGCTGATTTTTTATTTTACAATTTACATTGTTATAAATTTAACAAACTTTTTGTCAAAATAGGAAAAAATCGAAAAAAGTTTGATAAATTCTTAACAAACCTATTGACAAGAGATAATTTCTTGAATATAATGGGGTACATATAATAAATTTTGGAGGTCATATATTATGGCAAGAGTTTATAATTTCAGCGCAGGTCCTTCTATGTTACCTGAAGAAGTTTTAAAGACTGCGGCTGACGAAATGATGGAATATGGCACAAGCGGCCAATCAGTTATGGAAATGTCACACCGTTCAAAGGAATATCAGGCAATTTTCGACGAAGCAGAAGCAAACCTCCGTGAAATTATGAATATTCCCGATGATTATGCGGTTCTTTTCTTACAGGGTGGTGCATCTACTCAGTTTGCAATGCTTCCCTTAAACCTTATGAATAAGAACAAGAAGGCTGACTTTATTGTAACCGGTCAGTGGGCTAACAAGGCATATCAGGAAGCTGCTCGTTACGGCGAAGCTCGTGTAGTTGCTTCTTCTAAGGATAAGACTTATAGTTATATTCCTAAGGTTAGTGCTGATGCATTCGATAAGGATGCTGACTATGTTCATATCTGCTTTAATAATACTATTTACGGTACAAAGTTTAACTATATCCCTGAAACCGGCGATGTTCCCCTTATCGCTGATATTTCAAGCTGCATTTTGTCTGAACCGATTGATGTTACAAAGTTCGGCGTGCTTTATGCAGGTGCACAAAAGAATGTTGCTCCTGCAGGTGTTACAATTGTAATTATCCGTAAAGACCTTATCGGTAATGCTATGGATATTACTCCTACCATGCTTAAGTATGATACACATTCTGAAAACGGCTCAATGTTCAACACACCACCTTGCTATTCAATCTATATTGCAGGTCTTACCTTCAAGTGGATTAAGAAAATGGGTGGCCTTGAAAAGATGAAGGAACTAAACGTTAAGAAGGCTAAAATTCTTTACGACTTCCTTGATAATTCTAAAATGTTCAAGGGTACCGTTGTTCCCGAAGACCGTTCGCTTATGAATGTTCCCTTTATTACAGGTAATGAAGAACTTGATGCTAAGTTTGTTGCAGAAAGCAAGAAGGCAGGCTTTGTTAACCTTAAGGGTCACCGCAGTGTTGGCGGTATGCGCGCATCTATCTACAATGCAATGCCTATCGAAGGCGTAGAAAAACTTGTTGAATTTATGAAGAAGTTCGAGGAGGAGAACGCATAATGTAAAAGATTAAAACCTATAACAAAATTTCTAAATCGGGTTTAGAAGTTTTTGATGAAAAATATACTATTGGTGATGAAGTAGAAAACGCAGACGGTGCGATCGTTCGCTCTGCCGCTCTTCACGATACCGAATTTCCCGCAAGCTTAAAGGCAATTGCCCGTGCAGGCGCAGGTACTAACAACATTCCGATTGATCGTTGCTCTGAACAGGGTATTGTTGTTTTCAATACTCCGGGCGCTAACGCAAACGCTGTTAAGGAACTTGTTTTAGCAGGTCTTTTCCTTTCTTCTCGTCGTGTTGTTTCAGGTATTGAATGGGCTAAAACCTTAAAGGGTAACGGTGCAGAAGTTGGCAAGATGGTTGAAAAGGGCAAGGGTGCTTTCGGCGGTCCTGAAATCAAGGGCAAGAAGCTCGGTGTTATCGGTCTTGGCGCAATCGGTGTTATGGTTGCAAATGCTGCTAACCACCTTGGTATGACCGTTTACGGTTACGACCCATATTTATCGGTTAAATCAGCTTGGAACTTAAACCACAACGCTGTTTACATTAATGATATTAATGAAATTTACGCAAATTGTGATTACATTACAATTCATGTGCCCCTTGTTGATAGCACAAAGAAGATGATTAATACCGACACCATCGCTAAAATGAAGGATGGCGTTCGTATTCTTAACTTCTCACGCGCTGCTTTGGTTGATGATGCTGCTATGATTAATGCACTTCAGTCCGGCAAGGTTGCTTCTTATGTAACCGACTTCCCGACCGATGAAGTTTTGGATGTTGACGGCGTTATCGCTATTCCACACCTTGGTGCATCTACACCCGAATCTGAAGATAACTGCGCTTCAATGGCTTCTAAAGAACTTATTGATTACATCGAAAACGGTAATATTGTAAATTCTGTGAATCTTCCCGAAGTTACAATGCCCAGAAGCGGTGACCATCGCGTTTGTGTAATTCACAAGAATATCCCCAATATGATTACCAAAATCACAGGTCTTGTTTCAAGTGATGGTATTAATATTGAAAACCTTCTTAACAAATCAAAGGGTGATTATGCTTACACAATGCTTGATATTGGTGCAGCCGATATCGCTGGTCTTGAAAAGGAAATCAATGATATTGAAGGCGTTATCCGCGTAAGAATTATCTAAAAACTAAAAAACCGTAGATTTTTTACAAAATCTGCGGTTTTGTTAATTTGTTTTATTGAAAATTACAAGGTTTTACATCTTTACTTTTAGCCTTTTTTATTGTAAAATAAAAGGTAAGATTGTGAGGTGGATTTTTTGAAAAAGGTTATTATAATTGGCGGTGGTGCAGCAGGCCTTAAAGCCGCAATAAGCGCAGCTTATAAGTATAAAAATGGCGGTGCTGAAATTGTTGTTATTGAAAAGAATAATCGCCCCGCGCGTAAGGTTATGATAACAGGCAAGGGCAGATGTAATGTCTGCAACAATTGTGATATTGATACTTTAATTAATAATATACCAAGAAATCCACGCTTTTTATATTCCGCTTTTTCGGCATTCGCTCCACAGGACACTATCACATTTTTTGAAAGTGTGGGTGTACCGCTTAAAACCGAAAGGGGCAACCGTGTTTTCCCCGTTTCCGATAAAGCGGTTGATATTGTTGATGCTTTGGTTAATACTGCAAAAGCAAACGGTGTTAAAATTATAAATGGTGAAGTTGACGCGGTTTTAACAGAAAACGGTTCGGTTGGCGGTGTTAAACTCGCAAACGGGGAAGTGTTACCTGCTGACAGTGTGGTTATTGCAACTGGCGGGGTATCGTATCCTGTTACAGGCTCTACAGGTGACGGTTACCGTTTTGCTAAAACACTTGGGCATACTGTTACAGATGTTTCGGGTTCTTTAGTACCTATGAACTGCCATGAAGGTTTTTGCACGCATTTATCGGGTCTAACCCTTAAAAATGTTACACTCTCACTTTTTGAAAATGGCAAGAAAAAGCCCGTTTATTCAGAAATGGGGGAAATGCTTTTCACCCATTTTGGTATATCGGGTCCGCTTGTGTTGTCGGCGTCGGCTTATGTTAAGTCGGGGAAAGAATACAGCGTTTTAATTGATTTAAAACCAGCTTTAAGTATGGAAATGCTTGATAGTCGCATTTTAAGGGATTTCAGTGAACTTCAAAATAAAGATTTTTCTAACTCGCTTGACGGGTTGCTACCCAAAAGTCTGATACCGGTCGTGGTTAAACTGTCAGGAATAGGGAAAGATAAAAAGGTCAATCAAATAAGCCGCGAAGAGCGTTTGCGCCTTTGTGAAATTATTAAAAAGTTTCCGCTTCATATTACGGGGCTTCGCCCAGTGGAAGAAGCGATAATTACCCGTGGCGGTGTTTCAGTTAAAGAAATTAATCCTGCTACAATGGAATCAAAGCTTATATCGGGGCTTTTCTTTGCCGGTGAAGTTATTGATGTTGATGCCTTTACGGGCGGTTTTAATTTGCAAATTGCGTTTTCAACCGGTTATCTTGCCGGTCAGAATGTTTGAAAGGAGATATTGCATTTATGATTTCGGTTGCTATTGATGGTCCTGCTGGTGCAGGCAAAAGCACACTCGCGCGCAAAGCCGCGGCAGAGCTTGGCTATATTTATGTTGACACAGGTGCGCTTTATCGTACTGTTGGTCTCAAATTTTCAAAAATGGGTGCCAATACTGAGCTTAATTGTGATATTCCTTCGATTTTGGCTGAAACTACTGTTGATATTCGTTTTGTAAACGGAGAACAGCGTGTATTTTTAGATTGTGAAGATGTTAGTGAAGAGATTCGCACACCAGTTGCTTCTATGATGGCTTCTGCTGTTTCTGCAAAAAGTGAAGTGAGAGCATTTTTACTTGAAATGCAACGCAAGCTAGCTCGCGAAAATGATGTCTTAATGGACGGTCGCGATATCGGTACAGTTGTTTTGCCAAATGCAACGGTAAAAATTTTTCTTACCGCTTCTGCTGAAGAGCGTGCACGCCGACGCTATGATGAACTTATCGGTAAAGGTATGAATGTTACCTTTAAGGAAGTTTATGATGATATGGTTAAGCGTGATTATGCCGATTCTCACCGCGAAATTGCTCCATTAAAGCAGGCGGAAGATGCTGTTTTGGCTGATACTACAGGCCTTACACCCGAACAGTCGTTAGAACTTATTTTAAAGATAGTTAAGGAACGAATTTGAGTTATGAACATTAAACTTGCTAAAACTGCAGGGTTTTGTTTCGGTGTTAACCGTGCCGTTAATACGGTTTATGATTTAATAAAAAAAGGCGAAAAGGTTTGCACCTTGGGACCGATTATTCATAACCCACAGCTTGTTGATGAGCTTAGCGCTAAGGGGGTTAGAATTGTTTCTTCGCCTGACGAAGCAAAAGACGGTGAAGTGTTGGTTATTCGTTCGCATGGGGTCGAACAGTCGGTAATTGATTATTGCGAAAATAATAACATCCGTTATGTTGATGCAACCTGTACCTTTGTTTCTAAAATTCATAAAATTGTTAATGAAAAAAGCCGTGACGGCTATATTGTTATCGTTGCGGGGGATATAAATCATCAAGAAGTTAAGGGCATTGTCGGTCACAGTGTTGGTGAAACTTTTGTGATAAACGACGATAACGAACTTGAAAAATTGCTTACTCAAAATAACAATTTTGCGCAAAAAAAGGTTATTTTGGTTTCTCAAACCACTTTTAATAAAAAAGTTTGGGAAAAAATTGAAAAAAATATAAAAAAAGTGTGTACAAATGCAGAAATATTTGATACAATATGTAATGCAACTGCGATGAGGCAGCAAGAGGCTTTTGAACTCGCAAAAGATAGCGACGGCGTTGTCGTTATCGGTGGTAAAGGTAGTTCTAACACCGCAAAGCTTTTTGATGTGTGTAAAGCTAATTGCGCAATTACATATTGGGTTGAAACTGCTGATGAGCTTAATATCAGCAATTTTTCCGAATGTGAAAACATTGCTGTTGTTGCGGGTGCTTCCACACCTGCAGGTATTATAAAGGAGGTTTTAAAAACCATGACAGAAAATTTACAACCGGTTGAGCAGATTGAAGAGGAAGTTCAAGCTGCTACCAAAAGCTTCGAAGAAATGACAGACGAGGAAGCATTCGAAGCATCACTCAACAGCTTAACAGGCGATCAGAAAGTTACTGGCGTTGTTATCGCTGTAAATTCCTCTGAAATTACGGTGGATATTGGCAGAGGAGTTACAGGCTACATAAGCGCAAGCGAATATTCATCTGATCCCAATGTTAATCTTGTTGATGAAGTTAAGGTTAATGATGAACTTAACCTTATCATTATGAAGATTAGCGATATGGAAGGCACCGCAATGCTTTCAAAACGTCGTTATGACGCTATTGCCGGTTGGGACAATATAGTAGCCGCTAAAGATTCAGCTGAAATCCTTAAGGGTGTTGTTCGTGAAGTTATCAAGGGCGGCGTAGTTGTTTATGTTAACAATGTAAAAGTATTTATCCCCGCTTCTCAGGCAACCGCTTCAAGAAATGATTCACTTGAAGATTTAAAGGGTAAGGAAGTTTCTTTCCGCATTATCGAAATCGGCCGTGGCCGTCGTGCTATCGGTTCTATCCGCAGTGTTCTTAAAGAAGAAAAGAAAGCTGCTGAAGAAAAGATTTGGGCTAACATCGCTGTTGGCGACCGTTTCACAGGTACTGTTAAGTCACTCACCAGCTACGGTGCATTTGTTGACATCGGCGGTGTTGACGGTATGGTTCACATTTCTGAACTTTCTTGGGCTCGCATTAAGAATCCTGCTGAAGTTGTTTCAGTTGGCGATACTCTTGAAGTATATGTTAAGGAACTTGATGCTGAAAAGAAGAAGATTTCTCTTGGCTATAAGAAAGCTGAAGATAACCCTTGGACTATTTTCCAAAACAACTACAGCGTTGATGATGTTGTTAAGGCTACCATCGTTAGTATGACCACATATGGTGCATTTGCTCGCATCATTCCCGGTATTGACGGTCTTATCCACATTTCTCAGATTGCTAACAAGCGCATCAACAAGCCCGCCGATGAATTAACCATCGGTCAGGAAGTTGAAGCTAAGATTACTGCTATTGATCTCGAAAAGAAGCGCATCAGCCTTTCTATCCGCGCATTATTGCCCGAAGAAGAAGTTGCTGCTCCCGCTGAAGAAGTAGCAGAAGAAGCTGTAGAAGCTCCTGTTGAAGAAACTGCTGAATAATTAAAGCAAAAATTAACACCGCTCGTATGAGCGGTGTTTTTTTATATCTATCTTCCTGTAAAATCGCGTTCAACCGTTATTACACAGCAAAATGTGGGGTTAATCAGCTTTGCAATTTGTGAAACTTTTTCTTTTAGTTCTTTTTCAGAAAGTGTAAAGTTTTGCGGTACAACCACATCAAACACTAGATTTGTCTGGGTGTCTGCCATAGGTGTCATTCTAAAGTCATGTAAGGTTAAATCTGCGTTTATAACCTTAATGCCGTCGCTCAACTGTTGGCGAACACAATTAACTTCTTCGTTATTAACATCCATAGGATCCATATGTATTACAAGAGCGACGCCCAAATTTTCATAAATTTCCTTTTCGCAAAGGTCGATTTGTTCGTGGCAGTGAATAATGTCAATATCTTGCGGAACTTCAACATGAACCGAAGCGAAAAGTCTGCCGGGACCGTAGTTATGTACCATTAAATCGTGTATTCCAACAAAATCATCACGAGATAAAATAGCTTTTTCAATATCGGTTATAAGGTCGGCTGTAGGTGGTTCGCCCAAAATGCGGTTAAGAGTTTCTTTGGCGGCGTTAATACCTGCAAAAAGAATGAATAACGCTACTGCAATACCCATAACAGCGTCAAGGTTAAAAGAAATTGGAACCAATTTGCTAACCGCAACAGAAAGCAAAATAACGGCTGTTGCTATAGAATCGTTAAGTGAATCCTGTGCGGTGGCAAGCAATGTTTCAGATTCGATTTTTTTACCGAGCTTGCGGTTAAAGAAGAAAAGCCAAAGCTTAAACACAACCGAAACCGCCAAAACAATTATTGAAACTAATGAATATGTAGGCATTGGTGTGCCGTCGATTAAAGCGCCTACTGAAGTTTTCATAAGTTCAAACCCAACAAGCAAAATTAAAATTGCAACAATAAAAGCCGACATATATTCAATTCTGCCATGACCGAACGGGTGGTCTTTATCGGCGGGCTTGTTTGCGAGTTTGAAACCAAGAATAGTAATAACAGAAGACCCCATATCTGAAAGGTTGTTAAAACCGTCAGCAACAATGGAAATACTGTGGGTAAGCGCGCCTACTGTGATTTTGAAAACACAAAGCAAAAGGTTACAGATAATACCCACAACACCGCTAAGTGAGCCGTATTGCTCGCGTGTGGCATTGTCTTTAATATCATCGGGGTTTTTAATGAAAAGACGGGTTAAAATACTTGTCATTACATTTTAGCCCCTTTAGCGCCATTTGTACCGAATGATACACCTGATAAAATGTTGGTATCAATGGTGTAGGTGATATTTTCGCGACCGCGTTGACGGCGGAAAGCAAGGTCAATCATACGGTCAATAAGTTCGGTATACTTAACGCCTGTTGCTTCCCACAAATAGAAAGCGAGTGAACCGGGAATGGTGTTTATTTCATTAGCGTAAACTGTGTCGGTTGCGGTGTCAATCATAAAGTCGATACGAACAACACCGTTAGCACCAATGGCTTTAAATATTTTGCAAGCCAAATCGCGAATTTCATTGGATTTTTCTTCACTTAAATCGGCAGGGATTTTGCGACCCAAGGATGCCATACCCTTGCTTGGACCGCCTTTTTTCGAGTTGCCCATATATTTATCTTCGTAAGATAAAATTTCATCGTTCATAAATGGTTCTTCACAAACGCTTGCCTGACATTCGTCAGCATTACCAAGTACTGAACAGTTAATTTCGCGAAGATTTGTAATTGCCTTTTCAACCAAAACCTTGTCAGCAAATGAAATAGCAAGCATTATAGCGGAATCAAGCTCATTTTCGGTGTTGACCTTAGTGATACCAACGCTTGAACCAAGGTTTACGGGTTTGACAATAAGCGGGAAACCAACCTGTTTTGCAATTTTATCGCAAATTGCTTGTTTTTCGGAAACATATTCACGCGCACGGAAGGTAATGCAGTCTAAAACGGGAAGACCTGCGTTTTTAAGCACATCTTTAAATACTGCTTTATCCATACCAACGGCGGAAGAAATAATATCGCAACCAACATAGGGAAGGTTTAAATATTCAAAAAAGCCTTGAATTGTGCCGTCTTCACAGTTGGTACCATGAACAACGGGGAAAGCGACATCAATAGTAACGGGATTTTCTTTTTTGAACATTTTCTTTTCGATGTCGCGCATTAAAACGCTGTCGCCTTCACGCACGAAATATACCTTTTTGCACTTCTGTAAAAGTTCGGGCAAATTGCGGTATTCTTCAATTGTGAAAAGTGCGTTACCTGTGTACATTTCGCCATTTTTGGTAACATAAACAGGGGTAACATCATATTTATCGCGATTAATTGCACGCATCGCCTGAACAGCAGAAATAATTGATACTTCGTGTTCAACACTGCGGCAACCGTAAAAAACAGCAACATTAGTTTTCATTTTAATCACCTTAATTCAAATAGTTATCGGGCAAATCGTTTTCAAAAAGAACAACGGTATTCGGGTCAGCAAAGCGGTTGTAAATTTCCATCGCTTCCTTAAACGAAGCGGCAATATACAAGTTATCTTGGTTAAAGTCGGTTGTTTTAACTGCATCTGCCATTGGCTTTGAACGGTTAATGCCAACCAAAATTATAATATCCGCATTTTTTGCGGCTTCTAAACCTAGGTTAAAGTTGCATTCATATTCCTTTTCACCAAGTTCAATAAGACCGGGGGTAACCACAACCTTTTTCATACCGTCGAACGAACCGAGAACTCTTACCGCTTCAAGACAACCTTCGGGGTTTGAGTTGTAAGCATCATCAATTAAAAGTGAGCCTTTATTAAACGGCTTCATTTCAAGGCGGTGTTCGGCGGGTTTTAATGATGCAACGGCGTATTTTATGTCATCGGGAGAAACGCCTAATTCGTAAGAAAGCGCAACCGCGCCGATAATATCAATAATACTGTGAAGACCTAAAAGCTTGGTATTAAGGTCAATAGAAATATCTTTAATGTGAACTGTAAAGGAACTACCAAATTTGCCGTAGCTTATATTGTCGGCATAATACGGGAAATCTTTACTTGTACCGTAAATTTTACAGTCCCTGTCAAGCTGACGGGCAATTTCGGCGCTGTCGCCGTTAGCAAAAAGCATACCGCCCGCTTTTTTAACATGTTCTTCCAATTCGAACTTGGTTTTGTAAACATTTTCAATTGATTTAAAGGTTTCAAGATGTTGGGGACCAACCGAAGTGATAAGACCGTGGTGCGGCTTTGCAATAACACAAACTTCGTTGATGTTACCAACTTCCTTGGCGCCCATTTCACAAACAAAAATCTGTGTTTGGGGCTTTAACATTGTGCGGATAGTTCTTACTACGCCCATTGGTGTGTTAAAGCTGTGCGGTGTGCACATAACATTAAATTTTTCGCTTAAAATACGGGTTAAAATAAACTTTGTGGTGGTTTTACCATAACTGCCCGTAACACCGATAACGATTAAATCCTTATGTGATTTAATAATGCGTTTTGCATCGTTTATATACCAAGCGTTTACAAGCGCTTCAATCGGTGAATTTAAAATGCGGCAAATAAGGGTTAATAAGGGGGAGAGCATTGCGACAAATACAGGTGCAAAGAAACTGTATTTTACAAAAAGACTTAAAACTACAAACCCAACTGATACCAAAAATGCGGTAACAAAAAGCCTTTTAACACGGGCGGTAAGGGCAAGTGCCTTTACCGATTTCTTTTGCATTTTAATTGCGGTGTTAAGGCGAAACGCAAAGATTATAACCGCAAGTATAAAAGCGGGAATATAAATTTTAAACCAAAGTAAGAGTGAAGCCCCTACCGCAAAAATAATATCAAATATTAATCTTGTGCGGTAAAAGGGGAAGACCCATTTTAAATAACGCGAAATGTAATAAGAATTTTGTTGTAGCATTTGGTATTGCCTTACAACCGAGCATAGTCCCGATGCCGCAACAAACGAAATGGCTAAAATAAAGAAAATATCCATAAATTCTCCTTTTAACTTAAAAAGCTATTAATGATTGCCTGTGCTTCATAAGGCTTTTCACAAAATGAATAATGCCCTGTGCCTTTGATAACGCATAAACCGCAGTCTTTAATTTTCGATTCAATGATTTTTGCATCCGCTAAAGGTGTTGCAGTATCGTTTTCGCCCCAGATAAGAAGTGTGGGGGCGGTGATATTGCCAATAATATCACGCAAATCGGTGTTAACCAAACTAACCAAAGTTTTGCGCAATACTTCGGGCGCGGCGTTGTAGTCAGCCGAGCCATAGTAAGCACGGGCTTTATCCAAAAGATCTGCGCTAAAACTTTTAATAATCGGTAAGGTTAAAAACCACTTGATAACTTTAAAGCTTTTGGCGCGGAATTTTTGTTTAAAACTTTTTTTAGGTATAAGCCCTGCCGAGTCTAAAAGTACAATTTTAGGTGGGTTTACCATGCCTGTTGCCGCCATTTTAAGGGTAACGCGACCGCCGTGTGAATGACCGAACATTATTGGGTCTGTAATGTTCAAAGCTGCCATAAATTTAAGCACAAAGTTGCAGTAATCATCTAGTGTCCAAGGGGTTTCCATAGTGTCTGATCCGTCACAGCCGGGGAAGTTTAAGGCAACCACACGATAGCGGCTTTTAAGCAAATTTATAATGCCGCTATAAACGGTATATGATGAATTCCAACCGTGAAGCAAAAGTATTGGTTGACCGCTGCCTTCTTCGGTGTATTCTATGTTAAGACCGTCAATATTTATGTTCATATAATACTCCATAATATATAATTAAATATATTATACCAAATATTAACACAAAATAGAAGACCTAAATTTAAAAAATTTAATTTAGTTTACAAATTGTATTTTTTTCTCTTTCTGCATAGTGTAGGGGTGCAGTTTTCTAAAAAATGCCGTAAATTTCAAAACTGTACTTTTGCGAGATAAAATGTTATAATACGAAAGGAAGAGAAAAATGGAAGATTTATCGGAAATTATAAAAGCGGCAATTTGGGGTGAAAAGATACCAAAAACATCTGATTGGAACGAGTGGGTTCATAAGAATTTAAGCTTTAACCATTGTGAAGAATGTTTACAGCTTGACGGGTGCTGGTTTGCAAAAGACAAAACACCCAAATGGCCACACCATATGTTTTGTCATTGTGTTTTAATTGATGTTTCTTACGATATGGTGTTAAAAAAATCAACGGCTATAGCACCATTTAGCAAGTTTGATCCATATTTGTTTGATCGGGATAATAAATATGGGCATAAAAAGCAAATTATGTTTGAATCTTGGGGATATACTATAGAAGATTCTGAGTGGCTACAAGGAGAAATTGAAAAGCAAGGGTTGAATAAGTATATATCAGGCGATTATGTATTGGGCAAATTAAATGAACAAGGGCAACGAATAAGTATTCGTATAGAAATTTTAAATAGAATTAAGGGTGGTACAGTATCGTTTATCACAGGTTGGATGGTACGCCCGAATGGTCAAATAACTTTAAATACACCTTATGGAGGTAAATAATATGCAAATGATGGATTGTGTAGAAGTAATAGTCGAAAAAGAAAAATATGCTAAAGATGGCGTGCATAAAGGTATGCAAGGGTGGATATGCGATGAACGAAAGATAAATGAAACCTGGCTCGTTAATTTTCCGCAATGCGGTGAGAAAGACGATATTGCAGAGATTTCGATCAAGGAAGAGGATTTAAAAATCATTCCCGTAATGCATGCCGTCGAAAATGAGCGTATTAAAAAATTGTTTGATGAAAGAAATTTATAATAAAGGCACGATTTGGGGATTAACAGTATTATGAAAATAGTTGAATTAGATTTAACAGGTTGTAATATTGGGATGAATTGCACGAAAGAATCAGAGTAGCATTCGATTTTCCTGAATATTATGGTCATAATTGGTCTGCGTTTTGGGATCTTTTATGGAGCGAATGTGATGCTGACCAGGTAATTATCAAAGGAGAAAAGACTATGTCGCACAATTTTGATGATGCATTAAAAAAATGCATGAAATACTAGAAAGAAATATTGAGTTTCGCAAAAAACATAATTGGGAACCGTTTTCGTATAAGATTATAGACTGATATTTAGGGGCTGAAATAATGAACAAACATAATATGACAAAAACTGAAAAAGCATATAAGCGTTTTGATATAATTAGTAAAATTGTGCTTAATGGTATCTTGGCATTGTCCGGCTTTTTCGGTGTGCTGTTTTTGTTTGCAAAAACAGAAGATGCCAAAGCGTTGTTCGGTATGCTAATGTCGGTTGGAATTTTGCCTATATTTTTTATTGCACCTAAAATAGGAAAGAAAAGAGAACGCTATATAGCGTTACTGTATAATGAGAAAAATGCGGTTGTGAGAATAGGTATTTTTAAAGAGATATACGATGCTTATTTGAACGATGGGTTTGAATTTAATTTGGTATATGATAAATTATTATTTCAGGAATATTACAGCAATACAATTGATATCGGGTTTGTGAAATACGGGCATGTGTTTTTGATTGCAATTGATGAAAATATAATTTCAATTATTGCTGATAAAGAAACGGATTGTCCTATTGAAAAGGAAATCCCGCTGACTGATATTGAAACAATGGATGTATTGTACAAAACTATAAACGATTATATAAAAGAATTTGCTTAAACTGATTTTACTATTAAAAACGGCATAACCATTGAAGTGGTTATGCCGTTTTTAATGTTTTATTCAGTTCTTAAAGCAATTACAGGGTCTTTTTTAGCGGCGCTGCGTGATGGGATAATGCCCGAGAACATTGTAAGCACAACGCTTATTGTGATGAATAAGAGCGCTGCAGGTAAGGGAAGAACCGCTTTAAGATTGGAAAGACCTGTAAGGTTTTGCAAAATAATGTTAATGGGTATACACAACAGATAGGTTATTGTTACACCCAATAGACCTGACAGGAATCCGATTATAATGGTTTCAGCATTGAACATACTTGAAACATTGCGTTTTGAAGCACCGATAGCGCGCAAAATACCAATTTCTTTGGTGCGTTCCTGTACTGAAATTAAGGTGATAACACCAATCATAATTGAAGAAACAATTAAGGATACCGCAACAAACGCCATTAAAACATAGGTTATAGCGTTAATAATTGTAGTGATTGAAGACATCATAATGCCAAGATAATCAGTGTAAGAAATTTTCTGTAAATCATCAACCGATTTATTATAGTCGGTAATCATATCTTCAATAATATCCTTATTTTCGAATGAGCTTGCGTAAATGTTAATGCTTGATGGGGTGTCTAGCTCAACATAACCAAGCTTTGTAAGGTTTGATTTGTAGGTCGAATCAGAAAATTCAAGCACTTCATCATAATAAGTGCCGAACTGTTCAGGTGTAAACTTTTTAACCGCGGCGTCAAGTGCGGCTGCCTTTTGTTCATTGGGCATCATAGCCATACTTTGCATAACGCCCATAGCATATTGCTTACGGTATTGTTCTTCAAGGATAGAAGCATACATTTCGAAGATTTCTTCATCCTTCATATCTTTAAGATAGCCTGTGATATCGGCTTCGCTCATACCCGTTTGCTGTGCAATACCGGGGATAAGCATTGCTTCAATCTTTTTACGGTCGGTCGCTTTCAAACTGTCGTTTACAAATTTATCAACAGTAGATTTTTCGGGTATAGACATAATCTTAACATAGGTGTCCGCCTTGCCGTTTTTATCAAGTTTTTTAAGATATGCTTTAAATTCTGCAGTTTTTTCTTCCAAACTTAAGTTGCTGCTGTTTTCTTTAAAGGGAAGACCTGTGAAAATATCAATAGAATCATCTTCCAGCTGTGACTTGATTGCAACAGACTCTTTTGATTTTTCTACAACATAATCGGTAAGCTTTTTGGTGTAGCAAATCGAGCCTGAAAGCAAGGTTGTTGAAGTTCCTTCTTTGGGACGGATAATGCCTGTAACCTTAAGCGGAATACCGTTTGCGTAAAGGTATTTAAGACCTGCTTCGGTGTCGCGAAGGTCGGTATAAAGACCTGTTTTTTCATCTTTTGTGTAGCAAGAAGAATTTAAAATTGTTTTGAATTCCATTTCGCAAATTTCTTTATAACTCCACTTTTTGCCTTCAACCTTTAAGGGTTCTTTATTAAGCACTGCTTCGGTCATAGCTTCAATTTCTGCCTGCGATTTAAGACCCAAGGCGTAAAGTGTCATATCATCAACTTCGTTGTTTTCATCAACAACAAGCAAAATTTCGTTATAATCATTTGGCCAAGAGCCATAGATAAGGTCATACTGCTTATTAATAAGTGGGTTGATAAGCTCACCGTTGGTGCCAGTTAGCATTTCTTGCCAAAGTTTTGCACCGCCACCCATCATCGAGCCGCCCATCATGGGGCTACTGCCCATCATTGAAGCACCGCCGCCCATCATTGAAGCGGCACCTGAAAGGTCCATACCAAAGTAATCACGCAAAATGCCTGTCATAAGCTCGCTTGAATCGGAATGGATGATCTGACCGTCAATATTTTGGGTGTAGATAAGCATATTAAAATCGTAAGTGTACTGTACACCGTTTATGGCATCGCGAATTTCTTCATTGCCTTTTTTGTCTTTGAGCAACTCTTCAAGATGTTTTTTAAAGGCATTTAGGTCATTTTCGTTTGCTTCAAGTGAATTTAAAGCGTTCATCATTTCGTAAATGGCAGATTTTTCATAAACCGCGTCTTTATCGTGCTCGTCGTGAGCTTCGGCAGCACCTACAAAGGCTTCTAAAAGTTCAGAAATTTCAAGATTTTGCGATTCAAGGGTTAAGGGGTAAGAAGAAAGTGTTTCTTCCTGTACTGAATCTATAAATGCTGTGGTACCTTGTGAAACGGCAAAGATAAGCGCAATGCCGATTATGCCAATACTACCTGCAAAGCCTGTAAGTGCAGTTCTGCCTTTTTTTGTGAAAAGGTTATTAAGCGAAAGACCAAAGGATGTAAAAAATGACATTGAAGGCATTTTTTGTGTTTTTGCTTTTTCGGCTTTAACTTTTTCACGGGCGCTTTCTTCGTGAATTTCTTCGGCAGAAAGGGGTTTTGTGTCCGAAATAATTACACCGTCAAGCATACGGATAATGCGGGTAGAATATTCCGCTGCAAGTTCAGGGTTATGGGTAACCATAATAACCAAGCGGTCTTCTGAAATTTCTTTTAAAATTTTCATAACCTGAACGCTTGTTTCTGTATCAAGCGCGCCTGTTGGCTCGTCAGCCAAAATAATGTCGGGGTTATTAACGATAGCACGTGCAATAGCAACACGCTGCATTTGACCGCCCGACATTTCGCTGGGTTTTTTCTTCAACTGGTCCGAAAGTCCAACCTTTTCAAGGGCTTCCTTTGCTCTGCGGCGGCGTTCGCTTTTTGAAACACCCGAAAGGGTAAGTGCTAATTCAACATTAGATAAAACAGTTTGGTGGGGAATAAGATTATAACTTTGGAAAACAAAACCAACTGAATGGTTGCGGTAATTGTCCCAATCCCTGTCCTTATAATTTTTGGTGGATTTACTGTTGATAAATAGGTCACCGCTTGTGTATTTATCAAGACCGCCTATGATGTTCAAGAGTGTGGTTTTACCGCAACCTGATTGACCTAAAATAGATACAAATTCGTTGCTGCGAAACTGTAAATCAACACCTTTAAGGGCTTCAACCTTGCTGTCACCGGTTATATAGTCCTTTTTTATGCCTTTTAAAGTTAGCATTTTTCATTTCCTTTCATTAAAACATAACATTACAGTATACATTATAAGCAATTTTTTTCCATTTTCAATAGTAATAAAATATTGTTTAGAAAAAATTAACATTTTATTGAATTTTATTCCGTCAGTTTATTGACAACATTATATATTTATATTATAATATTTTAGTTAAAATGAGTTATTTTTTGCAAATTTAAGGAAGTGTCAAAATGACCGAAATTAAGAATTTAAGGAATGTTGCTATCATCGCCCACGTTGACCATGGTAAGACAACTCTTGTTGACCAGCTTTTAAAGCAAAGCGGTACCTTCCGTGTTAACGAATCTGTTGACGAGCGCGTTATGGACTCGAATGATTTGGAGCGTGAGCGCGGTATAACCATTCTTTCAAAGAATACAAGCGTTATGTACGGCGATATTAAAATTAATATTGTTGATACCCCAGGCCACGCCGATTTTGGCGGTGAAGTTGAACGCATTTTACAAATGGTTGACGGCGTACTTTTACTTGTTGACGCATTTGAAGGTTGTATGCCCCAAACTCGCTTTGTGCTTAAAAAGGCATTGGCCCTTGGCAAAAAGGCGGTTGTAGTTGTTAATAAAATTGACCGCCCGATGGCACGCCCGCACGAAGTGGTTGATGAAGTGCTTGATTTGTTTATCGAACTTGGTGCTGATGAAGACCAAATTGAATTCCCTGTAATTTTTGCATCAGGTCGTGACGGTTATGCATCATATTCACCGGATATTAAGGGTGAAGATATGAAACCTTTATTTGATGCAATTGTAAATGAAATTGACGCGCCTAAAGGTGATACCGAAGGTCCGCTTCAAATTCTGTTTACTAATATTGAGTATGACGATTATCTTGGTCGCATTGGTGTAGGACGAGTTATTCGTGGTACCCTTAAAAACGGTCAGCAGGTTGCTATTTGTCACAAGGATGGCACCCACAACAATCAAAAGATTGCTAAACTGTTTATGTATCGCGGCCTTAAAAGATATGAAGAAGAGACAGCAAGCGTTGGCGATATAATTCAAGTTGCAGGTCTTCAAAATCTTGAGATAGGCGAAACTGCCTGCGCGGTTGATAATATTGAAGCATTACCCTTTGTAAAGATTGACGAGCCTACCTTGGCTATGAACTTTATGGTTAATAATTCACCCTTTGCGGGCAAGGAAGGTAAGTTTGTAACTTCTCGCAATCTTCGTGACCGTCTTTTCAAAGAAGTTATGACCAATGTAAGTCTCCGCGTTGAAGAAACCGATTCGGCGGATACCTTTAAGGTTTCGGGTCGTGGCGAATTGCATCTTTCAATTTTGATTGAAACAATGCGCCGTCAAGGTTATGAATTCCAAGTATCACCGCCTGAAGTTATTTATAAGCGTGATGAAAACGGCACTTTGTTAGAGCCTATCGAACTTTTAATGATTGAAGTTCCTGAAGAATATGTTGGCTCGGTTATGGAGCGACTTGGCACACGCAAAGCCGAAATCAAAAATATGGGTACGCGTGAAGGTGGTACTTCCCACCTTGAATTTACAATTCCTGCGCGCGGACTTCTTGGCTATCGCTCACAATTTATGACCGATACAAACGGTAACGGTATTATGAACCATGTGTTTGACAGTTATCAGGAATACAAGGGCGATATTGACCAGCGTTTAACAGGTTCGATTATTGCACACGAAACCGGTGAAGCAACAGGTTACGGTTTATTTAATACTCAAAGCCGCGGCAGATTGTTTATTGGCCCCGGCACACCTGTTTATGAAGGTATGATTGTTGGCGAAAACCCCAAGAATGATGATATTGTTTGTAATGTTTGCAAGAAGAAGCAGATGACAAATACCCGTGCTTCGGGTAGCGATGACGCTTTACGCCTTGTGCCGCATACCCGTTTAAGCCTTGAACAGTCACTTGAATTTATTAAGGATGATGAACTTGTTGAAATCACTCCCGAAAGTATTAGACTTCGCAAACGCATACTTGGCAAGGAAGAAAGAAGCAAATTTGAAGCCAAGAGAAAGCAGCAGTAAAATGAATTATATTATTCTAGATTTGGAATGGGATAGTGTTTTTTACAAACCGCAAAAGCGTTTTATAAATCAAATTCTTCAAATTGGCGCAGTAAAGCTTAACGAAAACTTTGATGTGGTTGACACATTTGAGATAACTATAAAATCGGAAATTTCTAATAAGGTTACAGGTCGTTTTGCTAAACTTACAGGCATTACCAGCGAGATTATGCGGTCTGGCATTTCCTTTAAAGAAGCTGTTAGTCGGTATAACAACTGGGTAGGGGATAACACCATCACAATGACCTGGAGCAATTCCGACCTTTATACCATTTTAGAAAATGAAGAGACTCTTTTAGACGGTTTGCGTTTTAGAATAGAAAAGTATCTTGATTTACAGGTGTTTATTCAAAATGAAATGCGGCTCATCGGTTATGAAGAAAAAAATCAGATATCACTTGAAGCAGCGGCTGAAAAATTGGATATTAAAACTGATGGGATTGATTTTCACACCGCCAAGGATGACAGCTTGGTTTGCGCTTTTCTTCTTAAAAAGTGCTATAACAAAGAACGGTTTGAAAGGCTTATTAAGGATGCAAGTAATCCTGAATTTTTAAAACGCCTTAAATTTAAAGCTTACGCAATTTCAAAAATTAATGATAAAAATATTGATAAAAAACATCTTGTTTTTAACTGCCCTGAATGTAATAAAAAAGCAAAGCAAGTTACAAAGTGGAAATATCAAAACCGTTGGTTTTGGGCAAACTTCACTTGTTCATGTGGTGAAAAATTTTGTGGCAGGGTATCATTCAAAAAGACCTTTGATGATGTAATAGTACGACGCACTATTGGTGAATTTAAGGTTAAAAAACCAAAAATTAATACTGCTGAAGCTTTAGCAGTAGGAACAGGAGAGTAAAAAATTATGTCAGAAACAAAACGCTCAACATGGGGTTCAAGCGCAACCTTTATTTTGGCGGCAATCGGATCTGCGGTTGGTCTTGGAAACGCTTGGCGTTTTCCGAATCTTGCTGCTAAACACGGTGGCGGCGCATTTTTGCTTGTATATCTTGTCGCTTTAATAGTAATTGGAATTCCACTTTTAATGATGGAAATTTCTATTGGCCGTAAAATGCGTGCAGGTGCACCCGGTGCAATGAGAGGTATGAAAAAATGGTTCGAACCTATTGGTTGGACAGCAACCACTAACGCATTTGTGATTGTTACATATTACGCCGTTGTTTTTGCTTGGGTTATTATGATGGCGGTTTTCAGTTTTAAGTTTATCGGTATGACAGGAAATAACGAAGCCGCAAGCGGATTGTGGGCAGGGCTTATTAAAACCACCGGTACAATTAAGGGGTTTGGTACATTTTCGGTTCCTGTTATTGTTTGTCTTTTGGCGGCTTGGGGTTCAATTTATTACTGCATCCGCAATGGCACAAAAAGTATTGATAAAGTTATTAAATATTTGATTTTCTTACCTGTTGTGTGTTTTGTTATTATGACAATTAAGGGTATTACAATGCCGGGTGCACTTCAGGGTCTAGCAGCATTCTTTATTCCCGATTTTTCGGCACTCAAAGACCCGATGATTTGGGTTGACGCTGTTGGTCAGGTATTTTACAGTATGTCTGTTATGATGGCAATTATGATTGCTTATGGTTCATTCCTTGATGATAAGAGCAATATCGCTCGTGATGGCCTTATTATTGCATTCAGTGACTTGGCAGTTTCGCTTTTAGCGGGTGTTGTAATGTTTACTACAATGTACGGTACGGGTATGCAGGATGTTTTGGCTCAAAAAGCAGGTCCTGGTCTTGCGTTTATTGTTTATCCTACCGCAATTGTTAACCTTTCAAATAGTGGAATTTTCAATGCATTTTTCTCATTTGTTTTCTACTTCTGTCTTTGCACTTTGGCTATCGACTCTGCATTCTCGCTTGTTGAAGGCATCTCAACTGCTTTTTCTGATAAATTTGGCTTCAATAAAAAGAAAACAACTATTGCAATATGCCTTATTGCAGGTGTAATTTCAATAATTTATACTACAGGCGCAGGTTTGGCAGTGCTTGATATCGTTGATAACTGGTGCAATAGCTTTACACTTATTTTGGTAGGTATTGTTGAAACTATCGCAATTGGTTGGTTCTTTAAAACCGACAAGATTGTTAAAGAAATTAACCGTAATGCTAAAGGCTTTAAAATGCCTAAGGCTTGGTTCTATGCTGCAGTTAAGTTTATTGCTCCTGTTGCTTTAAGCGTTATTTTTGTTTGGAACATTGTGAATTTATTTGTGAACAATAATGGTCTTTATGGTGGCGCTGATGGATACAATTTGCTTTCTAATGTTTTGGCGGGTTGGGTAATTTTCGGTCTTTGTCTAATTAGCGGTTTCGTTATTAATCTTATCAAAAACAAAAAAATGCCCAAGGATGGAAAAACTTGGGATGAAACTGAAGAATAATTGCATAAATATGCGATAAAATAAAATATTTCAAAATAATACTTGCATATTTATTCAAAGTGTGATATAGTTTATGCATACATTTTGAAAAAAGATGCATAAAGATTAACGGAGGTCTTTAAAATGGCAAAAAAAGAAATTAAAAAGGTTGTACTTGCTTATTCAGGCGGGTTAGATACATCAATTATTATTCCTTGGCTTAAGGAAAATTACAACGACCCTGAAATTATTGCGGTTTCGGGTAATGTTGGTCAGGCAGACGAGCTTGAAGGTCTTGAAGAAAAGGCAATCAAAACAGGTGCTTCAAAGCTTTATATTGAAGACCTAACCAAGGAATTTTTGGACGATTATGTTTTTCCTTGTGTTCAGGCAGGTGCACTTTACGAAGATTATATGTTAGGTACCGCTTTTGCGCGTCCCCCTATTGCTAAAAGAATAGCTGAAATTGCTTTAGAAGAAGGCGCTGACGCTATTTGCCACGGCTGTACAGGTAAGGGTAATGACCAGGTTCGTTTTGAACTTGCAATCAAGGCATTTGCCCCTGATATGACAATCATCGCTCCCTGGCGTGAATGGGATATCAAATCTCGTGAAGAAGAAATTGACTATGCCGAAGCACACAATGTGCCCCTTAAGATTAACCGTGAAACAAACTATTCTAAGGATAAGAACATTTGGCACTTATCTCACGAAGGTCTTGATTTGGAAGACCCCGCAAATGAACCGCTTTATAACAAGCCCGGTTTCCTTGAAATGGGCGTTTCTCCTGAAATGGCACCTGATAAGCCCACCTATGTAACTATTCACTTTGAACAGGGTGTTCCTACCAAGGTTGACGGCGTTGAAATGGATTCTGTTGGTGTTGTTACTACCCTTAATAAGCTCGGTGGCGAAAATGGTATCGGTCTTTTGGATATTGTTGAAAACCGTCTTGTTGGTATGAAGTGCCGCGGCGTTTATGAAACTCCCGGTGGTGCAATTCTTTATAAGGCACACAATGTGCTTGAAAGCATCTGTCTTGATAAGGATACTGCACATTATAAAGCACTTGTTGCACAAAAACTTGCTGAAAATGTTTATAATGCACTTTGGTTTACTCCTTTGACTCAGGCAATTTTGGCTTTCGTTAAAGAAACACAAAAAACCGTTACAGGTGATGTTACTTTAAAGCTTTATAAAGGTAATATGATTAATGCAGGTGTTACTTCACCTTATTCACTTTACGACCCTGAAATTGCAACCTTTGATGAAGATGATGTTTACGATCAAAGTGATGCAACAGGCTTTATTAACCTTTATGGCCTTTCAACTAAGGTTAATGCTAAAATGAAAGCCAAGAATGGTTTAAAATAATTAACTAAAACAAATCGTCACGGTGCCATTTGGCACCGTAGACGATTTTGTCGCAATATTACCCCTTTTAAAAATGGGGGAAAGGAATGTTTTTTAATGGATAAAATGTGGGCGGGTAGATTCGAAAAAGCCCTTGATAAACAGGCAGATGACTTTAATTCTTCAATTCATTTTGACTGTCGTATGTATAAGCAGGATATTACAGGCTCAATGGTACACGCTATGATGTTATCGCGTCAGGGCATTATTTCCAGTGATGAATCTAAAGTAATTATTAATGGCCTTAGCGGTATTTTAGAAGATATCGAAAACGGCGTTTTAGTAATTGATATGGATGCTGAAGATATCCATATGTTTGTTGAAGCTGAGCTTACTAAAAGAATTGGCGATACGGGTAAAAAGCTTCATACAGCAAGAAGCCGTAATGACCAGGTTGCGCTTGATGTAAGGCTATATTTGGCGCAGGAATGTGAAGAAATTGGCAAGCTGATTATTGAGCTTATTGCCGCAATTAAGGACAAGGCAGAAGAATATAAAGATGCTATTATGCCTGGCTATACCCATCTTCAAAGGGCTCAACCGATTACCTTTGCGCACCACATTTTAAGCTATGCTTTTATGTTAAAGCGTGACTTTGACCGTCTTGGGGATGCTTTGGGAAGAATGTGGTCACAATGTCCAATTGGGTCTTGCGCTTTGGCAGGTACCACCTATAATACCGACCGCGCTTTTGAAGCAGAACGCCTTGGATTTACAGGCATTTCGCTTAACAGTATTGACGGTGTTTCCGACCGCGATTTTTGCTTGGAGCTTTTGTCAGCTTATGCAATTTTAATGATGCATTTATCACGCTTTTCTGAAGAAATTATTCTTTGGTCAAGTTGGGAATTTAAGTTTATCGAACTTGACGATAGCTATACTACAGGCTCAAGCATTATGCCACAAAAGAAAAACCCCGATATGGCAGAGCTTGTTCGCGGTAAAACCGGCAGGGTATACGGCGACTTAATGGCACTTCTTACCACCCTAAAGGGTATTCCGCTTGCTTATAATAAGGATATGCAAGAAGATAAAGAAGCCATTTTTGATGCGGTTGACACTGTTAAAATGTGCTTAGGTGTATTTACTCCAATGGTTGCCACAATGACAGTTTTGAAAGATAATATGTATAAAGCAGCCGGTAAGGGCTTTATTAACGCTACTGACCTTGCCGACTATATGGTTAAAAAGGGTATGCCTTTCAGAACGGCTTATAAGCATGTTGGTGAAATTGTGGCTTATTGTATTAAGGAAAACTTGGTGCTTGATACATTACCAATTGAAAAATATAAAGAGTTTAGTGATATTTTTGATAACGATTTATATAGCGAGATTTCGCTTGAAACCTGTATTGCAAAGCGTATTTCGGCGGGTAGCACAGGCCCCGATTCGGTAAATACACAAATCGATTATTTTAATGATTTTTTAAAGGAAAAGAGATAAGTTATTATGGATTTTAAGGGTAAAAGTTTTTTAAAACTTCTTGATTTTACTCCTGCTGAAATCGCTTGCCTTATCGATTTGGCAAGTGAGCTTAAACAAAAGAAAAAAATGGGAATTCCGCATCGTTTATGCGAAGGCAAGAACATTGCTTTAATTTTTGAAAAAACAAGTACTAGAACCCGCTGTAGCTTTGAAGTTGCGGCTTATGATTTGGGTATGGGTGTTACATATCTTGACCCACAGGGTTCGCAAATCGGCAAAAAAGAAAGCATTGCAGATACGGCGCGTGTGCTCGGTCGTATTTATGATGGTATTGAATACCGTGGCTTTGGGCAGGAAATTGTTGAAGAACTAGCGAAATATGCGGGAGTTCCCGTATGGAACGGTCTTACTAATGAATTTCACCCCACACAAATTTTGGCCGACTTTTTAACCATTAAAGAAAAGTTTGGTAAACTTAAGGGTATTAACTTTGTTTATATGGGTGACGCCCGCTATAATATGGGTAATTCATATATGGTTGGTGCCGCAAAAATGGGTATGAACTTTACCGTTTGCGCACCCGAAAAATACTTCCCCAATAGTGATTTAATTGAAACCTGTCAAGCTATTGCTAAAGAAACAGGCGCTACAATCACCTTCGAAACCGACCCCATGAAAGCAACAAAGGGTGCCGATGTTATTGCAACCGATGTTTGGGTTTCAATGGGCGAGCCCGACGAAGTTTGGGAAGAAAGAATTAAAGATTTATCACCTTATCAGGTAAATAAAAAGGTTATGGATAATGCAGGTCAGCAGGCAGTATTTATGCATTGTCTACCTTCATTCCACGACCTTAAAACCACACTTGGCAAACAAGTTGGTGAAAAATTTGGTATAACCGAAATGGAAGTTACCGACGAAGTTTTCGAAAGCAGTCAGTCAATCGTATTTGATGAAGCTGAAAATCGTATGCACACAATAAAAGCGGTTATGGCTGCAACTCTTTAATTAGGGGATTTTTAAAATGCGTATTGTTGTAAAAATAGGTACATCGACCCTTGCGCATAAAACAGGCCATTTAAATATTCGCAGGGTTGAAGAGCTTTGTAAGGTTATGAGCGACCTTAAAAATGCAGGAAATGAAGTTATTTTAGTGTCATCGGGCGCTATTGGTATGGGTGTTGGTAAATTATCGCTTTCCGAAAAGCCTAAGGATATTCCTACAAAGCAGGCGGCGGCAGCGGTTGGTCAATGCGAGCTTATGTATACTTATGACCGTTTGTTTTCGGAATATAATCATACTGTTGCACAAATTCTTTTGACGGGTGAAGATGTTGGTGACGCTACCCGCCGCAAGAATTTTGAAAACACAATGTGCCGACTTTTAGAACTTTCGGTAATACCGATTATCAACGAAAACGACTCAATCTCTACCGCCGAAATTGAAATTGGCGATAACGACACCTTGGGCGCTATTGTTGCAACTGCAATTAATGCTGATTTGCTTATAATTTTATCTGATATTGACGGTCTTTATACCGCTGACCCCCATCAAAATACCGATGCTGTGCTTTTGCATAGGGTCGAAAAAATTGATGAAAAGATAGAAGCTATGATTGGCGGTGTAGGTAGTAAGCTTGGCACAGGCGGTATGGCAACCAAAATCAAAGCGGCTAAAATCGTTACTAAGCAGGGTATTGATATGGTTATTGCTAACGGTGATACACCGTCATATCTTTACGATATTGTTGACGGCAAAAATATTGGCACCCGTTTTATTGGTGAAAAACAATGACAACTTTTGAAATTTTACAGAAAGCCAAAGCGGTGTCGTTAAATGCCGCTTTGCCTACCGAAGTTAAAAATAATGCCCTTACTGCAATGGCAAAGGCATTAATTGATGCAACCGATGAAATTCTATCGGCTAATGCTGTGGACATGGAAAATGCCAAGGGTAAAATTAGTGACACAATGCTTGACCGTTTAATGCTTAATGCTGATCGTATTAAGGCAATGGCAAAGGGGATAGAAGATGTCCGTGATTTGCCCGACAATGTTGGCAAGGTTTTGAGTACGCACACCCTTGCAAACGGTCTTGTGGTAAATAAGGTTGCCGTGCCTATCGGTGTTGTGGCAATAATTTATGAAAGCCGACCAAATGTAACATCTGATGCGGCGGCACTCAGTTTTAAAAGTGGTAATGTTTGTGTGCTTCGCGGCGGTAAAGAAGCCTATAATTCAGCAAAGGCGATTGTAACCGCCCTTAAAAATGCTCTTGTAGAATGTGGCATAGATAGTGATTATGTAAACCTTGTTGAAGATACCACGCGCCAAAGCGCCAACGAGCTTATGACAGCACGCGGTCTTGTAGATGTGCTTATTCCGCGCGGTGGCAAGGGTCTTATTCAGGCGTGTGTCGAAAATGCAAAAGTACCTTGCATTGAAACAGGTACAGGCATTTGCCATATATTTGTTGAAAAAACTGCCGATTTGGAAAAGGCACTCAGCATTATTGATAATGCAAAAACAAGCCGTCCTTCAGTCTGCAACGCTGCGGAAGTTCTGCTTGTTGACAGAGCAATTGCAAATGAATTTTTACCCCGTCTTTTTAAAATGTTTAATGGTCGAGTAGAGCTTCGCGGTTGTGCTGAAACTTGCGATATAATTGATGTTAAGCCTGCAAGCGAAGACGATTTCGATACCGAATTTTTAGACTATATTATGGCGGTAAAAATTGTTGACGGTGTTGAAGAAGCGGTAAATCATATTTCTAAGCACTCCACCCATCACAGCGAAAGTATTATAACCAATAATGATAAGGCGGCTGAAATTTTTACACTTTGTGTTGATTCAGCGGCGGTTTATGTTAATGCTTCGACCCGTTTTACCGATGGTGGCGAATTTGGACTTGGTTGTGAAATGGGTATTTCTACCCAAAAGCTTCACGCACGTGGTCCTATGGGACTAAGTGAACTTAACACTTATAAGTACATTATTAAAGGAAACGGTCAGGTGAGATAACATTATGTCAACCAAAATGTTTGGTTTTATCGGTTGCGGTAATATGGGCGGTGCGCTTGCCACCGCTGTTGCAAAGGCGGTAGGCGGTAATGAAATTTTACTTTCCGACCCTGATAGTGATAAAGCATCTGTACTCGCACAAAAAATTGGTGCAACTGTAAGTAATAATGAAGAAATTGTAACTAATGCAAAATATATCTTTCTTGGTGTAAAGCCGCAGGTTATGGCGGATGTTTTATCTCCGCTTGCACCTTTCTTAAAAGCAAGGGAAGACCGCTTTATTTTGGTAACAATGGCGGCAGGGCTTAAAATTTCAAAGTATAATGAAATTTTAGATGCAAAGCTTCCTACAATTCGTATAATGCCTAACACACCCGTTGCGGTAAATGAAGGTATGCTTTTATACGCAACCTGCCCTGTAATTATTGAAGAAGAAATTAAGGAGTTTGAAAACGCTTTAAAATATTCGGGTAAGATTGATAAAATACCCGAAGATTTAATTGATGCCGGCTCGGTTATATCGGGTTGTGGTCCTGCGTTTGTTTATACCTTTGCAAATGCTTTGGCAAAGGCGGGCGAAAATGTTGGACTAAGCAAAGAAAAAGCAATTTTATATGCAGCACAAACTTTAAAGGGTGCGGCCGAGCTAATGCTTACAAGCGGTGAAAGCCCCGAGGTTTTGCGTCAGCGCGTGTGCAGCCCAAAGGGCTCAACTATCGAGGGTGTTGAGGTACTGTTGAATTCTGAATTTGATAATATTGTGAATGATACCGTCAAGGCATCATTTAAACGTACAAAGGAATTGGGTAAATGATGAATTTACAAATTGAACTTATCAACGATCGAATCATTGACACAATTTTAGTTTTTGCATTAATATTTGGATTAATTTTAGGTGCAGGTTGGATTTTGTTTCAATGTGTTAAAAGTTTTTTTAAACTAAATATTTTTAAGGGTAAAACCGAAGAAGTAAATGAAACTTATGAAGAACCGCCGCTTACAGAAATTAAGGTTAAGTTAATTTCAAAAGAATGTTTTGTAAAAACTTATGGTGTTAAATATCCTCAAACAAAGCAAGAATTTTATTTTACTTTCGAAACCGAAGATAAAAAGATTTTGCGTTATAAAGTAGAAGAAAGTGAATACCATTCATTTGATGAAAATCAAAAAGGTACAATTGCGATTGTGAACGATAATTATTACGGCTTTTGTGTGGATGAATAAAATTAAAACGACCTCGAAAGAGGTCGTTTTTTTAATACAATTTCACCTGTACCCAAAGGGTTTCATAGTAAATGCGAATTTTATCGTCAATATCGTGATAATACTGAACCTTAGGCATATCTTTGTCATCAGGGTACAAAATTTCGTTTTGGTAATAGTAATAATCGGGATTATTAATTACCGCCGTATTAGGTGAAGCGTAACCGATATATTCGGCATTTGCGGTGGCTATATCGGGTTCTAAAAGAAAATTAATATAAAGCATTGCCGCTTCAACATTTTTGGCATTTTTAGGGATGCAAATTGAATCGATAAAAATGTTTGTGCCTTCCTTTGGGTAGAAGAACTTAAGGTCGGGGTTGGTATCGGCCATTGTTAAATAGTCCCCTGCATAATAGGGTGCAATGGCGGCTTCGCCCGTTTCCATTTTGCCGTAAACTTCGTCCATAACATAAGACTGTAAATTAGCCTTACCCTTTTTTAGTTTGTCGGCGGCCTTATCCCAATCCTTTTTATTGGTGCTGTTAATATCCATTCCCAAAAGCATTTGGGCGGTCATAAATGCATCACGCGGGTTATTAAAGTTAAGTACCTTATCCTTATACTTTTTGTTCCACAAAACATTCCATGAATGTTCAACTTCGCCTACTAATTTAGGGTTATAAATAACACCGACCATACCAACATTATAAGGTACGGTATATTCGTTTTTCTTATCAAAATAAGCCGATTTATATTTCTCGTCAATTAAATCATAATTTGATAATTTAGATGTATCGATTTTTTGAAGTTCGTTTTCTTTAATAAGGCGCTGAATCATATAATCGGACGGGATAATAATATCGTATTTAACGCCGCCGTTTTTAACCTGTGAATACATTGTTTCGTTGCTTTCAAAGGTAAGGTAATTAACCTTAATACCTGTAAGCTTTTCAAATTCGCGGTTAACATCAATAGCACCATCGCCACCATCTGAAATATATTCGCCCCAGTTGTAAACTGTTAGCTCGGTGCCTGCGAATTCTTTTGTGTATTCTGCGCGCAAATTTAAATCGTGGTATTCATAACCGCAACCGCAAAGGCATACTGACAGAATGGCAAAACAAATTAAAACGCTTAAAACCTTTTTCATTTTGCCCGTCCTTTCCGTGCGGCAGCCTGTTTTTCACTTTTGCTTTGAAGCATATTGTAAAAAATAAGCAATGCGAACACAACAAAGAAAATAATTGTTGAAAGGGCGTAGGTGTCCGGTGTTACTGACTTTTTAGTCATATTGTAAATAACAATAGGCAAGGTTTGATATTTACCACAGGTGAAATAACTTATTACAAAGTCATCGAGTGACAAGGTAAACGCCATAATTGCACCGGTCATAATGCCTGTTGAAATTGACGGTAAAATAACCTTAAAAAATGCTTTAAAGGGTGTGCAACCAAGGTCTAAAGCGGCATCAACCAAGTTGGCGTCGGTTTGCTTTAGCTTTGGCATAACAGATAAAATAACATAGGGTAAATTAAATGTGATATGTGCCGCAAGTACAGTAACGAAACCAAGTGATTCATTAAGACCGAAAAGGTTGCCCACAAAAATGAATAAAAGCATTAACGAAATACCTGTTACGATGTCGGCATTCATCATAGGAATGTTGGTCATTGACATAACAAGACTAGACGCAACCTTTTTGCGAATTGCCAAAATACCTACTGCTGCAGCGGTGCCAAGCACAGTCGAAATGACTGCCGATAAAACCGCAATGATAAGTGTATGTTCTAGTGCGGTAAGCATTGTGGTATCATATACGAGACCTTCGTACCATTGTGTAGAAAAACCTTCAAATACCCAAACAGAGCTTGACGAGTTGAAAGAAAACACAATCATTACTGCAACGGGTGCATAAAGGAAAAGTAAAATCAATGCGATGTAAAGGCGAGATAATATTTTCATATAATTACCCCCTCACCGTCATCGTCAGAGAAGCGGTTCATAATAACCATACAAACCAAAATCATAACCATAAGCACCATTGAAATTGCTGATGCGACATTGTAATAATCGGGCCCTGCATTGAAGAAATATTCAATAACATCGCCCACAAGCATAGTTTTGTTACCGCCAAGTTTTTGGGAAATATAGAAGGTACTAACCGACGGCACAAACACCATTGTAATGCCCGAAATAATACCCGGGCGGCTAAGCGGTAAAATAACGCGTCTGAACTTATTAAAAGCGTTAGAACCAAGGTCTTCCGATGCTTCTAAGAGTGATTTATCAATTTTAGACATAACCGAATATATCGGCAAAATCATATAAGGTATAAAGTCGTAAACCATACCCAAAATAACTGCGCCGGGAGTGTTTATAAGTTTTAATGGTTCGAAGCCTAATTTGCCCAAAAAGGTGTTTATAAGACCTGTATTAGCTAAAATTGTTATCCAAGAATATGTACGGATAAGAAAGTTCATCCACATAGGAATCATAACAATCATCATTAACATTCTTTGGGAAGAAATGTTAACCTTGGTCATAAAATACGCCATAGGGTAAGCTAGCAAAAGGGTGATAACCGTTGCGATAGCGGCATATAAAATTGAAATGCCGAAAGCTTTTTTATACATACCTATTTGCTGGATGTTTTCAAGTGTAAATCCACCGTCGGCATTTGTGAAAGCAAAGTAAAGCATTATAAAAAGCGGAACAACGATAAATAGCACCGACCAAACAATATGTGGGGCCGCCAAAATTTGACTGCCAAAGCTTTTTTTGTTCATCTATCTTATTCCTCCTCGATAATATCGGAGAGGTGGTCGATTTCTTCACTGTAACTTGAATAGTCGCCGTAAAGACCCGAATATTGACTCTTTTTCATAATGTGGATGGCGTCAGGCTCAATAAAAAGACCAACCTTATCATCAACAAAATGCTCATCGGTGGTTTGAATCATCCATTTAAAACCGCCGATATCAACAATAATTTCATAGTGAACACCAAGGAACGAAACCGATGTTACAACACCTGTAAGCATACCTTTGTCAACAGGTACGATATCAACATCTTCAGGTCTTACAACAACATCGACTGCTTCGTTCGCGGCAAAACCGCTATCTAAACAGTCAAATTTTTGACCCGAAAATTCAACATAATAGTCCTTAAGCATTTTGCCGTCAAGTATATTCGATTCGCCTATAAAGTCAGCAACGAAGGCATTTTCTGGTTCGTTATAAATATCCTGTGGGGTACCAACCTGCTGAATTTTACCGCCATCCATAACAACCACACGGTCAGACATAGTAAGCGCTTCTTCCTGGTCGTGTGTCACAAAAACAAATGTAATACCAAGTTGCTGTTGAATTTTTTTAAGTTCTTTTTGCATATCCTTGCGGAGCTTTAAGTCCAAAGCGGCAAGTGGTTCATCCAAAAGCAAAACTTTTGGATGGTTTGCAATAGCACGAGCAATGGCAATACGCTGTTGTTGACCACCCGAAAGGGTATCAATATGTCGTTTTTCAAGACCTGTTAGGTTAACGAGCTTAAGCATTTCTTCTACCTTTGCCTTAATCTCGTTTTCGGGCATTTTTTTAATCCTTAAACCGAAAGCAACATTCTCATAAACATTGAGATGCGGAAAAAGGGCATAACGCTGAAAAATGGTGTTAACCTGACGCTTGTAAGCAGGCACACCATTTATTTTATTACCTTCAAATAACACGTCACCTTCATCAGGTTCTAAAAACCCTGCAATAAGACGAAGAGTGGTGGTTTTACCGCAACCTGACGGGCCTAAAAAGGTTATGAATTCTTTATCCTTAATGTCAAGGCTTAAATTGTCTAAAATAACCTGGTCATCAAAAGCTACGGATATGTTTTTAAGTTCTACAATATTTTCTTTTTGCATAATAAAGCATCCCCCTTTGTTCAACAACAACCGCTAATATAAAATGCGGTCTTAGTGTCGACACAAGAATAAATTTTTACCCTGTGCGATACCCGCTGTTTCGTCTTTTCGCGCCCTGAACAAAGGGTTTTTCATAGTTTTCTCGCATAGCGGAAACTACGGCGTGAAATTTGAAGCAGCGCTCTACACAGATGCTTTGGAAAACTAAAGTTTTACCTATCATACACTATACTATTTACCCATTGAAAAGTCAAGCATCAAACACCAAATTTCTACAAAATATTTAATATATATTTATATAAAAATATGTTGCTCTATCTACTAAAATGTGTTATAATATTATGAATTATAATGCAATAATTATGTTTTGTCGAAAGGCGGGTGTTAAAATGAGAATTTTAGGGGTCGACCCTGGGTATGCAATTGTCGGTTACGGCGTGGTTGATTACAGTAAAAACCGTTTTTCTGTTGTCGGCTACGGCGCAATTACCACAAAGGCGCATACTCCGCTTGAAAACAGGCTTTTGGATATTTATAACGATACTTTAACCGTTATTGATAAATACAAACCTGACGAAATTTCAATTGAAAAACTTTATTTTAACACCAACTCTACCACCGCAATTGCCGTTGCGGAAGCTAGGGGAGTTATAATACTTGCGGCAAAGCAAAAGGGAGTTAAAATTAACGAATATACGCCGCTTCAGGTAAAACAAGCGGTAACGGGCTACGGCAGGGCGGAAAAGCATCAGGTTATGGAAATGGTTAAAAGCCTTTTAAATCTAAGTAAAATCCCTAAACCCGACGATACTGCCGATGCGTTGGCGATTGCGATTTGTCACGGACATTATTCTGATTCTGTTTTAAGGAGATAAATTTATGATAGCATCTCTCAATGGTAAACTTATTTATACCGATAATACTTCTGCTGTTGTTGAATGTGGCGGCGTTGGTTTCAAATGCTTTGTTACTAAAAATACTTTATATAATCTTCCCGAAAAAAACACCAATGTGTTTCTTCACACCTATATGGTTGTGCGTGAAGATGCCATGGACCTTTACGGCTTTATTGACAGGGAAGAGCTTGAATGTTTTAAACTTATAACCTCTGTAAGCGGTGTGGGCAGCAAAATCGGTCTTGCGCTTTTGTCTGAATTTACGGCAAATCAAATTACGCTTTATATTGCAAGTAATGACCCTAAAGCGCTTACTGCGGCAACGGGCGTTGGTATAAAGCTGGCGCAAAGAATTGTGCTTGAACTTAAAGATAAAATCGGTTCGCTTGATGGTGGAGATGCTATTGAAATTAAGGCTGTCGGCAATGCAACGGTTAACAGCAATTCAAAAGAAGCGGTAGCGGCGCTTCAGTCACTAGGATATACCCAAAGCGAAGCATCTTTGGCGGTGGGCAGGCTTGACCAATCGCTTTCTACCGAAGAACTTATAAAACAGGCGCTTAAATCACTTGCAAGGGGGCTTTAATAAATGATTGAACAGGAAATGGATTTTGAAAACCGTATCGTATCACCTGATTTTAGTTATGAAGATACGGCAGAACTTTCTTTAAGACCTACCACACTGGCTGATTATATTGGACAAGATAAGGTTAAAGAAAATCTTAACATTTACATCAAAGCCGCCGTGCAGCGTAAAGAAGCGCTTGACCATGTGCTTTTATATGGTCCCCCCGGCCTTGGCAAAACCACCCTTTCGGGCATTATCGCAAGGGAACTCGGGGTAAATTTGCGTGTAACATCAGGTCCCGCAATCGAAAAGCAGGGCGATTTGGTAGCAATTTTAACTTCACTCAATGAAGGCGATGTGCTCTTTATTGATGAAATTCACCGTTTATCCCGTAATGTTGAAGAAATTTTGTATCCCGCAATGGAAGATTTTTCGCTCGATATTATTTTGGGCAAAGGTCCGTCTGCAAGGTCAATTCGTTTGGATGTTCCGCACTTTACGCTTGTGGGTGCAACAACCCGTTCAGGTCAGTTAACAGCACCGCTTCGTGACCGTTTTGGCGTGCTTTTAAGACTTGAACTTTACACACCCGAACAGTTGGCGCAAATTGTTACCCGTTCAGCGGGCATTTTGGGTATCGGCATTGACCACGACGGTGCTTTAGAAATTGCATCTCGTTCACGGGGTACACCCCGTATTGCAAACCGCCTTTTAAAGCGCGTTCGCGATATTGCGCAGGTTGAATATAATGGTGAAATTACCGAAGAAGTGGCTCGTGCTGCTTTGGCAAGGTTTGAAATTGATGAACTTGGTCTTGACGATTTTGACCGCAAGATGCTTTCGACAATTATTACCGCTTACAATGGTGGCCCCGTTGGTCTTGATACCTTGGCGGCGGCTATGGGTGAAGAAGCGGTTACAATTGAAGATGTTTACGAACCTTATTTAATGCAAATTGGCTTTTTAACAAGAACTGCCCGCGGCAGATGTGTTACTAAGCTTGCATACGACCATTTAGGGTTGCAGTTTAGCAATAAAAACACACAACAATCAATTTTTTAAAGTGAGAATTTATGAGAACAGTCGAAGGATTTAAAGATTACGAACTAATTGATGCCGATTCAGGTGAACGCCTTGAAAGATGGGGCGATATAATTTTAATCAGACCCGACCCACAGGTTATTTGGTCGGGTAAACGACAGGATAAGCGTTGGTACAGCGCAAATGCCGTTTATCACCGTTCACAAAGCGGCGGCGGTTATTGGGAAAGATTATCCCATGTGCCTGATGTGTGGTCAATAAAGTATGATGACCTTACTTTCCGCTTAAAACCAATGGGCTTTAAGCATACAGGTCTTTTTCCCGAGCAGGCGGTTAACTGGCGCTTAGCAAAGGAACTTATCGAAAAAAAAAACCGCGAAATTAAGGTTTTAAATTTGTTTGCTTACACAGGCGGTGCAACGGTTGCTTGTCTTTCGGCAGGGGCAAGCGTTACCCATGTTGATGCTTCAAAGGGTATGGTGCAATGGGCAAAGGAAAATGCTGTGGCATCAGGTTTAGATGGTGGCAATGTGCGTTGGCTAGTTGACGACTGCCTTAAGTTTGTTAAACGCGAAATCAGACGCGGTAATAAATATGACGCTATTATTATGGACCCACCGTCTTACGGTCGTGGTCCTAACGGCGAAGTGTGGAAGTTAGAACAGCAACTTACCGAGCTTTTGCAGGAGACAGGTAAGTTATTGTCAGACAATGCGGTGTTCTTTTTCCTAAACTCTTACACTGCAGGTCTTTCGCCGACAATTTTGAATTATATGGTTAAAGAATATGTTGTGGGTGACCGCAAAGGAGAAGTGTTTACCGATGAAATCGGTTTACCTGTCACTGCAAAGGGTATTAGTATGCCTTGCGGTAATACAACAGTTTGGATGAAAAAATGAGCAATATTATTGAAATTAAAAATGTAACCTATAACTACACCGAAGACGAAGTGGAATATACCGCTGTAGACAATGTCTCTCTTGACATTGAAAAGGGAAGTTTTACGGTTATTTTAGGACATAACGGTTCGGGTAAATCAACACTTGCCAAAATGATGAACGGTCTTAATAAGCCGACTTTTGGTGAAATTTTGGTTGATGGTATGAACACCAATGACGAAGAAACCGAACTTCTTATTAAGCGCAAGGTTGGTATGGTTTTTCAAAACCCTGATAATCAGCTTGTGGCATCTATCGTTGAAGAAGATGTGGCTTTTGGACCCGAAAATTTAGGGCTTGAGCCAAAGATTATCCGTGAAAGGGTAGATGAAGCGCTAAAATCGGTTGGAATGTATGAGTTTAAAAACTCGACACCACACCACCTTTCGGGCGGTCAAAAGCAGAGAATTGCAATCGCAGGTATGATTGCAATGAAGCCGGAATGTCTTATTTTGGACGAGCCTACTGCAATGCTTGACCCCAAGGGCAGAGCCGAAATTGTTAATACTATTTTGCGCCTTAATAAAGAAAACGGTATGACGGTTGTGCTTATTACCCACTATATGGAAGAAGCCGAAAAGGCCGATAGGGTGCTTGTTATGAATGACGGTAAGTTTATTGCCGACGGCACACCGAAAGAAATTTTTAATAATGTTTCAATGCTTAAATCTGTGGGTCTTGATGTTCCGCAGACTACTGAACTTTTATATGAACTTAACAATAACGGAATTAAAGTTCCTACAGATGTTTTGTCGATAGATGAAACTGCTGAAGTTATTGCGTCTTTTTTGGAGGAAAAATAATAAATTGTCAGTATTAGAAGTTAAAGGATTAAGCCACACCTATGGTGGAAATACACCTTTTTACAGCGATGCCGTCAGTAATGTAAGTTTTACTGTTGAGCAGGGCGAAATGATTGGTATTATCGGCCATACAGGTTCGGGTAAGTCTACACTTGTACAGCACCTTAACGGCATTTTAAAGCCGACAGCGGGTGAAATATTTATTGACGGTAAGGATATTTGGGAGAAACCGAAGGAAATAAGAAAAATTCGTTCTAAGGTTGGGCTTGTTTTCCAGTATCCCGAATATCAGTTGTTTGAAGAAACTGTTTATGCCGATATCGCTTTTGGTCCTAAAAATATGGGACTAGGTGGCGATGAACTTAAAAACCGTGTTCTTGACACCTGCCGTTTAATTGGTGTTAAGGATGAATATTTACAGAAGTCACCATTCGATTTGTCTGGTGGTGAAAAGCGCCGTGTAGCAATTGCAGGGGTTATGGCAATGCGCCCGCAGATTATTGTTTTTGATGAACCCACTGCGGGTCTTGACCCTAAAGGCAGACAGGATATTGTTAAAATAATCAACGATTATCGCGCCGCTACAAATGCAACTGTTATTATTATTTCACACAGTATGGAAGATATGGCGCAGATGGCGGACAAACTGCTTGTTTTATCAAAGGGCGAAGTGGTTATGTTTGATAAAACTGAAAATGTTTTTGCAAATGGCGAAAAACTTCGCAGTATAGGTCTTAATGTTCCAATTGTTACCCGTGTTTTTGATGCTTTGCGCGAAAAAGGTTTTAATATTCCTAAAGATGTTTTTACTGTTGAACAAGCCGTTCAGGTTTTAAAAGAATATAAGGCAGGTGACCGAAATGCTTAAAGATATTACTTTCGGTCAGTATTTTGATTCAAAGTCGGTTATTCATAAGGCTGACCCACGAGTTAAAATTGTACTGCTTATTTTGGTGATTGTTTTCATTTTTCTTGCAAAGAACTTTTGGGGTCTTGGTCTTGGGGCGTTATTTATTCTTATAACAATGCTTGTTTCAAGAATACCGCTTAAGATGTATTTTAAAAACCTAAAAGCCATTTTGCCGATTTTGATTTTCACAAGTATCATTAATGTGTTTTACGGCGAAGGTGATGTGCTTTTCAGTATTTGGAAGTTTGATGTTACTGTCGGCGGTTTAGAGCGTGCAGGTTTTATGGCGCTTCGCATAATGCTTTTGATTATTGCAAGTTCGACCTTAACCTATGCTACAACACCAAATGATTTAACCGATGCTATTGAAAGTTTGCTTTCACCTTTAAAATTTATTGGTCTTAAAACGGCGGTGCATACTTTAGCCATGATGATGACCATTGCTTTAAGGTTTATTCCTACCTTGGTTGAAGAAGCCGAAAAGATTATGAATGCCCAAAAGGCACGCGGCGCTGACCTTGAAAGCGGTAATTTGAAAGAAAAAGTTAAAGCACTTATTCCAATTTTAATTCCGCTTTTGTTTTCGGCGGTGCGTCGTGCGGCTGAACTTGCCGATGCTATGGAATGCAGATGTTATAATTCGGGCGAAGGCAAAACCCGTATGAAGCAGTTAAGACTGCATTTTCGTGATTTTTTAATAACCTTCATTACCCTAATTTTTGGCGCAGGGGTTATTTTATTTAACATTTTTATGTAGTTAGGGGGCTTTCCCGTGAAGCGTGTACTTCTTACAATTGAATATGACGGTACCGATTTTCACGGTTGGCAGCTTCAACCCGATTTATTAACCGTTCAAGGCGTGTTGGAAACTGCACTTACAAAGCTTTTTTCAAAACCTACTTCGGTTATTGGCACTTCGCGTACCGATGCGGGTGTTCACGCAAATGAATTTTGTTGTCATCTTGATTGTGATGACAATATACCCGACGCGGCATTTTTGCGCGGTGTCAACTCACTTTTGCCACCAACTGTAGCAGTGAAAAGTTGTAAAACCGTACCGAATGATTTTCATGCCCGCAAGGACGCAAAGGGTAAAACTTATGTTTACCATATTTACAACAGCAATAAAAAAGATGCTTTCAAAAGCCGTTATGCGTGGCATATTGAAAGAAGTTTAGATATTGATAAAATGAACGAATTTTGCAATATGATTATTGGCACACACGATTTTGCCGCTTTTTGTTCAAGTGGTTCGCAGGTCGAAACAACGGTGCGGACGATAAGCGAATGTTATGTTAAAAAACAAGGCGATGAAGTAACTTTGACCGTTACAGCGGACGGATTTTTGTATAATATGGTTCGTATTATTGTGGGTACTGCGGTGGCGGTATCGGACGGTCGGGTAAAACTTGGTGATATACCAAAAATTTTAGAAACACAAAACCGTGAAGGTGCGGGTATGACTGCTCCTGCACATGGCCTGTTTTTAGAGAAAGTTTTATATTAGGGTGATAAAATGCCTGATTACAAGCGTAAAAAAAGAAGTCGTTTTTCTGCAAAGCCAAAGACCGATAAGTCTAAACTTGCAGTAGCGCGTGAAAATAAAAACAAAATTAAATTTGATGATGGTACTCAAACCCCAAAGAGCAAGCGTCATTTTTTGGTTTTAAAGGGAAATAAAGAAGAAATCAAAAAGCGTTGGCAACGCGGCTTGGTTGCTGTTTTGGTGATTATTTTAACTGTGGTTATTTGTGAAATTGCAATTCCTGCAGGTATTCCCGAAACGGTTGGGACCATTGTAACTTCTTTGGGTAATGGTAATTACCCAATCGAATTTGATAGTTCCAATACCGATAATGTGGTTTCAAAGGGCAACTTTTATTATGTGCTCACTGATGGTGAGGTAATGGCAGTAACATCAGGCGGCAAGGTTATATTCAGTCATAACCATGGCTTTGAAAATCCTGTTATCAAAACTTCAAAAACTCGTGCTTTGGTGTTTAATCAAGGCGGTACTGATGCAATTATTTTTAATCTTAACAAAGTTTGTTCTACCATTACCACCGAAAAGGAAATTATTAACGGTGCAATAGGTGAAGATGGCACTTATGCGCTTATAACAGGTGCTGATAGTTATGTTGCGGCAGTAAATGTTTATACCAAGCGTGATAAACTTATTTATCAGTGGTATTCTTCAAGTGAAATGATAAATAATGTTGCAATTGCACCAAGTGGTAAGAAAATCGCGGTTTCTTCATTAACCACTAATGTAAGCGGCTTTAATTCAAAGCTTATGATTTTGAATTTTAAATCTGCTAATGCCGAATTCACAAAGAGTTATGACGGTGAAATTATATACGATTTATCTGCCGTTTCTTCGCGCGGTGTTGGTGTTGCTACAGCAAATACTTACGACTTTATCCGTTGGCACAAGTATGAATCAAAGGAATATAAAAACGAATATAATTTACAAATGCTTCGTGAAAGCAGTAAAGGTGCATTGCTTGTATATAACCGTGAAAACGATAAAACCGATAATCGTATTGTTGTAATTTCAAATAAGGGTGATGTTAAGCATCAACTTCAGTTTAATGGTATTATTACGGATATTGCACTTAAAAATAATCATATTTATTGTATTTCTGATACAAAAGCATATATTTTAGATATGGAAGGTAAAACCATCCGTACTGCTGATTGCGGTTTTGGTGTTGTTCGTTTTTCCGTGGTTTCACAGAACGAAATTGCCGTAGTCACTGATAATCAGATTAATACAATTAAATTTGAATAGGGGTTGTTTTTGGTGACGCTTCAGTCTTTCTTGCTTGATTTAATTTTAGCGGTCATAATATGTGTTTCGGTGTTTTTGTCGGCAAGACGCGGGTTTGTAAGAACCTTTGTTGAAGCGGTGGGCTTTATCGCTGCAGCGGTTTTAGTATTTACAGTTTGTACACCACTTGCAAGCGCCACTTATGATAAAATAATCGAGCCACCCATTCTGGAAACGGTGTCAAAAGAAGTTAATGAAAACTTTAAAGATACTTTAGCGGAAATACACGATTTTGATATTGAATCTGAAAAAGTTGATGAAATAAAATCGCAGCTTAGCGGTTCGGTAGATGAAGTTTTAAAGTCTTTACCGCCATTTGTTCAAAACTATATTGATAAGGCAGATATAAATGCCGATGAACTTTTAAATAACGCTGAAGATATTGTGGAAAATGGCGCGACAGTTGAAGATACAGCCCAAAAAATCACAAAAGATATTTCACAGAATAAAATAAAACCGCTCATTGTAAGTGTATTGTCTTACATCTATTCTTTTGTGTTGTTTGTTATTTCTTTGTTTATTGTGAAAATTCTCGCAAGAATACTTAATAAAGCATTTTCGTTTAGTCTTGCGGGTAAACTTAACACAGCCCTTGGCGGTGTTTGCGGTTTTGCAAAAGGTGTTATTTTTGCATTACTTTTGTGTGTGATTATATATGCCGTAATTTCTTTCACCAAAAACGGTATATGGATTTTTACTATAGAAAATATTGATAAAACATTTATCTTTAAATATTTAATCAGTCTAATAAAAATTTAGGAGATTTTAAACCAATGAAACTTTGTTCCAAATGTAAAAAACGCCCTGCAGTGGTATTTGTTTCGGATATGTCGAACCCAAGTGCAGAGCCTAATGGTCTTTGCCTTGTTTGTGCGAAAGAACTGGGGATTAAACCGGTTGATGATATGCTCAAAAAAATGAATATATCTGATGAAGATATTGAAGCTATGAGTGAGCAATTTATGGATATAATGGCGCTCAATGATGGTGGCGAAGATATCGACGATGCTGACCTTAACGATGAAACCTTTGATATGGGCAGAGCCCCTGCAATGCCTAATATGTCAATATTCAATAAGCTTTTCGGTATGGGTGGCGAAAGTAAATCGGATACTGAAAACAACGAAAAAGCACCCGAAAAAGAAAAAAAGGATAAGTCTAAAAAGAAACGCAACCGTTTTCTTGAACAGTATTGCACCAATTTGACCGAAAAGGCTAAAAAAGGTGAAATCGATGTCATAATCGGCAGAGATAAAGAACTTTACCGCACTATTCAAATTTTGTCACGCCGTTCCAAAAACAACCCTTGTTTAATAGGTGAACCCGGTGTGGGTAAAACCGCCATTGCCGAAGGTCTTGCACTTCAAATTGCACGCGGAGAAGCCCCTGCACGCCTTTTGGATAAACAAATTCATTTGCTCGATTTAACGGGTCTTGTTGCGGGTACACAGTTCCGCGGTCAGTTTGAAAGCCGTGTAAAAGGTCTTATAAGTGAAGTTAAAGAAGCAGGCAATATAATTTTGTTTATTGATGAAATTCATAACCTTGTGGGCGCGGGTGATTCTGCTGAAGGTTCAATGAATGCCGCTAACATTTTAAAACCGGCTCTTTCACGCGGTGAAATTCAGGTTATTGGTGCTACTACTTTTAAGGAATACCGTAAGTATATTGAAAAGGATGCCGCGCTTGAACGCCGTTTCCAACCTGTTACCATTGAAGAACCGTCATTGGCAGAAAGTGAAAATATTTTAATGGGTGTTAAGGGTTATTACGAAGGTTTCCACAATGTAACCATACCCGACCATATTGTTAAAAAAGCGGTTATTTTGTCCGAAAGATATGTAACCGACCGTTATTTACCCGATAAGGCTATCGACCTTTTAGATGAAGCCTGTGCTTGCGCAAGTCTTGCAAATACCGCTGTTGATGAGCTATATAAGGTTAACAAAAAGGTTGCCGAATATTCAATTAAACTTGAAGAACTTGAAGCCGAAGTTGAAAACCCCGATTATGAAAAGCAAGCAATGGTTAAGGCCGACCTTGAAAAGTATAAAAAACAGGCGAATGAACTTTGTGAAGCAACCGTTTCAACCGTTGTTACCGATATGGATATCGCAAAGGTTATTGAGCTTTGGACGGGTATTCCTGCAACCAAGGTACAAGAAAGCGATTTTGAGAAGTTATCGCTTTTAGAAAGCAAGCTTAATGAAAAAATTATCGGTCAGGGTGAAGCAACCAAATTGGTTGCAAGCGCAGTTAAACGCGCAAGAGTGCGTACAAACAATTTGCACCGTCCGGCATCCTTTATATTTGTTGGTCCTACAGGTGTTGGTAAAACCGAGCTTGTAAAGGTATTATCACAACAACTTTTTGATACGCCCGAAACTCTTATCAGACTTGATATGTCGGAATTTATGGAAAAGCACTCGGTATCGCGTATTATTGGTGCGCCCCCAGGATATGTAGGTTATGACGAAGCGGGTCAGCTTACCGAAAAGGTGAGAAGAAAGCCTTATTCTGTAGTGCTTTTTGATGAAATCGAAAAAGCACACCCCGATGTTTTAAATATCCTTTTGCAAATTCTTGATGATGGCACAGTTACCGATGCACAGGGCAGAAAGGTTAACTTTGAAAACACGGTTGTTGTTATGACTTCAAATGCAGGCAGTGACCGTAGCGAAAATCTCTTGGGCTTTGGCAAAACACAGGCCGAAGGCTCAAAAGAAAAAGCGCTCAAAGCACTTGAGAGTTTCTTAAGACCCGAATTCATTGCTCGTGTTGATGAAATTGTGGTATTTTCACCATTATCGCAAGAAACACTCCAGAAAATCGCATCACTCATGCTTGATGAATTTGCAGAATCGCTTAAAGAAAAGCTTATTACCTTTAGGTATGACCAATCGGTTTGCAAATATCTTGCTGATAAGTGTGATGGCATTAAGAAGGGTGCAAGAGAATTGCGCAATCTTATCCGCCGCGAAATTGAAGCCCCCGTTGTTGATTTAATCATTGAAAAGGGCGAAGGCAATATAACCGCAATTGATGCTGTGGCAGACAGCCAAATAAAAATTACTGTATTATAAACGAAAAGAAGGTCTTTTAAAGACCTTCTTTTTAATTTTAACCTTTTCACGCTTTAAAACATATAATGTGTTGTAATTCTTTGATTAAATCTTACAAAATCAGGCAAGAATATAATCGGAGTGTGAAAATATTATGAATATTAAACGCGGAGAAATTTACTACGCCGATTTAAGTCCTGTTATTGGGTCGGAACAGGGTGGAATACGCCCTGTGCTTATAATTCAAAATGATGTTGGTAATAAATACAGTCCAACAGTTATTGCGGCGGCAATTACCAGCCAACGCGATAAAACCAAATTGCCGACACATATTACAGTTGATGCGGTTGGCTGCGGTTTGGCAAAAGATTCAATAGTTTTACTTGAACAGGTGCGCACAATTGACAAAAAAAGGCTTAAAGAAAAAATGGGTTGTCTTGACGGAAATGCGATGCACCGCGTGGACAAGGCTTTAAGCGTAAGTTTTGGTCTTGATATAGCAGCAACGGGCTTTACTACATAAGTAAAGCCCGTTGTTTTTATTAAATATTAATTGTTTCGCCCGATTTTACGGTGTATTGTTTACCGTCAATATCAAGCCAAATTTGTTTAAGGGTAGGATTGTAAATTTTACTACCATCCGCACTGTAAATAAGTGAATTATAAGCTGCGACATAATCGTAAATTTCAATGTTGGTGGCATACCAAATATCATCTTTACCGCTTAGCTTTTGGCAAATTTCTTCAATATGTTCCCAATTGTTATTATTTGTAAATTCAAATGAATGACCCCAAATATAGAAAAGCTTTGGCTGATTTTTTGCTAAGTATGCTTCAACCTTAAGATTAACGAATTTATCAATAAGGCTCATTATTTCAGCGGCATCGTGATGTGCGGTCGGCATCCATCTGTACCAGTTTTGCGGTAAAGCAAAGCTTGGATTAACCGCGCCTAAGGTGCGTGCATATACAATATCGAGTTCTTTTAGATAATGTTCGATACTGTCAAGCGTTGAGCCGTTGGTTAGCTGTGTAATACCTGTATCGGGATAGGCAAGACCGCGCACTATTGTATCAAAATCTTTTTCGAGCCCAAGTCGGCAGTTTAGAACATCCTGTATACCGTCAATGGTACGCAAATTACCGTTTGCACGGTGTTCAAAACCATGTGTTGCGATTTCGTGACCTGCATCGACAATATGCTTTTGAATTTCTTCTTTGGTTAAGTGCCAATCAGTTTCACTTTTGCCAAGCCAACCGGCATTGAGATTAAATGTGCCTTTAAGATTGTATTTATTGAAAATTTGGGCAAGGCGAATGTCGTCACGACAACCATCATCATAACTGAATGTAACAGTTTTTAATTTGCCTTCGGGGAAGCGCAAAAAACGGTATCTCATAAAATTCTCCTTTATTCAGACTTGAGTTCAAAAGTAAGGGTTTCAAAATCGTGCATATTGGTAATTGGTAAACCAAAGTTCATAAGCGTTTTGCCACTGAGCTTTATGGATAAGGGGCTTACATAATAAGTTTTATCGGGTATGAGACCTTGAAGTTTTACATAATGCCCCGCAATGTTTGGTGTTACTTTTTGTGAAGCAAACATAACAAAAGCGGATTTTTTATTGCTTGAAACTATTTGCCAACTGCAAAAATCGTTTTCAAAGGGACTGTCAATTCTATAGAAGGTTCCGTTTGAAATCATATTTTCAAGGCGTTTGTGTAAAGCAACTTGCTCTTTGATTTGTATTTTTTCGCTTCTGCTAAGTTTTGCAATATCAAGCTCGTAACCAAAATTGCAAACCTGAGCAACATCACCACGGGTTTTGAAATGGGTTGTACGGCTCGTTTGATGATTAGGACATGCTGAAACATGCGCTGTCATAGCCGAAAGTGGATATACAAGGCTTGTGCCGTACTGTATTTTTAAGCGTTCCATAGCGTCGGTATCATCACTTGTCCAAATCTGCGGCATGTAATAAAGAACACCAAAATCAAATCTTCCGCCACCACCTGCACAACCTTCAAAAATCACCTTGGGGAATGCATTGGTTAAGCGACGCATAAGTTCATAAACACCAAGTATGTAACGATGACTGAACTCACCATGTTGCTCAGGTGAAAGCGACACGGAACCTGCATCGGTTATATTGCGGTTCATATCCCATTTTATATATGTTATATCGTATTTGTCAAGGATCTTCTTTATTTCGTTATATATATAATCCACAATTTCTGGTCGGGACATATCCAAGACTAATTGGTGGCGACTTTCGGTTGGTTCTTTGTTTTCTACATGAATGCACCAATCAGGGTGTGATTCAAAAAGACGGCTTTTGCGTGAAATCATTTCGGGTTCAATCCAAAGACCAAATTTCATACCGTTTTCCTTACAAACCTTAACAACAGGGTCAAAGCCGTTAGGGAATTTAGTTTCATCAATAAACCAATCCCCTAAAGATGTGTGGTCATTGTCGCGTTTGCCAAACCAACCGTCATCAAGCACGAATGTGTCAATTCCAAGGTCTTTACAGTTTGAAACAAAAGTTTCAATTGCTGCTTCGGACATATCAAAATACATGGCTTCCCAGCTATTTATTACAATGGGTCTTGCAAGTTTTTCGCTTGATTTACCAAGATGATTGCGACACATATTGTGGAAGTTCTGTGACATACCGTTAAGCCCATTTTGACTGAAAACTGAAACGGCTTCAGGTGTAGAAAAGCTTTCAAAAGGTCCTATATTATAACAGAAATTGAAGGGATTTATACCTGCTTGTAAGCGTGTTGAGCCAAACTGGTCAACATCTGCCGTAATTTTGAAATTACCGCTGTAAACCAAAGCAAAACCATAAGCAATACCGCTATTTTCAGTTGTATTTGAATTAACTAGCGCACCAAAAGGATTGTGCTGATGTCCTGTGGCACCGCGGCGACTTTCGATTGATGTTGTTCCCGTGGCCAAGGCGCGGCGGTTTACATGGCGCTCACGCGCCCAAGCACCGTCTAGGGTGATAAAATCAAACTGTTCCGCCTGAAAGTCGATTGAAAGGCTTTGTGCAGAAAGAAGTTTTAATGGTTCGTTTGAAGTGTTGCGAATAACTGTTCTTCTGGTGATGGCGTCTTCTTTTTCAAAAACAGAATAAAAAAGTGAAACTTCGAAATTTGAAACAGTATCTCTAAGCACAATTTCTAAAGTATCAACATCAGATACATTTTTATTGAAAGATGGCAAGCCTTCAATTTCGTCCTTGCCTTTTATTATGCGATAACTTTTATAGACAAGATTTGCGGTGCGTTGACCGTGCTTGTTTTCTAAAAGTAAAGCGGGTGTTCTAAAATCACCATTGCCGGAAATCGGATATTCGAACGGTGAAGTATCTTTGGAAACGATCCATTTACCAACTTCTTCAGATTGCATATATTCGTGCTTGGCAAAAAGATTGAGCGAGTCTAGGTTGTCGTCGCCGAGTGATGCACCATAATACCAATGGCAAAGCATATCATCTTTAAGAATTTTAATTATATAACTTGAATTTGTTGTGTTGAGAAAAAATGTTTTGGTTTCTTCACGAAAAAAAATCATTTTAAATGTCTCCTTTATCAGTGACGCTCAACCATAAGGTCAAACGGAAGATTTTCAGTAGCTTCAACAGTGAATTTGTTGTGTAGATTTGCTTGACGCTGAATAATGTTAATGTTCATTTTGCGGTATTTTTCGGGTGAAACACCCATAACCTTTTTAAAAGCATTTGAAAAATAAGGTTGGTCAGCATAATTTAAAAGGTCGGAAATTTCTTTTACCTGCATATTGGAATTTAAAAGCAAATCTGATGCAATTTCAATACGCTTTTTTGCAAAGTACTGATATGGTGTCATATTAAAGGTCTTCTTGAAAATGCTTATTACCTGTGCCTGTGACATACAAAGTTCGTTCGCAATATCTTTGAGCGAAATGTCTTTTTCATAAAGGTGTGAATCAAGCAGTTTCTTTATTGTATTAACCTTAATGTTCATCAAATCTTTCTGTCTGAAATCATAAAGACTTTGAACGATTGAATGAAATTTTAAGGCACCTGTAAGCATGATTTCCTTAACGGGAAGGTTGCTGTTCGTTATTTCAAAAAGCTCGTCAAAAATTTGTTTATTGTTGAATCTTTTAAATACAACTGTGCTTTGCAAGTCGTACGAATATATAAGATTTGAAACTAAAGTACCGTCAACATTAAACCAAATTTTGTCCCAGGTATTATCGGTATAATAGCGGTGGCAGCTACCCTTAGGAAGAATATATGCATCGCCTTTTTCAACCCTGTATTCGCGTCCGTCACAAAAAATTGTACCTGAACCACCGTAAACATATTCTAAAATATAACAGTAGCTTTTTTCGCGATATACTTCATATTTGTTGTCACAATTAGTAATGCCGGACATTTCAATATTGAATGGAAATTCTGTTGGATCGAACGGAAATGTAGTGACTCTTTCGTTATTCATAACAATCTCCCGAATTTTGAAATCTTGGAGTAAAAAAGCACAATTCAAATGCGAAAATGTGTGTTTTTTTCTTGTGAAAATGTGTTTTATGCAACTTTACCCACATACTTATTATACCTTAAAACATATCAAATGCAAGTCTCAATTGAAAGCACATCGTTGTGAAAAATGATAAAATATGTGGCAAATGATTAAATATTTTTCGTTATAATGGTGTTTTTTTGGCAATTTATAACAACATTTTTTAATTTTTCACATCTTATAGTAAATTATTCACATTGGTCGATAGGGGGCGTTGTGGTATAATTATGATGTATAAAAGGCGAAATGTCTTTTGTTGTTAATTTATATTAAAAACTTTTAAGTTTTTGAAGGAGGAATACGATGTATCTTAAGAAAAAAATCTCAGCGTTGGTTTTGATTGCAGTTATTGCGTGTGGCGCTGCAGGATGTAAGGGTAACAGCAATGACCCTGACGATTCTTACAAAACCGACCGTTATATTCCCACGGTTGAAGATGCAACAGCAAAACTCAATGAAGACGATAAAGAAATCGTTACTAACAAGGTGGACTGGGCAGGTCCTGATGGTTATACAATTGTTGTGCCTAAGGGTAATGCCGATTTATTGGAAGTTGCTCACACTTTAAGCGACTGGTTTAAGGCAAACGCAAATGTTGACCTTAAGATTGTTACAGATGATAAAGCTGCAACCGATAAAGAAATTATAATCGGAAAAACCAAGCGTTATGACTTCACTGCAAAAGAAGATGAATTTTTCGCTAAGGTTGAAAACGGCAAACTCGTTTTTGGCGGCGGTCATAATGTCAGTGTTAAGAAGGCGGTCGAAACTTATACCCGTCTTTCTTATGAAAAGGGTAAGGCTCATACATATAGCGGCTCGTCTGACTTTGTAGCTACCAAACTAGGTTACACATATGTTTGGGGCGATGAATTTGATGGCGCAAAACTCAACAAAAAGCTTTGGGGTCAATCCACTAAGATGGCTGCAACTGCTGAAATGGCACTTGACAATACCGAACTTACCACAAAGACTGAAAACGGTTATCTTAAAATGACCGCTTTAAGACATTACGACGCTAAAAAAGCCGGTGTTCAATATGTTGCTCCTTGGTCGGTTACAACAATGGATACCATGAGCTATAAATACGGTTATGTAGAAATCCGCGCCAAGCTTCCGTTTATTCGTGGTGTTTGGCCTTCGTTCTGGACATCCAGTTCCGGCGCATTAGGTCCAAAGAGCACATTTGATTATTCAATAGAAGTTGATATTTTCGAAGTATTCTCAAGCCTTGATAAGCTTTCACCTAACATTCATAAATGGTATGAAAATGACACTCATACCATGTGGGCGATTGATGAAGGCAACAGTAACGAATGGTATCAGTTCGATTCTGATAATCTTGTTGAAGAATATCATATTTATGGTTTCGAATGGACCAAAACTAAAATGACTATGTATATTGATGACAAGCCCTATTACACCTATGATTTAACAAAGAACTTTGACGATGGTGCTTCGGGCATGGGTGGTTTTGATACACAACTTTATCTTATCTTTAATAACCACTTGTTCACACAGTCGAGCAGTTACAAGCCTTATGATGGTTGCGAAATCAATGCGAAAGACTTACCTGCAGAATATGTTATAGACTGGGTACGCCTTTATCAGAAAAACGACGGTATAAGTAAACTTTATACTGCTAAATAAAAATAACGGCAAGGCACTAACGGTGTCTTGCCGAAATGAGAGAATCTGATAAATTGCGGTTTTTCTCATTTCGGCAAGAATAATGTGCTACGGAAATTTACTGTGAAGGAGATACTATAATGCGTAAAAATTATAAAATCACTTTAATGGCGGCTACATTGGCATTATCAATAATGGTTTTAAGCGGTATTGCCGGCCCCCAAATTGCTCAGTCTATTAGCAAGGGAGATAAAGATGGCTACAACGCAGGCGGTTCTAGCGATTCAACAATTAATATTGCAGATTTAACCGATTCGGGTTATAAGCTTGTTTGGTTTGATGAATTTGAAACAACAGGCACCGAAGAAGGCATGAATGGTCTTTTTAGTGATAAGTGGTGTATTGATAAACCGCGTATGTCAGGTGATGGTAAATTGCTTACAATTTCGAACGCAGCTTGGGCGATTAAAGCAAATGGTGGCAATTTAAATCTTAATGCAATTAGCCTGGTGCAAAATGGTTGGTATGACCCTACTGCTACGCCTGGAAGCAGTTTTGCAAGTCATAAGTATGCAGCACCTTTTACAGTTTCAACCGAAGGTAAAATGAGTTTCAAATATGGTTATCTTGAAATTCGCGCAAAGGTTCCTTACAAAGAAGGTTGTTGGCCATCTTTCTGGCTTAGAAGTCATAATGCAACCGACAAACGCGAAAACCCTGAATTTGAAGTTGAACTTGATGTGTTTGAAGTATTTGGTAGTGTAAATTCATTGTCTTCAAATTTGCATCAGCAAGTATATAATGGTGACGATAAATTAAGTTTTATGACAAAAACTTCGGCAATTAATAAAGAAGAAGTACATACATTTGTTGATTTTGAAAATCTTAGCAATGAGTATCATACATATGGTGTGGAATGGACGCCCGAAAAAATTGCCATTTATGTTGACGGTGTTAAGCAGTGCGAATGGTTAATTAACAAGTATGCACTTTTAAGTTATGGTCTTAAACCCGAAGTAAGCGGTTTTGACACTACAATGAATATTCTTTTTAATAACCATGTTTTGACACAATATTCTGAGTTCAAGCCTTCAGATGACAATGTCATTGAAAATTATGAATCTAATCTTCCGTCTCAATATTCAATTGATTATGTTCGTCTTTATCAGAAAAATGACGGTGTTTCGAAACTTATTACAGGAAGATAAAAAAATTCTCTGTTTAAATAATAGCAAAGGAGAAATTACAAAATGCGTAATAATTATAAACTGCGCCTTGTTTCGTTGGCCTTATCAATTATGATGCTTAGCAGCGTAATCGCCCCTGCGGTTACGGCATCGGCAGATGAAAGCGCTGCCATAATTGATTCTGCTGTTGAACAGGTGAAGGGTTCTTATAATGAATATATTTCGGATAAGAAAAACTTCACTAAAGCTGAAAGTGATGTTGTACTTAACGCAGATAAGGCAGTATTAGATGATGATATTACCTTAAAAGATGAAGTTAACGGAAAAACTGCTCTTGTTTGGAAAGATGGCAGTGGCAAAGCCGAATGGAGTTTTAATGTTCCCAAGGATGCATATTATAATTTAAAACTTATATACTCTTCGGTGGCTACAGGCGTTGATTATAGTTTCAGTTTGTTAATCGATGGAAAGTCACCTTTTGATGAAGCAAACGCTCTTACATTTCCGCGTATTTGGGAAAATGTTGAAAAAGAATTCAAAACCGATAATATCGGCAATCAACTTTCTCCCGAACAAAAGGAAATTGACGGTTATACCGAAATGCTTGCTAAAAGCTCAACAGGCATTACAGTTGATCCTTATGCATTTTATCTTACTGCAGGTTCCCACACATTAACTCTTGCAACTCCTGAACAGGCAGTTGCGGTTGCAGCTGTAGTGCTTGCAGCACCCGAAAAGATTTTAAGTTATGAAGAACTTTCAAAAGATTACGATAAAAATGCTGCGGTTAATGCTCAGACTATCGTAATCGAAGGCGAAAGTGCAACAATTAAAACTTCTTCAAAGCTTATTCCTAAATCCGATAATTCCGATGCGGGTATGTCGCCACTTGATGTAATGTATACAAAGCTTAACTACATTGGTGGTACATCTTGGCAGGAAGCAGGGCAGACCCTTGAGTGGAAGTTTAATGTTGAAAAAACCGGATATTACTCTTTAGGTCTTCGTTATCGTCAAAGCGATGTTATCAATGCTGAAAGCTGGCGTTGGCTTAAGATTGATGGTAAAACCCCGTTTGAAGAAGCAAAGGGAATTCGTTTCCCGTACTGTGCAAGTTGGGATTTTTACGAATTTAAAAACGAAGACGAACCCTATTATTTCTATCTTAAGGAAGGCGAACACACCATTTCAATGGAAGTGACAATGGGTGTTATGTCGGATTATTATTACCGTCTTTCTGAAATTGTTGAAATTTTAGGTAACAAATATATTGAAATTGTTAAGATAACAGGCGCTACACCTGACCTTAATCTTGACTATGAACTTTTTAATCAAATTCCCGATTTGAATGAAAAATTTGAATATTGCTATAAACAGCTTGATGGCTTGGCAAATGACCTTAAGGGCTTTACCGGTAAGCGTAGCAGTCAGTACATCGCTGCAATGAATAATATGTCGCGTGTACTTAAGGTCATGGTTGAAAGTCCGTACCTTGCACATCAATATGTTACTGACTATTACACAAATTATTCTTCATTAAGTTCATGGCTTAATGATATGAAAAATATGCCCCTTTATGTTGATACAATTCAGTTTGCGCCTAAGGGTAGCGAATTTGTGAACAAAAAGCCAAACTTCTTTAAATCTGTTTGGTTTACCATTGAAAAACTGTTTGTATCTTTCATTGACGATTATATTATCGAATCAAAACGAACCGATGCCAACGATAAACCATTGACACTTTGGGTTAACTGGGGTCGCGACCAGGCAACAGCGCTTGATACACTTATTCGCGATTCCTTTACCGAAGAATACGGTATCCCTGTTAATGTAAGAATTACCAATGCTTCACTTGTTAACGGTTTGCTTGCGGGCAATTTCCCTGATATGTCATTACATCTTACCCGTACCGAACCTGTAAACCTTGGTATACGCGGTGCACTTGTTGACCTTAACGAAATGCCTGATATTGATGAAGTATTGACTCGTTTCCAGGAAGGTGCAGAAGTTCCTTACAGTTATAACGGTAAGCTTTACGCACTTCCTGATACACAGAACTTCCAAATGATGTTCTACCGTACCGATATTTTAGAAAATCTCGGATTAGAAGTTCCAACCACTTGGGATGAATTCCTTTACACTGCCGCTATTATTCAGCGTAATAATATGAATGTTTACATTCCTTATACACAGATTACTGCGGCAACCACAGTAAGTGCGGGCATCGGCGCATTAAACCTTTTCCCAACACTTATGTCACAAAACGGTCTTTCACTTTATAATGACAAGCTTAACGCCACTGCATTAACAAGCGTTGAAGCAAATACCGTGTTTGATTTGTGGACTGACCTTTATACAGATTATGATTTCCAGAAGGAAGCAGATTTCTATAACCGTTTCCGCGCAGGTACTATGCCTTTGGGTATTGCACCTTATTCTACATATATAACACTTTACAGTGCAGCACCTGAAATTAAGGGCCGTTGGGCAATTGCCTGTGTTCCCGGAACAGAAGGCGGTAATAACACCGTTGCAGGTGCGGGTACAGGTTGTGCGATTATCAAGAAATCGCCCAATCGCGAAAATGCTTGGAAGTTCCTTAAATGGTGGACTTCTGCTGATACACAAATTCGCTATTCAAATAATGTTGAATCATTGATTGGTATGCTTGGCCGTCAGCAAACCGCTAATGTTGAAGCACTTAACGGTCTTGCATGGGATAATAAAGATTTGGCTGTTATTAATGAACAGTGGTCAAGAGTAAATGAAGTACCTGAAATTCCGGGTAGCTATTATGTTGTTCGTGCCTTGGACCAGGCTTATTGGTCTGTAATTAATGATGGCACTAATGCAAAGGATGCGCTTGCTAAATGGAGCAAGGTTGCCGATGCAGAAATTGCACGCAAAATTAAAGAATACAGTTAAAGGGGGTAAAGCAAGTGAATAGTGTTAAAATGCGTAAAATGAGAAAAGATAACAGTTTTAGCGAACAGTTACCTATGATACTTTTAGCAGTGCCGTTCCTTATCTTTTTCTTTACTTTTACAGTATTACCGATTTTGTCATCAATGGTGCTTAGCTTTACCTCGTTTGATATGATTTCCACACCGTCTTTTGTGGGAATTGATAACTATATGCGAATGTTTATTCAAGACGAAGTTTTTGTAATCGTTTTGAAAAACACCATTGCGTTGGCGGTAGTTGTTGGTCCTGCAGGTTTCTTACTTGCATTTATGTTAGCTTGGCTTGTTAACGAATTTCCAACAGGTGTCCGCACAATATTATCGTTTATGTTTTATGCGCCGACCCTTGTCGGTAACGCATATCTTATTTGGAAGGTTGCTTTCAGTGGCGATAGCTACGGCTACATTAACAGTTTGCTTTTGTCAATTGGCATCACAACTGAACCTATCGTTTGGCTTAAAAGCCCTGAATATCTTTTCCCAATTGTAATACTTGTTCAGCTTTGGCAAAGTATGGGCGTATCGTTCCTTTCAAATATTTCCGGTCTTCAAAATGTTAACCGCGATTTATATGAAGCAGGCGCAATTGATGGTATTAAAAACCGTTGGCAGGAATTACGCTACATTACATTACCTTCAATGTCACATATGCTTTTGTTCAGTGCAGTAATGCAAATTCAAAGCAGTTTCTCAATCAGTGCGGTTGCAGTTGAACTTGCGGGTTACCCCAGTGTTCAGCACACGGTTGACACAATTGTTACACATATGTCCGATATGGCGACGGTTCGATATGAGCTTGGTTATGCTTCATCAATAGCAGTTGTGTTGTTCTTGATGATGGCAATTACCCGTTTTGTTATCGGTAAGTTGCTTAATGTTATCAGTAAATAGGGGGTGGCAGTATGATAAAGAAGTTATATTATAAATATTGTATGGCCAACCCTAAAAAATCTGCTGTTAACAGATACACTCGTTCAAAGTTTGGCAACTTTTTGATTTTGGCATTTATCATTTCGGCTGGTCTTTTCAGTATGTTACCCCTTATTTATGCGGTTGTAACATCCTTTAAGCCTATTGATGAATTATTAATCTTCCCGCCAACTTTCTTTGTACGCAGGCCTATTAGAACTACAGGTAATGCAAGTCTTTACTTTGATGATGCAATGATGATTCCCACGGACGAAAAAGTTGATATGCCGACTGTAAAAGAACCTTTCAACTTTGTTCCTGTTGTAATTATTGCAGTTGTTGTAATTGTCTTGATTGCAGGCGCAATTATTGGTATAATTGTTATTAAAAAGAAAAAAGCTTAATATTTAGGCATTAGAAACACTTAAGGGAGGGCAGAGAGGTATAAAAAACTTCTCTGCCCTTATACACTTTTATGAGGTTATTATGGAAATATTGAAACATATTGATGAAAATTTGAAAAAAACAATTCGTTTTAACCAAGAAGATGAAGGTGAACTTATCGGTATGCCATATCCGTATACTGCTCCTTGTGTGGAAGATATGTTTATCAGTATGTATTATTGGGATACATATTTTACCAATTTGGGACTTATCGCAAATGGTATGGCACAGCAGGCAAAGTATAATGTTGATAATATGCTTTATATGGTTGAAAAGTTCGGTTTTATGCTTAACGGTAATATGACAAGATATTTAAATCGTTCACAACCACCGTTTTTGTGCTTTATGGTTAAAGATGTGTTTGAGTATTTCGATGATAAGCAATGGCTTGTGTCGGCTTATAGTATGCTTTGTAAAGAATATGATTTCTGGCAAACAAAAAGGCGTTCTGAAAACGGTCTTAATTTTTACGGAAATTATGATGCGATGATAGATGCGGCGCTTAGTAAACAGTACTATAATGCATTTTCAGAGAGAAGCGGCGGCTATACAACCAATGATGAAGTTGAACGGCAAAAAATTGCAAATACCTTTATGGCATTTTGTGAAAGTGGTTGGGATTGCTGTTCTCGTTTTGAGTTTGATGGTCAGTTTATTAATCCCGTATGCCTTAATTCGTTGCTTTACGGTTTTGAAAGTATTATGTGTGAATTTTCAAAAACACTTGCAAACAATCAAGAAAAAGTTTGGAAAGAACGCGCAGATTTTAGAAAAGAGCAAATGAAAAAATATCTTTGGAATGATAAAGAACAGTTATTTTTGGATTGGAATTTCAAAGATAATTGTCATGGTAAGGTTAAATCGGTTGCATCGCTTTATCCAATGTTTGTAAAACTTGTTGATGAAGTTAAGGGCGAAAAGCAACTTTTGGAAGACTTAACTCTAGAATGGGGTATTTCCTGTTCAGTACCCGATGATTACCGTTTTCCGCTTCAGTGGGATTACCCAAATGTTTGGGCACCACTCCAATATATGTCCTACAAGGCTTGTAAAAATTACGGTTTTGATGACAAGGCCCAGGATATTGCAAAGCGATATATCAATTTAATTGAAACAAGTTTTGAAAAAACAGGTAACCTTTGGGAAAAGTACAACGGCCACACAGGCGAAGTTGCAAACCAAGATTATAACGCCCCAACAATGATGGGTTGGACTGCAGGGGTTTATCTGCGCTTTAAATATGATTTAAAGGAGATTTAAAATGATTAATGTGTTTGATATTACTGAATTTGGCGCTATAGGTGACGGTGTTACAGATTGTACTGAAGCAGTACAAAAAGCATTTGATGCAGCAAAGGATTGTAAGGGTCAGGTTATTGTTCCGCCAGGCACCTATGCCGTTAAAGGTGATTTGAAACTTCGCGGTGAAGGTGTATCTATCTCGGGTATGTCTGCTTGGAGTTATAGAAATCCTGGTGCTTCTGCTTTTATACTTACAAATGAAAACGCCGAGTGTTTAATTGATATAAGTGGTGCTTTTGGTTGTACGGTTAGTGGTATTTCGCTTGACGGTCAAAATTTGGGCAAAAACATTCACGGCATCCGCCTTACTTGGCCTGTGGCTAATGGCGGTGGGCAGGAAGATACCCCCAATATTGAAGATTGTCGAATTTCGCGTTTTACAGGTGACGGTATGCACCTAAATCATGTTTGGTGCTTTAGTGTAAGACGCAACCATGTTATTTCTAATCGCGGTGCGGCGCTCCGTTTCAGCGGTTGGGATGCGTTTATTACCGATAACTGGTTTGCTAATAACTTTGACGGCGGTATTGCTACAAACGGTTATGTTGCTTCAATTACCGCAACAGGTAACCGCATCGAGTGGAATCGCAAGGGTGGTTTCATAATTGCTTTGGGTGATAGTTTTAACTTTACGGGTAATTTCTTTGACCGAACCTTTGGACCGGCTTTAAAACTCGGTATAAATGGCGGCGTGGTTAATCTTGCAAGTATTACGGGTAATGTTTTCCGCCGCGGCGGTTGTCATGACGGCACACCATTTGCAGATAGTGAAATGAGTTGCCATGTAATTATGGACGGTTGTACAGGTTGTACTCTTGTGGGTAATACAATGAAGGTTGGCGCAGGTGACGGTAATGTAATGCCTATAAGCCCCGATTTTGGTATGATTATTCGCAACTGTGAATATTGCATTATTAAAGATAACGCAATGCATAATGGTTCTATGCTTAATAATTTAATTACAGAAAATAACAAAGAATGCGTAATTGAAGGAAATATCGGTTGTTTATTTGAGGGATAACTATGATGGATTTAGAAAAATTTCTTTATGATAAGGATGAAAAACCGCTAGACAGAATAGTTTTCGATGGCGGTTATGCAAGGGTTTTTAGAACAATAGGCTGTATTGGTGACAGCCTTTCTTCGGGCGAGCACGAATCTCGTGATGAAAACGGCAATTACGGTTACCACGATTTTTATGATTATTCGTGGGGACAGTATATTGCAAGAAATGCAGGTATAAAGGTTTATAATTTTTCCCGCGGCGGTATGTCAGCTAAATGGTTTATGGAAAGTTTTGCAGATGAATGCGGTGTGTGGACAAGTGAAAAACGCTGTCAGGCATATATATTAGCGCTAGGCGTTAATGATATGTATACCAAACAGGTGGAACTTGGTTCGGTAGCGGATATCGATTTGGGAAATCCGCAAAATAATAAACCTACATTTACAGGCTATTATGCGCAGATTATCCAGCGTCTTAAAACTTTGCAACCCGATGCGAAATTCTTTTTAGTTACTCTTCCTAACGGCGACGATGCATTAGACCCTGATGCTCACGCAAAAATTTTGGAAGATATGACTAATATGTTCAGTAATACATATCTAATTAATCTTCGCAAATACAGCCCGAAATATGACATCGAATTTAAAAAGAAATTCTTTGTCGGCGGTCATATGAATGCTGCGGGTTATATTCTTACCGCACAGATGATAACATCATATATTGATTATATAGTGCGTCATAATTTTGAAGATTTCAGTCGGGTTGGCTTTATTGGCACACCTTATAAGTATTTAACTGAAGTTAAAAAAGAGGGAAATAAGGAAAATGGATAACAGCAAAAAACTTTCATATAAAGCAGTTGTTGCGTTAGGCTTTTTGGTTTATTTTTTCAGCTATGCAATGCGACTTGATTATTCGGCTTCAATTGTTGCGATTGTGTCCGATTTAAAAATAACCAACACAATGGCTTCATGGGCGGTGACCGGCAGTTTTATTACATACGGTGTGGGTCAGGTTATCTGCGGCATTATCGGCGATAAGGTTTCCCCAACCAAAATGATATCTGTCGCAATGCTTGGCACTATTTTGGTTAATACCTTGGTGTCATTTTGTTCAAATATCTGGATTATAACAGCCCTTTGGTGTCTTAACGGTGTTTGCCAGGCAATGATATGGCCACCGCTTACACGCTTTATTTCTGAACAGGTTGGCACTGAAAAATATGCCAACGCGGTAACTGTGGCCGGTCTTTCGGTTTCGACAGGCACAATATTTGTTTATTTGTTTGTTCCTGTGGTGCTAGAATATACTATTTGGCGTAATGTGTTCCGTTGTATGTCTGTTTTGGGTATTGTTATGGTGCTTATTTGGTTTTTTGCAACCCGTGGTATTAAAATGGGCAAGGCGGCAGGGGTTAAAAAGGCCTACAGTAACAAAACCATTTCTGTTTTCGGTCTTATTGTTTTAGCGGGTCTTGTTCCCATTTTCCTTGCAATTGCGCTTCAAGGCATACTTCGTGATGGTATCCAAACTTGGCTTCCGTCACTTGTTAATAAGCAGTTTAATCTCGATGAATCATCATCTGTTTTAAGTGCGGCTATTTTGCCTGTATTTTCTATGATTTGTGTATTGGTTGCCAATACACTTAATAACAGAATTAAGCACGAGCTTAAAACCGCAGCCATTATGTTCGGTTTCTCGTTTGTTGCTGCAATACCAATAGTGCTAGGTGTTAAATTGCCTATCATTACTATAATTTGTGCGGCACTTATTTCGGCAAGTATGCACGGCGTTAATCATATGCTTATTGCACTTATTCCTAAAAACTTTGCTAAGTATGGTATGGTTTCAACTTTCTCGGGTATTTTGAATGCTTGTACATATATTGGTGCTTCGGTATCAAGTTACGGTTTTGCAAGTGTTGCGGACAATTTCGGTTGGAATGCGGTGCTTATAAGTTGGTGTATAATTGCATTCTTAGGTATGTCTATTTGTGCTTTTAAAATTAAAGGTTGGACAAAATTTGTTGCTAAATAAGGTGAGTGAAAATGGCTTATACAATTAAAGAAAAATCTCAGATTATAAGTGAACAGATTGATGAAGTGGGAAAAAACTCGGTAAATTATATTGCGGTTGCCGACCCCCATGTTGATGAATATTTAAGAAAAGATGAAAATGGGGAACTTCGCGTTTTCGAAGCCGAAGAAAGTGTCGAAAAGCGTATAACAAATTTTATTAACCATATGGAACAAGCGGTAGAAATGGCTAATAACAACAATAATATTGACTTTTTTGTTGTGCTTGGTGATGTTTTAAATGCCTACAGCATTCGCGGTAAGGAATCTGTTTTAGAAACCTTCCACCACGCACTTTCACCCCTTAAAAAGTGCAAAAAGCCCGTTTTGTTATCATTTGGCAACCACGACGATAACGGTTTTCAGACCCTTAATCCCGATATACCTGCTTTAGTGCCTGAATGGTTATTGAGCGACTGGGATTGGAAAAAGGTTGTAACTTCTTATCCCTTTGGTGATAAAATTGTTTTTGATAAAAATTATGAATATTCTAAATATTTTTATCTTGATTTAGAAGATAAGAAAACTAGAGTTGTTATGCTCGATACAATGGATATGCGTAAACCCTTTGATGAAAATGGTGTGGTTACTGAAATTGTTAACCGACTTCCGCGTTTTTGGTATACCAATGAACAACTTGACTGGCTTTGCAATCAAGTATTTACCGCTCCTGACGGTTGGGATTATATTATGCTTTCCCATATGGGTATCGAAAATGATACAAGCGACAACTGTAAAAATGGTGAAAATTTAAGAAAAGTTTTCAAAGCATTTCAGTCACGCGAAAGCATTTCGTTTGATTATACCAATATGAATGGCGAAAATGTTAGCGTAAATGCCGATTTTAGTGGTGTTAAAGTTGGTAAGATTACAATGTATAACTTCGGACATCAACACGCTGAGCTTGTACATTACAGCGATGACCTTGATTTATGGCAGGTTGCAACAGGTTGTGAAAACGCTTGGGGCGGTTGGGGAAGCGCAGGTAACGGTAATAAGGGTTACCATTGGGTACCTATGAAGGACCGTACAGAAGGCACTGAAAACGAAACCTGCTTTGATGTATTTTCTGTTAACCGCGAAATTGCTTATAAATTTAATGTTGGCCCCGGTGAAGATAAAATAATGGAGCATAAATAATGTTAGAAATTATAAGAAGTTTTGAAAAAACTCAAATAGATAACACGACACTTTTCGTGTTTCCCAATAACCGTAATGTTGTTGGTACAAAAATTACTTTGGCTGAAGAATATACTGAATTTTCGGGTCTGGAAGTTGAAGTTAAATATGCTATTAACGGTGTTATAACCGACCCTATTTCGCTCGGCAAGGCAAAAATTGGTAATGGTTTAGAACTTGAAATTAATGCTGAAATACCGACCTGTGCATCGCATATTTATGTTATTGCGCCGAATGAGACTGTTAAATTTTCTGAAATTATAATTTTAGAAGAATTAAGCGAAGAAGTAGTTAATTACTATCCTGCTTATTTTGATACCGATTTGGGCGAGAACTATTTTTTAGATGAAATTTCGGTATTCACTACCAAAGAAGGATTTAGTCATTATTCGGTTTACACAAGTTTAGATGGGCGAGATTTTGAGTTCTTAGCAAAGAAATGCGACAGTAATCCTTGTGATTTTAAAACCGGCGATATTTATGCTTTAAACGGTCGAGAAGCGCGCATTATAAGGGTTTATATTGAATATAACACTGCGTCATTTGATGCGCTCTTTGACCGGGTTGAATTTAAAGGTGTAAAGTCGGGTAGTGAAATAAAAACTCGCCCCGAAATTAACATTTCAAAATTTGAAGATACCGAATATAATACCCAAATTACCGAGCAAGATACTTTTAATGCGGTTTACGGTATTATTGAAAGAAGAGTTGGCGAAGGACATAAGAATTGGTTTAAGTTTGAAATTAAAGAAAATCCAAAGGGTAACGGTTTTGATTATTTTAACCTTTCAAATAATAACGGTAAAATTCTAGTAACCGCAAATAACGGTGTGTCAATAGCGGTTGGTGTAAACCATTATTTAAAATATTACTGTAAGGTAAATATTTGTCAGGTTGGTGACCAAGCAAAAATGCCTGAAAGTATTATTTTGTTAGATAAAGAAATCTTTAAAGAAACCAAAGCCAAAGTAAGATACTCTTACAATTATTGCACACTTTCATATTCAATGGCATTCTGGGGCGAAAAAGAATGGCAGGAAGAACTTGATTGGTTGGCGCTTAATGGCGTTAATGTTGTGCTTG
>JAZKXN010000041.1:0-1074 GCA_045611605.1 Acutalibacteraceae bacterium
TTTGATAATTTTTTCTTGCGTGAAGAAAACAACCAAGTTTTAGTATATAGCTCTTTCTATGAAAAAGATTTAGTATTATACGATTGGACTTTAGAAGTTGGAGAGTCGCTACAAAAACTTAATTATGTTTATTGCTATTCATCGGAAAGTTGTATTGTCACGGATTTTTATGATGACGGTAGTTTTTTATGTGATGGTATTGAAAAACCCCAAAAAACTCCACTTGGAAAAATAACAGTAACAAAAGTATCTACTGTAACTTTGTTAGATGGAAAAGAGTACAAAAAATGGACTTTTAATTCAGGATTTGAATACATTGAGGGCATTGGTTGCGTTGCAAACGGAGAATATGGATATAATTTAAGTAAATATACTGCATTAATAATACCTTGGGCTCTCCCTACTTGTATTTATGAAAATTTTTTAGTTTGTGTTAGTCGCGACGGACAACTACTCTACAAAATGGATGACGAAACTCAACATGGCTTTGGCACTAAATGCAAATGCCTAAACAAAGGAGCAACAGCTATATATTACAACCCTATGGTGGTTGAGGGTTATAGTTGGAATGTTGTTAATCGCAATGCTCAGTTAGGTGGGTCGAACTCGATTAGCTACAAAACTATCAAACAAAAATTTGAAGGCGACTCTATTATCAATGATATAACATACAAAAAACTTTGGCAATCTACCGACGACGAGTTGGCTGATTATGAATTGATTGGACTTATTCGCGAAGATGCCGAAACCGAAAAAGTATGGGCGTATGTCGGCGATAAAGAATATTTGGTTTATGACTTTGCTTGTTCGGTGGGAGACAAAGTAACTACTTTGAAATCATTGCAAAACGCAAAAAATCAAATCGAAGAGGTTGAATTGACTATCAAAGCTATTGAAGTGATTGAAGATTTAAATGGCACAAAATATAATAAGTATATTGCCACATTAGATAATGAATCTGAAATCGTTTATTACGAACGTTTTGGCTCTGAAAATGGCTGGTATAGCCGCTCTTACGATGGCATCACTGGCGGCGGAGTGAACTTTATGGTTTGTGCATTTGATGATGCTAAC
>JAZKXN010000042.1:0-2813 GCA_045611605.1 Acutalibacteraceae bacterium
GCATTAATATTTCCGAATATTATTTGAGTGTTGCCGCTTAACAGACAGTTTGTAACTAATTCAAATTGTGTTTTAATAAAGCAGAAAATGAGTGATAAGAGTAAAAAATACTTTATTAATTTGTCATTTTTGGTCAGCTGCTTTATAAGAGGAATGCACATATAAAGACCTATAATCATCGGCAAAAACCAAAGGTGAACTGCACCCGAAATGAATCTGCCGATAATGTCAATAAAGCTTATACGGAAGCCTTCTGTGAAAAGCATATTACCGATGGGGTCAGCAACAGCGTAAAAGGCAGACCATACAACGTATGCTATTGCCATGCGGAGTATATATTTTTTATAAAGGGTTTTTACGGGGATTTCCCTTGGTAAGAAAAGGGCACCGCTCATCATTACAAAAACGGGCACACCCCATCTTGATGCGCTGGTACAAATATTATAAATGTTCCATTCGGTACCTGCCAATTCAACGTAGCGCATGTTCTGAGCAGATACGTGAAGCAGGATAATAGCAACAGAGGCAAAAACTCTGAGATAATCAAGATGGTATTGTCGGTGTGTAAGGTTGTTTTTTGTCATGTTAACCCTCCTGAAAATAGCTTTTATTTTACGTTGATTTTTAAAGTTCTCTTTATTTTGTTAATAACCCGTATGATGAATTTGTTTATTTTTTCTTTAAAAGCTAATTTATCAAAATGTTTGTTGGAATTTTTTATTTCTTTCTCGTTTGCACCTTGCAAAACAAGTTCAAGTGCGGCAATTTCCTTACGGTAAGGAATTGAGGTTGTAAAGCGAGTTCCCCAATGAACAATATCTGTTTTTGTGTTAAGGGGGATGCAGTATGCATATCGGTTTGTTATATTGAGTTTGAATGCATTTTCGTGCTCCCACCAGCAGATAAGGGATGAAAATTCGTGCGGAATTGGCTTACACTTATTAATAGCCATGCTCAATGCTACAAGAGGCTCGTCACCCGGATTAGTGAACTTTCCTTTGAATTTGTAATCGGCATAGTTAAGTGCGAAGTCCTTTGCCTTATCTAAAACCCTTTTGCACTTTTCGGTTTTACGCATATAATATATACCGCCATGAAGACCGACAACATATTCAATTTGCTTTTGTAAATCATCATTTAAGTTTTCGTATTCAAACCAACCGGTTTTGTCATCCAGGGACAAAACTCTGCCATAGCAGCAAAAGTCATCAGCACATTCAAAGATATCAAAAAGTCTGTTAATATCGCTGAAGCAAAGACAATCGGCATCAATGAAAATATTTATGTCATAGGGCAGATAATCATACATTTCCAGCTTATCAAGATAGTTACACTTGGCTTCATCAAAAATGCGGACGTCATCAAATTCTTTTGTATATTCATTTTCTGCATCGCACAAAAGAGCGAAGGGAAGAGGATCTTTAGTTGTGAAACGATATGAGCGCAAAAGATTTTGAGCAATTTTATAATATTGCTCTCTTCCTGTTGCTATGGTTATAAAGCCTTTAGTAAGCGCCATGGTTCAACCTCTTTTTAATAATGCTTTTAGTTTTGCGTAGTTTTTGTCACCTAATAGTTTCATAAGAATCATATTGGGAATATGAACGATATATCTTATCTTTTCTCTTCGCCAACGTTTCTTTTGACCCTCTTTCCAGGATTTCTCAAACCAAGAGGCGTCAAAGTGATGTATTGAATAGGTGTTTTTTGTTTTCTCGGTAAGTCCTGTACGCTCATTCTTAGGGCAAAGGTACTCGGGGGGATAAATATTTATCCCCGCTACATTCTGAATAGTGCCGTCATCTTCCTTTAGCCCATAGGGTACAAGCAATTCGGTCGTAATAATAGGACAGGATCGAAGGGCAGAAAAATCAGTAAGCTTTTCGTAATAATACATATTTTCACCGATAAAATCATTACCTTTTTCGCCGGCAAAGCCGAGTCCTGTTGCTACTTCAGTTTTGTTCTGAAGTCCCATATAAGCTCCGTTATTTACTAAAGCATCAATGTTTTTCAGAAGCTCCACGTCTGTATCGAGATACACACCGCCGTTATCATAAACTACTTTTAAACGGATGTAGTCTGTAAGAAAAGCCCATTTTTTATTTTCGTAACAGAACTTGCAATATTCATTAAAATTAACGTCAAAATTGCTTTCGTCCCAACGCTTGATTTCATAATCGGGGCAATACTTCTGCCAGCTTTTGATGCATTTTTCTGCGGATTTTGGCAGGGGATTACCACCAAACCAACAGTAGTGAATAACTTTAGGAATACTCATATTTATTTCCTCAATATTTTTGATTTAGTTTTACTCGCGAGAGCGTAAATCTTCATTGTAACGGGATACGCCGCCTCATAAGAGTAGGTCATATTATGAACGTTGAAAATTGATTTGTTCTCTTTTAAATACTTTCTTAAAGCTTTTTTTATTTCTTTTAAGGTTGCCGTATTTTCCTTTAAATCCTCTTTGTTTTCTTTTATGCGAACAATCTGGTACGCATGGTGATGCACAAAAAGCTGAAATTCTTTGTCAAAGGCTTTTTGAAGATTTTTTTCTTTATAAAATTGCATCTGCTCTTGCATCGCGTCAAAAATCACCAATTCCGACGGTTTCCAGGGAGAACGTGAAATGCCCTGCTCATTGCGTAAATAGTAATACAATTGAAGATCTGTGTAAGCAATCTTTTCGCATTTATGTAATGCTTTGTAGGTGGTAAACGTGTCTTCGAAATTTTTGCCCACAGGGTATCTTACGTCGTCAAACATGCTTTTGTGATAAAGCTTACCCCAGGCGTAGTTATATTGCCAGG
>JAZKXN010000043.1:0-16800 GCA_045611605.1 Acutalibacteraceae bacterium
TCAGAAAAACCGCAGGATAAAGCAATATCTTTAATAGAAGAATTGGATTTTGAAATTAATTTTTTTGCCTCTTCCAAACGAAGTACTTGTATATATTTCATTACAGTTATACCGGTATTCTTTTTGAATTTGCGGCAAAAATATGCTTCTTCATAGCCAAATTTGGAACTTAAAAAGGAAGAAGAAATATCTTCGGTAAAATGTTTATTTATATAAGAAATTACTTTTCCAAATTTTTCTTCAATGTTGGTTGTGGCTTTTTCGGCAGTTGCACAATGGGTGTATAAAATCCCCATCAATGTGTACACATATCCTAAAATAGTTAATGGTTGGTTTGTGTCGCGGTTTAAATCGGCCTCAACTATAGTGCGTGCCAAATTGATAATATCGGGGTGGGTCGTCTTGAATTCAAAAATTATATTGCCGTCATTTAAAGGGGTTAAAAAATTTTGGGAAGCAGCAGTGTTATTAAAGAAGTGGTCAATATTAAATATAATTACATCATAAATAACACCATCCGAACCTGCAAAAGCACTATGTAGCAATTTGGGTGAAATAATCGCTAATTCACCGGCTTCATATGTAACGTGTTCATTAGAACAATAACATTCAAGACTTCCTTGTTTTATTAGTAACATTTCAAATCTATCGTGATAATGCATTCGTATAGCAAGTTCATTTGGTCCAAATTTGAAATTGTGATGAATTTTAACGGGATAATCGCCGTATATAATTGGTGAAATTTCAAGGTTATTTACAAATTGCATATATTCACCTCACATTATAGGACAAAAAATTACAAGCGTATGTCAAAATAATTTATTTTAGACTTGCTTCGTTTATGGTATCATAAAATTGGTCAAAATGCAACAAATGTATCATTGTTTTTTTAAAAAATTGTTATTTTGGCAAAAAATAGCAAAAAACTAATCGAAATCATATTAAAAATTTTCAAAATCATCAAATCATTTGTTTTATGAAAATTGTATTATAAACAGTTTTTGAAAAATCAAAAAAATGCAAGTTGTATTTTTAAAATTGTGATTTGATGTGATACAGAGTTACATTTCATGGTTAATACAATTACAAAAAGGAGAAAACGATTATGAAATTAAGAAGAATTCTCACATGGGGTTTATCGCTTGTATTGGTTATTTCGTTAGCGGTTACGGTTATGATTCCGGCTTGGTCTGAAACAAGAGATACACAAATCGACGTTTGGGACGGAACGGTCGCCGAGAGCTTTGCTGGTGGCACTGGCATTTTTGTTGACCCCTACCTTATTGAAAATGCAGAACAGTTTGCCAAGGCAATTTTAAATATTGAAGAACCCTGTAAGTATTATAAATTAACTGATGATATTTATCTCAACGATATATTAGCTGATAGTTGGACCGAAAATTCACCCAACGAATGGTATGATACATCTGCATACGGTGCTTCGGGCGCTGAAGTTTTCTTTGAAGGTAACATTGACGGTGCAGGTCATACAATTTATGGCGCATATTATAATGGTGCTAATAGTACCGGTATATTCCCTAAGGTTAAAAACACCACAATTAGTAATTTGCGCATTAGTGACGCACAACTCACTACCGCATCAGGTTCAATAGGTGCTATAGTTGGTTGGGGCGATGGTACAGTGGATTTTAATAATTGTGCAGTTGAAGAAAGTGTTTCGGTTTCTGCTTCTAACGGTGCATCTGCTTTTATGGGCTATGCGTATCCTTCTGTAAGTATAAATCACTGTTATTCTTTGGCTATGCTTTCCGGCGAGCGCGTTGGCGCTTTCTTTGGCGAAGTTTGGGTATCTGACGGTGTAAACACAAGAGAAATTTACAACAGTTATGCAGTGGGTTATCCGCTTATCTGGGACGGTACAGGTGAAGACCCTGTTGCGGTTATTAATTGTTATAGTACAGTAGCAGATACCGAGATAATAACCAAGGGTGAAATTACAGTTATTGATGAAGCAGATATGAATGGTGCAGATGCACTTAAGAATATGGATAAACTTGAAGGCTTTTATGCTACAGATAATTATCCCGCAATTAAAGCAATTGGTGAACTTATTGGTGATGTCAACGGTGACTGGAAATGCAACGCAAATGATGTAAGTGCTCTAAGAAAACTTTTGTTGGGTACTTCAAAAGTTGGTCTTGCTGATATTAATGCTGATAGCAAGACCGATTCCAAAGACCTTGTATATGTTAAAAATTTGCGTGACAAAAAAACCGTTACTAATGATTCCTATCAATTGGTTTGGTTTGATGATTTTGGCGGCAACACCATAAATGATAAAAATTGGACATTATTCCCCCGTGCAGGATACGCTGAAAATGTTTTCTATACTTATGATCCCGCAAACATGAAGGTGGCTTCGGGAAATTTAAATTTAACATCGATTAATAATCCTTATTATAACCCGCAAGGAGATTCATTGTATGCAAAAAGCGAATTTCTCGTAACCGGTTCGGTACAAACTGAAAATAAAATGAGCTATAAATACGGTTATCTTGAAATACGTGCAAAGGTGCCTTTTAAAGAAGGTTGTTGGCCTTCATTCTGGCTTAGAAGTGATAATGCAACCGGCAAAAGAAAAAATGCGCCTTATGAAGTGGAAATTGATATTTTTGAAGTATTCGGTTCAAGAAACTCTTTGAAATCTAACCTTCATCAGCATTTCGCAATTGATACAGGAAGAACCGATGGTTTAGGTAATCCTATTATTGAATACACAGATAAGCAAACTACAGGCACTGCAATAAATAACGAAGAGCATTATGTTTTTGCAAATGCAGATAATTTGTATAACGAATACCATACATACGGTTTTGAATGGACACCCGAAAAAATGGTGATTTATGTCGACGGTGTTAAAAGCTGTGAATGGAAGCTCGATGCCGCAAGTCTTAAGGCATACGGTCTTGATAGCGATGCTTCCGGTTTCGATACCACTTTAAATGTTCTTTTTGGTAACAATTTGATTACTAAATACACAGAAGATTTGGAAAATCCAACTTGTATGGAAGACTATGCCGATACAAATCTTCCTGCAGAGTTCGATGTTGATTATATCCGTCTTTATCAGAAGAACGATGGTTTGTCAAGACTATATATTGGCAATTAAACCATAAATTATATTCGGTAATTTATATGTTTTGGGAGCAAAAGTCTATAAATTTTGCTCCCTATGATACTTTAATTTCAATTGTTATATTTATTAAGAGAAACGGAGCGTTTTATGAGTAATGTGATTAAACGTGTTGCGGTTTCAGTTTTGGTTGTTTGCTTGCTTTGTTCTATGTTGGCAGGTGTACCGATTAACAGTTATGCCGCTGAAACAATTACTTCGCCCCCAAATACAGAAAATAAAAACACTGCAGGGGAAAATAACTATTCTGAATATAAGGCAGAAACTTCGGGCATTCCATATGCAACCGAAGATATTGTTGTTTCGGCCGACAGTTATTTTTCAGAAGAGAATAGTGATGTAACAACGCTCGCCGAATATGAAGGTAAACTTAATGTTATTAAATGGGATAGTCAAAAGGGTAGCGTTACATATCAAGTTAATGTGCCTAAAGACGGTATTTATAATGTGAGTTTCACATATATGCAATTGCCTTGCCAAGGTAAGGATATTCAAATCGGTGTAAAAATTGACGGCAAATATCTCTTTGATGGTATGGAAACTTTATTCCTTCCGCGACTTTGGACTAACAAAGGTGAAGTAAGGGAAGATGATAAGGGTGACCAGATTGCCCCCGAACAGACAGAATTATCGGTTTACACCACACAGTCGTTGTTCGATAAGGAAGGCGTCGCAGTTAAGCCGTATGAATTTGCTTTTACCGCCGGTAAACACACGATTACGATTGAAATGCAAGAAGAAGCTTTTGTTTTAGCGAGTGTTGCATTAACAGTACCTGAAAAAACGCAAAGCTATAAGAATGTTTCGGCGAGTTACGATAAAAACGATTATTACAACGGAACACCTATAGTACTTGAAGGTGAAGATGCTGATATAAAAACTTCCAATTCGCTTATTCCCAAATCTGACAATAGCGTTTCGGTCACACCTTCAAATCCGCGTAACCTGATGATTAACTACATCGGTTCTAAAAACTGGAGCAGTGTAGGGCAGGTATTAACCTGGAAAATCAATGCACCTAAAACAGGTCTTTATAAACTGGCATTTAAGTTTAAGCAAAGCGACTTGGTTAACGGTATTTCTTATCGTTCAATGAAAATTGACGGTGAAACTCCGTTTGCTGAAGCAGAAGCAATTGCTTTTGGTTATAAGACCAATTGGCAGATTAAAGATTTTGCTGATTCGGACGACAATCCGTATTTGATTTATTTGACCGAAGGCCCACATGAAATTTCTCTTGATGTAACAATGGCTGAAACTGCTGAATTTTACAGCAGATTAAAAGAAATGGTTACAACAATAGGCGACTTGTATATCAAAATTAATATGATAACAGGTGAAACACCTGACGCGAATCGCAACTATGACTTATTTAAGCAAATTCCCGGTTTTAACGATACATTAAAAGAACTTTATGAAGGTCTTGATAAACTTTCAGAAGATATGAAAAAGCAGTCGGGAAAGAGAAGTAACTCGGTAATTGCAGCAATTGCAAATATGTCCCGTGTGCTTAAATCAATGTATGATAATCCGTATTCTTCTCACAAATATAAGTCCGACTATTATACCAACTATACAAGTTTAAGCTCTTGGCTTTATGAAATGAAGTCTATGCCGCTTAGCATTGACCAAATTTTGCTTACAGCACCGGATTATAATACAAAATCAGAAAAGGTCGGTTTCTTTAAATCTTTGATTTTCGGCGTGCTTAGATATTTATATTCTTTTGCGCTTGACTATGCTGACCTTTCTACATCTGACACTCCCGACACGATAAAGGTTTGGGTAAACACAGGTCGTGACCAAGCACAAATTATGCAAATGCTTATTCGCGATGACTTTACGCCTAAAACAGGTATTAAGGTTAACTTCCAAGCGGTAAATGCCACAGTTGTTAAAGGTGTGCTTTCGGGTAATCCACCCGATATAGAACTTAATATGTCAAGAACCGAGCCTGTAAACCTTGCAATGCGCGGTGTGACATATGACCTTTCAACATTTGATGATTTTGATGAAGTAAAGGCGCGTTTCCAAAAAACCGCCCTGTATCCGTATGAATATGAAGGCGGGGTATATGCATTACCTGCAACACAAGCCTTTTATGTTATGTATTATCGTACAGATATTTTGGAACAGTTAGGTCTTACTGCTCCAACAACTTGGGAAGAATTTAAAGAATGTGCGATTACTATCCAAAGAAATAAAATGCAGGTTTGGTTACCGTATACACAAATCCAAGCAACAACCACAGTTAATATCGGAATCGGCGGTTTGAGTATTTTCCCAACGCTTATGGCGCAAAACGGCTTGTCGCTATATAATGAGAAATTTGATGGTTGTGGCTTAAATACCAAAGAGGCAATTTCGGTATTTAATAGCTGGACTGATTTTTATACAGAATATAAGCTCCCAAAAGAAGCGAGCTTTCTTACCCGTTTCAGAGTTGGCACTATGCCTTTGGGTATAGATACTTATTTGCTCTATCAAACTTTAAATTCTGCAGCTCCTGAAATTAAGGGCCGTTGGAAGGTAGCACCGCTTCCCGGTGTTGTTGGGGAAGACGGAAGCATTAATAATGCAAGTACCGGCTCTGGTACAGGTAATGTAATTATTAAGGGTACAGGCAAAGAAAAACTTGCGTGGGAATTCTTAAAGTGGTGGACATCTGCTGACATTCAGGTTCGTTATTCAAACAATCTTGAATCTATTCTAGGTCCTGTAGGAAGAATCGATACCGCTAATGTTGAGGCATTTTCAAGATTGTCATGGTCTAAAAATGATAAGGAAATCTTAATGAAGCAATGGGAACAGGTAGTTGAAGTCAAAGAAATTCCAGGTGGATATTATTTAACACGCTCATTAGATCAGGCCTTTTGGAATGTTACAAATGGTCAGGCAAGTGCAAAGGATGCCATTCTGGAATGGAGTATGGTTGCTGATAATGAAATTAAACGCAAGATTCAGGAATACGGTACAAAACAAAATGAGAAATAGTGAGGTTTGGTTTAATGGTTAAAAAGCTTAGTTCAAATGCATCAAAAAGCGATTTTTCTCGTAAATGGCCATTATATGTAATGATAGCACCGTTTTTAATTGCGTTTTGTGTTTTTACAGTTATTCCGATTTTTTCCTCAATTGTCTTAAGTTTCTTTTCTTATGATATGGTTGGAAAATTTGAATTTGCCGGTTTGGATAATTATTTTAGAATGATTATGGACGATGATGTCTTTCCGATTGCGTTTAAAAACACATTGTTATTTGCCATTGTTACAGGTCCGTTAGGGTTTATGCTTTCCTTTGTTTTGGCGTGGTTTATAAATGAATTTTCGCCCAAGGTAAGAACATTTTTATCCTTTTTGTTTTATGCTCCTGCCTTGGTGGGTAATGCTTACTTTATTTGGAAAATTATTTTCTCGGGTGATAGTTACGGTTATATTAATAGCTTTTTACTCTCGCTCGGTCTTATTACTGAACCGATTATTTGGCTTAAAGATGCAAATTATATTATGACAATTATTGTTATTGTTCAACTTTGGCAAAGTATGGGCGTTTCTTTCTTGGCAAATATTTCCGGTCTCCAGAACATAAACGGTGAATTATATGAAGCGGGTTCTATTGATGGTATCCGCAACCGTTGGCAGGAATTATGGTATATTACTTTCCCCTCAATGAAAAATATTTTATTGTTCAGTGCGGTTATGCAGATTCAAGCAAGTTTCGCAGCGGGAACAGTAGCGGTAGAATTGGCGGGTTTCCCCAGCGTAAATCATGCGGCAGATACTATTGTGGCGCATATGATGGATGTTGGTACTGTTAGGTACGAAATGGGTTATGCCTCGGCTATTGCGGTATTCCTGTTTGCCATGATGGCGATTACAAGAATTGTCATTGGTAAGTTGCTCGATATGATTGGTAAGTAATAAAAAGGAGTAAGTGATGAAAAGTCATTTTAAGAAAAAGAAATTCTTTTTTATAAAAAGCGACAAGGTAAGACCGCAACGTGAAGCAAGTGCAGTAAAAAGATTTACTCGTTCTAAAGCGGGAAATGTTTTTTACTTTCTGTTTTTAGGCGCTTTTGGTTTATTTTCGGTTTTGCCGCTTATATATTGCGTAACATCTTCTTTTAAGCCATTGGATGAAATAATGATTTTCCCACCCAGACTAATTTTGGTGTTACGTCCCACATTTGAAAATTATCTTTCGTTGCCAAATTTGCTTTCTAATTTGAAAATACCCCTTTCGCGGTATGTGACAAATAGTGTATTAGTGAGTGTTATAACTACTATATTGTATGTTTTTCTCTCTACTATGGCTGCATTCGTATTGGCAAAGGGCAACCTTAAAGGAAGCAAGATAATATTTTTAGTTATTCAGTTTGCACTTTTGTATACATCGTATACATTGGCGGTACCGCAGTATCTGGTATTTTCAAAATTAAAGTTAATTGATACATACGGTGTGTATATTTTCCCGTATCTTGCTTCAACAATGGGTGTATTCCTTATGAAGCAGTATATTGATGGATATGTACCAAACGCTTTGATGGAAGCCGCCGAAATTGATGGTGCAGGTTATTTTCGCATTTTCTTCCAGATAATAATCCCTATCGTAAAACCTTGTCTTTTAACCCTTACATTGTTTGGTTTTAGAGATGTGTGGTCTGCAGTACCACAGGGTACAATTTTCAGCGAACAGTTAAAAACTTTGCCACAGGTTATGGCACAAATTACCGCGGGCGGTATCGCACGTTCGGGTAGTGCAATGGCGGTAACTGTTATTATGATGATTCCGCCTATTTTGGTTTATATGATTTCTCAAAGCAATGTTGTGGAAGCAATGAGCAGTGCAGGTATTAAAGAATAGGAGTAAGAGGTATGAAACGTAAATTAATATTACCTAAAATTGCCTTTGTGCTTATATTTATTGTCTTGCTGTCTAGCCTCCCTGTTTTTGCAAGCTGTCCAAATGAAATACCTTATGAAAGCTATACCTATTGGCAGAACTATTCGGGAACAACCAAAAAAGCGGTTTATTCTAAACCGATGTATCAACCCGATTTTGTAATTGATGCGGAATATATAAAGACTGGGTCTTTTACAAAACTGTCTGATGTGTGTGCTGATGAAAATGGTAATATCTATATTCTGGACAGCGGTGCATCCAAGATATTTATTCTTGACAAAGATTATAAATATGTAAAAACCATTGAAAGCATTAAAAAGCAAGGTGAAGATTTAACCTTTACGGGTGCAATGGGTATTTTTGCGGCAGAAGGTAGTGTCTATATTTCTGATACCGAAAACGCAAGAGTGCTTAAAATAGGTGTTGATGGAAAATACATTGATGAATTTTTAGTTCCGGATTCTAATTTAATTCCAGATGGTTTTGAATACCGTCCGATAAAGACCGCCATAGACTCACGCGGGTATTTATATATATTGTGTGACGGTTCATATTATGGCGCTATTCTTTATTCACCTAAAAATGAGTTTTTGGGATTCTATGGGGCAAACAGTACCAGCGGTGGTATTTTACAGGCAATTGAAATAATTTTCGATAAAATTTTTATGACTAATGCTAAACTTGCACAGAGTGAAAGTAAGCTTCCTTTCCAGATTACTGATTTGTATATGGATAGTCAAAACTTTGTTTATACCACTACAGGTAGAACGGAATCACAGCAAACTCAATCGGGTCAGATAAGAAGATTCAGCCCCGGCGGTATTATGACGGCCGATACAAGTTCGATTAATTTTGCCGATGTGTCAATCGGCACGATTATGGGCAAAACCCAAAGTCAGGACTTGTTGGGTATTGCCTTGGATGATGAAAATTATATCTTTGCTTTGGATTCGGCTTATGGACGTATATTCTTATATGACAAAGATTATAATCTGCTTTCAGCATTTGGTGCAGGTCTTGGTAGAGGCGAACAGTTAGGTACATTCGCACTTCCTTGTGCAATTGAAACCAATGGTCAGGATGTTTTAGTTTGTGATAGCACAAATAATAATGTTACGGTATTTAAAATTACCGATTACGGTAAACTTGTTAAAACCGCACGCAAAATGACCATGAATGGTGATTATGAGGAATCAAAGGCCCTTTGGCAAGAAGTTTTGGCTCTTGATAAAAACAGCCAACTTGCATATAACGGTCTTGCTAAGGCGCTTTATGTTGAAGGCGACTACAAACAAGCAATGGAATATGCAAAACTTGGTATTGATAAAGAAACCTACGGTCAAGCGTTCAAGTGGGTTCGCCGAGATTATATTAAGGATAATTTTGTATGGTTGTTCTTGATTGCGGTTGCTGTTTTAGGTTCGCTTTGCGGTGTCTTGATTTATCTTACAAAGCGCAAAGTAACCATACTTTCAAATCCAAAAGTAAATGTAATGTTTTCTAGCGTGGCGCATCCGTTTGATTCATTCACAAAGGTTAAATATAACAACCTTGGTTCGATACCGCTTAGTTTAATACTTTTAACCGTATTTTACATAACTACTGTTTTAAAAACAACAAGCAGCGGATATTTATATTCAAACTATAATGCCGCCGAGTTTAATTCCTTATATATGGTTATAAGAACATTCGGGCTGGTAATTTTGTGGACAGTTTGTAACTGGGGCGTTTGTGCGTTGCGCGGCGGTATTGGTAAACTTAAGGAAATCTTTATTGTTACCTGTTACAGCCTTGTACCGATAATTTTTGGAAATATTGTTTACATTATATTAACTAATGTAATGTTACCTACCGAGGCGGGTTTCTTGTCGGTGCTTATGAATGCCCTTACGCTTTACGCGGCATTTATGTTGATTATCGGAATTATGAAGGTCCATGATTATGAATTTGGCAAATTTATCGGCACTACTATTATGTCAATTGTCGGTATGGCAATTGTTTTGTGCCTTATAATTCTTATAATCATTTTGGTTCAACAATTGGGAGCATTTGTTCTTACAATCATTATGGAAGTTGCATATCGGTAATGAAATTCCATATATGTGTGACTAATAATCGGTCAGGAGGAAACAATGAACAGGCCAATTAAACAACTGTTTTTATTTATGCTTAGTCTTTTTGTGGTAATATCCTGCAGCGGATGTGGGGTAGCGGTCCAAAAAGCAAAGCTATACAAAGAAAATTTTGAAATCAAGACTTATTCGGGTACAATCGTTACCGAAAATGAAGGTTTTCGGCTTGATTGGGATAATGAAACTAAGCGGATTATACTTGTCGATAAGTCGAATGGGGTTAGTTGGAGTACAACACCTGAACAAGGCTTAAACCCTGGTTTGGATGAATTTGGATATCCTAAAAATGTACATCCGCAGGTTACATCCCCGATAGTTATTGAATATATCGACCCTGAAACACAGGAAATTTCATTATTAACTGCAAGCGTGGCTTCAATAATGAATGATACCGTTTCGGTTGAAGAAATTGAAAACGGCATAAAAGCAACCTATTATTTTGCCGATGCTGAAATTTCAGTGCCGGTTGAGTATACATTACTTAAAAACGGTGTGAACATTGCAATTGATACCGAAAACATACAGGAAAAAACCTATATGCTTTGGAAGGTGAAGATTGCCCCATTTATGTGTTCGTTCAGTAATAATGCGGATAATTCTTACTTATTTGTTCCGTCAGGCAGCGGTGCGCTGATTTACAAAAAACAAGAAAGCAGTATTGCACTGACATATTCGCAAGAAGTGTATGGCGTAGACTCTGGGCGTTTTTTGGAATACGAAGAAAAGGCCACTGTTGAAAACCCAATTAGATTACCTGTATACGGCGCAAAAATGGGTGATAAGGCGTTATGTGCGATTATTGAAGACGGTGCTGAGATGGCTTCAATTGATGTTTCGGCAGCCGCTTCCAACATCGGTTCAACCGGTGTAAGCGCATCATTTGAAGTGCGCGGCTATCAATGGGTAAAGGTAAAAAAGGGTTACCAAAAACTTTTCAGCGAAAGTATTACCAATAATAAATGTTCGGTTTCGTTCTATCCGCTGTATGACAATGATGCCGATTATGTTGGTATGGCTAATGTTTACAGAGATTATCTTGAAGAAAAATACAATCTTGAAAAAAATGATAAAGAAAATGTTTTGGCATTAAAGTTTATCGGTGGTAGCAATGTAAAGAATTCTTTACTTGGTATTCCGTATGATGATTTCTATGCTACAACAACCGTTAGTGATGCTACTAAAATCATAACTGATTTGTATAAAAAGCTCGGAGTTAAAATGTCGGCAAATTTAGTTGGTTTCACTCAGGGCGGGGTAGATGTTGGTAAAATTGCCGGCGGCTTTAAACTTGATTCAAATTTGGGTAAAAAATCCGATTTGGAAAAACTCATTAATTATTGTAAAGATAATGGCATCACCTCATTTATGGATTTTGACGCTGTTCGCTTTAATAAAACTGCTGATGGATTTAACGCACTGTCCGATAAGGCGGTAACAGTTAACGGTCAGGTTGTAAATTGTTACAACTATGACATCTGGTCGAGAACACGAGATTACGATTTTGAAAATTATTCTTTGGTTTCGCGTTCTAAACTTTTCGATGTTGCTAAAAAACTTTTAAAGACAACCGATTCATTAAAACTTACAGGTATTGGTCTTGATACATTGTCTAATTATTGTTATTCAGATTACAGCAATTCTGAAAGTTTTATCAAAGGCAATATGCAAAAGGATGTCTCATCAATTTTAATTGATTTTAAGAAAAATAAAATTGATTTGGCGGTAAATGGTGCTAATGACTATGCTGCCGCATATGCCGCTCAGATTTACGATGTGCCTTTTCAGTCAACAGGTCACACATTGTTTGACTGTGATGTGCCATTTTACCAAATTGTTTTCAAGGGCTATGTTTCAATGTCTTCACCTTCGGTGAACCTTGCTTCAAACTCTAAGGAAACAATTCTTAAGGCAATTGAATCGGGGTGCGGTTTAACCTACACTCTTATTAACAATTACGATACAAAGCTTTTGTCAACTTCCGAATCTGCTTTCTACGGCTCGGTTTACAAAGATATCAAGCCCTATATTGAAGAAGCAGTTTCACAAAATAAGGATTATTACAACAAAATAAGCGGTGCAACGATTAAGGATCATGTAATTTATGAAAACGGTGTTCGCAAGACCGTATTTGATAATGGTTATAGCGTTTTGGTAAATTATTCTGATAAAGAACAGACAGTGGACGGCGTCAGCATTGAACCGCTTGGTTACAAAATGATGAAAGGGGAAGTGGTATGGTGAAAAAGAAAAGACCCGCTGGTGTTGAACGCCTTAAAAGCCGATACGGTTTAATGTTTGTAACACCATTTATTGTGGGACTGATTCTGTTTTTCGTGGTTCCCCTTATAAGTTCCGTTCAATATATGTTTAGCAGTATCCGATTTGAGCCGGGTAATACAATTATTACCTGGACAGGGCTTAAAAACATAAAGTATGTACTCTTTGAAGACCCATATTTTATTAATAATGTGGTTAAGGGCTTTTCAACCTTTGCATATTCATTCCCGTTGATTATAGTGGTAAGTTTGGTAATGGCACTTATCCTTGTTCAAAACTTTAAGGGCCGCATATTCTTCCGCGGTATCAGTTTTATGACTGTTATTATTGCTAGTGGTGTTGTTATTGAATATGTTTTGAGATATCAAGGCGCCGACATTACCGCAGCCGGTACCGAAGCATCTATTATGGAAGATATGATAGATGTTGAAAGCATTTTGGCGGTATTGGGTTTACCTGCGCAAATCGCCGAATATTTCCAAGTGGTTCTTAGCAGCATTATGACGGTTATTTGGAACAGTGGTATTCAAACCCTTTTGTTTATTTCAGGTCTTCAGGCAATACCTGACCAATTGTACGAAGTTTCAAAGGTTGAAGGGGCAACCAAATGGGAAGAATTTTGGTTTGTTACTTTCCCAATGCTTTCAAAAATATTGGTTTTGGTTTCGGCATTTACTGTTGTTGAACTGTTCACTTCAAAAACAGATAGGGTAGTTTCAAGTGCATATACAATGATGCAGTCGCAAAACTATCACGAAAGTACAGCAATGCTGTGGATTTATTTCCTTACAGTTGGTGCGGCAGTTGCGTTAATTTACATACCTTTTAACAAATACTGCTTAAAGCGTTGGGAATAGGGGGCGAGTGTTATGACTAATTTATCTAACAAAAGAAAATTAAAACAAATCGCCCAGAAAACTCAGCCCATTCTTTATGGTATATTTCGTTTGGTAATTTTGCTGGCGATCAGTTATATAATCATATATCCTTTGCTTTATATGGTTAGTTCAGCATTAAAAACCGCTTCAGCGTTTCAAGATCCAAGCGTTTTGTGGATTCCTAAAGTCTTCACAAGTGAAAACTTTAAACAGGCAATTGATGCTATGGATTTTAAAAATGCATTCTTTTCAACTCTAAGGTTCGAAATGGTAAGTGCATTGATTGAAACTGCCACCTGTGCTGTTACAGCATATGGTTTGGCAAGGTTTAATTTCCCAGGCAAAAAACTTTTAATGCTTATGCTCATATTGCTTATAATGATTCCTTCGCAAATGATAATTATCCCAATGACTATTAACTTCTCTCAGCTTGACTTCTTAGGAATTTTAAAGTTAATTGGCGGTATTATCGGTAAAGAATTAAGACCCAACATTCTTGATACTGCGGCTTGCTTTTATTTGCCGTCATTGTTAAGTGTGGGCTTGCGTTCAGGTATATGCATATTCATTTATCATCAGTTCTTTGCAGGCTTACCTAAAGAACTTGAAGAGGCAGCGTGGATAGACGGTTCCGCACCGCCCCGTACATTTTTACAAATTGCATTACCGTCATCAAGCGTGGCCATTATAACAGTTTTGGTTTTGTCGTGTGTATGGCATTGGAACGATTATTACTTAGCTGTTATGTACACCAGTGAAAACTTCCCATTAGCGGTGTCTTTAGCGTCGTTACCGCAAAGACTTTCGCTTATAGGAATTTGGCCTGGTGATATAAGAAATACGCTCGGTGTAATGGCAGGGTGTGTTTTGTTTGTAGTTCCGATTCTTATCGTATATCTTTTCCTACAGCGACTGTTTGTAAAGAGTATCGATAGGGTAGGTATTACAGGATAAATTTTAAGGAGGAAAAAATTATGACCCAAAAAATATTGGCGCTTTTACTTACTTTGGCAATGTTGGCTGTAGTTGCAACAGGTTGTAATTCTAACAATGGTACAACTTCAAACCAATCAAGCGTACCTGGCGGTGGTGGCGATACCACAGATGTTGGAAACAATGATAACGATGATAACAACGATACCCCCAATGCCGACAATTCAACAGGCAACTCATCTACAACAAAGCCCACAACTTTAAGGGGTACAACCGTTAAGTTTGCTACATGGATTGACGTAGCAAAAACCGAATACGGTCCTGTAATTCAGGCGTTTACCAAAAAAACAGGCATTAAGGTTAAAATCGTTAACGTGCCACAGCACGAATACATTACAAAATTAACCGGTTATATCGCTGCAGGTAACGCACCTGATGTTATTAACGACAACTCTGAATTTCCCCGTACAGTTGGTATTACACAACCGGTAACAGTTGCGGGTATCGACCCCAAGGATGCAAGATGGAATCCAATTATTACCGAAATGTCAACCCTCAAAGGAAAGACATATCTTGTTTCATCAAAGCAGGCATCCTTCCAAACCAGCGGCCTTTTGTATTACAACAAAAAGCTTTTTGCTAACAACGGTATTACTACACCCGAGCAGTATGTAAAACAAGGCAACTGGACTTGGGAAACCTTTAACAAAGCCGCAAACGATATCAAAAACGCTGCAAATCTTAAGTATGGTTGCATTTTTGACGCAGGCGTATTTACTTGTTCTTACGGTGCAGGCTTTGTTAAGTATAAGCAGGGCCAATTCTACAGCGGTGTGGATGAAACAGTTTTAACAGACGTTTGGAGATTCTTACAAACAGGTGTTAAGTCAGGCTTATTTGACCTTGGTGCTAAGTCACAATTTGTTCAGGGTCAGGCAGGTATGTGCGTTACCGATACTTACGGTCTTAAAAAGACTGGTTACTTCAGTGCTATGAAGAATTCTGACCTTGGCGTAACCTATTTACCTAAGAGAAATAAAACCGATAAGAATTATCCCCGTGGCGGCTTCCTTACTGCATACGGTATTGCTAAGGGCGCTAAGAATCCTTTGGGTGCAGGCGAATTCTTGAAGTATTATTTGGATATGGGTAATTATGATACCAACAAGATTTATAAGACTGCTGAATTTACTGCTTTTGCAAAAGAAATTGTTAATACTCCATATACACTCAACTCAGTATATTGGGATGACTCTTTACAAGATGTTACAGGCCAAACCTTTGATAAATATGTTAGAACCTCTGACCCCAGCCAGATTAAAGCTAATTTAGACAAGGTTAAAAATACTGTAAATGCAGCTGTTAAAAAGGCTAACGATATGTTGGCAGTAGCAAAATAATAATTTTTGATGGGAGAAAATGATAATGAAAAATATATTTTCTAAAAAATCCCTAGCATTATTAATTACTGCTTTAATGGTTTTCTCATCAATCGCAGTAATTGCAAGCGCAGATACCACCGTGCTTGACGTTTGGAATGGTGAGATTGCTACTAGTTACACGGGAGATGGTGATGGTACCGAAGGTAATCCATATATAATTTCCACACCAGAACAATTGGCACTTATGGTGACAACATCAGGTACCGACACCCACAAAAAATATTATAAGCTTGCTAATGATATTTATATTAATGATATTACTAATCCTAATTGGCAAGAAGAAAATCCTAAAAACTGGTTCAACATTAATAACGATAATTTTTTCCGCGGAATTTTTGATGGCTGTGGTTACACAATATATGGTCTTTATTATAATGGTAATAAAAAAGATGGCGGTTTGTTTTGGGGTATTCGTGGTGATGTAGTGACGATTAAAAATCTTGTTATTTCGAATGCTTGCATTAAAGTGACCGGAGATACTACTGATACAGGCAATAATGCTGCAGCTTTAGTCGGCTGTATTTACCAAAACACAACAGCAACTATTGAAAACTGTTATATTGATGAAACAGTTTTAGTAAGCGGAAGACATGGTGTTGCCGGATTTATTGGCGGCGGTACTTGTAAGAGTATTTCTTTTGTTAATTGTGCTTCTTTTGCAACAATTTCTACAACCATATCGGGTGGTAGATTAGGTAGCTTTGTTGGTAATTTAACCCATAATAGTGGTACAGGTGACGCAAGAAAAATAACATATAACAATTGTATAGGTAGTGAAATTTATACAAACTATGCACAGTACCCCACATATACCGCTTCGTATTGTGCGGTTGAAGGCAGTAAAGATACTGGAAACACAGGCGCTGCACCTGAAAAAGTAGCTCTTGAAGATATGAAGGGCGAAGCAGCTAAGACAAATATGCCCGGTCTTGACTGGACTGGTACTTGGGCAACTACTGATGGTTTCCCTGTATTTAAGTCAATGCTTCCCGAAGCACCCGCTTGCACCCACGAATATGACAACGAATGTGATGCTGTTTGCAACCTTTGTGACGAAGAACGTACCGTTGCAGGTCATAACT
>JAZKXN010000044.1:0-12202 GCA_045611605.1 Acutalibacteraceae bacterium
CAGACCGACAAAAAACAAGTGGCAATAAGCTTTGACGCCGCATGGGGTAATGATGATACGCAAACACTTATTAATATATTAAAAGAATACAATGTCCCCGCAACATTTTTTGTAGTTGGCGCGTGGGTGGATAAATATCCCAAATCGGTCAAGGCACTTAGTGATGCGGGACACAGAATTGAAAATCACAGTAACACCCATCCCCATATGCCGCAACTATCGACCGAGCAAATTAAAAACGAACTTGAAAGTTGCAATAACAAAATTAAAGCGGTAACCGGCCGCTGCCCAACCCTACTTCGCGTACCGTATGGCGATTATGACAACGCCGTACTTGAAACAACCGAAAGCATTGGTATGTATACTATACAGTGGGATGTTGACAGTCTTGACTGGAAAGACCACGCCACCGCCGACAGCATTTGCAAACGGGTAACAAGTAAGGTTAAAAACGGCAGTATCGTTCTTTTCCACAACGATGCCGACCACACACCTGAAGCCCTGCCCACAATTTTAAAATGCCTTAAAGACGATGGGTATGAATTTGTGTTTATTGAAGATTTAATTTATAAAGAAAATTACGAAATAAAACATGATGGTACACAGTGCAAAATATCGTAACAAAAAAGACGGCTAATGCCGTCTTTTTTAATGAATAATGAATGTTGGAAAACAAAAACCACCACTTTGTGTTCTTTACACACAAAAGTGATTACTCATTATTTACTTTATTTCCACAATTAGGACATGGGTCATCCGAAATCATTTCACCACATTCAGAACAACGCCATTTATGCGTAATATCCTTGAATGCCAAACATCCACATTCGCATCTTCCCAGCGAAACCGGTGAAATTTTACCACAATATGTACATTTTTTCACTTTAGGTGCTGGGTTTTCTTTTTTTATTAAATCACTACCCATGTGATTTTTATCGCTAGGTTCTTCAATGTTTTGTACCATGTTATCCTTTGCACTATTATACAATGCTATATTTGCTGTGATTTTAGTATGTTGAACAATACTTGCCAAAGAGCCAACCAATAATGCCAAAACATGATATGCGCAATATTCAAGAAAAGCATATAAAATCCATATAAAAAGATTATTAACCAACGCCTCAAATACCGTGGGGATTTCCATACCCAATTCCGCAGATGCCTTTCGTATTTCTTCAACAGTTTCCGCACCTATGGATTCAATAAACTGGTGTGCATTTATACCGGCAATTATAGTATCAATAATGCCTATAGCAATTAGAATATAAAACAAAATCTTGCCCCATTTTTCTAATCGTTCGCACCATAACCAAAGATTTTCCGTGATACTATCAATTTTATAACATTCTTTAAACTCTCTGGGTATTTTCTTTTCAACATTTCCTGAAAACATATTTGCCATTTTTAACTTCCTCCAAAAATAAAAAAGTGTGTGCAACCGAAGTCACACACACGAAAAATGCACAACCCCAGTTTGCTACCACACAAAACCTAACGCTTACAACAAGTACGCGAAAATGAGCATGCATTTTTACCAAAATAAAAATACATACTTGTTCCAAGCGTAATATTAAGTTCTGTGTGGTAAAATTATTATAGCACACAACTTTTAAATTCGCAATATTTAATATAATGGCCTTTTAAATTAAACACACTCCAACTACAAAAAGGACGGCTAAAAGCCGTCTTTTTTAAATATTATTTATTACCAATCTCCCAAAAAGTGACTGCTGCGGCAGCGGCAACATTAAGTGAATCAACATCGTGGTGCATTGGTATTTTTACGGTATAATCGCAAGAATTTATGGTTTCATCGCTCAAACCATCACCTTCCGCACCCAAAAACAGCGCAAGTTTTTCGCTGTTCTTTAAAATTTCATTATTGATATTGATAGTATCATCTTTTAAAGCCAAAGCGGCAGTTGTAAAACCGTTTTGCTTTAAATATTCAACCGCATTTTCGGGGTTTGGGAAATTTTCTTTTTCAAAAAACGCCCACGGCACCAAGAAAACACTACCCATACTAACCCTTACGGTGCGGCGGTTAAGCGGTTCGCTGCAATTATTAAAAAGCAACACCGCATCTATACCCAAAGCAGCAGCGCTGCGAAAAATTGCACCAACATTCATTGCATCACTCAGTCTCTCAAGCACCGCAACGCGTTTTGCATTTTTTAGCACATCTTCAAGTGCAGCATTCTGGGGGCGATTCATTGCACAAAGCAAACCGCGAGTGAGTTCAAAGCCCGTAATAGCACTAAGCACTTCTCTTGATGCTGTATATACCGGCACATCGGGACAACATTTAATTAACTCTTTACCAATACCGTCAATTTGCCTTTCTTCCATTAAAAAACTTACCGGCTCAAGCCCTTTTTGGAGCGCAACCTTTATAACCTTTACACTTTCGGCAACAAACAAACCTTCATTGTTTTTTAATTGCGACTCTGTCAGTCGAGCATAAACATTAAGTTCGGGTGCACTTATATCATCAATTTTAATTATTTTCGGCATATATTTACCTTTCAAATTATAGTTTAGTGGGGAGTTTAATTAATTGTACAATAATTACGAATTACGCATTACGAATTACGCATTTCGCGTCAGCGATAAACCCCAATTTACTTCAACCTTAATCCTTTTGGATAATGATTTTTAGCTCTGCCGTTTACGACCTTGGTGCCACCGAGAGCGCAACCGTTAACGGTTACTACCGCCCAACCGTTTTCGCAATTCACATCAAACTCTTCACCGTGTAAATATTTTGAAAGCTCGGTGCTGTCAACCGACAAATCAATTTTACGCTTAAACTTATCCCCCATAGCCATAAAAAATTGGTGGTGTGGAAAAATATAATTTTTTCTGATTTCACCAATTGTAACACCGCAACAAAATGCGGTGCGGTCGGCTATTGGCAAGCGGTTGTTGTAATAAATCGGGTTTCCGTTATAAACACCCACAAAATCGGGGTTATAATCGGTTAAGGTATCATTTAAAAACTCGGTAACAATTTTATCGGTTTTCTTGTTTGAAAAAGCATAAAAATTATTAAATGCTTTTTCGCCCTTGTGGTGTAAAACCGCCATAAATTGACCTTCACCCTTGGCGTTATGTGGATAAAATCTTCTTGCAAAACCGATATTTTCGCACTTGCAACCTTCAAATTTAATGCCGTTTGCGGTGTATTTTGCCACTTTTTCATTAACAGGCACAATTTCAAATTCGGGGTGCTTTTGCAAAAATGCATCTATTGTCATTTCGTTTTCTTCTAAAGAAAAAGTGCAAGTAGCATACACAATATACCCGCCGCTTTTAAGGGTTTTAACCGCGTTTTCCAAAATTTCGGCAGAACGCTTGGCGCACATTTCCACATTTGCCTGACTCCACTCATCAATGGCGATTTCTTCCTTGCGGAACATACCTTCGCCCGAGCAGGGCGCATCTACCATAACCAAATCGAAGGTGTTTTGAAAGCGTGATGCTAATTTTTCGGTATCCATACAGGTAACAACGGTGTTTTTTAGCCCCAGTCGCTCAATATTGCCTGTAAGTATTTTACAGCGTGAAGAAACAATTTCGTTTGATACAAGCACCCCATTTTCACCCAGCTTATTTTTAAGCTGAGTGCTTTTACCACCGGGCGCGGCACACATATCAAGAACAAACCAATCGTGGTCGACATTCACACACTCGGCAGGCGCCATAGCCGCAGGCTCTTGCACATAGATAAGTCCCGCGTGGTGATAGGGGTGATTGCCCACCTTTTCATAATTAAGGTAATAACCATTATTAACATACGGGATTTTTTCTGCCCCAAAAATATTAATTTTTTCGAATTCTTCTAAACTTATTTTATCGGTATTAACCCTGAACGCTTTAACAGGGGGATTTTGAAGTTCGTTTAAATAACTTTCGAAATCATCGCCCAACAATGATTTCATTCGGGTTTCATACTCTTGTGGCAGTTGTTTCATTGGTTACTTCCTTTTTCAATCTCTAACATACACATTCCGACCGCTGTAATTGCCGCGGTTTCGGTGCGCAAAATTCTTTTACCAAGTGATATAACCTTAGCATCAGCATTAAGTGTTTTTTCAATTTCCTTTTCTTCAAAACCACCTTCGGGACCAATAAATATACCCACACTCTTAACATTTTTAAGGTCAGAAAGTGCACCAACAGTCGCCTTCATACCATCCTTATTTTCGTAAGGTACCATTATTAAATCAAGTGTTTTTGCAAATTCAAGCGCTTTATCAAAACTGTAAACATTCATAATTTCAGGAATAATGTTGCGTTTACTCTGCTTTGCCGCACTTTCAGAAATACTTTGCCAACGGGCAATTTTTGATTTTGCTTTTTTATCATCAAGTTTTACGATACAATGTTTCATTTCCACCGGAACAATCGCAAAAACGCCAAGTTCAACACATTTTTGAATGATATATTCCATTTTATCCCCCTTGGGAAGGCCTTGGAAAAGATAAATTTTAACAGGAAGCTCGGTATCGTTATAGTCTTCTTCAATTATATCAAGACAAACTGCATCTTCATAGAATGCAGAAATTTCACACAAATCACTTTTACCACTACAGCTTATAAGGCAGGTGTCACCTATATCCATACGAAGCACATTTTTAATGTGGTTATAGTCCGCCCCGCTAATTATATATTGTGAATTTTGTTTTGCGTTTTCATCAGCAAAAAAGTTAAACATTATCTTAAACCCCTAAATCCAAGTTTGAATAAATTTTATCATAAAACAAGGATATAATCAATATTTTACTTTGAAACTACACATATAAAAAACCGATGAGTTACTCATCGGTTTTTAAAAACAATTAATTTAGAAAAAACATAATTTAAAACAACAACTATAACGCTTATTGTAATTTTAGCCAACATACCATCTATGCCAAAAAGAGATTGTTCTAACCCCAATGCCATTAAAAGCGGAAAACCAAACCATTCTATCACGCCGGTTATTATTCGGTACGATAGAAACACTACAAATTCTTTGAAAACAACTGCTATATTAAAAGATTTGCTTTCGAACACCCACAATTTATTTGTAATGTACGCAAACGAAACCGCGCATACCCACGAAAGCACATTTGCAATATCGATATTTTTTAATGTAACATCACATATTGAAACAGATGAAACAAGCTTGGTAAACAGCGCAAAAGAAAACCATGATACAAAGGTGGTGGCCACACCAAATATTAAATACATTAAAATTTCTTTAAGTGACTTCTTACCCATAATATCCCCCGCAAAGCACGGTTAAATCTACTTATTTTCAACTTCAATATTAGTTTCAGCTGCGATATAAATTGGGCGATGCTTAACTTCTATGTAAATTCTGCCGATATATTCCCCCAAAACGCCAACCGAAAGTTCGATTATACCACCTAAAAACAATGTTGCGCACAAAGTTGTGACATAACCCGGAACAACTATTCCAAATATTAAGGTTTGAATAATAGTAACCATAATATAAATAAACGAAAACAACGAAATAATAAACCCTGTTATAGCAATAATTCTTAACGGGAACACCGAAAAAGACATTATGCCGTCTATTGCGTACTTACAAAGACCCATCAGGCTCCACTTGGCTTTTCCAATCGGGCGTTCAATGTTTTTATATTCGATCCACTTGGTGTTAAAACCCACCCAACAAAAAATACCTTTTGAAAAACGCTGTCCTTCTGCTAATTTAAGTACCGCATTTACCATTTTTTTGGTCATTATGCGATAATCAACTGCACCATCAGGCATATCAATATGTGATATTCGTTTTTGAAAAGAAAAGAAAATTTTCGAAAAAAAGCGTCTAAAAACACTTTCACCTTTGCGTTTGGTTCGGTAAAGTGCACAACAATCAAACCCTTCTTCAATGGCCTCGATCATTTCGTGAAACATTTTAGGTGGATGTTGAAGATCGGCATCCATCACAATTGCATAATCTGCCGTAGAGTTTTTAAGACCGGCGTACATTGCCGCTTCCTTACCAAAATTGCGCGAAAACGAAATATACTTTACGTCTTGCGAGTTTAAAGCAAACTCCTTAATAATCGCAAGCGTCTTATCTTTACTGCCGTCATCTATAAAAATATATTTAAAGTGATACTTCCTAATTTCAGATATAACTTCATTCACCTCTTTTATAAAAAGCGGTAAAACTTCCTCTTCATTAAAACAAGGAACAATAATATCTATTGTATTCATAAATCCCCCTATAATCAATAAACTCCTTAGACTTATTATACCAATGACATTTACAAATGTCTATTGTTTTTTAGTAATCACCATAAAAGTGTTTTAATTTAAAAAAATATATGGTATAATTATCGCACAGACTTTAGTTGGGAGGCACTATAAATGTCTAATATTAAAAATACATCATTAAATAGAATAAAGCAAAAATGCATTCAAATTATTGACCCTGCAGATAATTCTAATTTTTTTGTTCGCAATTTTTGGTTCTTAATGGCGTTTATTATCCCATTTTTTCTTATGCTTTTTCAATTCGCCCTGGTTAGAGTTGCCCCATTTGGTGGCAAACAAATTCTTGTTTTTGATGCATACCATCAATATTTTCCCTTTTTTCTAGATTTTCAAAGAAAATTACAAGAAGGTGGTTCGCTTTTATGGTCATGGAAATTGGGTTTGGGCGCCAGCTATTTGCCAATTATAACATACTATTTGGCGAGTCCACTTAATATTTTAACTGCAATTATCCCTTCGGAATATTTAAGCGATTTCTTTACCATAATAACCTGCGCAAAAATTGCACTTTCAAGCCTTTTCTTTGCACAATTTTTGCGCATAATCTTTAATCGACGCGACATTTCGGTTGCTATGTTCGGTTTTATGTATGCATTTTCCGCATATTTCATGGGCTATTATTGGAATATTATGTGGCTTGACACCGTTGCGCTTTTACCGTTAGTTGTCGCCGGAACAATTACTTTACTTCAAAAAGGCAAATTCAAGCTTTATGTCATTTCGCTCACATTATCTATTCTTTCAAACTGTTACATCGGACTGTTTACTTGTATTTTTGTTTTACTTATAAGCATTTGCTACTTTATAACCGAATATAAAAATTTCAAAAATTTGCTTTATAATTTTGGTAAAATGGCATTCTTTTCAATAATTGCAATAGCAATTACTGCCATATTAACATTGCCTACATTTTTCCAATTAAGTGACACATCTACATTTGACTCTGCATTTCCTGAAAAATACGAGACAAATATATCAAATGACAATAATCTTTTTGGCACAATTAAGGCATTAATTACAGTCGCCGCTAATTTAACCGCATTCCACAAACCCACCTATATGGATGGGCTACCCAATGTATACTGCGGAATAATTACACTTGTCCTTGCATTGCTTTATTTCACATCTTCAAATATTAGGCTTCGCGAAAAAATTGCAAGTGGTAGCCTTTTAATGATAATAGCATCTAGCTTTGTTATACGAAATCTTGATTTTGTTTGGCATGGTTTCCACTTTACGAACGACCTACCGTACCGTTACGCATTTTTATTCTCCTTTGTGTTACTCTTCATTGCTTACCGCGTATTTACCAATATTTCACATATCAAATTATTAAATCTAGCGATAATAAGTATATTTTTATTAGGAATAATCCTTGGCGCAATTAAATTGCAAATGATTATCCCCGCTATTGCAACCGGAATCCTTATTCTTTTAATATTTGCTGTTATTATCATTTGCCGAACCAAGGCATTGCCAAAACAAGTAATTTCATTTACTTTATTTATAATTTGTTTATTTGAAAGTGCCGTAAGCGGTTACATAGGTGTTCGCGCTGTAGGATCAACAGATACAAATTTTTACCCGTGGGGCACAACTAATACATACAAAATTGTAGATTACATTAATAATATTGAATCACAAAATTCCGACATTTACCATTGCGAAGTTGTAAAAATTTCAACATCGAACGACTCAGCGTTACTTGGTGTAAATGGTGTTTCCATTTTCAGTTCTACTGCAAACTCCAATATTTTACAATTTGCAAAAGCATTTGGATTCGGTGGCGGCGTTTCTACCAATAGTTACACATATCAAGAAAGCTCGCCCTTCACAAACCTAATGCTTAATATTAAGTATCTTATTTCACCCAGCGGCGACCACATAGACACAACTCACACCGAATCCATTAAACAAAGCGGCGATGTAAAACTTCTAAAAAACAAATATTACCTACCGCAAGGATTTATGGTAAATGAAGCTTTACTTAATTTTGATGCTGAAAAAGCAAGCGAAAATCCCTTTGAAAATCAAAACGAAATTTTCAAACTTGCAACCGGCCTTTCAGGTGATTTGTATCAAAATATCGAACTGGATTCGCATGAATTCTTTAAAGATGATTCTTTCAAGATGACAAGTACAGACAAAAACAAATATTCTTTTACATTGTCCGACAAAACCAAGGATCCGTTTGTTAAATTTAATTACACCATACCATGTGACGGCACAGCTTTTGCATACTTTGATTACAATTCAGGATCTGCATACCATGTTGATTCAAACATTAATGATTCCAGGGTGATTGAAAACCAAACTTTTACTCCATACATTATGCAAATCGGCGATGTCAAATTAGGCGATAAGCTTTCAATAAATTCTAAGCCTATGAATAAGAAAAATGGTAAATTTTCAATTTATTGCTGTATGCTTAACGAAGAGCTCTTCTTACAGGGCTATGAAAAATTGTGCCAAAGCACCTTTAATTGCACTGAATCTTCCGATACAAAAATTAAAGGCACGATAAATGTTAAGGAAGACGGACTGTTTTATACATCCTTTGCATACGATAAAGGTTGGAAAGCCTATGTTGATGGCAAAGAAGTTGAAATTACACCTGTTAGCAACTCTTTGATCGCTTTCAAATTAGCCGCCGGAGAGCACGAAATTGAACTTGAGTTTTTCCCAAAGGGCTTAACTGAAGGAATAATAATTGCCGTATCAGCCATGTTGATTTTCTTGCTTGCAATTATTATTGACAAAAAATATAATATTGTTCATTAACTTCTAAACAAAAAACCGTGAGCCTTGCGACTCACGGTTTTATTTAATTCAGAAAGAATTAGTCGTTGATAGCAGTAACAACGCCTGAACCAACAGTACGGCCACCTTCACGGATAGCGAAGCGGAGACCTTCTTCGATAGCGATAGGAGTGATAAGTTCAACATCCATTTCTACGTTATCGCCAGGCATGCACATTTCAGTACCAGCAGGAAGACCTACAACACCGGTAACGTCAGTAGTTCTGAAGTAGAACTGAGGACGATAGTTGTTGAAGAAAGGAGTATGACGACCGCCTTCATCCTTGCTTAATACGTATACCTGACCATGGAACTTGGTGTGGGGCTTGATTGAACCGGGCTTAGCAAGAACTTGGCCACGTTCGATTTCGTCACGGCTTACGCCACGGAGAAGAGCACCAACGTTGTCACCAGCTTCACAGTAGTCAAGAGTTTTACGGAACATTTCCATAGAAGTTACAACTACCTTGCGGAGTTCATCGGTAAGACCAACGATTTCAACTTCGTCGCCAGCGTGTAATTGACCACGTTCAACACGGCCAGTAACAACGGTACCACGACCAGAAATTGTCATAACGTCTTCAACAGGCATTAAGAAAGCCATGTCTGCCTTACGGTCAGGAGTAGGAATGTAGCTGTCAACAGCATCCATAAGTTCAGCGATAGGAGCATAAACTGCAGCTGTAGGATCGGTTTCAGCAGAATCGAGAGCCTGGAAAGCAGAACCCTTAACGATAGGTGTATCGTCGCCGGGGAATTCATACTTGTCAAGAGTTTCACGAATTTCCATTTCAACGAGTTCGAGAAGTTCTTCGTCGTCAACAAGGTCAGTTTTGTTCATGAATACTACGATGTAAGGAACGCCTACCTGACGAGCAAGGAGAAGGTGTTCTTTAGTCTGAGCCATAGGACCGTCAGTAGAAGCGATAACAAGGATAGCGCCGTCCATCTGAGCAGCACCGGTGATCATGTTCTTAACATAGTCAGCGTGGCCGGGGCAGTCAACGTGAGCATAGTGACGTTTGTCAGTTTCATATTCAACGTGAGCGGTGTTAATTGTAATACCGCGTTCTCTTTCTTCAGGAGCCTTATCGATGTTTGAATAGTCTTCGAAAGAAGCCTGACCCTTAAGAGAAAGGTACTTTGTGATAGCTGCGGTAAGAGTGGTTTTACCATGGTCAACGTGACCAATGGTACCAATGTTTACGTGGGGCTTATTACGTTCAAATTTTGCCTTTGCCATTGTTAATTTCCTCCTTAGAAATTAAAAGTTATATTTTTTATTATTTTATCAAATATTCACTTGAATTTCAAGTGTTAATTAGTCTTTCTTTGCACGAGAAGAAATAATCTTTTCTGCAATAGACTTAGGAACTTCTTTATAACCGTCGGGTTCCATTACATACTGACCACGGCCCTGTGTCTTAGAACGAAGCTCGGTTGCATAACCGAACATACCGCCAAGAGGAACGCGTGAGTTAATCTGCTTAACGCCCAAACGATCTTCAAAGCCCTGAATTTCACCACGGCGTGAGTTTAAGTCACCGATAACATCGCCCATATATTCTTCAGGAACGATAACGGTTACCTTCATAATGGGTTCAAGAAGAACAGGGTTTGCCTTACGGCAAGCTTCCTTAAATGCCATAGAACCGGCAATCTTAAATGCCATTTCTGAAGAGTCAACTTCGTGGTAAGAACCGTCGTAAAGGGTTACCTTAACGTCAACAACAGGATATCCTGCAAGAACACCTGCCTGGAGTGAACCCTTAATACCGGTGTCAACAGCGGGGATGTATTCCTTAGGAATGCTACCGCCGGTAACAGCGTTAATAAATTCATAACCCTTACCGGTTTCGTTAGGTTCAAGCTTAATCTTAACGTGACCGTACTGACCAGAACCACCGGACTGACGCTTATACTTGGTTTCGTGATCAACGAAGTCCTTAATGCTTTCTTTGTAAGCAACCTGAGGAGCACCAACATTAGCTTCTACCTTAAATTCGCGGAGAAGACGGTCTACGATAATTTCAAGGTGTAACTCACCCATACCGGCGATGATGGTCTGACCGGTTTCTTCATCAGTGTATGCCTTAAAGGTAGGATCTTCTTCAGCAAGCTTTGCAAGTGCAAGACCCATCTTTTCCTGACCAGCCTTGGTCTTAGGTTCGATAGCAACACGGATAACAGGTTCGGGGAAGTTCATTGATTCAAGAATGATGGGGTGCTTTTCATCGCACAAGGTATCACCGGTAGTGGTGTTCTTAAGACCAACAGCCGCAGCGATATCACCAGCATAGCAGGTTTCAATATCTTCACGGTGGTTAGCGTGCATCTGAAGAATACGGCCCATACGTTCCTTATTACGCTTAACTGTGTTATATACGCCCGAGCCTGCATCAACAGAACCCGAATATACACGGAAGAAGCAAATCTTACCTACGAAGGGGTCAGTAGCAATCTTGAAAGCGAGAGCCGCAAAGGGTTCGTTGTCAGTAGAATGTCTAACTTCTTCTTCTTCGGTATCGGGGTTGATACCCTTTATAGCTTCAATGTCGGTAGGAGCCGGCATATAATCAACAACAGCGTCGAGCAAGGGTTGTACACCCTTATTTCTGTAAGAAGTACCGCAGCAAATCGGAACCATTTCGTTAGCGATGGTTGCCTTACGGATAATCTTCTTCATCTGTTCGATGGTAGGTTCTTCACCTTCGAAGTATTTTTCCATAAGTTCTTCATCTTGTTCAACGATGTTTTCAACAAGATTATTGCGGTATTTTTCAGCAAGTTCCTTCATATCTTCAGGGATTTCTTCGATTCTTACATCTTTACCAAGGTCATCATAATACATGATAGCCTTCATATTGAGAAGGTCGATAATACCCTTAAAGGTGTCTTGAGAACCGATAGGTAACTGAATCGGAACTGCATTGCAGTTGAAACGTTCTTTAATCATATCGAGAACGCGATAGAAATCGGCACCCATGATATCCATTTTGTTAACGTAAATCATACGGGGTACACGATATTCGTCAGCCTGACGCCAAACGGTTTCAGACTGAGGTTCAACACCGCCCTTTGCGCACAATACGGTTACAGAACCGTCAAG
>JAZKXN010000045.1:0-1032 GCA_045611605.1 Acutalibacteraceae bacterium
CTTGGGGAAAAACAGACCGAAAGCAAAGAACCTAAATACGTTACGTGGTATTGTGTGAACAATGAAAATTATTATTACGGCTACTATACCAATAATAAAAACGATGCGCTGATTACACTTTATAAACGCGCTAAAAAAGAAATCAATTATCGGATCGATAAATTAAATTTAATAATCAAAGGAGAATAAATATGGATTTGATTGTAGCACGCTTTTGCTTTGCTGATTCTTTATACAGCGAGCAACCAAATTTCATTGATAGGCTCGCGCACGAAGCCGCAGGAGAAACTGATGTAATCACTATTACAAAATCCATCGAGGAAGCTCTTATCTACAAAAGTGAAAAGGAAGCTCAAGACATATTAGACACTCAACCTGAATGGGTAAAAAGAGATTTCTGTATCAGAAAAGTATGCCTTTATTACGGCTCCCTTACCTTAAATATTAAATTATTACAACAGGAGGAAAAATAATGAAACCCTATAAAGCTATGGCACATATCCATTCCTTGAATGGAGAAATTAGAGAAGTTACCGTTTTAGAAAACGACGGCGGAAACAACTATATCGTGGAATATAACGGTGTAAAATGCACCGCTATCTTCAACTGGTATACCTGTTCGTATTATGCGGACGATAAATACGGAATCGTTAAGGAGTAACAGCAATGACCATCAATCTTAAAACCAGTTGTGTAGAACACACCGTATTAAAAGAATATTTGAAAGAAAATGCAAGCGCAGCTCTTGCCGAAAAAATCAACCACGGCGTTTTTATAGAGAAAGACGGAAAACGTTTGCTTAATAGAAAAGATTTGGACGGTTTTATGAAATACGCTTGCGAAGAAGCAAGAAAGCTCGCAGAAAAGGGAGCTACCAGCGCGTGTATGAACTCGGACATTGTCTTCGGTTGGGCAATCCACTACTTTGAAGAAGATGAAATCATCGGCAAACTTTACAATGAAGATGGAAGCGAATATACACCGCCGAAACCCGAATATAAGCCCATTCAACACGTACCTGCCCCCACCGTT
>JAZKXN010000046.1:0-42271 GCA_045611605.1 Acutalibacteraceae bacterium
AAAAATGCTTGAAAACCTTAAAGAACGAACAAAGGGAATAGGTATTGAAATTTCGTTTGATGCGTCTGTTAAATCTGCATTGGCGGAAATTGGTTTTGATGCGGTATATGGTGCACGTCCTTTGCGCCGTGAAATTCAAAACAAAATTGAGGATGCTTTATGTGAAAAGTTTTTAGACGGCAGCTTAAAGGCGGGGGACAAAGTTTTGTGCGACTTTTGGGACGGAAAATTTAGTTTTAATACAATATAATAACTTTTTTAAGTGGCAAGGAGAGTTAAAATTCTCCTTGCTTTTTTATTTTGCAAAAAAATTAAAAAATCACTAAAAAACACTTGATTTTTATGAATTTAGGCATTATAATAACAATGTAGTGGTGCAAAGTGGTGTTAAAAACCACAAAAGTGCATCAAAGTGGTGAAAAAAGAGGTGAAAATCCGTGCTTTTTGGTGGCTATCAACATAATATCGATAAAAAGGGCAGGGTTTTCATTCCTGCAAAGCTGCGCGAAGAACTTGGTGAAGAGTTTTTTATTTGCCGCAGTATCTTCGGAAAGCGTTGCCTTTGCGTTTATTCTAAGGAAGAGTGGGACAAGCTTGTTGAGCAAATAAGCACACTTCCCAACACGAAATCAAACGATGTTAAGCGTTTCTTATATGATGGTACATTTACGGTTGGCTTTGACAGCCAAGGCAGAATATTAATTCCTGCAAGTCTTCGTGAATATTCAATGTTAGGCGAAGAAGCACATATTATCGGTATGGCTTCTAACCTTGAAATCTGGAATACTGAACTCTGGGCTAATGAAAACAGCAAGTACACACCCGAAGCTATTGCTTCAATTGTTGAGGAGTTAAATTTCTAATATGGAATTCAATCATATATCGGTTTTACTTAGTGAAACAATTGATTCACTTTGTATTAAACCTGACGGAATTTACATTGACGGCACCGCGGGTGGCGCAGGTCACTCAAAAGAGATTGCAAAACGCCTTGAAAACGGTTTACTGCTAGCCTTAGACCAAGACCCTGATGCAGTAAAAATTGCAACAGAAAGACTTAAGGGGCTTCCTGCAAAGGTTATAAAAAGCAATTTTGCTGATATGAAAAAAGTTGCAAATGATGAAGGTATCACAAAGGTTGATGGCATATTGCTCGACTTGGGTGTTTCATCTTATCAGCTTGATACTGCAGAGCGTGGGTTTTCTTATCATAAGGAATCACGACTTGATATGCGAATGAGCCAAAGCGGTATGTCGGCTGAAGATATTGTTAACGATTTTACCGCGACCGAACTTGCTGATATTTTTTGGCGATTTGGTGAAGAAAAGTTTTCCCGTAAAATTGCTGATAAAATTGTAAGCGAAAGGGAAAAACAAAGAATAACCACCACAACGCAGTTGGCTGAGATAATCGCATCGGCTTATCCCGCAGCAGCACGACGCGACGGTCACCCTGCAAGAAAGTGTTTTCAAGCAATAAGAATTGCTGTTAATGCCGAGCTTGACCGTTTGAACGAAGCAATGGATATCGCATTTGATTTGCTTAATAAAGATGGTGTGTTGGCAATTATTACTTTTCATTCCTTAGAAGACAGAATGGTGAAACTTCGTTTTAAGGAATACTGTACAGGCTGTACTTGTCCGCCCGACTGTCCTGTATGTGTTTGCGGCAAAACCCCACGCGGACATTTACTTCACAGAAAACCTATAGAACCTTCAAAAGGGGAACTTGAAAATAATCCGCGAAGCCGCAGTGCAAAGCTTCGTGTAATCGTCAAAAATTAAGTGAAAGGAGAAAGAAAATGAATAATATTAAGTATTATAATGACAGTCTTGCTTATGATTTTGAAATGTTTATGCCCAAAGAAGCTAAAAAACCGCAGGTTAAGGACAATATTGTAGTAATGCCTAAAACCGCTAAAAAGGCAAAGGCAAAGCGTAAGGCGGCTGCTCGTCATCTTTCTCCCGCAGTTTCGGTTGTAATGATTACAGTTATTGCTCTTTGCGCAATTTGTTGCAATCTTTCAATCCGTCTTAAAATCAATGAAGTTAAGAATGAAATTAACGATGTTAAAGCAGCTATTGCTGAGCTTGACAGTGAAAAAACCGTTTTAGAAGTTGAACTTCAAAGAAGAATTTCTTATGCAAATTTGGAACTTGAAGCAGTACAACTTGGTATGAAGAAGCCTGATAAGGAAGATGTTACCTATATTAAGGTTAACGATACTAATGTTGCAAAGACCGCAAACGGCACTTTGCTTAAAGCAGAGTAATAAATTTTATAAAAAATAATATACTGATTACAGGGTACGAGAGCTGAAAAAGTCGGCTCTCGTATTTGGGCATTTAAATATAGCAAAAAACAGAAAGAAGGAAGCGCTAAATGGCAATAAAACCTGGTAAGCTAATGGTTAAAAGAACTTTTATAATAATGCTTGTTGTTATTGTGGCGCTTTCGGGCGTTTCAAGTGTTAGTCTTTTCAATATTATGGTGCTTAAGGGCGAAGAATATCAGACAAAAGCATCAGAACAACAACTATACGACAGCCTTGTAACTGCACCGCGCGGCGATATTTATGACCGTAATATGCAGGTGTTGGCAACAAGCTCGACTGCTTGGACGGTTTATATCACCCCAAATGCAATAAAGAAAATTAAAAAGGCAGATGAACGCGACGCAGTTCGCGATAAGGTTGCAAAAGGTCTTTCTGAAATTTTGGGCGTTGATTATGACACGGTCTATAAAAATACCGATAAAAATTCTTACTATGTAATTGTTAAAAAGAAGATTGAAAAATCGGTTGCTGATGAAGTTCGTAAATTCATAAAGGATAATAAGCTTACAAAATATATCGGTCTTGATGAAACCACAAAAAGATATTATCCCAACGATAGCCTTGCATCGGTTGTTTTGGGTTTTGTGGGCTCTGATGAGCAAGGACTTTCGGGTATTGAAAGTTTTTATGATAACGAGCTTACGGGTATTGCGGGTCGCGTAGTGGCGGCAAAAAATGCCCTTGGCACCGATATGCCGTTTACTTATGAAAAGGTAGAAGAAGCGGTTAAGGGTAATTCGCTTGTTTTAACGCTTGATTCTTATATTCAGTACACCGCAGAAAAGTATCTTGAAACCGCAATTGCGCAAAATAAGGTTGCAGAACGCGGCGCCGCAGTTGTTATGAATGTTAACACAGGCGCTATTCTAGCAATGGCGGTTAAGGGCGACTTTAACCCTAACGAACCGTTCGCTTTGTCAACGGTTGATCAGGCTAAGGTTGATGCTGAAATTGATGACACAAAGAAATCTACACTTAGAAGTGAACTTCTAAACCGTCAGTGGCGTAATAAGGTTATTTCTGACTCGTACGAACCGGGCTCTGTATTCAAAATTATCACCGCATCAATTGCTATTGAAGAAAATTTAATAAATAAGAATAACACCTTTTATTGCAATGGTCATACAAGCGTTGCAGGTCAGCGTTACGGCTGTTGGAAGCATGGCGGTCACGGCACTCAAAACTTGCAACAAGCAATTGCTAACTCTTGCAACCCTGCATTTATTACAATTGGTCAGCTAGTTGGCGTTTCAACATTTTCAAAGTATTTTAAAGCCTTTGGCTTTGCTGAAAAAACTGGTATTGATTTACCGGGTGAATCACGCTCTACTTACCATAAACAAGAAAATATGGGTGTTGTTGAATTGGCATCATCTTCATTTGGTCAAACATTCAATGTTACCCCCATTCAGATGATGGCGGCAGTTTCAGCTGCGGTAAACGGTGGATATCTTGTTCAGCCACATCTTGTATCAAAAACAGTTAATCAGGATAATAAGGTTGTAAGCACAACAACCACCACTTATAAGCGACAGGTTATTTCTAAAACCACTTCACAGACAATGCGTGAGCTTATGGGTTTTGTTGCTTTAAACGGCGCCAAAAACTCGTTAGTACCGGGTTATAAAATCGGTGCAAAAACCGGTACTTCACAAAAGGTTGCTAAAATTCAGGCAACGGGCGATACTTATCTTTACATCAGTTCATGTATGACAGTGGCGCCAATAGATAATCCCGAAATCGCAGTTTTGGTAATGCTTGACGAACCTAAAGGCTCGAATTATTACGGCGGTGTAATTTCAGCGCCTGTTAATGCCAAAATTATGGCAGATGTTTTGCCTTATCTCGGCTACGAACCAAGCTATACAGAAGAAGAAATTAAAAAACTTGCAATTGATGTTCCCGATGCAGTCGGTCTTACTGTTGCTGAAGCCAAAGCAAAGGTTACAAGCGCAAAGCTTGAATATAAAATTGTTGGTAATGGCGATAAGGTTATAAGACAGTTACCCGAAGTTGGCAATAAAATTGCAACCGGTGGTGTGGTAATTCTTTATACTGAAGAAACCGATACAGCAAAGGTAACAGTACCAAACTTTACAGGTTATACCGCAACAGAGGTTAATACAACCGCGGCAAGACTTGGTCTTAATATTGAATTTTCAGGAAATATTGCGATAGCCGGTCTTCGCGCATATAGTCAAAGCATAGCACCGGGTACGCAGGTTGAAGTTGGCACAATTGTTACGGTTTATTTCCGTGATGAATCTACAGTTGACTGATTTTTTTCAGGAGGCAAAAAATGAAACTTGGCACGATAATTGCTTGCGATAATGAAATCGGGCAGTTAGAGGTTATGGGTATTACCGATAATTCGCAAAAGGTAAAAGATGGCTTTGTCTTTGTTGATATCCATAATAATCCGCAATACAGGGCGGATGCCGTAAAAAACGGCGCGATTGCGCTGGTAGTTGAAAATAAAGCAAATTTAAAAAACGAAATTGTTGTTAAAAATACCATTACTGCTTTTTCTGAAATGTCAAAAAAGTGGTTCAAAAACCCAACCGATAGTATGAAAATTATTGGTGTGACGGGCACAAACGGTAAAACAACAATCACATATCTGCTTAAAGAAATTCTTGAAAAATCGGGCAAACGGGTTGGTGTTATTGGCACAATTCAAAACATCATTTGCGGTGAGATTTTTCCTACGGTTAACACAACCCCAAATGCTTTTGAACTCAACCGTTTGTTCAGCATTATGCGTGATGAAAAGTGTGAATATGTTATTATGGAAGTTTCATCACACGCACTGCAAATGGGTAGGGTAGACGGTATACATTTCGATACTGCGTTATTTACAAACCTTACCCAAGACCACCTTGATTATCACGAAAATATGGAAAACTATTATCTTGCGAAAAAGAAATTGTTTTCAATGTGTGATAATGCTGTTATTAACACAGATGATGAGTACGGAAGACGCCTTTTTAATGAAATAAGTTGTAATAAGGTATCAATTTCATTGGAAAACAATGCAGATTATATTGCAAAATCGGTTAATTTACAGCCAAGTTATGCCGAATATAAATTGCTTACCGACAAAATTGACCATATAAAAGTTAATTTGCCCGGCAAATTTTCGGTTTATAATTCACTTTGCGCAGTTGCGGCTAGTGATTTTTTGGGTGTTGACAGACAATTCATTGTTTCGGCTTTGGTTGATTTTAGTGGTGTAAAAGGTAGGGCAGAAGTCCTTAAAAATACCGGTGATTTTACGGTTGTTATTGACTATGCTCACACGCCTGACAGTCTTAAAAATATTTTAAAAACCTTTAAGGAATGCAAGAAAAACCGTTTAATTGTGTTATTTGGTTGTGGCGGTGACCGTGACAAAACCAAACGGCCAATTATGGGTGAGATTGCTTCAATTTATGCAGACTATCTTGTGATAACAAGCGATAATCCCCGTACCGAAGACCCAGAAAGTATAATTTCTGACATTTTAAAAGGTGTTTTACCTACAAAACCGCACAAGGTTTTGAAAAAACGCGATGAAGCAATAAAATTTGCTCTTTCAATTGCTGAAAAAGATGATATAATAATACTTGCAGGCAAAGGACACGAAACCTATCAAATAATAGGTAAAGAAAAAATACATTTTGACGAGCGCGAGGTTGTATACTCGGCTTTGTCGTAAAAGAGGTTTTAAAATTATGGATTTCACTTCTCTTATTGTTGCGGTAATTGCATTTGCTGTTACAGCGCTACTTGGTTATGTTGTAATTCCTTATTTAAGAAAACTTAAATTCGGGCAAACTATTTTAGAAATCGGCCCTAATTGGCATAAGGATAAACAAGGAACACCCACAATGGGCGGTGTTATGTTTATCATTGGTACAATTGTTTCCTTGGCTCTCGGTTTTGTATATGCCGTTATTTTTGAAAAGCCTTTCTTTTCGGATTTTCAGGACAAATACCGTTTGACTGCACTTTTGGCAGGTCTTGGTCTTGCAATTTGTATGGGCGCCATTGGCTTTTTTGATGATTATATTAAGGTTGTTAAAAAGCGTAATTTAGGTCTTACTGCCCGCCAAAAAACCTTTATGCAGTTGCTCGTATCGGCGGCTTATCTTGCAGCTCTTGCTATTGCGGGTATGAAAACAACATACATTCCATTTATTGGTGATGTATCTATAACAAGCGGTATAGGCCTTATATTCTGGCCAATTGCTTTAATGTTTATTTATGGCTTTACAAATGCAGTAAACCTTACTGACGGTATCGATGGTTTGGCATCAAGCGTTACTCTCGTAGTTTCTTGCGGTTTTATGATGGCATCGGGATTTTTGGGTATTTCTTCCATTAATGTTCTTACCGCTGCTATGGCAGGCGCGCTCGTTGGCTTTATTTGTTGGAATGCTCATCCCGCCAAAGTGTTTATGGGCGACACAGGTTCAATGTTCCTTGGTGGTATGGTTGTGGCTTTCTCATTTGGTATTGGCAGACCGGTTTTATTACTGTTAGCGGGTGTTGTTTACTTTATCGAAGCACTTTCTGATATTATTCAGGTTGTTTATTATAAAAAGACTAAAAAACGCATTTTCAAAATGGCACCAATTCATCATCATTTTGAAAAATGCGGCTGGTCAGAAGATAAAATTGTTTTAGTTTTCTCATTTGTTGCGCTTATCGGTTGTGTGTTAGCCGTTCTTCCAATTATTTTTTCAATTTAAAATACAAATTTTACGAGGTGATATTTCATGCAAAAGTCAAGAAAAAAACGGTCTTTTTTCAATACTGACGGCAAGATGGATATCACCTTTTTGTCTTTAGTTCTAATTTTACTTACGGTTGGTCTTGTAATGTTGTTTTCGGCAAGCTACGCCTTTTCGTATGAAAATTATGGCAACAGTTACAAGTTTATTTCCCGTCAAGCAATATTTGCGGTTTTGGGTGTTGCGATTATGTTAGCCGTTTCAACCGTTAATTACCATATATACCGTAAATTTGCGTGGATTTTCTATATCGCAATAATGGGTGTTTTAGGCTTCTTATTAGCAATGCCACCAATGCTTGAAGGTATGGATGTAAAGCGTTGGCTGGTTATCGGGCCAATTAACTTCCAACCATCTGAACTTGCAAAATTTGCAGTTATTTTGCTTTTGTCTTCGCTTATTGCCGCAAACTATAAGCTAATGGAAAAATTCGGCTTTGTGGCTTTTCTTGTTGGTTTGGTTGCAGTTCCGTGTGCATTGATTGTTCTTGAACCACACCTTTCTGCAACAGTTTTGGTGTTCTGTCTCGGCATTGTGTTATTAATTTGTGGCGGTCTTGCTAAACGATACATTATCGGTGGTATCGGTATAGGTGTAGTTGGTGTTGCGGCGCTTATTGTTACAGGTGCTATCGGCTATGCGTCTGACCGTATACAATATTGGCGTAATCCGTGGCTTGACCCGTCAGGCAAGGGCTTCCAGACCATTCAGTCACTACTTGCTATCGGCTCAGGCGGTATATGGGGTAGGGGCATTGGTCAGTCCCGACAAAAGCATCTTTGGGTACCCGAACCCCATAATGACTTTATCTTCTCAATTGTTTGTGAAGAACTTGGTCTTATCGGTGCAATTGTAATTATTGCACTTTTCTGCTTACTTGTATGGCGCGGTTTTACAATTGCAATGAAGGCTAATGATAAGTTTGGTTCATTAATGGCTATTGGTCTTACTTTCCAAGTTGGACTACAGGCACTTTTAAATATTTGGGTTGTCACTAATACTATCCCAAATACAGGTATTAGTTTACCGTTCTTTAGTTATGGCGGTACTTCACTTTTGATTCTACTTGCCGAAATGGGAATTGTGCTTTCAATTTCCCGAAGTACCAGTCTTGAAAAAACTTAAAGGGGCATTTTTATGAAAATTTTGTTTGCGGGCGGCGGTACAGCGGGTCATATCAATCCCGCTTTGGCAGTTGCTGATTATATTAAATCTGAACATCCCGATGCTGAAATTTTTTACATCGGTACACCTGATAAGCTTGAAGCAAAGCTTGTACCCGAAAAGGGTTATGCTTTTTATCCCGTAAAGGTTGCAGGCTTCTCAAGAAGACTGTCGGTAAAGGGAATTGCTCATAATATTAACGCCGCAAAATTGGCGGTAACTTCAAATATTAAAGCCAAAAAGATTTTAAAAGAAATTAAACCCGATTTGGTTGTTGGGACAGGCGGTTATGTAAGCGGTCCTGTTTTAAAAGCTGCTCAGCAATTAAAAATTAAAACCGCAATACATGAACAAAACGCTTTCCCTGGTGTTACTACTAAAATGTTAGCACCAAAAGCTGACCGTGTAATGCTTGCAATGCCCGAAGCGGAAAAGTATTTAAAGCTTAACAAAAAGCCTATTGTAACGGGTAACCCAATAAGACGCGAATTGCTCTCAATGGATAAGGCAACCGCGCGTAAGATTTTAAAACTTGATAACCGTCCCCTTATTTTATCTTTTGGCGGTTCTCTTGGTGCAAAGCATCTTAATGAAGCGGTTTGTGAGCTTATTAAATGGCATAACCCAACAAAGAAGTTTTATCATATCCATGCCACAGGTAAGGTGGGATATAAAGATATGATTAAAAGCCTTGAAGGTATCGAACTTCATGATGGTATCGACATTCGTGAATATATTACCGATATGGATGTTTGCATGGCTGCTGCTGATTTGGTTATAAGCAGGGCAGGGGCGATTACCCTTGGTGAAATTGGCGCTTGCGGTAAAGCCGCAGTACTTATTCCATCACCCTTTGTTGCGGAAAACCACCAGTATCATAACGGTATGACCCTTAAAAACGCGGGTGCGGCAGAGCTTATTGAAGAAAAAGACCTTACTGCTGAGAAAATAATTGAGATTGTAGATTCACTTATAAATGATAGTGATAAAATTGCTTCAATGGAAAATAATGCCCGTAAAAATGCAATTATCGATGCTAATGAACGAATTTACAGCGTTTTAATGGAATTATATTCAAATTCGTGACCGTTTTTTAATTTCGGCATAGTATAAGTTGTAAACGAATTTATACTTGCGGGGTGCATTAAATTGGCCGAAATTATTGTAAACGGCGGCAACAGGCTTTCGGGTGAAATTGCGGTACAGGGCGCTAAAAACAGCGTTTTACCTGTGCTTGCAGGTGCGGTATTATGCGACGGTGAGTGTATAATACATAATTGTCCAAACCTTTCAGATGTTCAGACATCCATTAAAATTTTACAAGGGTTTGGTGCAAAGGTTAGGTATCGTAACAACACGATAACAGTCGACTGCCGCAGTATAAATGATTATAAAATAGATGAAAATTTAATGCGTGAAATGCGGTCGTCGGTTGTGTTTTTAGGCGGAATTATCGGCCGTATGAAACGGGCGGTAATTTCAAGTCCCGGTGGTTGCGAATTAGGACCGCGACCTATTGATTTGCATTTATCTGCCTTGAAAAAGCTTGGGGTTGAGATATCTGAAGAACACGGTTTTTTAAACTGTAATGCCGAAAACGGAATTGTCGGTACAGAGATACATCTTACTTTTCCAAGTGTTGGGGCAACTGAAAATATAATTTTAACCGCCGCTACAGCAAAGGGTGTGACGGTAATTCACAATGCGGCAAGAGAACCTGAAATTAGTGACCTTGCCGATTTTTTAAACAGTGCAGGTGCACGCATTTACGGAAGTGGTTCTGACACTGTTTATATTCACGGTGTTGAAAAGCTACATGGCACAACTCATACAATAATCCCCGACCGTATCGTTGCCGCTACTTATATGTCAGCGGCGGCAGTAACAGGGGGAAAACTTACATTAACCCATATAATGCCATCACATATGGTGGCTTTGCTTCATACTTTTCGTGAAAGTGGTTGCGATATTTCGGTTAAGGGTAAATCGCTAACTATTACTGCACCGAAACAAATTTTACGTATACCTACTGTTAGAAGCTTGGTTTATCCTGCTTTTCCGACCGATGCGGGCCCAATTGTGATTTCTATGCTTTCGTTAGCGCAGGGCACATCGGTTTTTGTGGAAAATATTTTCGAAAACCGTTTTCGGTATATTGACGAATTAAACCGTTTGGGTGCTAATATTAAAACTGAAGGTAAGGTTGCAGTAATTGAAGGTGTCAAATCACTTTCGGGGGCCAGATGTGTCTGTCCCGATTTGCGTGGCGGTGCGGCACTGGTCGTTGCGGCACTTGCTTCAAACGGTGAAAGTGAAATTACAAACATATCGCATATTAATCGCGGTTACGATAATATAGTTGGTGCTTTCGAGAGTGTTGGCGCCGATATTAAAATAAAGGAATGATTTTTTGAAAAACGAACCTATTCGTGATGAGTTTTTAGAAAAACGCAAAGCCCGTCAAAAAAAAGCCAGAAAAAAACGCTTAATAACAAGCCTTATTGTTTTGATTATAGCTTTGGTAATAACTGTAGTTGCGCTTTGTCTTACTGTGTTTTTTCCAATTACCAAAATTACTGCAACGGGCAGTAAAATTTACACAAGCGAAGAAATTATTGCAAACTGTGGTATAAAAGCGGGGGATAATATCTTTGCTTTCAACAAGAAACGAGCCACAGATTTAATTAAAGCTAAACTTCCGTTTGTTGAAAAAGTTGAGTTTGTACGAGATTTGCCCGATACCTTAAAAATTAAGGTTTATGATGCAAAGGCGTATTACTGTGTCTCGCTCAATGGCGCTTATTATAATGTTAGTAAGGCGGGTTGGGTGCTTGAAAAAACAACCGAAAAAACTGATGGCGTTTTTGAAATTAAAATTTCAGATGTCAAATGTAATGTTGGTACACAAATTAAATTTAACGATGAGAAATCTTACAAAATGCTTCAAAATGTCATTAAACTTTTAGAAGATAATGATTTAGTAATAGATTATGTTGATGTTACAAATTCAATAACTATAAAAGCAGGTGTCCAAGGCAGATTTGATGTTAATTTCGGTACTGAAAATTCATTGGAAAATAAAGTTATGCACTTAAAGACCACCATCGAAAATATTCCAGAAAATAAGTCGGGAAGTATCAATTTAAGTATGTGGAATGACCAAAAACCACAAGGAACTTTTGTTGAAAATCACACAAAATAAAAAAATAACAAAATTGTAATAAAAAGTGTTGAAATTTGCAAAATGTTATGTTATTATTTATATGTATTTGAAAAAATAGTCTAATTATGCTCATTTTACATACACGGAGGAATAAAAATGTTTGAATTCGCAGAAGATCAAAACGTAGTACAGATTAAAGTTGTCGGTGTTGGCGGCGGCGGCGGAAACGCTGTTAACCGCATGGTAGACGCTGGCGTTAAGGGTGTTGAATTTGTTGCAGTAAACACCGATAAAGCTGCTTTAATTAAATCTAAGGCAGATGTTAAACTTCAGATTGGCGACAAAACAACTGCAGGTATGGGCGCAGGCGGTAACCCCAATAACGGTCATGCTGCTGCTGAAGAATCACGCGATGAAATCGCTGCAGTTATTCGCGACGCTGATATGATTTTCATCACCGCAGGTATGGGTGGCGGTACCGGTACAGGTGCAGCTCCCGTTGTTGCTTCAATCGCTAAGGAACTTGGCATCCTTACCGTTGGTATCGTTACCAAGCCTTTCCCCTTTGAAGGCAAAAAGCGTATGACTCAGGCTGAAGCTGGTATCGCTGCTTTGCGCGAATATGTTGATAGCTTAATCGTTATCCCCAACGAACGCCTTAAGTATGTTTCTGCTGAAAAGATTACCTTTAAGAATGCATTTGATATCGCCGATGATGTTCTTCGTCAGGGTGTTCAAAGCATTTCTGAACTTATCAATGTTACCGCACTCGTTAACCTTGACTTTGCCGATGTTAAGTCAATTATGGCTGACGCTGGCTATGCACACATGGGTGTTGGTATTGCTACCGGTCGCGATAAGGCTGAACAGGCTGCTCGTGCTGCTATTTCAAGTCCCCTTATCGAAACTTCAATGGAAAATGCACGCGGTGTTATCATCAGCATTACAGGTTCTGTTGATATCGGCCTTGAAGAAGTTGAACTTGCTTCTACCATCATTTCTGAAATGGCTCATCCCGATGCAACCATCATTTGGGGTGCTCAGCTTGATGAAAGCATTGAAGATACTATTCGCGTAACTGTTGTTGCTACTGGTCTTGGCGACGAAAAGAAGGATGACAAGGGCGACATTCTCACTTCTTTTATGAGCAATAACAAAGATGATGATGAAACTTATGATGATGTTATGAGTTTCTTCCAGAACAACTAATATAAGTTTAAATATTTTAAACCTATGATTAAGAGTAAGTAACTTTTCTTCGGGTTTTTAGAGAACGGCTGATGGTGGAAATGCCGTAACTTCGGGTAAAGTGAATGGACTTATGAGGGCGACCGAAAGCACCGATTGGTGTTAGTAGCAGTCGACGGGATTTGCGCCCGTTACCAAGGCAAGTTGCATTTTAAAAGTGCAATTCAGAGCGGTCGATTAATTTCGGCAACTCGGGTGGTACCGCAGGATTTTTAAATTAAAAAAGTCTTGTCCCGAATGGGGCAAGACTTTTTTGTTTGTTTTTTGAAAGGGTACTTATTATGTTTTTACTCACAAAACGATGGTGTAATTACTAACACACATTTTTTAATAATTTTAAAGAGGTTTTAGTAATGAATTTTAACAATGTAAATTTTGATACTTATTTTAAAGATTATCCCGATGAAAAGGGTTATTTTGGCCGTTACGGCGGCTGCTATATTGAGCCTAAGCTTCAGGCGGCTATGAAAGAAATTACACAGGCTTATTTTTCAATCTGCCAGTCGCGCAAGTTTATTAACGAACTTCGCAGAGTTCGTAAAGAATTCCAAGGCAGACCTACACCTGTTACACATTTGGAAAGACTTAGTAATTCTTTAGGTAATGTGCAACTTTATGCAAAGCGTGAAGACTTAAACCACACAGGCGCACACAAATTAAATCACTGTATGGGTGAAGCATTACTTGCAAAATATATGGGCAAGAAAAAGATTATTGCTGAAACAGGTGCCGGTCAGCACGGTGTTGCTTTGGCTACTGCTGCGGCTTACTTCGGTCTTGAATGTGATATTTATATGGGTTCGGTTGATATCAAGAAGCAAGCCCCAAATGTTGCCAGAATGAAGATTTTAGGCGCTAATGTTGTAGAAGTTACTCACGGTCTTCAAACCCTTAAAGAAGCCGTAGATGCTGCTTTTGATGCATATAGTAAAGAATATAAAGATTGTATTTACTGTATTGGTTCGGTTTTGGGTCCGCATCCGTTCCCGATGATGGTTCGTGACTTCCAACAGGTTGTTGGTATTGAAGCTCGCGAACAGTTCTTGGATATGACAGGTCATTTGCCCGATATCATTACTGCTTGTGTTGGCGGTGGTTCTAATGCGGCAGGCTTCTTCTCAGGATTCTTAAATGACCCTGTTGAAATCTATGGTGTTGAGCCCCTTGGTAAGGGCACAAAGCTTGGCGACCATGCGGCTAGCCTTCAGTATGGTGAAGAAGGTATTATGCACGGCTTTAACAGTATTATGCTTAAGGATGCTAACGGCGAGCCTGCACCTGTATATTCTGTTGCATCAGGTCTTGACTATCCGTCATCCGGTCCTGAACACGCTTTTCTTCGTGATTTAGGTCGCGTTAAGTATGATGTTGTAGATGATGAAGAAGCAGTTGATGCTTTCTTTAAGCTTTCACGCCTTGAAGGTATTATCCCTGCAATTGAAAGTTCACACGCAGTTGCACACGCAATTCGCTTGGCAAAGGAAATGAAGCACGGCTCAATTTTAATTAATCTTTCAGGCCGCGGGGACAAGGATATGGATTATATTCTTGAAAATTATGGTATAAGATAAAAAGAAACCCCATTCTCATTGAGAATGGGGTTTAATACGCAAAAAATTGATATAAACAAAAAAGACCATCAATTGATGGTCTTTTTTGGAGCTGCTAACCAGAGTCGAACTGGTGACCTCATCCTTACCAAGGATGCGCTCTACCTCCTGAGCCATAGCAGCATATATTCACGACTTTGTTATTATACATAATATTAATAATAAAGTCAAGTATTAATTTTAAAAATATTTTTAAAAAATTTAAAATAATACTTGATTTTTTTGTTTTAATGTGATATTATACTATGGCGGTCGAAAATTAGACTGATTTGCGCTGATAGCTCAGCTGGATAGAGCGTCTGGCTACGGACCAGAAGGTCGGGAGTTCGAATCTTCTTCAGCGCGCCAAGTAAGGAATCTACTGAAAAGTAGGTTCCTTATTTTTATATAATTATATTTATAACGCTAGAAGATTCGAACTCTGAGAGGGTAAGGTGCGTTAAATTGGGGTTTATCGTTGACTATGTTAACAATTTTGTAGGGACAGGCCTCCCGGACTGTCCGCATATAAAGTACGGTTTTAACGGGCAGTCGAGGACGCCTGCCCCTACGAATTCTTAATGTAGTTTGTGTTTAATCTTCCCGATAAACTATAATTTGAATATTATTAATTCCTTGCCATTGTAGTTATACCGTGCTATAATAAGCACAAGTTGGTGATAAACTATGAAAAACAATTTCGGTGCTGAAAATTGGCGCGATTACATACCGAACCCCGTTTTTGAAGAACACCCCGAATTTAATGATTTATATTTAAAAGCGTGGGAACTTGCATTTGAACATATAAAGCATATTGACGGTATGCCACAAACCCCCTATATGGATGAAGCCTTTTGTGATACTCAAATTTGGATTTGGGATACTTGTTTTATGTCACTTTTTTGTAAATATGCAACCGATGTTTTTCCTGGTGTACAATCACTTCGAAATTTTTATGAAGTTTTATATTGTAATAAAAAATTACCACAAATTATACCAAGTGAACGCGAACCATCATGGACAGGCGCTAGAGCGGGTGTACCTTTTGAAATGCAGGTGCATATTGCAGACAATCCGCCGCTTTTTGCTTTCGCTGAATATGAAAATGCTTTGATAAATGGTGATAAGGAACATCTTAAAGACCTTTTATATAACTGTTGTTTTTTGCAAAAGCATTACGATTGGTTTGAAAATTTAAAAGAAAATTATACACCAAACGGTGTACACGCAAAAACTTGCCTAATAGCCACCGAAAACGGTTATAAATGGGAAGGCGGCCGTAGTGGTATGGATAATACCCCGCGCGGAAGAGCAGGTGATACAACTGTCGAAAATCGCCCGTATAACCCAAATTTATTGTGGGTTGATGCTATCTGTCAGCAAGCATTGTCGGCCAGATTAATTTCTGAAATGTTTGAGATTTTAGATGACCAAGAAAATAAAGAAATTTGGAATAATAAGTTCTTGCAAAAATCTAAAATTATTAACGGCTTATATTGGGACAGTAATGATTCGTTTTATTACGATATTGAATGTAAAAACTTTGATTTTAATAAGGTAATGACAATTGCATCTTTTTGGGCGCTTACGGCATTTACTGCGCCTTTTGAATATGCCGAAAAACTTGCAAATTTACTTTGTAATGACAACATTTTTGGTGGTAATGTGCCGTTTGTGTCACTTGCCAGAAATGATGCCGATTTTTCAACTAACGGCAAATATTGGCGTGGTTCGGTTTGGATTCCAACGGCTTATGCAACACTTATAGGACTTAAAAATTATGGTTTCTATCCACTTGCATACGAAACAAGTTTGAAACTGATTAACCATATGTATAAGACTTATATCGAATTTACTCCCCACACAATATGGGAATGTTATTCTCCAAGCGAATATAGCCCCGCAACCAACGCCACAGAAACAAGTATAGTGCGCCCCGATTTTTGCGGTTGGTCGGCTCTTGGTCCAATTTCAATTTATATAGAGTTTGTTTTGGGTTTTCACACAATTAATGCCTTTAAAAATGTGATTGAATGGGCAAAGCCCAAGACAGAAGTTAAAATTGGAATTAAAAATCTTCATTTTGGAAAAATTGTTACTGATATTGTTGCTGAAGGTAATATGTGTAAAGTAATTTCGACTGGTGATTATACGCTTAAAATAAATGATAAATCTTTTAAAATTACAAAAGGTGAAAATGTTATAGAATTATAAGTTGGTGTTTTATGAAAAAATTTGAAAATTTACTGTTATGTACCGACCTTGACGGTACATTACTTAATGATGAAAGACAAATTTCCCAGGAAAACTTAGATGCTATTGAATACTTTAAAAGTGAAGGCGGTTGTTTTACTTTTATTACAGGCCGTCCGCCAATGATTTCAATGGATATTTACAATAATGTAAAACCCAATGTTCCGTTTGGTTGTTTTAACGGTGGCGGTTTGTATGATGGTAAAAACGGAGAATATATTTGGTCGGTAACTTTGCCCGACGGCGCCGATGAATTGGTTAGTTATGCCGATAAAAATTTTCCAAAAACAGGTGTTCAAATTAATACCCAAAAAACAATCTATTTTCAAAAAGAATCAGATTCAATGGTAACTTTTAGAGAAATTACAAAAGCCCCATATATTTTTGGCGATTTTTCAACAATTACTGATCCGCTCGTTAAAATTGTTTTTGGACTTAAGGACAGTAAATATATGGACGAACTTGCTAAAGATTTACCAAAACACCCAAATGCTTCTAAGTTTGATTTTATTCGTTCTGAATTAACTTTGTTTGAAATTTTACCTAAAGGCATTAGCAAGGGTAATGTTTTAAAAATTCTTGCCGATTATCTTAACATAGATATGAAAAACACGATTGCGATTGGTGATTATAATAACGATGTTTCAATGCTTAAAGTAGCAGGTGTGGGTGTTGCAGTTGCAAATGCCGTACCTGATGCAAAAGCGGTGGCAGATATTGTTACTGTTTCAAATAACGAACACGCAATTGCTAAAGTTATTGATGATATTGATAAGGGAATTATCAAGTTTTAATAGTAAAAAACCTTCTCTACAAGAGAAGGTTTTTGAGTTTATGGTTCCTTAAATATCCCTAAATCAAGTGGGTTATAGGTAAAGAAAACAAACATAAGCGCCATAGTTGTATTAAAATTTAAATTATGATAAAATTAGTGAGAGTTTTTGATTTTTATTTCGTCTAATATATAGTAAAGGTTAGGAGGGGGTAAAATTTGGATATCGGAGAAAATCTTTATCTCCGTTTCCTTGATGGTGATGACTTAGGTCTAACCTTGCTTATTAAGGAATATAAAAACGGTTTGATTTTATATATAAACAGTTATGTTAATAATATTTTTATTGCTGAAGATTTAATGGAAGAAACTTTCTATAAAATTGCAATTAAAAAACCAAAATTTTCGGTAAAAAGTTCATTTAAAACCTGGCTTTATGCAATTGGTCGAAATGTGACATTAGATTATCTAAGACATAATACTAAGTTTTTGATTTCGTCAATTGAAGATGTAAAAAATTATATTAAGGAAGAAGTTGACCTTGAAAATTTATATTTAAAGGATGAAAGAAAAAAGATTGTACATAATGCATTGGCAAATTTAAGTCCTGAATACCGACAAGTTTTATGGCTGATATATTTTGAAGATTTTTCAAACGTTGAGGCGGCACAAGTTATGAAAAAATCTAAACGGCAAATTGAAAATTTAGTTTATAGGGCAAAGCAATCTCTAAAATTAACTCTTGAAAAGGAGGGTTTTTTGTATGAAGAACTATGAAGAAATTGCCAATAGTGTTTTAAAGCGCCAAAAGAATTATATTGAAAGGCGTAAAAAATCAAGGAGAACTGTTATAAGCGTTGTTGCATCATTAACTTGCTTTGCGGTAATTTTTACCTCAGGCTTTGGATTGTGGAAAAGCGGGATTTTTAATAATAACGGCAATCTATCTGAAAACCCAAAAAACAATAATAGCACTAATAATAATTCAATCGAAAATAATAGCCAAAACAATTCAACAGAAGATAATAGCCAAGACAGTTCAACAGTTAAACCGCCTTATGTGGATGATACCTCTGATATTGCTCCGCCTGTCGATAATAACTGTTTTATTGATAGCATAGATAAACTGAATTTTTATTCGGCAAAGCAAATTTTAAGCGAAAATTCCTTGTTGCCGTTAAGAAGTAATTACAGCAGCATTTTAAAATCCTCAATTATGAATTTGAGTTGGAATTATGCTGAATATCCAATTGACCCTAATAAAGTATTTACTATTACAATGGTTACCTATTTTACAATTAATCTTAATGATGAAAGAGGCTTCTTGGCGCAAAAGCTTGGCGGTACGGGACTGGTTGAGGTTGTTGTTAATAATAGTGATATTGACCCACTGGGAACTATGATAACATTTAAAAAAGGCGATAGATATTATAGCTGCTTGTCAAATGAAAACGGTGTATATTATCCTGATTTTAGCAGGTCATATTCTGAATTTTCAACACACAAGTATATTGAAGGTTTTAATATTATTAAAAACTTTAATCAAGATAATTTTATATTTAAGGTTAATTTTGACGGCAATAAGGTTGTGGGCTTTGAATGTAGGTTGTTTGAAGGCGATACGACGATATACAGTGTTGATGACGTAACATTAAATGAGGAATTTTGTATTGTCTTGTTTACAAAACAACATTTTACAATAAATCAATTGGAAATGTACTTTAAAAATGAGGAGGAAATTTTATGAAAAAAATTATTTGTATATTTCTTGTGATAATGACTTTGTTAATATTATTTGTCGGTTGTAAAAGTGACTCGAATAACAATAACGAAGAAAGTTCACAAATTGATACAACTCCACAGGTATATAAATGTGAACATTTATGGGAGCAATGGGCGGTTATAACAGAAGCAACCTGCGAAAAAACCGGTAAAAAACAAAGAGGATGTCATAATTGTGAAGAATCGCAAACCGAAGAAATAGCAAAGCTAAAGCATAAAGAAAGCGATTGGATTATAGATAAAATTGCTTCATCGACACAAAAAGGTGAAAAGCATACCGAATGTGTTTTTTGTAAAAAGCAAATGAAACTTGAAACTATACCCTTTGTAGAGGAAAATCATATACACAAAGCTGTAGAAAGTATAGTAAATAAAAAGCCAGATTGTGTTAATAATGGTGTTAAGTATTATATTTGTTCTTGCGGTTATACTGTCAAGACTGAAAGTATTAAAGCATTGGGACATACCGTTTTGACAGATGCGGGAGTTGCTTCTAACTGTACTTCGTCAGGACTTACTGAGGGTAGTCATTGCTCGGTTTGTAACGTAATTTTAGTAAAACAACAGGTTATTGCCGCAAAAGGCCATACAATGAGGCAAGAAACAAAATCCGACTCATCTTCGGGAGAAAGTTATATTTTACATTATTGTGCTAATTGTGCATATTCGTATAAGGAGGAATTACCTACAGGGGATAAAATAATTTATGATGCAAACGGTATAGCATACACCGAAGATGAGAACGGAGACCTATGGGTTTCTGGAATGGGGAAATGTACGTCAAATGATATTACAATACCGGGCTCAATTGATAATAAAAAAGTTATAGGTCTTGACGTTTCGTGTTTTATTAATAATGCGCAATTGAGTTCTGTCACCATAAGTGAGGGCATTACTGAAATAAAAGAATCTGCCTTTTTTAATTGCAAGAATTTAACTTCAGTAAACTTGCCTTCCACAGTAAAACGTATTGAGGCAAGAAGTTTTTTTGAAACAAATTTAAAAGATATAGCTTTGCCGGAAGGTTTAGAATTTATAGGTGATTCAGTATTTTATAACGCTGGTTTAAATAAAAAAATTGTTGTACCAGATAGTGTTAAAAATATTGGAAAACATGCATTTTCACAAACTGATATAGAGGAAATTATAATTCCTGGAAATGCGACCTTAGGTTCAAGCGTGTTCAAACAATGTGAATCGTTAAAGAAAGTTACAATTAAAGATGGGTTAAAACAAATACCTAGTCAAGCGTTTTATAAATGTAAAGAACTAGAAGAAATTAATTTTCCTGATTCTATTACTTATTATGGTAATAATGCTTTTTACGGTTGTGCGAAACTTAAAATTTCACATTTGGTTATAAAAAACACAAGTGCATTGAATGCTTTTTATGGTCGCAGAATTGATGTTTTGGAGATATACTCCAATATTGGTGAATCAGCTTTTGATTCTGTTTCAATTGGCAAGTTAATTGTTCATGAAGGAGTAACTGAGATTGGGAAAAGTGCATTTGAGGACTGTTATATTGAGGAAATGCAACTACCTATGTCTTTAGAAAATGTTGGTTCATATGCATTTTATAGATGCAATTTTAAAAATAATGATATTGTTTTCAAGGGCGCCGTAAAGTTAAACCATTCTGCATTTAAGTCTTCATCGATAACTTCCATTAAATTGCCGGATGGTTCAGACTTTGGACCATATGTATTTGATGATTGTGATAAGCTTCAGAAATTAACTTATGGCGGTACTATGAGTAAATGGAGTTTTATAAAACAGCATCTTGGATATGTTGCCGCTGATTTCAAATTAATAAATTCTATTACTGTCATATGTTCCGACGGAATAATAAATCCGAGTTGATTGTAAAAAAAGATTAAATGGTAAAATATAGTATTTTTATTAAAAAGGCGTCGGTATTGCTATGGGTAATGCCGTAGACGATGCAAAAGCGGTGGCAGATATCGTTACTGTTTCAAATAACGAACACGCTATAGCCAAAATAATTGATGATATTGATAAGGAAATTATAAAGTTTAGGTGATATTGTGAAAAAATATATTAAAGAATTTATTGTGGCGTCAATAATACTTGGGTGTTTTGTATTTAAAGCAGTTATGCTTAAATTACCGCTAAATATTTCTTATTTCGTTGTATTCGGATGGCCTATTTTGGAATTTTTCCCCCTTGTTATTGCTTTAATAATAGTGACCTATAAATATTTGAGCATACAAAGCATTATAAAAACCTTGGTTTTATATATTCCTTTTCAATTTGCATACTTGTTTTTATATGTGGAAGGCGGTATATCATACTTAATTTTGCAATCCGTTTTGCCAATATTAAAAGTATTGGTGTTTTTCCTTATAATTAAATGGGTGTGTAAATGTAAAATAAAAATTAACAAAGTGTTTTTAATAATTGGCGCAATATTTTATTTGATGTATTTTATGCTGTTTTTATTCTCAAGCTATATCGACTTGTTAGCATCAATTAGCGGAATAATGACTAATAATCAATTTTTTGCTTATTTAAAATTATTAGATGGAACGGGAAATATATTAACCATACCTTTTCAATTTGTGCATTATGCAGTTATAATTGTGGGTCTTGTTGGAATGTCAATTTCAATACCTGCACCTGTTAAAAAGTGTGAAACAGAGCCTGAAGCAGAAGAAATTTTAGAAATTGAAGGTGCGTGGCGTTGTATGGGTTGCGGTGAATATGTACCGAACGAAAATGACCGTTGTGAATGCGGTTATAAAAGGTAAATTAATGCTATTTAAAAAGCAGTAGAACATAATGTTCTACTGCTTTGATTTTGGTTTACGGCTCCTTGAATATTCCTAAATCAAGTGGGTTATAGGTAAAGAAAATAAACATAAGCGCCATTACAAATATCCATAAAAGCGAAAACCAATTTGCAGATTTGCTTTCAAATTTCAGTGATAACAATGCCGTTTTTACAATAAGCATAATTAGTAATGAAATGTAATAAATTGCAATATTAAACCATTCAATTTTGAAGCCTAATACACCGGAATAGGTGTAAAAAATTGTTACTATAGAAATTAGTCCGATCATAAGCGCAATTGTAATTGACGGCAGATAATTGTTTGGTTTCTCTTTCATTAAAAAATATTCAAAAACCGAGAAAATAAGGGTGGGGAAGAAGAGAAGCTTAAGGTGTTCCCAAGTACTTTCATTAACGGGGGTAAAATAACCCAAAACAGTGTTTTTGCCGCTTAATGCATACGCAAAATGCCCTAGTGTGCCGAGCGCACCGATTATTAAAAATCCAAGAATAAAATTTTTAAGTTTCATAAAAAAATCCTCCATATTAAATTATATGGAGAATTTTATTTTTTATTATGGATTACAAGTTTTGCAAGGTGTATAGCCTTGTTTTATAAATTCGTTATATCCCGAAAGATAAACCTTGTTTTCGTCTTTCATTTTCTGTGCCCATTGGCAGTCCCTTAAATGAAACTTTTTGGTGGTGTTACTGCCGACATAATAATCAACAATTTTGTCGGGTTCGGCAATATTTACATTGCTTTCATCAATGCTGTCAGGCAGAGAAGTCTGACCGTTAATAACTGTGCCATCAGGCAGTTTAACTTCAATATCAGGGTGTGAATTTGTGCTGGCATTATCGCAAGCGGAAAATAAAACAAACATTACAGAAAGCAATAACAAGAAAACTTTTCTCACAAAAACACCCCTTTTATTATTTGATTTTATTATATAAAATATTTTTGTTGAAGTAAAGCACAAAATATTATAAAATAAATCTAAAGGTGGTGATTTTAATGAACTTAGCCGAGCTTAAAACAAAAGCCAATAATTTACCGCTTAAACCGGGCGTTTATATTATGAAAGATAAAAGCGGTACGGTTATTTATGTGGGTAAAGCAAAGGCGCTTAAAAACCGTGTTACACAGTATTTTGGCGCGGGTAACCAACACACCGCAAAGGTGCATAAAATGGTTAGCTGTGTTGATGATTTTGAATATATTATTTGTGATAGCGAATTTGAAGCGCTTATACTTGAAAATTCACTCATCAAACAGCATCAACCCAAGTATAATATTTTGCTTAAGGATGATAAGGGCAGTTTTTACATTAAAATCACAAACGATAAATGGAAGAAAATTCAGTCAGTAAAACAACTTGATAAAGACGGCGAATTTATCGGACCGTATAATTCGGGATTTATTGTTTCACAAACGGTTGACGAAGTGCGCAAAATTTTCCGTTTGCCAAGTTGTAACCGCGGTTTTGATAAACCCACAAAACCTTGCCTTGATTATCATATCGGGCTTTGTGACGCTCCTTGTCGTGGTAATATTTCTGTTGCTGATTATAATAAGAATTTAGCGTCGGCGGTGGAATATATTAAAAATGGCGATATTGCTGATAATTCAATTGCTACCTTAACAAAACAAATGGAAGATGCGGCAGAAAATCTTAATTTTGAACTTGCTGCACGCTTGCGCGATAGAATAAATGCGATAAATAAAATTAAACAAAAGCAAAAAGTTGTGCAGATAAGTTATAAGGAGCAAGATGTTTTTGCATCGGTCATTTTTGATGGAACTGCCTGTGTTGCGGTGCTGAAATTTCGCAATTTTAAACTGTGGGACAAACAACATTTCTTTATAGAAGATGTTAGCGAAAAGACTGATTTTTATGCCGAGTTTTTGCAGCAGTATTATGCAGGTAAAAACGATATTCCATCGCGTATTTTAATTGACTGTGAATTAGAAGAAACTGAACTTTTGGAACAATGGCTTGGAAATATTGCCGATAAAATAGTTTCAATAATTGTACCGAAGCAAGGCGAACAAAAGCGCATTATTGAAATGTGTCAAAGTAATGCGGTACAAAACCTTTCGGAAAAGACCGAAAAAACCACTCGTGAAATGTCGGTGCTTAATGAACTTAAGGAACTTCTTAATTTAGAAAAAGTGCCGCGGGTTATAGAGTCCTACGATATTTCGAATATGTCGGGCGATAATAATGTTGCGGGTATGATTGTGTTTAAAGATGCAAAACCATACAAAGCAGGGTATAAGCGTTTTAAAATTAAGGGATTTTTAGGGCAAGATGATTATCGTTCAATGGCGGAAGTTCTTGACCGCCGTTTTAATGAATATAAAAACGGTGAAAACCCTGATTTTTCTGTTTTGCCCGACCTTATTTTACTTGATGGTGCCAAGGGTCAAATTGGTGCGGTATTGCCTATAATGGAAAAATATGGGCTTAATATTCCGCTTTTTGGTATGGTTAAGGACTCGAAGCACCGCACCCGTGCAATTGCCACAACGGGCGGGGATATAGTTATAAAATCAAATCGCCGCGTGTTCACGCTTATTACTAATATTCAAGACGAAGTTCACCGTTTTGCCATAAGTTATCAAAAGCAGTTACAAAGCAAAAAAATGCTTGGAAGAGAACTTACGAATATTAAGGGAATAGGTGATAAAAAAGCAAATTCGCTTTTAAAGCATTTCGGCAGTATGACAAAAATCAGAAATGCCGATATACAGTCGCTTGTGTCTGTTAAAGGTATAACTGAACAAAATGCAGTAGATATTGTAGAATATTTTAACAAATTGTGAATTTTTTAATTGACTTTAATACTTTAGTGTGTTAATATAACAAATGTATATGATAGAGGTGCGGTATGCCATCAGTAGCGTGCATTATAATATGCAGGTTAGCGCGTGAAAGGGGCAATCGCCGAAATGAAAATTTTTCTGCAGTTGAAAATTTTTGTTGGTTTGCAGTAAAATATGCTGCTGACTGTCACTTTTGGTGGAGAGCTATCGGTAATTTATTTTTTAAATTTCCGTAATTGCTCGTTTGCAGTTACGGTTTTTTATTTTATTTTTAAGGAGAAATTAAAATGAAAGCAAAGCAAATTATCCCTAAAGTGCTTATTATAGCATTCGTTGTGGGCTTTGGTGTTCTTTGTGCTTTCACAGGCAATATTATGGAACCTGTTGGCACACTTTGGTCACTTTTCCCACCTGTAATCGCTATCGGCTTGGCACTTCTCACTAAGGAAGTTTATTCTTCACTTTTTGTTGGTATCTTGGCAGGTGGCTTACTTGCTACAGGTTTCAATCCCATACATACTATTGACTCGGTTACAACCGATGGTTTAATCTCGGCTGTTTCGGGTACCGCAGGTATCTTTATCTTCTTGGTATGTCTTGGCGTAATCGTTGCTCTTTTAAATAAGGCAGGTGGCGCACAGGCATTCGGTCGTTGGGCTGCAAAGAATGTTAAGGGTAAAATTGGCGCTTCAATCGCAACCTTTATTTTTGGCGTTCTTATCTTTATTGATGACTATTTCAACTGCTTGACAGTTGGTGCTGTTATGCGTCCCGTTACCGATAAGGCTAAGATTTCACGCTCAAAATTGGCTTATCTTATCGATGCTACCGCAGCACCTATTTGTATGATTGCTCCTATTTCTTCTTGGGCTGCTGCTGTTGCTGAATACGCTCCCGACGGCGTAAGCGGTATTGCAATGTTTGTAAGAGCAATTCCTTACAATTTCTATTCATTAATGACATTTGTATTTGTTATTGCACTTGTTCTTATGAAGTTCGACTACGGTCCCATGAAGCTTCACGAATTAAATGCTGAAAATAGTGACCTTTTCACTTCAGGTACTGTTACTGCTGACGAAGAAGAAACAGACGCTAATCCTAAAGCTAAGGTAGTAGACCTTATTTTACCCATTGTTGTGCTTATCGGCATTTGCGTTTATGCATTGTTCTATGTTGGTAGATGCATGGGCGAAGAATGGGTATTTGCTTCTGCAAACTATGATAAATCACTCAACTTTATTGATGCATTCTCAAATACAGATGCAACCGTAGGTCTTCCTTGGGGTGGTTTGATTGCACTTATTTTTGTAATCGTTTACTTTGTTGCTCGCCGCCTTATTAGCTTTAAGGAAGCTATGGCTTGTATTCCTAAGGGCTTCAATGCAATGGTTCCCGCTATCCTTATTCTTACAATGGCAACATCGCTTAAGAATATGACCGGCCTTTTGGAATCTGATGCATTTGTTGAAAGTGCCTTGGCAAACGCAAGTGCGCTTAACAACTTCTTGCCGGCGATTATCTTCGTAGTTGCTTGTGCTATCGCATTTGCTACCGGTACTTCTTGGGGTACATTTGGTATTCTTATTCCCATCGTTACAAGCATTTTCGATATCGGCACACCCCTTGGCATTATGAGTATGTCTGCTTGCCTTGCAGGTGCAGTTTGCGGTGACCACTGCTCACCAATTTCTGACACAACTATTATGTCATCAGCAGGTGCACAGTGCGACCACATTAACCATGTTTCAACACAGTTGCCTTATGCTTTGACTGTAGCAGGCATTTCATTCGTAAGCTACATATTTGCAGGTTTTGTTCAGAATGTTTGGATTTCTCTTGCATTCTCAGCAGTTCTTACAGTTGGTGTTCTCTTTGTTATTAAAGCTCTTACCAATAAGAAAACCGCATAATTTATATTGAAATTTTAATCCGTTGCAGGTATAATATATCTGCAACGGATTTTTATTTTTTAGGAGATTATTTTGGCTAAGAGAGAATTTGAAAAACATATCGAAATCGAGCGCAGCATTATAAAAAAATACCGCAAAACAATTTGGGTTAATTTTATTGCCGCTGTGCAGGAATATGAACTGATACAGGAAAACGATAAAATTGCCGTTTGTATTTCAGGCGGTAAGGATTCTATGATACTAGCAAAATGTATGCAACAGCTTCAAAAGCACAGCTCGTATCCGTTTGAACTTGTTTTCTTGGTTATGGACCCCGGTTATACACCGGAAAATCGCGCTTTAATCGAAGAAAATGCAAAAACCTTAAATATACCCGTCCACATTTTTGAAAGTGATATTTTTGATGTAACTACCCGCGTTGGTGGTTCGCCATGTTACTTGTGTGCCCGTATGCGTCGCGGTTGTCTTTACAGTAAGGCGAAAGAACTTGGCTGCAATAAAATTGCTTTAGGGCACCATTTTGATGATGTAATTGAAACAGTTTTAATGAGTATGTGCTATTCAAGTGAAATTAAAACAATGCTTCCCAAACTTCACAGCACTAACTTTGAAGGTATGCAACTTATTAGACCGCTTTATCGTGTTAAGGAAGCAGATATTATTTCCTGGGCAAACTATAACGGGCTTCGCTTTTTACAATGTGCTTGTAAATTGACTGCTGAAAGCAAAGATAGGGAAGACCTTTCAAAACGCAAGGAAACCAAAGCGCTTATTAAGTATATGAATTCAATTAACCCCAACGCTGCCGATAATATTTTCCGCAGTCTTCATAATGTTAACCTTGCAACAATGCCCGCTTACCGCGACTGTGATTCTGGCGAAATTCACTCATTCCTAGAGCAATTTAAGGAGCAAGAAAATGAAAAAATGTCCCACATGCAAAATGACTGTTAAGGCTGATATGGCTTGTCCCATTTGTCAGACAACTCTTACTTATGAACCCGAAGTAAATGGGCGTTTTGAAAAGAAAAAATTGAATAAATATCTAGCCTTTTATCTTTTGAAGCGTTTTGCGTTTGTAATTTTAGCAACTCTATTTTGCGTTATTGCAGGGCTTTTGATTCAAAAACATGGTTTTTGGTTTGCAACTATTGTTACCGCGTCTGCCGCTTTTATTATTTCAATATTTCAGCGCACACTAACAATGCACATTAAAATTCCGTTTTTAGAATCGGTAATGTGGCTTATAATTTTTGCGATAAAATATGTTTCTTTGCTTATACCTGTGTTTTGGGGTGTTTTGTATTTAATATTCAATTAAAAAAGAGCCTTTACGGCTCTTTTTTTATTATATCCTTTATTACTTCACCTGCTATTATAAGTCCTGCAGCGGATGGAACAAAGCTGATGCTCATCGGTGTGCGCGGGTCAATATCATTTTTAATGGGTTCTTCTTTAGAAAACAATACCTTAAATTTTTTTACACCGCGCTTTTTAAGTTCATACCGCATAACTTTAGCAAGCGGACAAACACTTGTTTTATAAATATCAGTAACTTCAAATTTTGTGGGGTCAAGCTTATTTCCTGTGCCCATTGAAGCTATAATAGGTGTATTGCTTTCTTGACATTTTACTGCAAGTTCAATTTTTGCGGTAACATTATCAATTGCATCAACCACATAATCGTATTTTGAAAAATCAAACTGTTCTGAATTTTCGGGCAAAAACAAAATAGGAAATATATTAACCGTTGCGTTGGGGTTAATATCTAAAATTCTGTTACGCATCACTTCAACCTTTAATTTACCAACGGTTGAATGAAGGGCGATTATCTGTCGGTTAAGGTTGGTTATATCAACGCAGTCACTATCAATTAAATCAATTGTACCCACACCCGCACGGGCAAGTGCTTCAACAGTAAAACCACCGACACCACCGACACCAAAAACTGCAATATGACAGTTTTTGAGTTTTTCTAAAGCAGAACTGCCTATTAAATTTTCTGTTCTTGAAAATTGCATAACTCAAAATTCCTTAAAATTGATAACTTAATTGTAATTGCAAGGTATTTTTTTGTCAAGACTGTATGTCGAAAAACTTAATAATTATGATGTTTTTTGCTAATTTTTGAAAAATAAGAACTATTTTCCCCGATTTGCTTGATTTAAATGACACAATATGGTAAAATGTGTAAAAACAATTTACCGGGAGGCAAAATTAATGGAAAAAAAGTTAAAAATTGTAATTGCAGATGATACGGGTGATTTTTGCAAAACTCTGACAAATGTGTTGGAAAGTTACGGCATGAAAGTAATTCTTACGCCAAAAGACGGATTAAAAGTTTTATCGACAGTCAAAGCCGAAAAACCGGATGTTTTACTTACCGAAATATTTATGCCAAATCTTGATGCTTTGGGCATAATGGATGCACTTTCAAAGCTTGATAAAAAGGATGTTCCGCTTGTTATGGTTATGTCCGGCTTTGCAAATCCGCGTCTCGAAAAAGAAATTTTAAATGCAGGGGCTTGTTATTATTTTTTAAAGCCGTTTGATGTTAATATGATGGCGGAAAGAATTATAAAACTTTCGGGTTGGAAAAATGAAAAATCACCACTTGTACTTAATGATACTGCCGTTGGCGATAACGAACTTGAAATCATGGTTACCGAAATCTTGCATCAAATTGGTGTGCCGGCTCATATAAAAGGGTATCATTATTTGCGTGAATCAATTGTTTTGTCAATTAAAAACAGCGAAATTATCAATTCAATTACCAAATTATTATATCCAACTATTGCTAAAAATCACGCGACAACTGCTTCCCGTGTTGAAAGAGCAATCCGCCACGCTATTGAAGTTGCGTGGGATAGGGGCGATATTGATGTGCTGAATTCATATTTCGGTTATACAATTCAAAATCAAAGGGGTAAACCCACTAATTCAGAATTTATTGCAATGATAAGTGATAAACTGCGCTTAAAACTAAAAATCGGTTAAATTTGACGCCTGCTGAAAAGTAGGCGTTTTTTAATATTGTTATTGAAAAAAATCTTAAAAAGTGTTATTATATATTATTATATTGGATAACTATATCTAAAGGGCGGTGAAAAAATATGGCTTATAAAAAGTGGGAAGTAAAATCTGTTGATAGAATGGCAGCAAAAGAACTCGCACTTGAGTGTGATGTTGAGCCGATAGTTGCATTAATTTCGGCTTCGCGTGGATATACCGACCCGACTGATTTAGAACAGTTTTTATCAGATGAGCCGTATTTTTCAGATGCTTATGAGCTTAAGGATATTATGCACGCTGCAGACATAGTAAACTTACAAATAAGTGAAGGCAAAAAAATTGCCGTTTATGGTGACTATGACTGTGACGGTGTTACTGCAACAGCGATAATGTATAAATATTTGAAAGAGCGTGGCGCAGACTGTGTTTATTATATACCTGACCGCTTTAATGAAGGTTATGGTATGAATTGTGATGCGGTGCGTCATCTTAAAGATTTAGGTGTTGATTTAATCATTACTGTGGATAACGGTATTTCGTGTTATGATGAAATTGCACTTGCAAATAGTTTGGGTATGACAGTTGTTGTTACCGACCACCATTTGCCACCTGAGCGTTTACCTGAAGCGGCGGCAATTGTTGACCCCCATCAGGCAGATTGTCCATCTAGCTTTAAATCAATCTGCGGTGCTGAAGTTGCATTTAAACTTATCTGTGTTATGGAAGGCGCAGAACCTGAAGAACTTTTACCAAAGTATGCTGATATTTTATCGGTTGCAGTTATAGCCGATATTATGCCTTTGACCCTTGAAAATCGTATTATCGTAAAATATGGGTTACGCGCTTTTAGAAATTCTGCTTGTCTTGTAGGGCTTCGCGCCCTTTTAAATGTTGCAGGGGTTAATTTAAAGGATATTTCGGCATCTCGTGTGGCGTTTGGCATCTGTCCTAGAATTAATGCGGCAGGTCGTATGGGCAACGCTGCCCGTGCGGTAGAACTTCTTGTTACCGAAGATATGATGACAGCGCTTCAAATAGCCAATGAAATTGATGATGATAATGCGCTTCGCCAACAGACCGAAAAGAAAATTTGCGATGAAGCAATTTTAAATATTGAAAAAAACGGTTATTGTTACGACCGTGTTATTGTGGTTGACGGTGAAGGTTGGCATCACGGCGTTGTTGGTATTGTCGCATCGCGTATTTGTGAAAAATACGGTAAACCTGCTATTGTTATTTCTCGCGACGGTGATACCGCTCACGGTTCGGGAAGAAGCTATGATGGCTTTTCTCTTTATGATGCTATCAATAGTTCAAGTCAGTATCTTACAAAGTTTGGTGGCCATTCTCAGGCGGCAGGTATTAGCCTTTTAAGTGTTAATATTGATTTATTCAGAAAAGCGATTAACAGTTACGCTAATACGGTTAGTTATACACCGCCCGTGCTTAAACTTGACTGTAAAATTAACCCTGCGGCGCTTACGGTTGATTTATCAGAAAGCATAAAAACTCTTGAACCGTTCGGCTTTGAAAATCCCGAACCGCTTTTCGGTGTTTTTGGTGTTACATTACAGCGTATAACTTCAATAGGTAACAACAAGCATTTAAAATTGTTGTTTACTAAGGGCGATAATACCTTTCAGGCATTGCTTTTTGGCGCAAATACCGAAAGCTTTGCTTATAACATTGGTGACATGCTTGACTTGGCGGTTACGGTTTCTACAAACTATTTTAACGGTAATTATTCGGTAAATGTTGTTATAAAAGAAATGCGTCTTGCCGATATTGATGACGATACCTTGTTTTCGGATATAATAAACTTTGAAGCCTTTAAATCAGGTGCGGATTATAGTGCTAAAACTATTACCCCAACGCGTGAAGAAGTTGGCGAAATTTATCGTACAATCGCCAAAAGCAGTTTGTCTTCTGAACGCATTATGAATGCATTTTCAAAAACCTTGGGTTATGCAAAGGTTAAAGTTGCGCTTGAAACATTGGAAGAATTAAACCTTATTAAAAACGAAAACGGTAAATATGTTTTGTGCCCGAACAGTCAGAAAACAAATTTATTAAATTCAGTAGTTTTCAGTACATTAACAAAGGAGTGTGAACAGTCTTGACCGATACCCAAATGAAAAATTTAGAAGAATTAAAGCAAGTAATGAAAAATTACGGCGGTAATTATGATTACGATATGGTCGAAAAAGCTTTCACACTTTGTGTTAATGCACATACAGGACAAAAGCGTGTTTCGGGCGAAGATTATTATTATCATCCGTTTAATGTTGCAAAGATTGTTATAGCACTTGGTATGGATAGTCAGTCAATTGCCGCATCACTTTTGCACGATGTTGTCGAAGATACTGATTATACAATTGAAGATATTACTGAAATGTTTGGTGCCGAAGTTGCACTTTTGGTTGACGGCGTTACTAAAATTGGTCGTCTTAACTTTTCCACAAAAGAAGAGCAACAAGCCGAAAGTCTTCGTAAAATGCTTATTGCAATGGGTCAGGATATCCGCGTAATTATTATTAAACTTGCGGACCGACTTCATAATATGCGTACAATTGACGCTATGCGTGAGCAAAAGCAGCGTGATGTTTCGGTTGAGACCTTGGAAATCTATGCGCCGATTGCTCATCGTTTAGGTATCCGCCCCGTTAAAGAAGAACTTGAAGATTTAGCAATCAAGCATCTTGATTCGGTGGCATATCACGATATTGAAGACCTTTTAACCCATCGTAAGCAACACCGCGAACAGATCTTGAATGAAATCAAGGGCAGAATAGAAGAGCGCTTGCGTGAAGAGATGCCAAATGTTAATATGTCTTTCCAAAGCCGTGTTAAATCAATTCATGGTATTTACCGTAAAATGTATATTCAAAACCGCGATTTTGATGAAATTTACGATATTTACGCTATCCGTATTATTACCGATACAGTCGCAGACTGTTATAATATTCTCGGTATAATGCACGATATGTTCCGTCCGATTCCTAATAGGTTTAAGGACTATATTTCCACACCTAAGCCTAATATGTATCAGTCGCTTCATACAACGGTTATCGGCAGAAGCGGTATTCCGTTTGAAATTCAGATACGCACCTTTGAAATGCATCATACTGCTGAATACGGTATTGCGGCGCATTGGAAGTATAAGGAAGGCATTAAGGATAACGATAAAAAACTTGAAGAGCGTTTGGCTTGGGTTAGACAACTTATTGAAAATCAGGAAACAAGTGAAGATGAAAGCGAACTTATTCGCAACATCAAGGTTGACCTTTCACAGGAAGATGTATTTGCGGTTACACCTAAAGGGGATGTTATAAATCTTCCGCTCGGCGCAACAATTGTTGACTTTGCTTTTCAAATACACTCGGCTGTTGGTACCAGAATGATTGGTGCTAAGGTTGACGGTAAAATTGTGCCCATTAACCACGAAGTTAAAACGGGTGAAGTTATTGAAATTTTAACCACAAATCAGTCGGGTCACGGTCCAAGCCGCGACTGGCTTAATATTGCTGTTACATCATCTGCTAAGGCAAAGATTCGCTCTTGGTTTAAAAAGGAAAAACGTAGTGAAAATATTATTACAGGTAAAGCCGATTTTGAAAAAGAGCTTCGCAGAAATAATATTGATTTAACCGATGCTGAGCAAGAAGAATTGGTGGAAGATTTAGCCCGTCGCCACCGTCTCCAAAACGGTGAAGAATTTTATGCTGCGATTGGATACGGCGGTATTTTGCTTTCTAAAATTATCCCTAGAATTAAGGATGATTTCAATAAAAAAGCTGCAGAGAAAAAGCCGCCCGAAATTGTGCCGATTAATCAAATGCGCAAGGGCAAGTCATCTGACGGCGTTATTGTAGAAGGTATTGATAACTGTCTTATTAAATTTTCACATTGCTGTAATCCGCTTCCGGGTGATGATATAATCGGATATATCACTCGCGGACATGGTGTTTCGATACACAAACGCGATTGTAATAATGTGCCTGTTAATATCGCTGATAGTGCAGAGCCTGCGCGTTGGATAACTGCGTATTGGGACGGCACTAAGTCTGAAAGCTTTACTTCAACCTTACGCGCTACTGCAATTGACCGTCAGGGTATTTTAATCGAAGTTATGAGTGCAGTTAACAATATGCGTGTACCGATTCATAGCATAAATGCCCGTGAGCTTAAAAACGGCAACTGCACTATCAGTATGACCATAAGTGCGGAAAGTGTTGAGCATCTCAACAGTATTATTATGCGCATTGAAAAGGTTAGCGGAATTTTCAGTGTTGAAAGGATAAGTCAATAATGAAAGCAGTTATTCAAAGGGTATCTTCTGCATCGGTTACAGTGGACGGCAATGTTGTCGGTAGTTGTAATAACGGATATATGATTTTATTCGGTGCGGCAGAAGGTGACACCTTGGAAGATATCGAAATTCTTGCAAGAAAAACGGCAAATTTGCGTGTTTTTTGTGATGAAAACGATAAGATGAATAAATCTATACTTGATATAGATGGTGAAGTGCTTTGTATTTCACAGTTCACACTTTGCGCAGATGTAAAAAAGGGAAACAGACCTTCATTTACTTCGGCTATGGCACCTGATAAGGCAAGTGAATATTATGATATATTCTGTGAAAAACTCATAGAAAACGGTATTAAACGGGTTGAAAAGGGTATTTTCGGTGCTGATATGAAGGTTAGCCTTGTTAATGATGGCCCTGTTACAATTTTGTTTGATACTGAAATTTGGAGAAAAAATGGAAATTAAAACTTTAGTACTTGGTGATATTTCAGTAAATTGCTATTTGGTTTCAACTGAAAAAGCGGCGGTTGTTATCGACCCCGGTTACCGTTCAACCGAGATTCTTGAATTTTTAGAAAATGCCCAAAATAAAGAGCGTATGATTCTGTTAACACATGCCCATTTTGACCATATTGGTTTTGCTGACGAATTAGCAGCAATTACTGACAGTAAAATTGCCATTGGTGAAAAGGATGCGCCCGCATTGGCAGACAATCTTCTTAATCTGTCGGCACTGTTTGGTGCGCCGTTAAGTACATTTAACGCGGATATACTTTTAACCGATAATCAGGAATTTAGCGTTGGTGATTTAACTTTCAAGGTCATTCATACACCGGGTCACACAGTTGGTGGTGTATGCTATTTGTGTGGCGATATTCTCTTTTCGGGTGATACGCTTTTTGCGGGTAGCATTGGAAGAACAGATTTTCCCGGTGGCAGTTTTGAAACGCTTAAGAACTCTATAAGAAAAATTTATACCTTACCCGATGATACACTTCTATTGTCGGGCCATGGCGCTCAGACCACTGTTTTGAATGAAAAAAGATATAATCCCTTTGTTAGAGGTTAAAAATGCAGCTTTGTTTAATTAACAACGATTTTAAGTATGAATTAGAAAAGTTAATAAGAATTTTTTTACCTTTTGAAAAGATTGAATTTTTAAATGATAGGGCAGAAGGCGATAATGTCGCTACTGCTGAAATTAATAAAAAAGCAATTGCCACACTAAATTTTGGCGGTAAATGTTATTCGCATTGTCGTGAGATTGAAAATATAAATGGTGATAGCGAGAAAGATTGCGAACTCTTTCTTGCATTAGCGTTGTTTGAATGCTTGAAAGAATGTTTTAATTATTCACCCCAGTGGGGTATTCTTACAGGTGTTCGACCCGCAAAGCTATTTTCAAGGCTTACTAAAAGCAAAGGAATTTTGTTTGCAGAAGATTATTTTAAAAATTATCTTATGGTAAGCGATAAAAAAATTGCTCTTTGTAAAGAAACAATAAAAGGCGAAAACGAAATCACATCACACTCTAAACCTGATTCGTTTAGCCTTTACATATCAATTCCGTTTTGTCCTTCAAGATGCAATTATTGTTCGTTTGTTTCGCATTCGGTTGAACAGGCAAAAGCGTATATTCCGCAATATGTTGAACTTTTGTGTAATGAAATTAAGTTAACAGCGCAAAAAGCAAAGGCTAATAATTTAAAGCTTATGACGGTATATATTGGCGGTGGTACACCAACCACTTTGTCTGCCGAGCAACTGACAATGGTTATGAACACTATCAGGGATAATTTTGATTTAGGCAGTATTTTGGAATATACTGTTGAAGCGGGTAGACCCGATACAATAACGAAAGAAAAGTTAATTGCAATTAAAAATGGCGGTGCTACAAGAATTAGTATTAATCCGCAAACTATGAATGATAATGTCCTTTTAAATATTGGGCGCAGACACACAGCGCAGCAGGCGATAGAATCCTTTAAACTTGCGCGAGAATGTGGTTTTGACAATATAAATATGGATTTAATTGCAGGGCTTTCGGGTGATGATTATGAAAGTTTTAAAAAGACGGTCGAGATTGTTGCTGCTCTAAATCCTGAAAGCGTAACGGTTCATTCGCTTTCAATGAAACGCGCTTCAAATCTTACGGCAAACGGCGAATTACCCGAAATTGAAATGGGCAAAATTGCTTCAAATATGGTTGATTTTGCGTATAATTATTTGGGCGAAAATGAAATTTTTCCTTACTATATGTATCGACAAAGTAAGACGGTTGGAAACCTTGAAAATGTCGGTTATGCCAAGAAGGGTTTTGAATGTCTTTACAATGTTTACATTATGGATGAAACCCATACCATTCTGGCTTGCGGTGCATCCGCAGTTACAAAGCTTAGGGAGCCCAATGGCGATAAAATTGAACGAATTTTCAATTTTAAATATCCTTATGAATATATTAACCGCTTTGAAGAAATGATTGAACGCAAAGACGGTATTGATTTATTTTATAATTAAATGACGGAGGCTTTAATTATGGATTTATTTGATGAAATTTTAGACAAAGCGAAGGTGGCTTTTGATGTAGCGGTTAAAGCTACTGAAGATGCTGTAGATACAGGTAAACAAAAGTTTAATATTGCTTCTTTAGAAAGTAAAATCACAAAAGATTATAAGGCTTTAGGTGAAGCTTTTTATAACTTTAAAAAGACAGGCGAAATTGATGACGAAGAAATTGATAATTTGGTTGCTTCGATAGATGAAAAGAAAGCAAAAATTGAAGAACTTAAAGAAGAAATTCGCAAATCAAAGGCAGAGCGCGTTTGTGCCAACTGCGGTGCCGCTATTGAAGAAAACACTATCTTTTGTCCAATATGCGGTCAAAAGCTTGAATTTACAAGCGAAGATTAAAGGGGTATATTATGGAATTCGAAAAAATAGGTATAGTTGTTGCTGATGGCGATGAATATAAAGCATTACGCAACAAGGTAGAACAGGGCGAATATGAAAAACTTGAAATTTTAAGAAGAGAAGCTCATAAATTTGAAATTAAAACCGAAAAGGGTGCTATTGAAGTTATTTCAATATTGTGCGGTATTGGCAAGGTTAATGCCACCGCTGCAACGGTTTGCCTTATAAGTATGGGCTGTGATGTTATTTTAAATTACGGTCTTTCGGGCGGTGTTAGCGGTATCGGTCGTGGCGAAATTACAATTCCTGACCGCTTTTTAGAACATGATTTTGACTTACAGGTTTTGGGTTATAAGCCCTGCGAAAAACCGTCTCAGCCTACATATATTTATAAAGCTGATAATGAATTATTATCTATTGCAAAGTTGATTATTGAAAACGCCAAGTGTGGTACTGCTGTTACGGGTGATTCCTTTATTTGTGATGATGATGTAAGAATTAACTTAGCAAATACTTTTAGTGCTATGTCCTGCGATATGGAAACCGCTGCTATTGCTTATGTTTGCGAGTATTGCGATATACCGTTTTTAGCCGTAAGACGCGTTTCAGATGATGCGGGAAGTGATGCAAAAGATGCTTACCGTCAGATGAATGTGTCAGATGAAACTGTGCTTTATGATTATGTTGAAAGTATAATAAAACACATTATTTAGTTGTTTTTGTAGTTGTTATATTAAAATTTATACAAAATTTTGTAATTTTTTTAACTTTTATTAGAAAAGCGACAAAAAACTATTGATTTTTATATTGAAGTATGGTAAAAATAAATAGTACTCTGTTACATTCGGACAGGCATTTTGTCCATCCGTTTAAATTTATTAATTGGAGGGTTCTATAATGAACAAAACAGAATTAGTTGCATCAATTGCTGAAAAAGCAGGCATTTCTAAGAAAGACGCTGACAAGGCTCTCGCAGCTTTCATCGACACCGTTTCTGCTGAATTAAAGGCTGGCGGTTCTGTACAGCTTATCGGCTTCGGTACATTCAAGGTTGCTGAACGCGCTGCTCGTACCGGTGTTAACCCCAAGACTAAGGCTAAGATCGAAATCGCTGCTTCAAAGGCTCCTGCTTTCAAGGCTGGCGCTGCTTTAAAAGCTGCTATTAAGTAATTAACCTTTTAAGCCGTCTGGTTTCAGACGGCTTAATTTTTAATTAGAGGTTTTTGTTTTGAGATTAGATAAATATTTAAAGGTTTCACGAATTATTAAACGCCGCACCGTTGCTAACGAAGCTTGTGATGCGGGGCGTGTTTTAGCTAACGGCAAGGTTGCGCGCGCTTCTTATGATGTTAAGGTTGGTGATGTGCTGGAAATTGGTTTTGGCACACGCAATGTTAAATTACAGGTTTTAAGCCTTGTTGAGACTATTCACAAGGAAGACGCGGCACTTATGTATAAAATAATTGAATAATTAAAATGCCCCTTAAATATATTTTTAAGGGGTGTTTTTTATGGATGAAGTTATAAAACAAAACAGTAATATCATTATTGAGAACCGCAAACGGCTGAATATTTCAGGTGTAAAGGAATGTGTAAGTTTTGATGATGAAACGGTTATACTTGAAACTGTGCTTGGAAATCTTACTTTAAAAGGCGAAAAACTTCATATAATCAATTTTGATACGAAGTCGGGCGATTTTTCACTTGAAGGTAAAATTTTTGCTATAGCATATACCGCAAGTCAAAACAGCGGATCTTTTTTTGGTAGACTTTTTAAATAATTATGTGGGAAATTGATAATAATTTTCAGCTGATTTCTTTTTTGATATCCTGTGGTGTGGGTGTGGTTTACTGCCTAATTTATGATATCTTGCGTGCTATCAGAAAATCAACCGATGTAACCGATGGTACGGTTTTTTTGCAGGATATAGTTTATTTTATAATAATTTCAATTACCACCTTTATGCTGTTGACTGCGCTTTCAAACGGCGAAATCAGAAGTTATGTTATAATTGGTTTGCTATTGGGATTTTTGCTTTGCTTTTGTACATTTTCCAGAATCAATTTGAAGATTTTAGCATTTCTTTTTAAAAATATTTATTTTTTAAGCAACAAGGTTGTATCTTTAATTAATAACTTACTTGACGCAATTTGTCGGTTTTTTAATAAAACTTTCAAAAAAACTCTAAATTTGCTTAATATTATTAAAAAAATATTTAAAAACCACTTGAAAAAGACGGTGTAATTGTTGTATATTATATGTGACTAAATTTTTAGGTGGTGGCAAAAATGAAGCGCAAACCCAAAAGGGAAAGCAGTATAATTTTAAAGTTGCTTTGTCTTGGTGTGTGCATTTATGTTTTTGCAAACCTTGTAAGTCTTTGGTCAACGCTTAATGAAAGTCAGGCAGAACTTAAAGCTTTAAAGGAAGAATACGCGGCAACCGAAAACGATATTGCTGAACTTAAGGCAATGCTGGCTGATGAATCAAATGCACAGATAATTGAAAAAGCGGCTCGTGAACGCCTTGGTTATATCTTTTCTGATGAACAGGTATTCATTGATGTTTCGGGCAATTAGGTAAAATTTAGGGGGATTATCAGCAAATATGCAGCAGCTCACTGTAGGAGAAATTGTGGAAGGCAAAATCACCGGAATAACCAATTTTGGTATTTTTGCAGATTTAGGCAAGGGAAAATCAGGTATGGTACATATATCAGAAGTTTCCCGCACTTATATTAATGACATTAACGAACTTTTCAAGGTTGGCGATGTTGTTAAAATGAAGGTTATGAATGTGACTGAAGATGGCAAAATCAGTTTGTCGATTAAACGCGCACTCGAGCCTGAAAAGAAACCGGATGCACCAAAGCGTCCACGGGAAGCGCGCGCACCGCGTGAAGCTGCAAAACCGGCTTATAATTCTTACACTTGGACACCCAAAAAGCAGGAACCTGCAAGTTTTGAAGAAATGATGAACCGCTTTAAACAAACAAGTGATGAAAAGTTTTCTGATCTTAAGCGCAAAAATCCCGAAACAGGCAGAACCAAAAGAAGAACAAGATAAATTATATTGGCGAAACGAAAAGTTTCGCCTTTTTTTGAGGTTTAAAAATGAGTAAAATCAATTTAGTTGCCCCGTGTTTATTTGGGGTAGAAAGTATAGCTGCGGATGAATTCCGCCGTATGGGATTTACAGATGTAAATGCTGAAAACGGTCGTGTGTTATTATCCGGCGACGAAAATATGCTTGCTCGCGCTAATATATGTTCGCGCTTTGCAGAAAGAATTATGATAAATGTTGGCGAATTTGAAGCCACAACCTTTACCGAACTTTTCGACGGCGTTAAAGCACTTCCTTGGGAAGAATTTATCGGTCGTGACGATGCTTTTCCTGTAAATGGTTGGAGTATTAATTCACAGCTTTTCAGCATACCCGACTGCCAGTCGATTATCAAAAAGGCAATTGTTGAGCGTCTTAAACTGCGTTATAAAATCAACATTTTCCCTGAAACGGGTAGTGAATATAAAATTCGTTTTTCTATTCATAAAAATATTGTAACAATGATGATTGATACAAGCGGTGATGGGCTTCACAAAAGGGGATACCGCCGTAATTCCAACGATGCGCCTTTAAAAGAAACCTTGGCGGCATCAATGTGTGATTTGGCGAGAATTTTTCCCGACACACAACTTTTTGACCCATTTTGCGGAAGCGGTACAATCTTGATCGAAGCAGCTCTTATGGCAACCAAAACAGCCCCGGGTCTTCGTCGTTATTTTGCGGCTGAACGCTTTGGATTTTTAGATGATAAAATTTGGCGTGAAGAACGCACCCGTGCACAAGATTTAATTCTTAAGAATGTTGAATTCAGAGCACAAGGTTATGATATTGACCCCGCCTGTGTGGAATTAACCCTTGCTAATGCTAAAAAAGCAGGTGTTGAAAAATATGTTAAGGCGGCTATCGGTGATGTTAAAAACTTCAAAGCCCCCGAAAAGCGTTGCTTGACCATTACTAACCCACCTTACGGTGAACGCCTTTTGGATGTTAAATCTGCCGAAGAACTTTACAAGGTAATGGGTACGCAGTTCGAAATGGGAGATGGAAGAAAGTATTTTATCATAAGCCCACACGATGAATTCGAAAAGCATTATGGTAAAGAAGCGGATAAACGCCGCAAGCTTTATAATGGTATGATTAAATGCCAGTTATTTATGTATTTTAAATAGTTGACTTTAGTCGATTATTGTCATATAATATTTTTATAATCTTCAGGGCGGGGCGAAATTCCCCACCGGCGGTGATAGCCCGCGAGCCGTTTGGCTGATTTGGTGAAATTCCAAAGCCGACAGTATAGTCTGGATGAGAGAAGAGTTAATGTTGACTTTTAACGCCCTTATTTTATGTAAGGGCGTTATTTTTTTAGGGGTGTTTTTATGCGCAAGGAAGAAATGAAAAAACTTGCTTTTTGTGCGCTATTTGGTGCGCTTGGTTTTGTTTTAATGTTGCTTGAATTTCCTTTACCAATTATTCCGTCATTTGTTAAACTCGATTTTTCGGAACTTCCTGCATTAATTGTTAGTTTTGTTTATGGTCCGCTTTATGGTGTTTTGGTATGCCTTTTAAAAAATGTTTTGCATTTGTTTGTTACTACTAGCGCGGGTGTGGGCGAAGTTTCTAATTTTATCCTTGGCGCGATTTTTGTGGGTGTGGCAGGGTTGATTTATAAATATAATAGAAACCGTAAATACGCTTTTATAGGCTCTCTTGCTGGTGCTGTTGTTATGGCAGTAATTAGCATTGTTTCAAATTATTATATTGTATATCCCGCATTTTCGGTATTATATGGTTTACCAATGCCGGCAATTGTCGGTATGTATAAGGCGATTTTACCGTCGGTTGATGGACTTTTTGAAGCACTTGTAATTTTTAATTTGCCCTTTAACTTTGCAAAGGGTATAATTGATGCGGCAATTTGCTTTTTGATTTATAAAAAGTTGTCGCCGATACTGAAAAAATAACTTGACAATTTTCGATTTTATGTTACAATAGTTAACGCAAATTAAATGGCGTCCTTATCAAGAGTGGTGGAGGGGTACGGCCCGATGAAACCCGGCAACCTGTTTATTCAAGGTGCCAAATCCGGCGGCAAACGAGAGATGAGGATTCGATTTGTAACACACATCGAGTCCGTCGATGTGTGTTTTTGCATATATATTAGGAATTTGAAAGGAATTCAAACATGGAAAAAAGACTCTTTACCTCCGAATGTGTTACCAACGGCCATCCCGACAAGGTGGCTGACTCCATCTCCGATGCGATCCTCGATGCCTGCCTGCAGCAGGATCCCGGTTCCCGTGTGGCCTGCGAAACTATGGTTACCACCGATTTCTGCCTGATTTGCGGCGAGATCACCACCAA
>JAZKXN010000047.1:0-1544 GCA_045611605.1 Acutalibacteraceae bacterium
TATAAAATTATCGATAAGTAACAGAATGACTAATTCAAATTCCAATTTATCGAACAGAATAAAACAACCCCGACGGATTTTAATATCTGTCGGGGTTAATTATTTGTTTACTGCATAGCAATTTTATGCATTGCGAGAAAACTTCCTTATGGTAAGTAGCCATTCGCAATCGGCTTTTTTCTTGGCAGGGGCGGTCAATTTCGAACCGTATACCTAATTTTTTTGAAATCGATCCGTGTTTCAAGGTCAGCGGATAGACTTATCCCTTGGCGATGATGGGCGCAAAAAGTTTTCCGAGGTCTTTCGGGCTTTCGCGCGATGCTTGCAAACAAATCTATGTATTTTCGCTGATTTTTAATTCTTTTTTATATGCATTGAATAGAAAAATATTTTCCAACAAGAAAATCGGTACTAAGAGGCAACCATACAACCCACCGGTTATGATACCCCATATAAAATACGCTTTGCTCAGCCTATGATATTTTTTTATTGTATTTGCAGTGTGTTTGTTTTTGATTACCATAGTTAGATTAAAAATATTAAAAACCGCACTTGCAATAACGTAAATGAATACAGGACTTAATGTAATAAATACGGCTGCAACTGCGCCCCAATATCCCCACGCGCTTGTCCCATCATTGGAGAACGTGATTACAGATATAACAACAAGTGCAACCAGCTCAACAAATACGAAAATTGTTCTTATAATTGTGCCTTTAAGCAATTGATTTTCTCTCATTTTGCGCCCTCCTTTGCCGTGTTGATATTCTTTTTAGCCGTTGTAATTGACTTCACCAGTAAAAATCTTATCGTCGAACATTTTCGATCAAGTGCTTTATATCTTGCTTCGTTAATATAATCACTTTTCCAAAGCATTTCAAGCCACTTGCTTGTTTCGTTGGTTTCCTTGAGTGAAATCTCAAGTTTGGCAATAAAGTCGGCGCGACCGTGAGCGTATTTGCTTTCGGCGATGTTGGCACAAATGCTCGTTGCGCTTCTGCCAATTTGATTGGAAATTACATTTTCGTGCTTTGTTCGCAACTCTTTGGTCAACTGCAAAACATCAACGGATAACTCCATTGAAATATCACCGAGCTTATCTTCCCTCACGATATCACCGCCTTCCATAAAACATTATACCATACTTTCGATTATAAATCAACTATATTTCATCACACCGAACGAGCGGTTCAATTCCGTTTGCGCGAAGCGCAACATCATTGGGCGTAAGCCCACATCATTGCGAAGCACATCATTTGCACGAAGTGCAACATCGTTCATTTGTGCCGCACGGGGCGGCAATGATGTTGAGCTGACGCTCAAATGATGTTGCGTGCAAGCACGCAAATGATGTTGTGCCTGCGGCACAAATGAAAAAATCCAAGTCTTGCGACTTGGATTTTTTGGCAGGGGCAGAAGGACTCGAACCCACGACCCATGGTTTTGGAGACCAGTACTCTACCAACTGAGCTATACCCCTGTACAACGCAAGTATTATATCACATTAATTCGGATAAATCAAGTCTTTTTTTGATTTTTTCTTC
>JAZKXN010000048.1:0-1917 GCA_045611605.1 Acutalibacteraceae bacterium
TATCTTTCAGAAGAATTAAAATCTGCATTCCAGACTATTTTATCGGAGAAGAGTAGCTTTGAAAAATAAAAAGAAAATCATTTTTGTGGCTCAGGCTTTATGGATTGGTGGCATAGAAACAGCTCTTGTAAACCTCATTAATAGACTTGACTACAATAAATATGACGTAACCTGCCTTATTACGCAAAATTATCTTGATATGGCGGATAGACTCACAAAAAACTGCAGACTTATTGTGGCAGACAGATGTAGCCTTGTTACTTTTACAAAGCCTTATAAATTTGAAAAACTATATAAAATAATGGAAGAGCCCCAAGGTGCCACTTCCTTTCGCCGATTCATATGGCGTGTGTTGAATATTTTATTTAAAGCATTAGAAAATCACCTTTATTCACGCTACATAAAAGAACAACTGAAGGGCGAAAGCTTTGATACTGTCGTTATTTATAGCGACAGAGTTGCAGAAATAGCAGTAAAGGCTATAAAAGCAAAAAAGTTTTTAATGTTTTATCACCATGGCGCAATGCGAAAGGAATACCATGACCGCTATGGTTATAAAAAAAGCGAAAAGGTAATCGCAGTATCAGACAATATTGCAAAAGAGCTTAAAGCCTATAGAAAAAAATACGCAGATAAAATTGTTGTTGTTAACAATGTGATTGATATAGATTCAATTACAGAAAAAAGCGAAGAATCTATTGAAGAAGGGCTTTTCCACAACGATTGCTTTAATATTGTTTCCTGCGGAAGATTGTCGCCAGTTAAGGGTTTGAATTTTGCAGTAGAAGCTGTTGCGAAGCTTGTTGAAGCAGGCTATACAGATATTAATTGGTATATAGTTGGCGGCGGTCCCATTGAGAATGAAATAAAAAACCAAATAGCAGCACACAAAATGGAAAAGCATATTTTTATGCTGGGAATGAAAAGCAATCCCTATCCATATATGAAAAAATGTGATCTGTTTATTCAGCCAAGCTTATTTGAGGGCTATAGCCTTTCAATTATGGAAGCAAAAATTCTCGGGACTCCGATTCTTGCAACCTACGCAGCGGCAGGAAATCAGATCAAAAATGGTGTTGATGGTTTTTTGTGCGAAACAAATACCGAATCTGTTTATGAAAACATCTTAAGATTATATAAAAACAGAGAAGATCTTGAAAATTGCAAAAAAGCTTTGAATAATTGTAATTTTGATAGTATCAATCAGAAAATCATTTCACAACTTGAAGAATTATTTTAAAACGAGAGGATTAACATGAACGAAAAATTCACAACTGTTATCCAACCCAAAAACGGTTGGTTTGACTTGCATTTAAAAGAATTATTGCAATATCGTGACCTTATATTTTTGTTTGTGAAAAGAAACTTCGTTTCACAGTACAAGCAAACTGTCTTAGGTCCATTGTGGGCAATTATACAACCACTTCTTACAACAGTTGTATTCACCCTTGTTTTTGGTAATATTGCAGGTCTTGCGGCAGATGGTGTCCCCTCATTTATATTCTACCTTTCAGGTACAATCCTCTGGACATACTTTAACCAGTGTCTTACACAAACAGCAAATACTTTTGTTGCTAACAGCAGCACAATGGGTAAGGTTTATTTTCCACGACTCGTTATGCCCATATCTACAGTTATGTCAAATCTTATTTCCTTGGCAATTCAGTTTATGTTTATGGTCGGTTTCCTTGTTTTCTACACTATAACCGACCAGGGATGTCACCCTAATTTATATATTTTAATGACACCTCTTATTATTTTACAATTAGCTCTTCTGAGCCTTGGATGCGGTATTATCATTTCAGCTCTTACTACCAAATATCGTGACCTTGCAATGCTGGTTGGTTTTGGTGCCCAGCTTTGGATGTACGCTTCTCCCATTGCTTATGATATGAATGGTATTGCAGGCTTTGCCGT
>JAZKXN010000049.1:0-44572 GCA_045611605.1 Acutalibacteraceae bacterium
GAGAATCTCAAGGATTATATTGCCAGGCTGATGCATGAAGAAATAGCTAGGACTATAAATGAAATCGGTGCAGAACTGATGAAGAAGGATATCGAAAAGAAGACCAGAAGAGGAAACCGTGCCAATAACGGATGGCTTATCTTCAATGAAGACGGCAGCTATGAATATGATCTGGACAAGCATCTTTATTATGTTGCGAAATATACGACTCTCAAGCCGGCTCCTGCCTTTTCCAACAAGGGACTTTTCGTAACTCATATGAACGAAGATTCCTTGTTCGGATCCGAAGATATTCCATATTGCCCGTTCAACGAGTATTCATGGAACAATGACAAGGAAAGCAACGGAGTCGGAAAGGATGAGACCGGTATGTCATGGGATGAGTATATGCAGACAGAGGAGGGTACGGCTCTTGCTTTGCAGATCAAGATGACTTCTGCGATCGATTATCTGTTCGAAGGTACTTCCGACGTCGCTCCATATTGGTATGTCCGCCACGGAATGGATGACAGGGATACCTCTTTTGCAGTCGAGGCCCTTCTGTTCAATGCCGTCAGGAACAATCCGAAGATCATCAGTCCGAATGTCGGTTTCGCATGGCTGATGCCGCACAGCGGCGACTAGTGCTCTTTCATATGACCCTGACATTATTTTGGCAGACGAGCCGACAGGAAATCTAGATGGTGAAACCCAAAATGAAATTATGGGAATTTTCCGCCGTTTAGCAGATGATGGCAAATGCGTAATCTTGGTAAGCCATTCACCGCAAGTAGCAAAAATGTGCGATGAGTGTTACGAACTTCAAAGAATTTCCAAAAAGAAATAGCAAAAACGAACCTATCGTTTGATAGGTTCATTTTTTTAATTCATATTAACAAACTGCGCACGGCTGTGGTCGCGTTCAAGTTTTGAAATGCGGCGGTCGGCAGTTTTCTGTCGTTCTTCAATAACAGGGATTTTTGCCACCGCCGCCGAAACATTTTCAAACTTTTTTTCCAATTGTGTTAAACGGTAATCGGTAAGCTTTGCAGATGCCAAAATACCGCCCGCAGTACCAAGCAGTGTTCCCAAAAAGGAAATCACTGCCACAACTATTCCACTGTTCATTTACATCACTCTTTAAAACTGTCCTGTTTTACGGTAATATAGTTCAATATCACCAACCGCAAAATTACTATCCGAAGATATATAAATCTGCACTATTTCAGTATCGTATAAATGTGGTCTCAGCACAACCGATTTATACTCACCCTTATCGTAATCTTCGGCAGAAAGACGCAAATTAACCTTTGCGGCATATCGGTCATTAATTTTTATTTCTACCATTCCCCTGCAGGATATTGCAAGATGTATACTTTCAAAGGTGTTTTTATGATTCTGTCCCGAAACCGCATATTTGCCTGTAAGCAAATAACTGTTTACCTTGATTTTATCAATTTGTATTTCGTCATCTTCGTTATAATACATCTCTAAATCGTTTTCACCGTCAAGCGTCGCAATATATGAAATACCGCTACCGTCGGCATCGCACCAAAACATAAGTTTGCCATTTTTATAAAAACCGCTATTAAACTTGAAAGCACCACCGAACTGCCACGAATAACATTTAGGGCTATTTAAATTTTCAATATCAAAAGCGAAAGCCTTTTTGCCCGCGAATAAAATATAATATTTTCCGTCACTTACTGCAGCCGCATCCATAAATTCAAAATCATAATTTGTTTTAAGATTATCGGAAAGTGCAGTAATACAATCAAAGCCTGTGTTATTTAATATATAAACTTCGCAGTCCGCGCCAAGCCATACCGTTTTATCCTTAATTTTGCATAAGGTGTTTTTATATTTGCAACCAATACTTTTAGATATCAGTTCGGGATTAAGAGTATCTTCACCTTTAAAAAGGCGGTCATCATCAGCAAGAAGCCCAATTTCGTTAATACGCTTTCCCTTTCTTAATGTTACAAAATAACTTTCATTGTCTTTAAAGGCAATAATTTTTTTATCCTGTACAGAAAGAGCGGTAATCGGTTCAATACCACCTATATCGGTTGTTGACTTAAGTGGAAAATATAACGGGTTTTCACTTTTTGCGCACATTAACACATTACCGTTTGTACCACCCGAAAGATAGATTCTTCCATCTGCTGTAAGTGAACAGGTAGAATCAACCACCTGCGCAAAGCCTTTTCCTATATCCTTAGTGGCGGTAACCTTTATACAGTTTTCATTGTAATATGGCATTATTGGTATTGCATATGGCTCTCCGTTTCTGGTAAATGAAAGCGTTCCCTTTTCACGGTCAACTTCAATCATAATATCGCTACCCATAAAACTTTGGGTGTCCACAATTGAAGTACCTTTAACATTCCATTCAACAAAAAATGATTCTGTATAATTAATACGGCAAACCACGCTCTCAAGAGCTAAATTCGCAACAGGCAGACGAAACATATTTGAACGCCCATCCGAATTAAAATAAACATTAAAACGCCCATTCAAAAGGTTTTGCGATTCAAGCGCCTGCGGATTTTTATAAACTATTCCACTTTCAGAAAAAGCAAGCTCATAATTATTTCCACGGCCGTTTATAAGCAATGTCGGCGCATAAAAATCGTACACCCTTTCCCATTCGGTGAATTCCGAATTTATTTCATACACATTATAACTTTTTTCATTATAGTTTTCTGTATTTTTAAGGGTAATAAGTGCAAAAACACCACCGCCGTTTTGTGGAGCGCCTGTATAAAATGTTATGTTGTCAGGCACTTTGAAACTATCTGATGAAAGTCGTAAAAAATCAAGACTTCCGACCGATAAAATGTTGGTGGCGCTTGCAATGAAATAAATGTAAAGGGTGTATTGAAAATTGTCATGACAAACGCCTATTGTACCAATGCGGTATTCACTATCAAGATAATTAACCTTTACATCGTGTAGCCGATAATCAAATTCATCATACATACTCTTTTTAGGTACAGTAATCGTATTCTTTCCATTTACCAAAAGCCCGGGACGAGTTTGCAAACGCCCATTACAAAACCATAGATTTTCACCCGCTGATATGCAATTATCATTACACGCATTTGAACTAACCCCGCCGTTTAAAGTTGGTAATTTAAAACATTTTATCCCTTTGGGTGATAAATTATTATATTTCAACTTAACTCTCTCCCTCAACTACAGCTGGCAAGACATCTGTTACTGCAGAAATTTCATTCAAAGCGGCGCTTCGCTTAGAATTATAAATCTGAGTAAAAACTCGGTTAAGCTCGCTGTCAAATCCAATAAGTGACAGTATCATTGCCACACCGTAAACTAATGCATCCATACTTGCTTTAGGAATATTAACAACAGAGTTAAGGTCTTCCACTTCGTCCTGTTTTAAATCAACAAGAATCTGATTTAAGGCGTAAAGCGCGCGACGGTAAAGTGTGCTGTCGGCAGTAACAGCATCATCATAATTTACATACCCCAAAAGATTGAGCACACGCTTATAAATCTCATATCCCTTCATCGTTTTCTCCCCCTGCAATTATTTCATTAAGCAACTGCTTTTTATCGGTTATAATTCCATCAGGCAAACGCGAAACCAACTGCTTCTTATCAATTACGCCCTTTTCAAACAAATTAAGTAAAGTATCAAGGCGTTCACTTTCACCGTAATTCGCACCTGTGCTCACTGCAACCTTTGCATTTAAAATCAAGTTCTTATATCGGTTAGAATCAAACGGCATATACCAAGTATCTGCCAAATTTCCAATTTTTAAGGAACGCTTTTCGTAACGGGTAATCCAAAAATCCGCCCAAATGCGCGCGGTATCTTCAATAAAGGCATAAAAACGGTTTTTGGTTATAATAAGTGGCATAAGACTTGCTTCACGCATTGTGCGCAGCGCCGAGTTATTATCAGCTCGGTGGTCGCCAAGTGCCACTTCGTTAGCACCGCTTTGGGTAAGCGTATTTTCAACCAACGCCTTTATAGATGCATCATATTCCTGACTAAAGGTTGGCGGTGCAAGGTATTTAACCGCACCCGTAACATCTTCATTACTACCGTAAACCTTAATTATCTGACCGGGTTCGTTGGTGATTTTTTGTGTTACCGTATCACCGTTGACAAGCATTATCGGCATACCGGTTGTCATTGCCGACCACACATTAGCGGTTATCATACGGTTAATAGCTATCTGATTGGGGATAATATATGTTATTTCACTTTCGCCATAGGGCGAGTTGTTTTTTCTTTCCCACTTAAAAATTGATAGCGGATAAAGCCTTAAATATGTATCAAATACAGGGCGTATCACTGCATTTTCGCATACCTTTGTACCTTTAATTGTATAACTGCCATCCTTTTTATATTCCTTAAAAAGTTTTGTAAGCACCTGAACCTTGCCGTCCTGTGCGCGGTTTTCAATTTCATTAAGTGCCGAAATGCCCGCACCGTTTATACGCGCTTCTTTTAAGGCGTCAGCTACGGGAATATTACTTGCGATGATAATATATGGCTGTGACTGAATATCTTCAGTATATTCATCCCCAAAGTATATATCATCAATATCCAAAACTTCGGTGCAAATATCACCTTTTATTTCGCTTGTTTTTTTATCGTCTGCAAAAAGTCCCGTTTTTAAATCGTGCTTCCAATAGGTGTATAACACACCGCTACCGGTAATATATGCATTGCGCAGAATTTTTTCCTGTAATGTTCCAAAATCAAGTCTTTCCGCGGTAACATCAAAATATTTTCCTAATGCCAGCACAAGCGAATTAACTTCACCGTCACTCACCTTACCTTGGGGTAAGGTTTTTAAAGGCTCTGATTCGCTTTGTCGCGGCACACCTTCTGCCGAAAAATCAACAGTTATCGGACTGCTTAATATCTGCGACATTTTATAGTCACCAATACGCTTAATAACATTATACCTTACAAGCGGGCGGTCATTACCGCACTTCGCACCATGCCACTGGTCCCCTATAAAAAAGCGTTCGTTAATTTTGTTTTGCTCAAAAAGACCGTGCTTTCCTAGTGATGCTTTATACTGAACACCTTTTTGATATTCTTCAAAAATCTCACTCGGTAATAATTTCATTTATTTCACCGTCCTAATCACCTGCAAGGGGTTTTTCACCCCTTGCAGATTTGTAATTTTAAGAAACTGTTACAACTGCAACATCAGATTCGCTTGCGGCAGCGCCGTCAACCAAAATCTTAACAAAGAAGTAATGTTTACCTTCAGTAAGGTCCTTGGGAATATCAAGGCTAGAAGCATTTGCCAAAGCAATCTTCACAGCGCCTGATTTGTTTTCATCATTGCACTTATACCATTGGTATGTAAGAGCGCCTTCGCTTGTTGCGGTAACATTAAGTTTACCTGTTATTGAGCCTTCGGAAACAGAAGTATTCTGTGGCTGCGCTGTAATATTAACCGAAGGTGAAACCCAAGCCCAAACCGCATCAAGACCGCTCTTATTTACAAATACATCGTAATAAATACGGTAGTCAAATTTATAAGCATCGGCATCAATGTTTTGTTCGGGTGTGAAAATACGCATATTTTCGGTTTTCTTAACCAAATGTGCCGCAGTTTTAGGAAGTACGAGCATATAAATTTCACGGGCGGTAGCCATAGGCTTAAAACCACCCAAATTACCACCGTTAAAGGTGTAAGCAGTCTTCATTCTTTCACTTACAACAGGGATAATGCTCACGCCGTTAAGTGTTTTCACCTTAAGATTAATATCGCCCTGCTTAAAATCGCTTACGGTAATCATTTTAGAAATTTCTGCAGAATTTTGAAGAGCAGCAAACATATAACCGTCAACAAAAGCTACAAGTTCTTCATCATAACCTACAACCGACTGAACTTCATTAATGAGTGCGCATAAAGTTTCATAAGGCTTTTCAATATCGCCATCAACAATATTGCTTCTGCCAAGCGCTAAACCGCCAAGTTTAGATAAAACATAAGCGTCACATTCGGGCACAACCTTTGTGCGCACATATTCGCCCAAAATTTTACCCGCAAGATTTGCAATACCGGTTTCATCCATATCTTCACGGTCAATCTGTAAAGAGCGAGCACGGTCCATTGCCATTGTGTATGAAGTATTAGAAACTGTAATCGCACCCTTGGTATAACCTGCATCACGGTCATAATCCGCAAGACCTTGGAAATCTACATCGGGAATAATTACGGTTTTTGCACCCACAAATTTTGTTGCAAGCGCATTGTCGGCAAAAAAGCCTGTAGCACTTTTCTGCGCAAACATTTTGTCAAGCTCGGTTGAATATCTTACTGCATTTTCAATTGAATTAATAGCCATTTTAAATTTCTCCTTTTAATTATTTTCGCCAAAGACCTTTTAAGAATTCGGCGGCTTCGGGGTTGTCACCCCTTGTTTTATTAAGTTGGGAACCCGCACTTGAAGCGATTCCCTTTTGCTGTGATAACACATTGTCTTTAACAGCTTTTTCTTGCAAAAATCTGTAACGCAAAAATTCATCAAACAAATTGCTGCCGCATAGCTTTGCATTTTCCAAAACACTTTCGGGCAAATCTTTACGGCTTTTAATCTCAGGAAAGTTTTTCTGAATCTCTAAAAATCCGTCATCGGTTTCTGCCTTTTTTTCATAAAGGCGTAAAACTTCGTTAGCAAGATTAACATCATCACCGCATTTTTCAATAAGCGAATCACGAAAAGCTTCATTTTTTTGTTGCTTTAAATCAGAAAGATACTGCTTAATTGTCTTTTTGCTTTCACTAGCTAACTGCTTTAAAAGTTCAAGTTCTTCTGATAAGGTTTCAAATTTCATGCCCTTTTGTGCCAATTCGCTTGCACGCGTGATATCAAGATTAATAATTTCTTTGTTGTATTTAACAGGTATAAACCCTTTCTCACCCGTTTGCACTGTGGTGGGCGCAACTTCCTTTTCGGGGATTTCATTGTCCTGTGATGTAGACATTATTTCTTCATTTTCCATAAAATCACCTGTTTGACACCTTACTGTTGTTCGGTGCCGTCATAATTTAAAAAATTTTCATATTCCTTTTGCAGCTTTAAAAGGTCACTGTCATCAAACCTAACCTTTATAGCGCGTGGCATATTTTCTTTTTTATACCCACAAAAGAAACCAATTAAAAAGGCGGAAACTGCCAACAATAAAAACACTAAAATCATCGGTCCCAACCTCCTTTAAAATCATCGTTGGTAATAGCGGCATCATTATGCTTTTGCGTGCTTTTATTTTCGGGTTTGAAAAATTTCACATCTTCAAAAGCATATCTTAAAGCATCGCAAAGATGGTTTTCGCTGTCTTTGGGAAGTCTTAAACCATTTTCCTGGCGCCTTTCATCGTAAACATAAGATGATAATTCCCTAATCATATTCACACATTTGGGATCAACCGTCATCCTATACTCACTTATAGCCGCGATACCGTTTAAAATGCTGTCCCGTCCCTTGTAAGACGGGGTGATACGACTTATCCCAAGCCGCCGCAAATCGTCATTTGACTTTGGCTCGGCACAGTCGGCGCGAATGCGTTCCTTCGAAAAGCCCTTTTCAGTAATCCGTTTGGCAATATCGCTGTTAAGCATTCGCTTCTCATAAAATTCATCGTATATATAAATTTGTTTTTTTATGGGGTTAACCTTAAAAGCCACAAATGCGGTGGGGTCGTTGGTATAACCATAATCTAGACCAAAGAAACTCTTCCATCTATATTCATCTTCTTTCGGTATATCAACATTTCCCACACACCAATTTTCAAAAACTAGGCCGTCGGTAACACCCCAATTTCCCAGCCCCGCAACCTCATACCGGCGGCGGTTCTGCCTTTTCATTCTTTCAAAAACCGCGCGGTCGGTTTCATCCAAAAATTCATTAATTAAATAATTGGTTGAAAATGTGTCAACATCGCGGCTTTTTTGGTCAAAAAAGCGTTTTTTAAGCCAATGACTTTCACTCCACGGGTTAAAGGTCAGGGTGGTTTGTTTGTAAAGCGGGGGCGGTAACTTTCCGCGTGGAACAGAAAGGTCAAGTTTATCAAAATCGGCTTCTTTGGCAATTTCAAAGGCTTCCTCAATCCAGACATAATTTAAATATCCCTGCGGTACCGTTGTTGAGGCAAGCTTTAAAACATCATCAAAACCACGAAACAAAATCTTTTGCCCTGTTGGTTTATAGGTCATTTCCAGCGGACTTACGGTATTGTTCCAATAGTCGCTTACCCCAAGTCTTTCCTGTGCCCATTTAAGTTGCGCAAAGGTGCTGTCCCTATGGGTATTCATTACCTGTCGCACAACCAAAAGATTTGATTTTTCTTCGCTCATTAATCTAAAAATAAAATTAAGCGCCGTCGTTGCCGACTTTTTAGACCCCTTACCGCCTTTTAAGACGCGGTAACGCTTTTTGCTGTTCCAAAATCTATCATAACCGCCGCCCACGATTTCAGACATCTTGATTTCTGATGTCATCAATAATCATCACCGCTTTTTCGCCGGTTGGCTTATCAATGTTTTTTTCGCTCACGATAGAACGCAGTTCCTTTATAGCTGAAAGGTCCCCCGATGACGCCTTCTTGTAAAGTGCCACCATCACAGCCGTCTTTCTTGTGGGATTTTTAATTTCAAACCCTTCTTCCCTAAGGGATTGGGCTTCTTCCGGTGACAACTTTTCATTTAAAAGTGTCTTCAGGGTTTTATAAAGCAACTTGTCATTCTCTCGCAAAACGATTCCTCCTTCAGCGACCCTTATTATATGCATAAAAAAAACGCCATTCAACGACATCTTGCAAAAATCAAAAAAGATGGCGTTTTTGGCGCTTGAAATGGCGGTTTTCCCATCATTTTTTTACTTTTTTAAACCTAAAGATTAAAAATATTGACCTGAAAAATTTAAAAACGCAAATTTTCTGTCACAGACATAACAAGCAAAAACGGCGCGTTTAACCGCGCCGTTTACACATTATATTATTAATTTTGATTAAGCCTTTTATAAAGGTCGATAACTTCTTGTCTTAGTTCCTTATTTTCAGGAAATTTGAGTTTCGGGTCGTACTCAAGCAGTAATTCAGCTTCCTTTTTTGCCTTAAAAAGCACCTTTTTATCTGCAAAAATATCTGCAATTTTCATTTGCGGAATACCATGCTGTCGATTACCTAAAAAGTCACCGGGGCCGCGCAGTTCAAAATCTTTATCAGCAATTTCAAAACCGTTAGATGATTTTTTAATAACATCGAGCCTTTCTAAGGTTTCTTCGTTCTGACTGTCGCTAATTAAAATACAGTCGCTTTTTTCGCTACCGCGACCAATTCTACCCCTTAACTGATGAAGCTGTGACAAACCGAAACGGTCGGCATCTTCAATAAGCATTACCGTGGCATTCGGCACATCAATACCAACTTCAATAACGGTTGTTGCCACCAAAAGCTGAATTTCACCATTAGCAAAACTACGCATCACCTTTTCCTTGTCTTTGCCATTCATTTTGCCGTGCAAAAGACCTAATGAATAATTCTTAAACTCGTTTTCACAAAGCGAATTGTAATATTCCTTGGCAGATTTCAAACCACTCTCTTCCCCGTCTTCCACTAGCGGACAAACGATATAGCCTTGTCGTCCACTATCTAAAAACTTCTTGATATAATTATAAATTCGCGTGCGATAGGTTGAATCAACGCAGTAAGTATCAATCTTTTGTCTGCCTTTGGGATATTCGTCAATAACGCTAATATCAAGGTCGCCAAATAAAATAAGCCCTAAGGTTTGCGGAATAGGAGTTGCCGACATAACAAGCGTGTGGGGGTTTTCGCCCTTTTGGGTAAGCTTTTCGCGCTGTGTTACACCAAAACGGTGTTGTTCATCGGTAATAACAAGCCCCAAATTATTGAACTGCACATCATCAACTATTAAAGCGTGAGTGCCTATGATAACATCAATTTCACCGTCAAGCAATTGCTTTTTAACGGTGTTTTTTTGTTTTGCGGTGAGTGAGCCCGTCAAAAGACCACATCTTATACCACTGTATTCGTTAATTTTTGAAAATGTTTTATAATGCTGCTCTGCAAGAATTTCAGTAGGTGCCATCAAAGCCGACTGATACCCATTTTCTGCCGCAACACTGCAAAGCGCCGCCGCAACCATTGTTTTACCACTACCAACATCGCCCTGAACAAGTCGAGTCATTGGTCTGCCCGACTGGATATCGCAAATACATTCATTTATAACTCGCTTTTGTGCGTTTGTTAGCTCAAAAGGCAAGCTTTTTTCAAAACCTTCAAATGAATTTTTGCTTATTTGACAACCGCTTTTTAGGTGTGATTTAAATTTAATTAGCGCCAAAGCTGTCTGCAAAACAAACAATTCTTCAAACACAAGGCGTTCCTTTGCCTTATGGAAGGCTTCGGGAGACATTGGAAAATGTATATTTTCAATTGCAAACCTTAAATCACAAAGGCTATTTCTTTCTATTATAATCTGTGGCAAGGTTTCGGTTAACTCGACAGATTTAACCGCCGTTTTAATTAATCGTGAAAGTTGAGCCGATGACATATCGCGACTTGCAGGATAAATCGGCTCTATGACATTATAATCGGCAGGTTTTATAATGGGCGAATTCATCTGCCGCATTATGTAACTACCATCAAGTTTACCGTAAAATAAGTATTCGCCACCGTATTTGAGCTTTTCGGCAAGATAACGCTGATTAAACAAATTAACAGCCATTCTGCCGCTTTCATCTTCAGCAATAAATTTATAAATTACTATTGAACCCTTGGTTTTATACTCTTCAATTGGGGTGACAATCTTAGCCCTTACACACACATTTTCGTTAAAAAACGCGCGTGAAATTATGGTAACATTAGTCCAATCAAGATATTTTCTAGGAAAAAAACGCAAAAGGGCACCGACTGTGTCGATGCCCCTGGATTTGAGAATTTCAGCCCTTTTAGCACCGACACCTTTTAAATATTGAATATCAGTGAAAGCTGTCATAAAAATATCTCCTTATTCAACAGAAAGGATATAGTAATAAATCGGTTGACCGCCGTTTATCATCGTAATTTCATACTTAGAACCGAACTTAGCCTGAATTTTAGCTTCGATTTCAGCTGCCTGACGACTTGTTACATCACTACCGTAAATAACAGTAATAAACTCACTATCGGGCTTAACCATCTTCTTAAGAAGCTTTAAAACGCTCTTTTCAAGGTCGGTATCAACAAAGTTAATCTTACCGCCAAGCATTGCCATAAGCTCGCCCTGCTTAATCTTAAAGCCGTCAAAATCAGCGTCACGGGCAGCAAATGTAATTTGACCTGTGGTAATGCGCTGAATTGCATTCTGCATTCCAATTTCGTTAGCATTATCATCAGCATCGGGGTCGAACGCAAGCATAGCACCGATACCCTGCGGAATAGTTCTTGTATGGATAACAATAACCTTGCGGGTACTAATCGGAATAGCCTGTTCAGCCGCCATAATAATGTTCTTGTTGTTGGGTAATACAAAAACAGTTTCAGCAGGGGTAGATTCAATAGCTCTTAAAATATCATCGGTGCTAGGGTTCATTGTCTGACCGCCAGAAACGATAACATCCACCCCTAAATCTTTAAATAATTCAGCCAAGCCATCACCTGCACAAACCGAAACAAAACCAACAGGCTTTTCGGGTGTAGCGGGAGTAAAGGTTTCAGTACGGTCAGCGTTTTTAACGGGCTTAGATTTAGCATTTTGAGCATCGTGCTTTGCCTTTTCATGCTGGTCGCGCATATTTTCAATCTTTAAATGAACAAGCGAACCGAATGTTAATGCATTTTCAATTGCATTGCCGGGATGATCGGTGTGTACATGAACCTTAATGATTTCTTCGTCATCAACCACTACAACACAGTCACCGATAGTTTCCAAATATCCGCGAAGTTCCTGCGGTTCTTTTTCACAGTCTTCTGCGCGGTTTACAATAAATTCAGTACAATATGTGAAGGTGATTTCGCCTTCAAATTCACCTGCGGCATTGCGTGAAGATTCTTCATCTTCTTCATCTGCGGCAGCAACGGAAGAATTAGCCTTAATTACTACACCGTCCTTAAATACCGAAAGCATACCTTCAAGAATTAAAACAAAACCCTGACCGCCTGCGTCAACAACGCCTGCCTTCTTAAGAGCGGGTAAAAGTTCAGGTGTTTGCGCCAATGCAGCCTTTGCGCCTTCAATAGCGTCTTCAAAAACACTTACTTCATCTTTGCCTGCTTTATATGATCTTGCGGCATATTCACTAGCTACGCGCGCAACAGTTAAAATTGTACCTTCGGTAGGCTTCATAACTGCTTTATAAGCAGCTTCGACACCAAGTGCGAAAGCGTCTTTAAAGTTTTCAGAAGTTACAACTTCAGCGTCACCTATACCCTTAGCAAAGCCACGGAATAAAAGCGATGTAATAACACCAGAGTTACCTCTGGCCCCACGAAGTAAAGCAGAAGCATTAACAGCTGCCACCTTACCTGCGGTTGCACCGCTTAATTTTTCAAGCTCGCGTACAGCATTGCCAACTGTCATTGACATATTAGTACCTGTATCACCATCAGGCACAGGGAAAACATTTAAATCATCAACCGCCTTGCGGTTATTACTCAAATTATTCGCAGCCGATATAATGGCATCGCGTAATATATCACCGGTAATCAAAATTTAATACACTCCTTTAATCTAACGGGGGATTATTCCTGAATTCCGTCAATCTTAACTGTCACTTTTTGAATGTCAAGACCTGTATATTCCATAACAACATGCTTTACCTTTTCGGTAATGCTTACCGCAATTGCATTAATGTTAATACCATAAGTAACAACTATATGAATTTCAACAGAAATACTGTCACCGCTTCCGGATACTATAATGCCGGTATCAGCCATATTTGATTTTGTGAAACGATTATAAAGCTTTTGTTTAACTCTGCGGGGAACCATACCAACCACGCCGAAACAAGAAGTAACTTCGTGACCGATAAGTTTTTCGAGATAATCCTCGCTGATTTCAACCTTACCCAATCTGGTTTCGTAAGCAATCATAGTAATGCCTCCAATTTATTTAAGTTTATATGAATCAATTTTTAAAAATATATCATTTTGTGATGCGCCGCCAACATTTTTAATGCCATCTTTACAGAAAAGCACACCTGTGCGATAACAAACAGGAATAACCGGCATTTCGGTCTGCAAAGCAGACACAACATCGGTAATTTCCGCCTGGCCGTTATAAAACGCATTTACAATTCCTGCTGCAGTTAAAGGTGCGGTCTCACCTTCCACCACTTGCGGTATTGAGTTTTTAACACCAAAAGCGGCAGAGCCACCCGGAACAACTAAGCTTGAGATGTCCATATTTTCAGTGAAGTTGACTTCGCCAAGATACAGCTGAAACTCACTGTTTTTAAGGCGTCTTTGATACTCGGTAAAACTCACCTTAATAACAGTAAGCTTTATACCATATTCCTTAAGTGTGGCGGCAATCAAATCAGCTGCAGCAACGCGTGAATGATTTTCTTTATTTACAAGCAAACTGAAGCGTAAACTCCGTCCGCCGCGATAACGCACACCTTCACTATCTAAATTATTATAACCTATTTCTTCTAAATTCTCAACAGTTATTTGCGAATTTGGTAAAGTTTGTATATTTTGAACCGATTTTACTGGCTGCCAGGCAGGGTTAAAAAATCCCTTAGCGGGTACTGCATTATTATAATATGCATTACTACAAACTGCTTCACGGTTAAGTGCGCTTGAAATTGCTTGACGAAGTAACGAACTTCCCAAATCGCCAACAGCGTGATTAACACCGATATAAACAAGATTATTAAGGTTTATATCATATTTTTGACCGCTCATTCTGAAAATTTCGCCGTCAGAAATATCGTTAAAATATATATCTGCAGCACCTATTTCAACATAATGGGCAACCGATTCGCTGTCAGGCGCATTTATAAGGCGTATTTTTACAATATCACCCAATTTACCATAATATTTTGTGTTTTGTACGAGTTCTGTTTTATCACTATTAAAAATATATCTTCCGCAACCTATGGGAACCAATTTAACACTGTCTTCATCAGTAAGTTTGTCGCTTCCCGCCTTAAAAATGGGAAAACTAAGCAGATTTTCGGCATAAGGGTCGCTTTTAGCTAAATTGAATACCACGGTATTACTGTCAATTGCCTGAGCATTTTTGATTTCATAAAGGTGTGAAGCGTATAAACTTTTTGAAGCTTTTGCAGCTTTAAAAGAATAAACCACATCATCAGCAGTTAATATACTGCCATCTGAAAACTGTGCAGAACGAAGGGTTACTGTACAAACTGTGCCTTCAGTCTTCACTTCCTTTGCCAGACATAAAACCGCATTAAAATTATCATCAATTTTTACAAGTGGTTCAAATATTAGCTTTGTTATTCTTCGGTTTTGGTCGGTAATGCTTTCATAAGGATTAAAAGAGTCAGAAGTAGAATATAAAAGGGTTATCGCTTCCCTTTTATTTGCTACCGTATTTTCCCCTTTTTGTGGTGCCGTACCACTTGGCTTTTTAGCGCAAGCGCACATTATAAAGCAGAAAACCAAAACCATAAAAATGGATATTATTTTTTTCATTTTAAATACAAATTCTTTCTATATTAACAGTTTTACCTGTTTTATTATCAATTTCAAAAATGCAACCGTTTAAACTGCATTCACCATCTGCTAACTGAAATTTTGACATATCGTTAGATTTTAAACGGTTTATAATAATTTCCTTCTTAACCCCAAGTACCGAATCAATCGGGCCTGTCATACCAAGGTCGGTAATATATCCTGTGCCATTTGCGAGAATTTGACTGTCAGCGGTCTGCACATGGGTATGAGTACCAAAAAATGCTGAAACCTTGCCATCAAGATAAAGCCCTAAAGCGCGTTTTTCGCTTGTGGCTTCGGCGTGAAAATCAACTAATATAATTTTGGCACCATCATTTTTTGCTTTTTCTATAAGTTCATCTGCAGTAGCAAACGGGCAGGTAGGACCATTTTTTTCAAGATAAATTTTACCGCTTAAATTAATAACTGCAACACTGACAAAACCACAGTCAACCACACAATAGCCTTTTCCAAACGGTGCTTCGGTCAAATTGTGCGGACGCAGCACATTATCCTTTTCTTCCAGATAATCGAGCACTTCTGCCCTTCTAAAAGAATGATTGCCACCTGTAAGCACATCAGCGCCAACATTTAAAAGGCTTTCGGCACTATGCGGTGTAATACCATTGCCGTCTGCCGAATTTTCTGCATTAATTATTACAAAATCAATTTTCTTATCTCGCTTTAAAGTGGGCAAAACCTTGCGGACATAATCACAGCCAATACTTCCGCAAACATCCCCCACAGCTAAAATTTTCATAAACTTCACCAAGTGCACATATTTATTTTATTATATCATAAATATATTGGAATTACAACAAAAAACTCCTAACCCGAAGGTTAGGAGTTTTAAAAGCATTTTTAAATCTAAAATTAGATTTCAGCGAAGTACTTAATGGTGCGAACCATCTGGCTGGTGTAGCTGTTTTCGTTGTCATACCAAGAAACAACCTGTACTTCATAAAGGTCATCAGCAATCTTAGCTACCATTGTCTGAGTAGCATCGAAGAGAGAACCGTAACGCATACCGATAACATCAGAAGAAACGATTTGATCTTCGTTGTAACCGAAAGATTCAGAAGCAGCAGCCTTCATAGCAGCGTTGATGCCTTCCTTAGTTACATCAGTACCCTTAACAACAGCGGTAAGGATAGTGGTAGAACCGGTAGCAACAGGAACACGCTGAGCAGAACCGATGAGCTTGCCGTTGAGTTCAGGAATTACAAGACCGATAGCCTTAGCAGCGCCGGTGCTGTTAGGAACGATGTTAGCAGCGCCTGCACGAGCACGACGAAGGTCACCCTTTCTGTGAGGACCGTCAAGAATCATCTGGTCGCCGGTGTAAGCATGGATGGTGCTCATGATACCGCTCTGGATAGCAGCATAATCGTTAAGAGCCTTAGCCATAGGAGCAAGACAGTTAGTTGTGCAAGAAGCAGCAGAAATGATGGTGTCTTCTTTAGTAAGAATGCCTTCATTTACGCTGAATACAACTGTGGGAAGATCGTTGCCTGCGGGAGCAGAAATAACAACCTTCTTAGCACCTGCATCGATATGAGCCTGTGACTTTTCTTTTGAGCAGTAGAAACCGGTGCATTCGAGAACTACATCAACACCGAGTTCGCCCCAAGGAAGATCCTTAGCATCTTTTTCAGCATAGATTTTGAGAGTTTTGCCGTCAACAGTGATGGTGCCTGCTTCATCATCTGCAGATACAGTGTGAAGATTTTCACCGATGTAACCACAGTAACCGCCCTGTGCAGTATCATACTTAAGAAGATTTGCGAGCATTGAGGGCTTTGTAAGGTCGTTGATAGCTACTACATCGTAACCTTCAGCGCCAAACATCTGACGAAATGCGAGACGACCGATACGGCCGAAACCGTTAATTGCAACTTTAACCATTGGAATATACCTCCTAATATTTTTACTTTTATATTTTACAATATCTGCCCGATTATTTCAAGGGGTTTGTTTATTTTTTAACAATTTTTTTAAAATTTAGATAATTTGGCATAATAACAAAGTATCAAGGGGGGCGTTATTTGATAGTTTTGCCAAATAGTTTCGAAAAATATCTATATAATCTGCGAATTTACACTTCACTTTCAATACTAAAACACGGAATTTTACCCCGTCACTTAAAAAATCTTAAAAAAATATACCTTGCAGAAGCGTTTTTATTTAAAAATCACACAGAGCCGACTGATTTACGCCTTTTAAGCTATAATCTACTTGATTGTGTAAAAAATTTAAAAGAATTTAACTTTATAATAAAAATAAACAAAAGTATTAGCATTAATCAAAAGCTTTATACCGCTCTGCTTTTAACGATTGCTCCACATACCGATTTTTTAAAAATTGAATTTAGTAACGGAATTATTATAAAAGGAATCGGTGAAATAAAGAAAGCAAATAAAATAATTGCTTATCTTAACGGATGTAGCTTTTTTGATTTAAAAACAAGCAATTTTTTAATTTACATTCCTTGTAAAACTTCTACCCTTCCCACCACTACAACTATAACTCAATGGGAGCTTATATTTGATAGATTTTCTGTCTTTAATTTGTTTTTTGAATAAATATAAATTGGGGGTTAGCCCGCTAAACTATAATTTTAAACACACAAAACGGACAAACCAAAATAGTTTGTCCGTTTTAATTTTACATTAAATCCTTTATAATTTGCTCAGCCACACGCATACCGTCAACCGCTGCAGACATAATACCGCCTGCATATCCTGCACCTTCACCACAAGGATAAAGACCAACAAGTGATAACGAATGATAATTTTCATCCCTTAAAATTCGTACAGGTGACGAGCTTCGGGTTTCGGGTGCGGTAAGCACCGCCGCTTCATCCGCGAAGCCTTTAATTTTATTATCAAAAAGCGGCAACGCTTCTTTTAAGCTATCGGTTATGAATTGTGGAAAAATATCGCAAAAATCGGCAAAAACAACTCGCGGTTTAACGGTTGGTTTTACCTTAGTGATTTCCGCCTTTTTACCATAAACAAGTTGCCCAACAGTTGTTATCGGCACAGCGCCGTTTTTAATGCTATAAGCCGCTTTTTCTATTTTTTGCTGCAAATAACAACCTGCCATAATATCGGTGCTGTCAAGGTCTTCGGGGTTAACATTAACAAGTAAAGCCGAGTTTGCATTTTCGCCGTCTCGACAGCTATAACTCATACCGTTTACGGCTATACCGCCTTCTTCTGAAGAAGAATTAATAACTTCGCCGCCCGGGCACATACAAAATGTATACACTCCCCTACCGCTCGGCAAATGCACCGCCATTTTATAATCTGCCGCCGATAATGCGGGATGATTATAAAATTTACCGTAAAGCGCGCGATTAATATCTTCTTGCCTGTGCTCAATACGAACACCCATTGAAAATGGCTTTTGCGCCATTTCCACATTCATATCCTTCAAAAGCGAAAAAACATCACGCGCCGAGTGGCCTGTAGCGAGAATTACCTTGTCGCAAAATATTTCCCTGCCCCCTGCTATTACCGAAACAATCTCACCATTTTGGATATTGATTTTTTCAAGCTTAGTGTTAAAACAAACTTCGCCGCCGAGCGAAATAATTTCACAGCGAATATTTTTAACAACATCAATTAAAACATCGGTGCCTATATGGGGTTTTGCATCAATTAAAATTTTATCCCCCGCACCAAAATCTGCAAATGTTTTAAGCACCGCACGGCAACGGACATCCTTAATACCTGTGTTTAGCTTGCCATCAGAAAAAGTGCCCGAACCGCCTTCACCAAACTGAACATTACTTTCAGTTTTTAAGGGCGCACCGCTGAAAAACGCATCCAAATCAGCCTTTCGGGTATCGGCATCCTGACCGCGTTCAAGCACAATGGGTTTAAGCCCTGCACGCGCCAAAACAAGAGCCGAGAACATACCCGCAGGACCAAAGCCCACAACTACGGGACGGTGCTTTGATTCACCGTCAAAAACAGGGTTTACATATTCTTTTTCATTATAAACACTTGCATTTTTGTTTTTACGCAAAATCAACTGCTCATTACTACTCTCAATAAGTACTGAGCAACAAAAATGCACACTATCCTTTTTTCTTGCATCGACCGACTTTTTATAAAGCCGTGCCGATTTTAAAGGTGTTTTTAAATACCCTTCCATAACCGATTTTAAATGTTCAAATTCGGTTTCAAGGGGTAAATTTATATTATTAATTAAAAGCATTATTTATTCCTTAAAATATTGTCACAAGCGCAGAAAGAACTGCTCCACGCCCATTGTAAATTAAACCCGCCACAGTCACCGTCAATGTCCAGAATTTCACCAACGGCATAAAAACGGTCGTATTTTTTACTCATCATAGTCGTGCTTTCAAATTCATCGGTCGAAATACCACCCGCGGTCACCTGTGAATTAACAAAGCCCGTAGTGTCAAGCACCTTAAAATCAAACGATTTAATCATTTTAGCGACACGGTCAATGATTTTATCATTTAACACTTCGGCTTTATCTGAAAGCTTTAAACCGCATTGCTTTAATATAACCTGTCCAACGCGTTTTTGAAGCATTCCTGTAAAAAATTCTTCAAGCGGTCTTGATTTTAAATTCTCTACTCTTTTCTTAATTTGCTTCTTTAAAGCTTCTAACGAAATTTCAGGCATAATATCAAGGGACAAGGTCATAGAATTTTTACTGCGGGGCACTTCGCGGGAGATTTGCATAACTGGTGGCCCCGAAAGACCGTAATCACAAAACAGCACTTCGCCAAAGTCTTCCCTTATGATTTTTTCACCCGATTTTAAGGTGACATTAGCATCAACCTTAATGCCCTTTAACTGTTTGGCAACATCATTTTCGGTTTTAATCTGAACAATTGCGGGGGTAGTATTTACAGTTTTAAAACCCGATTTTTTAAGAAGTTCAAACATACTGCCGTCACTACCGCACTTATAACCGCCCGAATAAAGCCCTGTTGCAACAATAACGGTATCGGCAACAAAGCTTATTTTATCTGCCCAAACACGATACTGGTTTTTAAGAATTTGTATGTTAGTAACCTTTGTGTCAATGTGAATTATAACACCGTTTTCTTCTGCCGCAAAGCGAAGACAATCAACAACCGAGCCCGCCTGAAGTGAAGCGGGAAACGCCTTATCGCCTTCATATATAAAAGGTACACCGATACTTTCAAAAAAATTTGAAGTAAAGTTTATATCATATTTATTAAGGGCATATTCCGCAAATAAAACATTATTGCCATGATAACGGTTAATATTAATATTCCTATTAGTAATATTGCATCTTCCATTACCTGTAACCGCCAATTTTTTACCTACACGCGGTAGTGCTTCTAAAACACGAATTTGAAGCTTTGGGTTTTGTTTTTTAAGATAAACAGCGGAAAGCAGTCCACCTGCACCGCCACCTATTATAATAATATCGGTAGTCATAAAATACCCCCTAACTGTTTAATTTTAACATAAAATGTTAAATAATGCAATTAAAAGAAAACCCGACCTTTCGGTCGGGCATAATTTCATATTAAAGAGCCATTGCGTATTCAAGCGGATAAGCTAAATCGCTGTAAAGAATGTTAAAGCCAAACTGTGATTCTTCGTTCGGTAAAAAGAAGGTTGTTCCAACTGCTTCTACCTTTTCGCCAAAGTGATAGTCAATAATAACATTCGTTATAACAGTATAGCTACCATCTTCATTTGCAATAATAGAATCAATAGTGTGTTCATAAATGTCATAACCGCGGGGAATAACATAAAATCCGCCGTCTTGCTTTGGCATATCTTTATTGATACCGTCAAAATTATCATAAATTTTGCCGTACATATTAAAAACATAATCTTTAAGATAATTTTCAGCAATAAAGCCGTCTTTAGCAAGGTCTAAAAGTGCGAGCGCCGATGCATTCAATAAAGCTTCATCATCATAAAAATCTTCACCGTAAACAAAGCTGTGGTTAAGCATATTTAAAAAACGCTTTTCCAAGACCTTATCCATATCAACTGTTACAACTTCATTCTTAATTTCGACCGATTTTACAGGTGCAAAGCTGCAAAGCGACAGTAATACGATACTGCTAATTAAAACCGCTGTTATAAGTTTTTTCATAATTACCGTCTCCTTTCAAATCGATATTATAATTATATACAAAACCCTTATAAAATACCAAAAACAATTCAGTTACAAATAGTATCATTTTTGTAACAAAATTGGGCGATTTTACCTTTTCAAAATTACAATTTGTAATTAAAAATTAATCATTTTATAATTTTGTATAAAACTTTGCTTACTGTTTACTGCAATATGCCCAAATTTATTGAAAATAAATAAAATTTTTACACACTTTTTAAAAAAATTGGTTGTAATTGCTAAAAAGATGTGTTATAATTCGAGTATTACATATAAACCCCAAAGGAGTGCATCAAATTGAAACAGTATTCTGAAACACAAATTCGCAACATTGCCTTGCTCGGTCACGGCGGTTCAGGTAAAACCACCCTTGCCGACGCTATCCTTTTCTACGGAAAAGCAACCGAACGCATAGGTAAGATTAGCGACAGTACTACCGTTATGGACTTTGATGCGGAAGAAAAGAAGCGTAAAACATCGGTTTCTACCGCAGTTTATGCTTTGGAAATTAACGATAGCAAGGTTAATATTATTGACGCCCCCGGTCTCTTTGACTTTGCGGCAGGTGTCAGTGAAGCATTAGCCGCTGCCGACAGCGCAATTATCGCAATTTCGGGTAAATCGGGTCTTACAGTTGGCGCAAAACAGTGCTTTGAAAAAGCTCGCGCACTTAAAAAGAGCGTTGGCTTCTTCGTTGGTAAGCTTGATTCCAGCCATGCCCACTTCTACCGTGTATTGTCCGCATTAGCCGGTCAGTACGGCGCAGTTATCTGCCCAATCATCGTTCCTTATATCGAAGGTGAAGAAGTTAAATCTTACATAAACCTTATTGAAAATAAAGCTTACGGCTGTAACGGTCTCGAAATTAAAGAAATGCGTATGCCCGTCAGTGAAGAAATTGACAACATGCGCAGCATGTTACTGGAAGCAGTTGCTACAACCGATGAAGCATTGATGGAAAAATACTTCGGTGGTGAAGAATTCACCGTAGAAGAAATTATAAACGGTCTTGCACTTGGTGTTAAATCAGGCGACATCTGCCCCGTTTACAGTGGTGTTCAGCAAAGCGGTAACGCTATTCCATTAATGGTTGACAACATTTTACAGATTATGCCATCAGTTGCTGACTGCACTTATACAAACGAAGCAGGCGACTCTGTTGCATTTGACAAAAACGGTGAAACTGCTCTTACCGTTTTCAAAACCATTGCCGACCCATTTGTTGGTAAACTTTCATACTTTAAGGTTCTTTCGGGTGCAATTAAAGGTGATACCAAGCTCATTAACAACCGCACAGGCGAAGAAGAACGCCTTTCAAAGGTTATGTGGCTTAAGGCGGGCAAGCAGGAAGATGCCGATGTAATCACCGCAGGCGATATCGGTGCTGTTGCAAAGCTTGGCGATGTTTTAACTGGCGATACCCTTTCAGCAAAAGGTGCAATTGCCGCTAAAAAGGCTGACTTCCCCAACCCCAACCTTACCGTTGCAGTTTATCCAAAATCTAAGGGCGACGAAGAAAAAATTGCTTCTGCATTAGCTCGTATTACCGAAGAAGACCCCACCATTAAGGTTTATAACGATAAAGAAACCCACGAACTCATTCTTTGCGCATTAGGCGAACAACATATTGATGTTGTTATTTCACGCTTGAAGGCAAAATTTGGCGCTGAAGTTGAACTTAAAGCACCAAAGATTGCTTACCGCGAAACCATTCGTAAGGAAGTTAAAGTACAAGGTCGCCATAAGAAACAGTCGGGCGGTCACGGTCAGTTCGGTGATGTTTGGATTAAGTTTGAACCTTGTGACGAAGAAGAACTCGTATTCCAAGAAGAAGTATTCGGTGGCGCAGTTCCCAAGAACTTCTTCCCCGCTGTTGAAAAGGGACTTAAGGAATCTGCTATGAAGGGTGTCCTTGCAGGCTACCCAATGGTTGGTATTAAGGCTACACTTTATGATGGTTCTTACCACCCCGTTGACTCTTCTGAAATGGCATTCAAGATGGCTGCTGCTATCGCTTATAAAGATGGTATTCCACAAGCTGCTCCCGTGCTCTTAGAACCTATCGGCACATTAAAGGTTCTTGTTCCCGATGAAATGCTCGGCGATGTTATTGGTGATATCAATAAGCGCCGCGGCCGTATTATCGGTATGAACCCAGCTGAAAATAAACTTCAGGAAATAATTGGTGAAGTTCCTATGGCAGAAATGTCTGACTTTGCTACAGCCATGCGTTCAATCACCCAAGGTACTGCCACCTTCACTCTCGAACCCACAAGATATGAAGAAGTTCCCGCAATGATAACCCAAAAGATTATCGACGCAAATAAATAATCAAATAACAAAACCGCCAAGGTAAAAACCTTGGCGGGTACTTTTTTATCTATTAAAGCTCAAGCGTAATTTTTTTATTACTTATTGCATAAGGGCGGTATAAAACCCCCGCCGCATCAAACATACGCTTTGAAGCCTTTACACTATCGGTTTCAGCGTATTTATCCTGCATATAAACGACTTCGGTTATACCCGACTGAATAATTGCCTTTGCACACTCATTACAAGGAAAAAGTGTAACATAAACCGTACAACCGCGCAAATTGCCGCGTTCACAGTTTAAAATTGCATTAAATTCGGCATGGCAAACATATAAATACTTTGAATTAAATGGATCATCGTCTCTTCCCCATGGAAACTCATCGTCATTACAATTGCGGGGCATACCGTTATAACCCATTGACATTATGCGCTTATCCTGATTAACAATACAAGCGCCAACCTGAGTCGACGGGTCTTTACTGCGCATTGCCGCTAAAGTAGCAATACCCATAAAATATTCATCCCAGCTTAAATAATCTTCTCGTTTCATACACATCACCTTATATATGATACTATGTGTTTTTGTTTTTTGCAACCTTAATTTTTAAAATATAAATTGAACAAATAACCATTACAAGCGGAAATATCGCCGCTGCAAGAAAACCGATGTTAAGATTTGTATATTCTGCTACCAAACCCACAAGTCCCGGACCTAATGCACAACCCGTGTCACCACACATTGCAAATGCACTGAACATTACAGCGCCGCCCGTTTTAAAGGTACGCGCACCTGCCGAATAAATACCCGGCCATGAAATACTGACGGAAAAGCCACAAAGAGCGCAGAAAACCAACGAAAGCACCGCAATATGACAAAGTGCAACAGTAACATAACAAACGAAGCAAAGAATGTTAAGCCAAATAAGAAGCTGTGTAAATGACACTTTTTTAGAAAACTTGGCATAAATTACACGCCCAAGCGCCATAAACAATGCAAAAAGGCAAGGTCCTACTATATCACCTATTGCCTTGGTAACACCCAACGCCTGTTCAACAAAAATTGATGCCCATTGCGACATTGCGATTTCGCTTGCGCCGCCGCAAAACATCATAATAAGATAAACAATGAATGTTGGTGTTTTTAAAAGTTCAATTAATGTCGATTGCTTTTCTTCCTTATCGGGTTCAACAATTGGCACACATAAAAATGCAAACATATTAATAAACGGTACAACCGCCCATACAAGCGGTATATAAGACCAGTTTTCCCTACCGAAAATAAATACCATAGCAGTAGTAAGTGGCACTACCACGGTTTGCCCCCAACAATAAAATGAGTGTAACACCGCCATATTGCCCGATTTATTGCCTGTTGGCAACATTTCTATCATGGGACTTAAAATTACTTCCATAAGTCCGCTGCCGGTGGCATAAAGCACAATTGAAATTATAATCGCAAGATATGTATTACCCATTATCCGCGGTAAAAACGCCATTGAACAAAGGCCAAAACAAGCAGTAAATTGACATAAAAATGCTGCCCGCCTATAACCGATTTTATGTATTATTTTAGGTGTTATAAAATCTATAAACATTTGTACTGCAAAGTTAATAACAATAAGTCTGCCAAGTTTTTCATAGCCAAGACCGTAAATGTCCTGAAAAACTATAAATAAAATCGGCAAAAAGTTATTAACTATCGCCTGTACTACAAACCCCACATAACCCGCAAGCTTTGTGGGAAAATATTTTCTTTCAATTTCAGTCATTTAAAAGTTCCTTTACAAATGGGACAATTTCATCGGGGTGATTAATAATGGTTTTTGCACCGTTCTCAAGTAATTCGGCTTCCTTGCGAAATCCCCAAAGAACACCCAACGGATAGCAACCGCTGTTAACTGCATTGGCACAATCCATACCGCTGTCACCTACAAATATACACTCATTTGGCTTAAGACCCATTTCATCAATAATTTTTAAAGTAAGTGTTGGGTCAGGTTTAGTGGGGTATCCTTCCCTTTTTCCTGTAACAACTGCAAAAATATCACCAAACAACTCTTTTACAATTATGTTTGTCATATCATCGGCTTTATTTGAAATAACCGCCAATTTTAATTCCATATCTTTTAAAGTTTCAAGTGCTTCATTAATTCCTTCATAAGCCTTAGTATAAACAAGATAGTGCCCACGGTAATAATTCATAAATGTATTAAATACCGATTCAAAAATATCTTGCGAAACATTATCATAAGATATTGCTCTTTCAATAAGCTTCACCATTCCATCGCCGACAAGATATTTATAATCTTCGACGGGATATACATTAAAGCCGTGTTGTTTTAATGAATAATTACAAGCAACCGCCAAATCATCAAGCGAATTAACAAGAGTGCCGTCCAAATCAAAAATAACTGCCTTGTACATAAGTTCACTTCCGTTTTTAGATACAAAAAACCCCTGAGTGAAAACCCAGGGTTTGTTTGTAAGAAATTATTAGATAGCTCTGGTAACCTTACCCGAACGCAAACAGCGGGTGCAAACATTGATACGACGGGGAGCACCGTTAACGATTGCCTTTACCTTCTTAACATTGGGCTTCCAAGTTCTGTTTGAACGTCTGTGTGAGTGAGAAACCTTAATACCGAAAGCAATTTCTTTATTGCAGATATCACATTTAGCCATGGTCTGCACCTCCTTCTTAAATAGCCGATAACTGTTACCGACCGCATAGCAAATAATATATTAACATAAAGTGACAAAAAAATCAAGTATTTTTTTAAGGAATTTAATGTTCACTTTTTGGTGGGCGTTTCATAAGCGCCATTACAACTTCATTTACAGGCTTTTCTTCATATAAAAGCGCATAACATTCGTTGATTATCGGCATCTCAACACCCTGCTTTTTAGCAATTTCGTACGCCATTTCAGTAGCATAATAACCTTCAACCGTGCCAACTTCTTTAAGCGCTGTCTGAATATCAACGCCACTGCCCACCTTATAACCAAAACGGTTATTACGGCTGTGACGCGATGTGCAAGTAACAACCAGATCACCAATACCTGTAAGACCTGCAAAAGTATATTCTTCTGCACCCATACTGACACCAAGGCGCGCCATTTCAGCAAGACCACGGGTTATAAGCGCGGCTTTTGTATTATCACCAAGACCCAAACCATCACAACAACCTGCCGCAATAGCAATAATATTCTTAAGCGCACCGCCAAGTTCAACACCAATTAAATCGGTTGCAGTATAAACACGAAGGCAACCGCCTGACATTACATCCTGAACAGTTTCTGAAGCTAAAAGCGATTTAGAAGCCGCAACAATTGATGTTGGTATATTACGCGCAACTTCTTCTGCATGCGACGGCCCCGAAAAAGCAACTATCGGAGAATTTGGAAGTTCTTCGGCAATAACATCGGTCAAAAACTTAAGACTTTCCTTTTCAAAGCCCTTTGCAACATTAACAACAATACCAATATCATTATAAGCGCTAAGCTGTTTGGCAACACTTCGCACCGCTACTGACGGTGTGGCAATTATTGTAAGATCATCACCACTAACAACCGATAAATCAGTCGTGACCTTAATACCTGCGGGCAAAACAACACCACGAAGCAATTTTTCGTTCCCGTGTTTTTCTAAAAGAAGATCTGCCTCTTCCTTAAACGGAGTCCACAATGTAACATCATTACGGTTGTTAAAAGCAGAAATAGCAAGCGCCATGCCCCAACCACCGCAACCTAAAACTGTGATTTTAGCCATTCTTTTTGCCCCCGAACTTAATTTTAGATTCGGTACCGTTCAAAAGACGCTTGATGTTTTCACTGTGTTTTCCAATAACCATTGCGCCCATAATAAGTGCAAAGACTATTTGCGGGAATATGCCTGCCGCATCATTATAAAAAATAATTGAAAGAATTACAACCGTAACCGCACCCAATACTGAACCGAGCGATACATACCTTGTAACAATTATGCAAAGTGCAAATACGATTAACCCAATGATAATTGCAATTGGACAACAAACCGCAAAAATGCCAACACTTGTAGCGACACCTTTACCGCCCTTAAATTGAAAAAAGACAGGCAAAATATGACCAAGCATACAAGCGGCACCGCAAATATACGCGCCATAAATAGCATAAGACCACTCACTAGCGGTTTCGGTATGGATATAATCAAATATTGCATATCCCATATAAGCCGCAGCAAACCCTTTTAAAGCATCACAAACAAAGGTGAGCAAACCGGGCAACAAACCTGCATTGCGCAAAACATTTGTTGCACCTGCGTTACCACTGCCAAGCTCTCTTACATCTTTTTTAAGGAAACTTTTAGCAAAGATAACAGCAAAACTAATGCTACCAATAAGGTAAGCTGCAATAACAGTAACCAAAGCGGTAATTACCATTTACTTGTCGCCCCTTTCACGAATTACAAACCTGACGGGTGTACCTTCAAGACCAAAGGTAGAACGAATTTGGTTTTCAAGATAACGCTGATATGAGAAATGGAACAATTCGGCATTGTTACAAAAACACACAAATGTTGGCGGTTTTGTAGAAGCCTGAGTCATATAATAAATTTTAAGGCGTTTGCCTTTATCAGACGGTGGTTGAACACGAGCGGTAGAATCAGCCAATATATCATTAAGTTTACCGGTCGAAATACGCATTGTGTTTTGTTCATTTACATATTTAATAAGGTCGAAAAGTCTGTCAACTCTCTGCCCTGTTTTTGCTGAAATAAAGATAATCGGCGCATAAGGCATAAATGAAAAATCTTTCATAAGTTGTTTTCTAAAAGAATCCATCGTTTTGCCATCTTTTTCAACAGCGTCCCACTTATTAACGGCAATTATACACGCCTTACCCTGTTCTAAAGCAAGACCTGCAACCTTTGAATCCTGTTCGGTAAAGCCATCACAGCCATCAATCATAATAACGCAAACATCAGCGCGTTCAATTGCCATTTTCGCCCTAAGAACACTGTATTTTTCAATTTTATCTTCAACCTTGCTCTTGCGGCGAAGACCCGCAGTGTCAATAAAGTTATATTTAACATTATCACGGTCAATTCTAAGATCAATCGCATCGCGAGTAGTACCCGCAACATTTGAAACGATAGATCGTTCTTCACCTGCTATCTGGTTAATAAGAGAAGATTTACCCGCATTAGGTTTACCGATAACAGCAACATTGATAATATCTTCATCTTCGTCTTCAAATTCTTCGGGTGCGATATGCTCAATTACTGCGTCTAAAAGGTCGCCTGTACCGTGACCGTGTACTGAAGATACGGCAATCGGGTCGCCAAGACCCAAATTATAGAATTCGTAAAATTCCATAGGTGTTTCACCGATGTTGTCACACTTATTAACGCACAAAACAACCGGTTTGCCACTTTTTTGAAGCATTGCGGCAACATCCATATCCGCAGCAGTCACACCGGCTTTTAAATCAGTAACAAAAACAATTACCGATGCCGTTTCGATAGCAAGGTTTGCCTGTGCGCGCATACTTGCAAGAATGATATCGTCAGTTTTAGGCTCAATACCGCCGGTATCAACAAACATCATCTTTCTACCAAGCCATTCACCGTCACCATAAATACGGTCACGGGTAACACCTGGTGTGTCATCGACAATAGAAAGGCGCTTGCCTATAATTTTATTAAATAATGTAGATTTTCCCACATTAGGACGGCCTACAACCGCAACTATAGGTTTTGCCATACTGCACCTCCTAAAATATTTTCTAAAATATCATAACCGTCAACCGAAGTTACTGTAACCTTAACACCAAGTTTCTCTGAAAGTTCGCTAACGGTTATGCTGTCTAAAAACATATCCTTTTCAGCCCTGAGCATTACATCGGGAATTATAAGTTCATCACCTAAATCTATACCCTTCAACTGCTTTATAATATCAGTTGCAGTAACTAAGCCCGCAACAGTAATTAAAGGACCGAAAAAATCATTTTCTATCTTATAAACCTTACAATTAAGATTATCCCATTTTTTACACATTTTGTCAACAATTTGTGTAATTAACGGGTAAGCCGCTTTGCCCGTAACCAATGATATTTTACGCGGTTTTTCTAAAATATAATCACAGTCATTGATTGCATCATCAGTTTCCTTTTCCAAAAGCGACCACATACCCACACCGTTATCAAGTTGCAAAAAGTCGCCATAATAATCGGCTTTGGGCATTTCTCTTTCAGATAAAAGATAAAACTCATCACTTGCATAAACCCTGCGACTACCATATTTTTCAAGACATTTTTCACCAAAACGATTAATAATGTCAATGGTTTCGCCTGCAGTTTTTTTGTTAAATGGCTCTAACTTTGCCAAGCCATCACGATACCTTGTAAGACCCACCGGCACTGCCGCTATACATTCAGCGTTTTCAAGATTGGTTAAATCTTCAAGAGTTCTTTCAAGCTCTTTACCGTCGTTATAACCGGGACACAACACCATCTGACAATTAATTTTTATACCCGCATCGTTAAAACGGTTTATAATCGACAAAACATTACCCGCATTTTTATTAGTCATCATTTTAACACGCAAATCGGGGTTTGTGGTATGCACCGATATATTAATTGGACTGATATGCATTTTTATAATGCGTTCAATTTCGTGTTCGGTAATGTTAGTAAGAGTAATATAATTGCCAAACAAAAACGAAAGACGCGAATCATCATCTTTAAAGTAAAGGCTGTCACGCATCCCCTTAGGAAGCTGATCGATAAAGCAAAAAACACATTTGTTAAGGCAGGAATGTTTATTATCCATCAAATAGGTAGCGAAATTAAGGCCAAGCTCATCATACTCGCCCTTCTTAACACGCTTATTTTTAATCTTGCCTTTTTCGTTAATAAACGAAATATTAAGTTTTTGATTGTTCTGATAAAAACGATAATCCAAAACATCCATAATTTCATTACCGTTAATAGACAGTAATGTATCGCCGCTTTTTATACCTGCCTTATCTGCAGGACTGTGTTTATCTACCGACTGTATAATAACTGACATTTAACTTCCCACCTTTCACAAAAAAACAGAGAGAGAATTTTGACTTCCCCCTCTGTTAATTTGAATTATTCGCCAACCTTTACAACTTCACGGCCGTCATACTGACCGCAAGCAGCGCAAAGTCTGTGAGGACGCTTGTAAGCACCGCAAGTGCACTTTACTAAAGTGGGAGCGCTTAACTTCCAAACATTATTTCTTCTTTTATCTCTTCTAGCTTTTGAATGCTTTCTCTTTGGTACTGCCATTTTCAGCACCTCCTTAAATTGATTAAAAAGTTTAATTATTTAATAATTCAGCAAGCTTTGCAAGACGCGGGTCAATTTCACGCGTGTCGCAACCGCAAGCGCCTTCATTAAGGTTTTTACCGCACTTGTAACAAATGCCTTTGCAATCTTCACTGCAAAGATGCTTAAGCGGCAAATTGACAATCACTTCAGTGTAAAGAAAATCGTCAAGGTCTAACTTCATATCGGGCACTAAGAGAATTGTATCGCTGTCTTCCCCTTCAATTGAAGTGGCAAGCGATTTTGAAATCTCAACCGAATATGTTTTAGATGTATCTTTACCGCAACGGTCACACAATGCTTCAAACTGAAACTTGATTTCAGCTTGGAACCTTATAAGGCTTGATGTGTTGGAAATGCTGCCTGTTAAAGTGACAGGTTTTTTGAGTGGGAAAACACCGCCGTGCTCAACCTGGCTTAAATCCAACGAATACTCAATCGGTAAAGAAGAATTTTCATTGACAAAAATGTGTTTTAAATCAATAACCATACTTCCACCTCTATCGTCGCAAAGATTATTATATATATTTATAACCGTTTTGTCAAGGTTTTATTTGTAAAAAAATAGCTAAAAAACAAGTAAAACGCACCTTTAGTTTAAGTGAATTAAACCAAGGCGCGTTTATTTACTTTATTGCAATTAATTAGTTGCAAACTTCTGCAAGATCAAAAATCTTTTTAGGAAGTTCTTCCTTATCAGCAGATATAGTGAAAATAAATTCAACATCGTTGATTTTTGCAATTCTTTCAAAGAATTCTGCCAATTTATCAAAATCTCTGCCACCAATGCGGAGAGTTGCATCGCCAAAGATGTGTGTAATATCGTGATTACCTGCTTTAATGCCTGCGATCATACCGTAATATTCGTCATAACCGTCAATACCATAGGTATCAGTATCAATGAGTCTTGCCTTATATTTGATGGAATAGATAAGGGCATCGCTCTTTTCAATGCATACAACATTGCCAAGACTAGTATCAGCAGCGGTATTTACCATATCTGCCAACAATTTAGTTTTGCCCGAACCTTTTTTTCCGATAATGATTTTAATCATTTGTAACAACTCCTTTTTTATATAACACTGCAAATGCAGTAATTTGTAAATTATTTTGAAAGACGAGCTTCAAGCTCTGCTGTCATTGCTTCATAACCGGGTTTGCCGAGAAGCGCAAACATATTCTTTTTATAGCTTTCAACACCGGGTTGGTCGAAAGGATTAACGCCAAGCATATATCCCGAAACTGCGCAAGCTTTTTCGAAGAAATAAATAAGTCTGCCAAGGTTTTCTTCATCTGCTTTTGAAACCTTGATTTCAAGATTAGGAACGCCACCATCGGTATGTGCTAAAACAGTACCTTCGAAAGCCTTTTGATTAACAAATGACATTGTTTTACCCGCAAGGAAGTTAAGACCATCGCCGTCATCTTCTTCTTTTTCGATAACAACATCTGCAGTGCTTTCACCAAAGGTTACAACCGTTTCGAACATTAAACGGGCGCCATCCTGTACATATTGACCCATTGAATGAAGGTCTGTAGAGAATGTAACAGCCGCGGGGAAAAGACCTTTATTATCCTTACCTTCACTTTCACCGAAAAGTTGCTTAAACCACTCGGACATCATTGTGAAACGGGGTTCGTAACTAACCAAAAGTTCAACCGATTTCCCCTTGCGGTAAAATGCGTTACGAAGAGCAGCGTAAAGATAACAATCATTTTCATAAAGATTATCGTTATCATATTCCTTAGCAGCGGCAGCAGCACCTGCCATTAAAGCGTCAATATCAGCACCTGCAGCAGCGATAGGCAAAAGGCCAACTGCGGTAAGCACAGAGAAACGACCGCCAACATCATCGGGAACTACAAAACATTCATAACCCTTTTCGTCAGCCAACTGCTTAAGTGTACCGCGAGCCTTGTCGGTTGTGCAGTAAATACGCTTTGCGGCTTCTTCTTCGCCATAGCGTTCTTCAAGAAGCTTTCTGAAAACGCGGAAGGCGATTGCGGGCTCGGTAGTTGTACCGGATTTGGAAATTATGTTCACCGAAACGCGTTTGCCTTCACAAAGCTTCAACATATCGTCAAGATAAGAACCGCTTATATTGTTACCTGCAAAATAAATTTCGGGAGCATCGCCACGAAGGTTATTATAATACGGACCTTTTAAAAATTCGATTGCGGCACGCGCACCAAGATAAGACCCGCCGATACCGATAACGATTAAAATATCCGTATCATTTTTGATTTTTTCGGCAGCTAATTTTATACGAGAAAATTCTTCTTTATCATAATCTTCAGGAAGAGTTACCCAACCGAGAAAATCATTACCTAAACCGCTTTTATCATTAATCATTTTATGAGCAGCGGCAACCTGTGTTTCGAGACCCTTAAGGTCGTTTTCGCGCAAGAAATCAGACGCGAATGATGAGTTGAATTTAATGGACATTGCTTTTTCACCTAAGTATAGTATTCTTTTTTATTATTTTACTATATCTCGCGCCTTTTTTCAAGTAGAAATCGTTAATTATTTACAAAAAAATCACAAAATAAGTAATCCCGACAATATCCATTTGAACACTATCCACAAATTTAATCGCTCAATCGGTGCATTTGCAACAATTTTAATACTTCCCACCGATTTATCTCCAACATAAATTTCAGCATTTCCAACCATATCGCCTTTCTTCACAGGGGCAGTTATATCCTTTTTTATGGTTAATTTTTGACTTATTCCCTTTGCTTCGCCCTTGGGTAACAATAACTTCAGCTTACCATCAGCTTTAATTTCAACATTTTTGTAAACACCCTTTTTAACAGGAACATCTTTTTTATTTTCTAAATCGGCTTCAATTTCAAAAAAACTATAATTTGCAAAACCATAATCTAAAAGCTTTTTAGCACCATTAAAGCGGTCATTACTTGTGTCGCCCGACATAACCACCGCAACAAGCTCCATCCCGTCACGCTGTGCTGTTGCCGAAAGACAATAACCTGCTGTACCCGTTGTACCTGTTTTAAGCCCTGTTGTACCTTTATAAAACCGCACCAATTTATTGGTGTTCACAAGTTCACTTTCACCGTTTCTGAGTGTATCCATCCAAACAGTGGAATAATCTTTTATAAGTTCGTGTTTAATGAGTTCGCTTGACATAACCGCAACATCATAAGCGGTAGTTAAGTGACCGTCCGCATCAAGCCCTGTGCAGTTGATAAATGTGGTATTTGTCATACCAAGCTCTTTCGCGCGGGCATTCATAAGAGCAACAAATCCTTCTTCACTACCCGAAACCAACTCACCTAAAGCCACACAAGCATCGTTGGCAGATGCAATAACGGTTGCCTTTAAAAGCTCGTGCACCGTCATTGTTTCGTTAGGTTCCAGCCAAATTTGCGAGCCGCCCATACTGCAAGCGTGTTCACTTGCTGTTACCACGGTTTCAAGGGTTATATCTCCCCTGTCAAGCGCTTCCATAACAAGTAGAAGTGACATTATTTTTGTAATTGAAGCAGGCGCCAATTTTTCGTCCGAATTACTTTCATAAAGTACTGTGCCTGTGTGCGGTTCCATTAAAATGACCGACTTTGCTTTAATATCGAGCGTTTGCCCAATTGCCGCATTATTAACCGCAGTATCAATCGGCACATTTATATCCGATAAATCACATTCACTTGAAACTGTTTTAGCGGATACACTTACACAAATTAACGAAAACACAAGTATAGATGACAATAATACCTTTAAAAATTTAACCAAAAAAAGCACACCCTTTTATATGTTCTATAAAAGGATATGCCTTTAAAATTTATTCTATTCCGCAAACGATGGTACCGCCACCAACAACAATATCACCATCATAGAAAACCGCAGCCTGTCCCGGGGAAGGAGCGCGTTGCGGATCATTAAATTCCACCAAAACACCATTTTTATAGGGCTTAATGGTTGCAGGTTGTTCAGTGTGGCGGTAACGGAGTTTACAATAAACATTCATCTCGCCACTCAGTTCATCAAATGGTATGAAATTAAGATTTTCAACATACACCTTTTTGTAAAAAAGATGCTCTTCATCGCCGATTATAACCGAGTTTGTTTCAGGGTTTTTATCGATTACAAATGCGGGCTTGCCAAGTGCAATACCAAGACCTTTTCTTTGACCAATAGTGTAGCGAATAACACCCTTATGCTTACCTAAAACCTTACCGTTTATATCAAGATAATCACCTGTTTGTGACACAAAATCCGCCGTTTTTTCAATAAAAGATGCATAATCACCGTCAGGCACAAAACAAATATCCTGACTATCCTTTTTATTGGCATTTACAAGATTCAAACCTTCTGCAGTCGCACGCACTTCATCTTTTGAATGGCTAGCCAACGGAAAAACTGTTCGAGACAGTTGTTCTTGCGTTAAACAGTATAGCACATAGCTTTGGTCTTTTGCTTTATCATCGCCACGGCAAAGCAAAAACCGACCGTCTTTTTCGATAATCTTAGCGTAATGACCCGTCGCAATTTTGTCGCAACCGAATTTGTCAGCAAGTTTTAACATTTCGCCAAACTTAATTGTGCGGTTACATACAATACAGGGATTAGGCGTTCTGCCGTTTATATATTCATTAATAAAGTTATCAATAACAAATGACTTGAATTCGCTTTTTAAATTTGAGACGGTATGCTCAATCTCCAAACTATCGCAAACCGATTTTGCATCTTTTTGCGAATCAGAAGTATCACCAAAAAGGTCGAGCGTAATACCCAAAACATCGTATCCGTCATTCTTTAAAAGCGCAGCACAAACAGAAGAGTCCACTCCCCCACTCATACCAACTAAAACCTTTTGTTTCAAAAAAATTCCTCACTTATCAAAAAAGGGCCGTTTAACGCGGCCCTTAAAATTAGATAGCTGTAGTTGTAGCAACAAGGTACATATATTCATCATAGCTCTTAGTCATATTAAGAGCTTCATAAATATCATAGTTAACAAGTGTACCCTGCTTATAAGCAACAACGCGGTTGCCAATGCCTTCTTTAAGAAGATTTACTGCTTCAAAGCCCATTTCGGAAGCGATTACACGGTCACGAAGTGTAGGCGCACCACCGCGCTGAATATGACCGAGAATTGTACCGCGGGTTTCAATACCTGTTGCAGCTTCAATCTGTTTTGCCATTTCGTCAACACCGCCGATACCTTCGGCAACCATTACTACGAAGTGGTTCTTACCCTTTTTGCGAGCAGCTTCAATCTTTTCAATAACATCGTTAACATTGCCGCCAATTTCAGGCATTAAGATTGTAACAGCACCTGTTGCAAGACCGGTCTGAAGTGCAATATGACCTGCACGGCGACCCATAACTTCAACAACACTGCAACGAGCATGTGATTCGCAGGTGTCACGCAAACGGTCAACCATTTCAAGAACGGTGTTCATTGCGGTGTCAAAACCGATAGTATATTCAGTTGAAGAAATATCGTTATCAATTGTTGCGGGAACGCCAACGCAAGGAATGCCGCGAAGTGATAAATCGCGAGCACCACGGAAAGAACCGTCGCCACCAATTACAACAATACCTTCAATACCGTGTTTTTTACAGGTTGCTATTGCATCTGCAATGCCTTCTTCAGTCTTAAAACGGCTGCTACGAGCACTGAAAAGAAATGTACCCGAACGCTGAATAATATCAGAAACATCAGTAACACCCAAATCAATAACATCATCTTCCATAAGGCCGTTATAACCGCGACGGATACCCTTAACAGTCATACCGTTAGCAATTGCAGTGCGAACTACGGCACGGACAGCCGCATTCATACCGGGAGCGTCACCGCCACTGGTAAGTACACCGATAGTTTTCATTATAAATCATCTCCAAAACAACTCAAAAATTAGTAATTTATAGTATATACCAAAAATCAACTTTTTTCAACAAAAATTTTATAGGACAAATTTCACATTGTCGCTATTTAAAATTTCACACAATTCGCGATTTAATTCTTCACATTTTTCAATGTAAAGTGACCTTGGCGCTTCAAGTCTCTTGCCTGTATCCTTTAAAACAATATAAACAGGTGTATCCCCTTTATATTTTGCCAAAATTTCGCGAACTATTGCAAATTCGGAACTGTTTTGACTTTCCACCCTTAAATAAAGCCCTTGCTTTATTTTTTTGCTTTCTTGCGATACCGCGCCCTTTAAATTTTCGGGTATAAGTTCTAACTTTTCAAGCACAAGCTCAATATCCCTGTCTTCCCTTTCGGAAATGCGTCCCGTTAAAATAACGGGCTTTGAATCCGTAAGAAGTGCCTTATAACTCGAATAAGCATTTGCAAAAACTGTAATATTCACTGATGCCGAAACATCTTCAATAATGGCAGTACATAAAAGATTATTGTTTTTAAGTTGGCGTACCTTAACAGCACTTATAATACCTGCCACTGTAACACGCTTTCCGTCGGGATATTTACCCATTGTAATATCAGATATCCGTTCATATTTTGCGTTTTTAAGAAACTCGGCATAATCGTCCATTGGATGTCCCGAAAGATAGAGACCCGTTGCTTCCTTTTCAAGTGATAGCAACATATCTTTCGACATTTCGTGCACTTTTATAGGCTCGAACACATTGGGCGAGCCCATTTCTTCAAACAAATTAAGCTGTCCCTGTCCCGAAAAACGGCGCTCGTTTTCGACCGCAGACAATACCGCATCAATGTTATAAAGCATTTCGCGGCGATTTTCACATACACAGTCCAAAGCACCGCTTTTTATAAGACCTTCAAGCGCTTTACGATTAAATTCACGTGAATAATTACGAAGACAAAAATCGTAAAACGATTCATATTTTCCGTTTTGTTCGCGCTCATTTATAAGCCTTTCAATAAGCCCTAACCCTAAATTTTTAATTGCCAAAAGACCAAAACGAATATTTTTACCTTCGGGCGTAAAGTGCTGTAAACTGTGGTTTACCGATGGCGGCAAAATTTTAATGCCTGTTTTGTTACATTCAGCAGTATATTGCGAAATTTTAAGCGGACTGTCCATCATACTTGTCATTAAAGATGCAAAATATTCCGACGGGTAATGACATTTAAGATAAGCCGTTCTATACGCCACAAAGGAGTAAGCACAAGCGTGAGCCTTGTTAAATGCGTAAGAACTAAAGCTTGACATTTGGTCAAATATCTTATTTGCCGCTTCTTCACTTATGCCGAAAGCCAAAGCGCCTTCGCTTATAACATTTCCGTTTTTATCCTTTTCGCCATAAAGGAAGAATTCTTTTTCCTTTTTCATTACATCGTGCTTCTTTTTAGCCATTGCGCGGCGCACAATATCAGCACGACCGAGCGAATAACCGCCCAATGTTCTGAACACCTGCATTACCTGTTCTTGGTAAACAATACAGCCGTAGGTAACACCCAAAATTGACTGAAGCGCAGGTATATCATATTTAATTTTTTCGGGGTTGTGGCGGTTTTCAATATAACGCGGAATTGAGTCCATAGGTCCCGGTCGGTAAAGCGATAAAACCGCTGTTAAATCTTCAATACTTTCGGGGTTTAACTGCCTAAGGACATTTTTCATTCCGTCAGATTCAAACTGAAATACACCAAGGGTTTTACCCTTAGCCATCATATTATATGTCGCCTTGTCGTCAAGGGGGATTTTTTCGATATCAAAATCGGGTTCATACCTACGAATATAATTCTCAGTATCGGCAATAATGGTTAAATTTCGAAGTCCTAAAAAGTCCATTTTCAAAAGACCTAATTCTTCGAGTGATGTCATTGTAAACTGTGTTACAGTCGCTTCATCATTAACCGCTAATGGAACATATTCGGCAACAGGCTTGTCCGAAATCACCACACCTGCCGCGTGGGTAGATGCGTGGCGCGGCATTCCTTCAAGCTTCATTGCCATATCGATAAGTTCCTTAACCGCACTGTCATTTTCATAAAGGTCGCGAAGCTCTCTGCCACCTTCAAGTGCACGGGCAATTGTCATTCCAACAGACTGCGGAATAAGTTTTGCAACTTTGTCACAAAGAGCGTATGGCACATCCATTGCTCGACCGACATCTCTAACCGCCGCACGGGCAGCAAGTGTACCAAAGGTAACAATTTGCGAAACATGGTCTTCACCATATTTTTCAATTACATAATCAATAACCTTTTGGCGGTTAACATAGCAAAAGTCAATATCAAAGTCGGGCATTGAAACGCGTTCGGGGTTTAAAAAGCGTTCAAAGTAAAGGTCATATTTAATGGGGTCAATACCCGTAATACCCACACATTGAGCCGCTAAAGATGCTGCACCCGAGCCACGACCTGGGCCAACGGGGATATTATGGGTTTTGGCAAAATTCACAAAGTCGGCTACTATCAAAAAGTAGTCAACATAACCCATTTTATTAATAATTGAAAGTTCATAATTTAAACGGTCGATATATTCTTTTTTGGGATTTTCACCGTAAATTTTACGAAGCCCATCAAAGCATTTTTCTTTAAAATATTCAAAATGGTCGCGTTCCCCAATATCAAAACGCGGCAATTTAATTTTTCCAAATTCAAAAGTAACATTGCACTTTTCGGCAATTTTATTTGTGTTTTCAAGCGCTTCTGGTGCATTACCAAAAAGCACCGCCATTTGTTCATAACTTTTTAAATAAAATTCGTTGGTTTTAAATTCTAAAATATTGTCATCAGTTATTTTAGTAGCAGTCTGAATACAAACGAGAACCTTGTGCATTTTATAGTCAGTATCATTGATATAATGCACATCATTCGTGGCGACAAGCGGTATACCGCATTCATTGGCAATGCGAATAATTTGTGGGTTTACAAGTTTTTGTTCCTGAATACCGTGGTCTTGAATTTCAAGGTAAAAATCATCCCCAAAGACCGATTTATACCAAAGCGCAGTTTCTTTCGCTTTTTCATATTCGCCATTCATCAAAGCGCGTGGAATTTCACCCGCCAAACAAGCCGACATACACACTAAACCCTTTGAATATTTCTGTATAAGTTCACGGTCAACACGCGGTTTCGAATAAAAACCTTCAGTAAAACCTGCCGACACTAATTTAATTAAATTTTGGTAGCCTTCGTTATCCTTACATAAAAGTACCAAATGGGTGTAGCCATCAAGTCCCTTTTGCTTATCAAAACGGCCGCGGGTAGAAACATAAACTTCACACCCGATAATCGGCTTTACGCCCTTAGATATAGCATATTTATAAAAATCTATCACGCCGTACATAACGCCGTGGTCGGTGATGGCAATACTGCTTTGACCGAGCTCTGCCGCGCGGTCTATAAGCTTTTTAATACGGGCGCAACCGTCTAATAAACTATACTCGGTATGCACATGCAAATGTGTAAAATTCATAATTGCCATCTCCTTTCAATTGCTTATTCTTCCCAGCGTATAACGCCTTTTATGCGTCTTTCTAATGCTTCAAGCATTATTTTTTGGTCTTGTTCCCATGATGTCATTTCTCGGTATTCGTAAAGCAACACCAAGCCGTCGCTTAAAAACAAAAGCGGAATTAATAATAACAACCTAGGTTCAAAAACACCATCACTTAAAAACACACCTACAACTAAGGCAACTTCCAAAAATAAAATAATTGCCGAAATCCAAAGAACCATACTCATACCCTTTGTGCGGTACACGAAAAGCTTCAAAATCGTCTTTTTGCCCTGTTCCTCCAATTTGCCATGAAGCGCATAAGAACGGCTATATGGAGCCACTCTATCACGATTTGAATTGTAATCCCCCAACAATACCGTACCATCATCCCTACAATCAAAGCCAAAGCATTTATCATTAGAATCGTGATCACGGCAATAACCTTTTTGAAGTTTTAGTCTTTCAATAACATCTTTTTTGTTAACAGGAATTTCAATATCTTTTAAATGCGTATATTCACAAAATAAATTGCTTTTAAACTTCATTACTTCACGCTTTCGAAAATCTCAATAATCTTATTTAGTCTGTGATTAAGTCCCGAAACAGTAATTGGTGTAGGTGAAATTTTACAAAGTTCTTTAAGGGTTGCTTCAGGATTGTCTTTACGAAGAAGTGCCGCGTCCAAAAGTTCTGGCGGTAAACTTAAAAGCCTGTCCGCCTGTTCTAAATATTCAATAGCCTTTCGCTGTTTTAGTGATGCTTCAACCGTTTTTGAAATATTCGCATTATCACAATTTCTTTGGCGGTTAATTTTATTTTTAACACTTTTCATTATTTTGGCATCCATAATTTCAAGAGTACGGTTTGTGTCGCCCATAAGGGTTAAAAGATCTTCAATCATACTGCTGTCTTTGGTATAAAGTACAGTTGCCGTTCCCCTTTGGGTTTTCTTCATAAAAATGTCGTACTGCTGCAAAAGGTTGTCCAAATCACTCGCCAGTGCTTCGTTTTTAACCGAAAATTCAGCACGGTATTCTTTTTCGGGGTCGTTGATATTACCACACGCCAAAAAAGCGCCGCGGATAAAGCTTAAAGGACAACAGTCACGCTGAAATAAACTGCGGTCTATCACCGTTTCGTTAATGCCAAAATCAATAAGCGCCAAAATTTTAAGGCGATCCGAAGCCGACTGAACTTCAGCCTTATATGTAGGTCTTTTGCTTCCGCCGCAAGTAATTTTAACTTCAGCGCCGTAATTAAACTTAATTAAATCGGCATAGGCTTTGGCAACATTCTCGTTACCCGTTTGAAGTGCTATTCTCTTTATGGAAAAAGACCTTCCGAAAAGCATAAACCCGTATATATATGAAGGCTTACAGCAGGTGGACGGTCTTATGGCAATAAGTTCATTTTTAACATCACTGCAAAATGACATTTTATTCTCCTTAAATAAGTTTCCAAATAATAACCTGTGGTTTGTCGTTGTGTTTTGCCCTTAAAACAACCAATTGTGTTTTATCGGTTACAAGCAAAAATGCAAGGTCTTTATCTTCATTTTTAAGTTCGGCAGTATAATAAATTTTATTATCGTCGAAAATTTTTGTTACATCCCCGTTTGGTAACCTGACTTCAAAATTAATTGCACTGCCCTTATGGCCGTAAAGCTTTGAAAGGGCGGGCATATCGGGAACACCAAGTTGATTAAAAGCATTAATAAGCGTTTGCATAACTATTCCCTACCAACAAAAATAATTTCGGGTTCAAGTTCAACCCCATCGGCATTTTTAACAACCGACTGAATTTCTTTAATAAGCGCTTTAACATCATTAGCGGTGGCGTTTTCATAATTAATTATAAAGCCTGCGTGTTTCTCGCTTACCTGTGCACCGCCAATTGTAAATCCCTTAAGATTGTTTTGTTCAATAAGCGCACCCGCAAAATAACCTGTGGGGCGTTTAAATACACTACCCGCGCTTGGGTATTCAAGGGGTTGCTTAGTTATACGGCGTTCCATATAATCATCCATAGCGGCTTTAATTTGGTCAGCTTCACCCTTTTGAAGCCTAAATGTTGCAGATAAAACAATACCGCCGTTTTTCTTAAAAATACTTGTGCGGTAACCAAGACACATATCCTTATCATCGATAGTTACAACTTCACCGTCGCATGATAAATACTCTGCCCTTACAACCACATCAGAAAACTGACCGCCGTAAGCACCGCAGTTCATATAAAGTCCGCCACCAACACTACCGGGGATACCGTAAGCAAACTCAATACCCGATAAACCGTTTTGCAAAGCGGTGGTACAAAGATTTGCAACACTAACACCTGCGCCTGCGGTAATTTCATCACCGTTAACCGCAATTTTATTCAGTCCCATCATTGAAACCACAACACCCGCAATGCCGTTATCAGATACTAAAAGGTTAGAGCCTTTGCCAAGCACAAAAACAGGTATATCAAGTTCTTTTGCCCTACCAATAACTGCTTTTAACTGCTGTGTGTTTTCGGGCATAACGAAATAATCACAGCAACCGCCAATTTTAAAGCTTGTGTGATTTTTCATCGGTTCATTTTGTTTTAATTTGATGTTTTGCTCATTGCAAAATGTCAAAAAAGGCATTAGAATAACTCCTTTAAAACGCTTCTACTGCTGTATCACTGGGGTCTTCATCGGTCATGCCAAGCTTTTTAAGCAAATCTTCTGCAGCATTATAGCCAAGCTTCTTCTGACGGTGGTTCATTGCGGCAACTTCAATAATAACCGCAAGGTTACGACCGGGTTTAACGGGAATAGTAAGTGACGGAATCTTAAGTCCTAAAATTTCGGTAGTTTGTTGTTCTAAACCTATACGGTCGTATTGCTTTTGCATATCCCACTGTTCAATATTGATAACAAGGTCAATCTTTTCGGTTAATTTAACCGCACCCGCACCGAATATACGGCTTGCGTTAATAATGCCTATGCCGCGAAGCTCGATAAAATGACGGATATTATCAGGTGCAGTACCTACAAGCGCCTTGTCTGACACACGGCGAATTTCAACCGCATCATCGGCAATAAGACGATGACCGCGCTTTACAAGCTCAATTGCGGTTTCACTTTTACCTACACCGCTGTCGCCCATAAGCAAAATACCTTCACCATAAACTTCAACCAAAACACCGTGCTGAGTTATGCGGGGTGCAAGGTTAAGATTTAAAAACGCAATAAGTGCTGCCGAAAAGGCCGAAGTTGATTCGCTTGTTTGCAAAAGCGGAATACCGCATTCCTTTGCAATTTCAATATATTTTTCGCCAAATTCCAAATCACGGCAAACCACAACAGCCGACGGTTTTTTTGAAAAGAATTCGCGTATACGCTGTTCTGCCTTTTCGGGAATGAAATGCTTTATAAAGCTTTCTTCCGCTTTACCGATAATCTGAATGCGGCGTTCATCAAAAAATTCATAATAACCAGCCATTTGAAGACCGGGGCGGTTAATTTCGTTTGAAGAAATCATAATTTCGCTCAAATTGGCAGGAGCATTAAGTACCTTAAGCGAAAATTCGTTAACTATTTTTTCAAGGGAAACTGTGTATTTTGAGTTCATAACTTACCACCTTACAGTTTATTCAAAATAATTATACTATATTTTTTACTAAAAGGCAAAACATTTTGTAAAAAATTAACTTTTTTCTTGATAATAATGTTCTTTGGCTGTATAATTAACAAGATAATTTTCTTAAAAGGATGAAAAAATTTATGAAACTAGGTATGGTAGGTTTGCCAAATGTCGGCAAATCAACACTCTTTAATGCTATTACAAATGCAGGCGCTCAGTCCGCAAACTATCCCTTCTGCACTATCGAGCCTAATGTGGGTATGGTTAGCGTACCCGATGAACGCCTTGAAAAATTAGCTGAAATTTATCAGCCTAACAAATTCACCCCCGCTGTTATTGAATTTGTTGATATTGCAGGTCTTGTAAAGGGCGCTTCTAAGGGCGAAGGTCTTGGCAATAAGTTCCTTTCAAATATTCGCGAAGTTGATGCTATAGTTCATGTTGTGCGTTGTTTTGAAAGTGATGATATTATCCATGTTGAAGGCTCGGTCGACCCCGCAAGAGACATTGAAACCATTAACCTTGAACTCGTTTTTTCAGATATGGAAATGGTTACCCGCCGTCTTGATAAAGCAACAAAAGCTTTAAAGGGCGATAAAAAAATGCAGGGTGAAGTTGACTTTTTAAAGCGCCTTTTGGAACACCTTGAAAATGGTCAACCCGCAAGAAGCATTGAAATTAATGATGAAACCGAACAGGAAATCATTAACACCACTGCACTTTTATCTGCAAAACCCGTTATCTACGCTTGTAATATGAGTGAAGACGATTTTATAAACGGAATCGACAGTAATAAAAATTACCAAACTGTGCAAACTATTGCTGAAAGCGAAAAAGCAGAAATTTTGCCTATTTGCGCCGCTTTAGAAGCCGAAATTTCAGGCCTTTCTGACGAAGAAAAGGTTATGTTTTTAGAAGAACTTGGTTTGGAACGCAGCGGTCTTGACCGTATGATTCAAAAATGCTATGCCCTTTTGGGTCTTATTTCCTACCTTACCGCTGGTAAGGACGAAGTTCGCGCTTGGACAATTACCGTCGGCACAAAAGCACCGCAGGCAGCGGGCAAAATTCACACCGGCTTTGAACGTGGCTTCATTCGTGC
>JAZKXN010000050.1:0-69415 GCA_045611605.1 Acutalibacteraceae bacterium
TAGCTATATGCTTGAAACTGAACAGGTTGCTGAATATCTTGACCTTAACAATGTTATTCGCACCATTCCCACCGGATTTGATGCAACCGACCTTATCGGTAAAATTTTTATTGTAACAGGCACCGGTAAATATTTTAAGAACGTTGAATTTGACCCTGAAACCAACCTTGGTATTATCCGTATTGCAAAAGACGGCACAACTGCCGAACTTTTGTGGGGTTATAAAGATGGCGGTAAATTTACAAGCGAACTTCCCGCACATCTTATGAGCCATATGACAAGACTTAAAAAAGACCCTAACCACCGTGTTGTAATGCATACACACCCCACAGCAACCCTTGCAATGACCCATATTCACGAGCTTGATGATAAAAAGTTTACCCACACTATTTGGGAAATGTGCACCGAATGTATCGTTGTTTTCCCTGACGGTATCGGCGTGCTTCCTTGGATGGTTTGCGGCAACAATGAAATTGGTGTTGCTACTGCTAAAAAGATGGAAGATTATCGTTTGGTTGTTTGGGGTCTTCACGGTATCTACGGTGCGGGTCGTGATATGGACGAAACATTTGGTCTTATCGAAACAGTTGAAAAGGCTGCACAGCTTTATATGTCTATTGCACATCTTCCGCACCTTAATACCATTCGGGATGAAGAACTCAAAGCTGTTGCCGATGCTTTTGGTTTAGAATACAGAAAAGATTTTTTGAATATATAGTAGATGTAAATGTGAAAATAATGAATCACGATACAATTTACAATTAACCGAAAATGGTGGCAGAGAGATTAGATTCTCTTTGTCGCCATTTTGCTATTCGAGAATAAAAAAGGTCTTAAGAACATTGCAAACGTAATATTTTTATGTTAAAATGAAACAAAAATAATTTAGAATAACAAAGCTATTGTTTTTAAGGGGGTTGAAGCAATGAAGGAAAAGCAAACCAATTCGCGATTTCTAAACGGGACAATGATAAAGATTATAGGAGTCCTGTTATTATTGCTCTCAGCCGTTATTTTGTTGTGGCACGGTAATGTAACCAGCAACCAAGCTATGCCGGCTTTAGTGGCACAGATATATTTTGACGGCGAGTACCGTATTGCCGACGGTGAGTGGCAGAAGATTGTAGCGGGGGAGCACATTTCTTCTACAGATGGTGATGTAACACTGCGAGGCAATTTTCATATGCTGGCGCCCAATGGAGAGTATGTTGGAATTTACAGCGGTGATGTTCCGATTGCTCTATATACAAATCATATTAATTTGACATTTTATGATGGCGAAAAAGAACCCTTTATAATTGATGTGGAAAATCCTTTGTACGGAGATTCTGTTTGCCGTGTGGATTGGACTGCTTATATGCTTACAAGCGGAAGCGAAGGACCATTCGAGATTCTTATCCATAATCCGCATAGTTTTGGTAACGAAACCGCCATTGACGAGATGCTTTCCACCACGGCTTTATGGACGGATATTGAGTTTGAAAAAAGCGTTCTTGAAAGCGGAAACACCCAAAGATATATTGGATTGTTGTTTGCTATCATTTCTCTTATCGTTTTGGGTACTGCTTTGTTTTCAACGCTGATACATATAAAAAACAGTAAGATTTTTTGGTTGTTTGGCATCGTGATTCTGTTTGCCGGTACATACCTTTCTTATAGTGCAGCCGGTGTTTCGTTTTGGAGCGAATCCGTCGTGTCAAATACGACAATTTTGGGCTGCTCAATGATGTTTTATATGTTCTTCCTTTCTATTGTGCTTGTGCACTTCTTGAAAGGTACGAAACCTATTGGTAGGATCACCGTTGTTTTTCTCGGTTTTGTTAATGCTGTGCTTTTTGTTTTGCCTATCTTAACGGATATCTTGTTTTATGATTTGTGGCTTTACTGGGCTGTTGTGCAAATGCTTGCAAACATCATTCTACTTGGTTGCCTTATAAGAGAGTTCTTTGTTACAAAAGGAAAAGAACGCTGGCTTTATTTTGGATCGGTTTTGCCACTTGTATCTTTCGGTCTAGATGTTATTATGACAGACCTTGGATTATGGAATGGTGGACTTGCGTCCAAATACATTTTTGTGGTTCTGTTTATTGCTGCAATGGTTGCAGTTCTTAATGTTATACCAAATAGCATCAACGCGCTTGCTAAAGCTAAAGAACTAGAAACCGAAAAAATCGTATTAAATGCTCAACTTACCGAAAGCAGAGTTTCTACTATGATGAGTCAAATTCGTCCGCACTTTATATATAACACTCTCGGTAGTATTGAACAACTTTGTAATATTGATCCAAAGAAGGCGGGGGAACTCGTTCATAACTTTGCAAAATACTTACGCGGTAATTTTGGTGAACTTGATAATCCTAAGCCGATTTTAATGTCACAGGAAATGGAGCATGTACACTATTACATTAGTATTGAAAATGTGCGTTTCCCGGATATGACATTCTCATTTGAGATGAATTCAGATGATTTTCATATTCCTGCACTTACCATTCAGCCAATTGTAGAAAATGCAATCAAGCACGGGCTTATGAAACTGCAAAAAGGCGGTACAATCCGTGTAGTATCCTATGAGACTGACACTCATTACTGTGTTCTTGTGGAAGATGACGGTGTAGGATTTGATACGGGTGTCTTGCTTGATGAAAGAAAACATGTGGGAATCCGCAATATTCGTGGAAGATTAAAGGCGATGGTAAATGGCAATCTTGAAATCGAAAGCACTCAGGGTGTTGGTACAAAGGTCTTGATAACTATTCCAAAGGGGGTGGAATAATGCGAGTAATAGCAGTTGATGATGAAATATTAATGCTTGGTGCTTTAGTGGCGGCAATTAAGGCTTCACCTGATATCTCGGAAGTTTTTCAGTTTTCCTGTTCTGTTGACGCCATTGCTTTTGTGAAAGAAAATTCGGTTGATGTTGCCTTTTTGGATATTAATATGCGTGGTATGAGTGGGCTTGTGCTTGCAGAAAAGATTCGCAGTGTCTGTCCTGATTGCAAAATCGTATTTTGTACCGGGTATGAGGAATATGCTATTCCCGCATTTAAGCTCCACGCATCCGGATACTTAATGAAACCTGTGTCAGTCAAAGATGTTCAGGTTGAAATTGATAATATAAAAGGCATTCGACAAAAAGAAAAACCAATTACAGTGAAATGCTTTGGCAATTTCGAAGTCTATGCAAAGGGAGAAAAGCTTACATTTAAGCGTTCAAAAACCAAAGAATTGTTTGCTTTTTTGGTGGATCGAAATGGTGCGGGGGTTACAGTTGCGGAAATAGGGGTTGCTCTTTGGGAAAATGACAAAGATCCAAAGAACCAAAACTATATCCACCAATTATTCCGTGATTTGCGCCAATCTCTGGAAGCAATTGGTATGGAAGAAATTTTTGAAAGAAACAACTATCTTTATTCTGTGAATCCTGAGAAAATTGATTGTGACTATTATAGTTATTTAAAATCCGGAAAACCCGAATTTATCGGTGAGTATATGTCCCAGTACAGCTGGGCAGAAGGAACTTGCGGATTGCTTTGGGAAAAGAAAACTAAATAATTTTTATTATTAAAAAAGCCGTCAATTGGACGGCTTTTTGTTGTTTTTGTAAGAAGTTTGTCATACCATAAATGTTAAACTTAAACAAGAAATAAAAATATAACAACAAAAGGATGATTAAAAATGAAAAAGCAGATTTCTTTGTTAGCATTGATTTTAATATGCGCTATTCTGTTTGTGGGATGTAGCGGAAATAAAAATACAGATGATTCAAGCATTGATTACAGCAAATATTCATTTGTGAATACTTCGTGGACAAGGGAAGCAGAGCATGATACAGAAACCATTCGCTTTGGTGAAGATGGTAGCTTTAGCTATTCGTGCGGCTGCGGAAATCCTGTGAATGATTCTGATCTATGTGAAGGTTATACCTATGATGATGCTACAAAAACTATCACATTGAACTGTATTGAGAGTACGGATGAAATGGTCATCACAATTAAGATTGTTAAATGCGATGAAAGCAGTTTACATCTTGATTTTGATGGAGAAATAAGAATTTTTGAAAAATAATTTATGCTCCGTCGATTTGTATATAGAATGTATGATAAAATATGATTTTTGAAAGGAATAGCTTTTTGAAAGAGCTCGGCTGATGGATATTATTTACCAGTTACAATTGCCGGTTGATAAATCAACCTTTTAATTGAGTGATTTTCACGAAAAAAATCCTTCTAAAATCTTGACTAGCAATGTATAAAGTGCTATATTTATTTAATAATATAAAATTTTATGATAAGAAATAAAACAATTCTAAGAAGGAAGATGTTTGAATGAAGAAAAGATTGATTGCTGTAATACTTGCAATAACTTTGTTATTGGCTGTGATTCCTATGGGTACAGCTGTTGCAGCAGGAGCAGACGATGTTACCATAACTGTTCTTGACGAAAACGGTAATAATATTACCGAATCCGGTCTATCGGTTAAAGTAACACATGTTTACGGTACTTATTGGACCCGTACTCAAAATGTTAGTGTTACAAATAACGGTGGCGGCGTCTTTGTGTTCGACGGTTCAAGATATGACCGTAGTGACACCAAGTACTACACTGTAACTGCTTCGCTAACTATGGACGGTCGTACCTATACCGCCACTCAACAAATTTCCAAGAATACAAACTCTGTTTTGTTAACTCTTGAGGATTTTGTTCAAGGTGAAAAGTGGGTAGAGTTTGGCGTTTATTACATTGCTGACGGCCATTTCCCCAATACTTTTTATGGTTATGGTGAAGCAAAGGATTACGGTCCGGCAGGTGATAACACTCCGCTTCTTACAATTAATGTAAATGTTACCAAACTTAAAGAGTGCGAAGGTGTGCTTTATCAAGAAAATGTTTCTAACGCATACCACTTTGTTCCGGACGGAATGTCTGAAAGTACCGACACTGAAATTGAGCATCAAGAAAATATTGCTTATGCAACCAAATTTTGGGAACAGGTTAAGCTTTGTATGGACGAAGAATCCAAAGAAGCTTTTGAAGCAACAGGTCTTTATGACACCTTTATTGGCTATTGCTTAAAGAACCAAGGAAGCGCTTCAAGTCCTGATAACCACTGCGATGGTATTTTGTCGGTAAGCCCACCTGTATATGTTATTGAAATGTATGACCACAATAAGGAAATTTTTGGTGCGTATACCAACGATGTTGAAACCATCGTTACCGAACCTATTCCTATGTGGAGTGAAGAACTTCCCGCCGTTCTTTTAGCATACAACAAGCACTTCAATCAAGATATTGATTGGGTAAACAACGGTTCGGGTGTATGGACAGGTTCTTATAACACTACCGAAAACGGCAGAAATTATAAGTACAATTTAAAAATTAAGCAAATCAACATTAACGAAGCTGACGATTTTACTTCTTCAACAGGTATTAAATACCAAAAGAAGACCGATACATATTATCTTGCGGCTTTCCAATCCGAAACTCAAAGTAAGGAATTGGTTGATTGTTTTGTTACCTATACCGACGGTGTTAAGGATTTAGTTTTCAACGACCAAAAGACTTCGCTCGATAAGGGCGAAAGTGTTATTGCGTTTACCGGTAACACCGATAGAGAAAACTTTATTTTCGAAGGTTGGACACTTGAAGGCGGCGACGGTACTATTTTGTCACAACAAGACATTTTAGATACCTATACTTCAGTAACCGAAGATTTAACCTTTGTTGCTGTATATTCTGTTGCACCTTCAAAATATACCGGTACCATTAAGGTTATTCTTAACGGTACTTATGATTCTGTTACAGGTACTGCAACAGGCGAATTGGTAGATATTACTACCGTTTTAAACGATAAGACAAGCATTTATGTAAGCTTAGACGGTGTTGAATTTATTCCACTTACCCACACCGCTACAGGTACATATACTGCAGAGCTCTTAAACGGTACTTATGCAATTTATTATTTCGACCGTACCGATTACACCCTTTCATCTAATCAGCATTTAAATATTAATAACGATAACCGTACCCGTTATATATTCTTCAATACTGTTGAATACGATTTGAACGGTGGTGTTGGCGGTCCTTCAGCACTTCTTGAATACTATGCTTCGGAATATGCTGTAAATGTTTCTAAGGATGCCCCCACTAAGGAAGGTTTCATCTTTACAGGTTGGAAAGACCAAGACGGCAACCTTTATAATAGCGGTGCGCTTCTTACCCCTGCTATCGGTAAGGCATATAAATTAACCGCTCAATGGGTTGATGCTGCTGATATTTATGTTAATATAACAATTAATCACGGCACTGAAAACGAAGGCTATGATAATAACGCGCAAAAGGATGATATTCTTTTTGATGTAGTTTATACTCCCAGCAATGATATCCCTTATGTTGAAATGGGCGATCATTTTGACCTTTCAAGTGAAAGCCACGCTAATTTCAGCTTTGAATCAAATGATGATTATACAAAGTATATCGCAGTTAACCCCACTATTGCGGGCGTTTCAAAGGATAACCTTTATTCAGTAGTTACCGGTAAACATAACTATGATGTTGTTTCTATTACAACTACTACCGATGAAAACGGTGACATTTATATTAATGTTGTATTAGATTATGCACCTAAAAACCAAGATTTAGAATTTGAAGTTAGGGTAGAAGATGTTCCCGCAGGCTTAGTACCACAAGCAGCTATTGTTAAAATTATTGCTTTCACAAGTGAAAATAACCAGTGGGAAGTTATTACTCAACACAGAAATGAAGACGGTATCAGAAAGCCCGGTGTTCGCGTTGAATTAAACGGAAATATCGGTACCGGCACTTATCCTGTATGGGTTAATGAAGTTATCGACGAAAATACCGTTGTACCTTATGGTTATCGTATTGTTGTAACTGCTATTATCTATCCTGACGGAACTATTGTTGAAGTAAACAATGATGTTCTTTCAGATCTTACAAAAAATAATACCGACCTTTATTCTGTAACTATCGGCGGTGTTGCCGACGGTAAAAAGTTTGGTGATTTAAACGGTGCTTATTTTGTAGATGAAGCACAAAACGGCAAGCTTGAAGCTGTAATTACCACTCAGGGCTATAATGTTACTTTCGATGCTCAAGGCGGTAAGGTTAACGGCTTTGACATGCAAAAGCTTGAAAATCAATACAAGGTTCCCAATTTTGACGGTTATGTTCCCACACGCGATGGTGGTTATGTGTTCGACGGTTGGTATCTCGATACCGAATATACCACTCCCGGTCAGGAAGGCGTATATTTGAAAGAAGATATTACCCTTTATGCAAAGTGGAAGGAACCCCTAAAGATTGAAGGTTTTGTTACCATTGCAGGTACTTATGAACAAACCAACAGCGACGGCAAGGTTACTATCCAGTCAATTAATTCTATCGACTTGGTAGAAACTGTTGTAGTAATTCTTCAAAGAATTGACCGTAACGGTTATACCGAAACAGTCGCAGAACAGTTTGTTACCCTTGACTACAACAACAAAGATTATTACTACCAAGGTCGTAAGGTTGGCTTTGCTGAATATTCCTTCACAGGCATTCCTGACAATCTTGAACAATACCGCATACAAGTTCTTATTCCTAACTATACTTCAACCTTCCAAAACGAAGCTGAAAGTATTGATGATACCTTAAAGTTAGATTACCCGACCTATAATCTTTATGATTTCGTTGCTGAATTTGGCGATGACAAGGTTGCTAATGTTAACGTACATTCACACTTCGAGCCCGCAGAATTCGAGCTTGAATATTCCGTAAATGCTGAACAAATCGGTGAAGGCTTCCGTCCACAAGATGTTGAAGTACTTATTACCTATGATGCAAACAATATTGCTCTTGCACCACATAATTGGACTGTTATCAGCCAAATGATATTTGGTAATATGTTAAAGGGCAACATTGTCACACTCACCGACGGAAAGGGAAGCGGTTCAGACTTCGTTTGGATAAGCCACCCCAACGGTATTAATTACTATAAATACGGTATGAGAGTACAAGATATCGTATTGGCAAACGGTGATAAGGTAATATTCTCTGACGAATTGCCCTTTACTATCCAGTATCAGGCACCCGCTTATTATTTAGGCGGCGTACAAAACCAAGAATTGGTTGCAACGCTTATTCCTAAAACCTTTAATGTTATTTATAACTTAAACGGCGGTAAATTAAGCGGTGCTTATCCCACCACCCATACCTGGAGCTATGAAACTTCTATTGCAGGCTTGGTTCCTACCTTTGATGGCTTTAAGTTTGACGGTTGGTACTTAGATGAAAAGTTCACAATTCCCGCAGGTGATATTATTGACGCTTCTGTAGCAGCTGACACCACCCTTTATGCTAAGTGGATTCAGGTTATGGATGTTGTAGATCTTAAGGTTACCATTAATCATAATCAGCTTGGTTATGAAGGTGGCTTGGCTTCAAACTACAACAAGACACTTTATACTCAACTTACTTATGTTGACCGCAACGCACCTGTTGAAGGCCGCGTATATATGGATATGCTCGGTTACAGTAAGGAGTATGACGATGTACTCTGGCATAATCGTGGTGACGAAATCGATACCGATGTTTTTGAAGTTCCTAAATACTTTACACACCTCACATCAGAATATGATTATGGTGTAAATGTAACTCTTGAAGGTTATTATGTTTCCGAAAAGACAATTGAAAAGGTTGAACAAGCTGATGGTTCTACATTACATATTGTAAACATTACATTACAATTCAACCCCGACTTGTTAGATTTGGAATTTTATGTAAGTATGGCCGATGATGTACCGAAGGATGCATATCCTCAGTCGGCTGAGGTTAAGATTTTGGCTTGGGCAGAAGGTCTTGATGCTGATACTATTTGGGAATGGGATCGCATTACTCAACACGAAGTAACAACCATTACCGTATATATTGATCCTACAACAGGCTACGGCGAAGGCTCATACCCTGTATGGCATTGGTATGACGAAGCAAATAATATTCCTTATTACTATCGTTTAGAGGTTGTTCAACTCAACTGGGATGATGGCAGAAGCGTTACAATGAATGAAAAAATCCCTTATGTTACTTATGGTGGCAAGGGTTACAACGCTGAAATTAAGGTTGAAAACGGTTCACTGCCTACACCAAACGATGTAGAAGGTTCTACCACGCTTCAAGGCGTTTATGCTTTACCTGATGAAACCTTCCACGCACAAATAGGTACACTTGGTGCCATTATCAATATTGATAAGGTTAACTTCCACACTAATAATGGTGACGCACTTAATGATGATATCTTCCGCACATATTATCCCGCAGGCTCACTCAAAGAAGGCAGTCAGCTTTACAGCTTGAATGCTGATGGAACAATTACAGCCTTCTACGATATACCCGAATTTGATTACAATACACATAACAAGTATGTATTCAAGGGCTGGTATCTTGACCCCGACAGCACCGACCGTCCTTTGAAGTGGACTGATATTTATGTAGGTAATGTAGATGTTTACGCTCATTGGATTGCAACCGGTACAGTAGAAAAAGAAGCGGCAGATACCAAAAAGACACCAACAAATACATATATTGGTTTTGACCTTATTGGTGTTCAAATTCGTGACAAGGATGTTAATCCTACGCCACACTATGGTAATGCGGCAAGCGGTTTGAGATTTATCACAGTATTAAGTGAAGAACTTTATGCTAAAATTAATGCTATTAGCGGAATAACTGCTGAATATGGCTTTGTTATAGCGAAATCTTCTACCGTTACCAATAATTTAGGCAATTCAAATGCTACCTTGCAATACAAGGGTGAAAATGTAAACGGTGTCGATACAAATGCTCAATATTCTTTTGTTAAAAACTTTAAGTGTAGCGGTGTAACCGACCATTATAACGGCGCAACATATCGACAATATACTGTAGTTATAACCTACACTAAAGCTACAGGTGCTGAGCTTGAAAAACAATATAACGAATATATTGCAGCACGCGCATATCTTCGTTATTATGATGCAAACGGTATGTTAAGAACCCACTACAATAACTACACAGGTACACATTTCTATGGCGGTTGTAGCGCATCGTTCAATATCGTTAAAGCTCTTACGAGTAAATAATTAATTAAAAGAGAAAATAAAATGGAAAATTTTGAAACACCACTTATCGAAATCATCGCTTTTGAAAGCAAGGATGTAATTGCAACTAGTACCACCCCCAATGTTGACGAGGATGGATATGGTCCAGTTGTAAAACTTTAATTGAAGGGAGAAAAAGAAGTATGAAAAATTATAACAAACCTGAAATTGAAGTAATCAAGTACGAAGCAAAGGATGTCATCGCATCAAGCACTGACATTGATAACGCATTTGGTGATATTACAGACTTATTCAAGCGTAGATAATTAAATCATAAAATTTAAAAGACAAGATGTTTCATTAGTGGAACATCTTGTCTTTTTATATAACGAAAACAAAAGCACCGACCATAAAGGTCAGTGCTTTTATTTTGGCAGGGGTAGAAGGATTCGAACCCTCACAAACGGTTTTGGAGACCGGTGTGCTACCGTTGACACCATACCCCTATATTATGTAATGCTTATTTGGTGGAGCATCAGGGACTCGAACCCCGGACCAACCGGTTATGAGCCGGTTGCTCTAACCAACTGAGCTAATGCTCCAAATAAGCAAGAATTATTATAACATAAATTACGGTTTTGTCAATAGCAAATTGCGATTTTTGACAATAAAATTTTGTGTTTGTTGATAATATTGAAAATTGCTTTTTACTAATTGGTATTGTATAATAAGTTTATCATTTAAATGGGAAGTGATATTGTGAAAAAGTTGTTATTAATCCCTACGGTTATTTTCCCGTATTTGTTTTGCATTTTTTTGTTGGTTGGATTTGGTGCCGGTTGGGGCGATATTTTTGTAAATATATGTGTGATTGTTTTTTTAGTTTGTATTCTTCTTTCGGTTGTTTTAAATATTGTTTATATGGTGATTTCAAGAAAGCAAGATGTATGCGATTTGCTTAAAACTTCACTTTTAATAAAGGTTATACATATCCCAACCTATGCACTAATTTTTGTAATTGGTCTATTAATGGGGTTTATGTTTTTTATGACCTTTCCGTTTATTATATTTTTGGTGTTTGTCGATTATATTACCCTGATTTTAAGCAGTATGATAAGCGTTTTCGCACTTATTAAAAGCATTAAAAATAATCGTGCGGTTTCAATTCTTGCATTGATTTGCCAACTGTTTTTCTGTGCAGATACTATTAGTTTATTTATCACAAACTGTGTTGTTAAAAAGCAGGAAAAGCCTGTAATTAATGCAACTGAAAACTGAATTATTAATTAAAAAGCTAACAAGTTTTTCTGCTTGTTGGCTTTCTTTTTTGCCTTATTATATATAATATTTATACTCAAAAGTTAAAAAAAGGTTACAATACACCCCAAAAAGTTGACATTTTAGGGTGCAATTTGGTAAAATAGGTTAATATTATGGGATAGTGTTGATTATCCGTTTTATGTTTTAAAGCAAAGGGTGAATGTAAATGGTAAGAAGTATGACAGGCTTTGGCAGAGCCAAAAATCAAATAGGCGGGTTTGATGTTACTGTTGAAATCAAGTCGGTAAACCACCGTTATTTTGAATTTTCCTGCCGTATGCCGCGCGCATATAACTTTTTGGAAGAAAAGATAAAATCTTATCTTAATCAAAAAATTTCACGCGGTAAGGTTGAAGTTTCAATTATGGTGGATGACCTTAACCAAAATTCTACCGTGGTGGAAATTAACCGCGAATATGCCGATGCATATATCAAGGCGTTAAGTGATTTATCTAAACAATATAAGCTTAAAAATGATGTTAAGGTTTCAACCCTTGCTAATAATGCTGAAATGTTTAAGGTGCGCCGTCAGCAAATTGAAGATGATGTAATAGAAGCGGCGATAATGCCTGTTTTGGAAGAAGCTTGTGAAAACTTCATTGCAATGCGCAGCGTTGAAGGGGAAAGACTTTTAAAGGATGTTGTTTCCCGTACGGATTATATTCTTTCAAAGGTTGAAATTATTGAAAAGCGTTCACCCGAAACTGTTGCTGCATATCAAGAAAGAATTACTAATAAGATCAAAGACTTGCTCGGCGATAATACTGTAGATGAGCAGCGCATTTTAACCGAAGTTGCCATTTTTGCCGACAAGGTTGCGGTGGCGGAAGAAACTGTTCGTCTTCGCAGTCATATTAAGCAGTTTACAGGTTTACTCGAAAGTGATGAACCTGTTGGCAGAAAGCTTGACTTTATCGTTCAGGAAATGAACCGTGAAACCAACACTATCGGTTCAAAGGCTCAGGATATTGAAATTGCTCATATTGTGGTTGATATTAAATCTGAAATTGAAAAAATCCGTGAGCAGATTCAGAATATGGAGTAGTTTATGAAGCTTGTTAATATCGGTGCGGGCAATTTGGTGTCGGCAGACCGTATTGTAACGGTGGTTACTCCCGAATCTGCCCCGATTAAAAGAATTATTCAGGACGCAAAGGAAAAAGGCAATTTGATTGACGCTACTCACGGTCGCAAAACCAAAACGGTTATTATAACGGATAGTTATCATATAATTTTGTGTTATTTGACTGTTGAAAAATTGGCAAGTAGAATCGGTGACCAGGCGTTTAAAATATTAGAGGAGGACGAAGATGAATAAAGGCGGCGTATTTATAGTTGCAGGCCCTTCGGGTAGCGGTAAGGATACATTGTTTAAAGAACTTTTTAAAAGAAAACCCGAAATTAAGTTTTCAATATCAAGCATAACCCGCCCAATGCGCGTGGGTGAAGTTGAGGGTGAAAAATATAACTTTATTACCCGTGAAAAGTTTTTAAATATGCTTGAAAATGACGAGTTACTTGAATATAACGAATATATCGGCAACTATTACGGAACACCTAAGGCTCCTGTAATTGCCGCTATTGAAAATGGTGACGATATTTTAATTGAGGTTGATGTTAACGGTGCTAAGGAAATATGCCAAAAGCTACCTGAAGCCATAACAGTATTCATAATGCCCCCGTCTTATAAAGAACTTAAACGCCGTTTAAGCGGCAGGGGTACCGAAACACAGGACCTGATTGATAAGCGCATGAAGGAAGCGCTTAATGAAATTGCTCGTGCTACAGAGTTTGATTATATCGTTGTTAACGATGATATACAAACTGCTGTTGACGATATAATTGAAGTAATATCAAGCAGTCGCTTGACACTTAAAAGACAAAAAAATTTAATTGATGGAGTGCTTAGTAATGTTGAATCCTAATATTGGTAAATTAATCGGCGGTTATGAAAACAGATATCGCTTAGTAATCGATGTAGCTCATACAGCTCGCGATATTTCACAAAAGCAGGAAGAAACCGGTGAAATTTCTATCGAGAAGCCCGTTTCGGTTGCTATTGATAAGCTCGCTAACGAGCTTGAATAATTAAAACCTTAAATCATTAAAGGGAGGGATTGTATATGTTATCGCCTGTTGCAAAAGTAGCGCTTTACGGTGCCACCTATGCTTTTGACAAGCTTTATTCTTATGCAATTCCGCCTAAAATGGATTTAAAGGCAGGGCAAAGGGTTATTGTGCCTTTTGGTCGCGGTAATACTGAAAAGCAGGCAATAGTGTTCGAAATTGCTGATGAAGAAACCTATCATTTAAAATCGGTTTTATCGGTTATTGATGAAACCCCTGTTTTAAGTGATGAGATGCTTAAAATGGCTGCATTTATGCACGAAACGGTTTTCTGCACCCTATGTGATGCTGTTTCGTCAATGTTACCGACAGGTCTTAATCACCGCCTTGTTAATTTTTATTCGGCTAATCTTGATTTTACGGGTCTTGCCGATTTAAGTGATACCGACAAAGAAATTTTTGACTTTTTAAAATCAAAGGGCGAAAAAAGTGAAGATGATATCATATCCACCTTTGGAATTAATGCTTCAGTTTTAAAGTCGCTAAGCGATAGGGAAGTTTTAATAAAGAATAGCGAAACCAAGCAAAAAATGGGTGACGCTACACAAAAGTGGGTTAAGTTATCGGAAGATATTGCTGATATCAAACTTACCGCCCGCCAAAAAGAGATAGTTGATTTATTAAATGATATTGAAACTGCTTCGGTTAAGGAGCTTCGTTATTTTACAGGTGTTTCAATGTCGGTTGTTGAAAATCTCATTTCAAAGGGTGTGCTCATTGCGTTTGAGCGGCAGGTGTTTCGTTCACCTTACAAAACAAACCGTGAGCCTAATTTGAGTGAAATTTATTTAACCGCTGAACAACAAGCGGCTTTTATGGGGCTTTCTGAAAAGTATAAAAGTGAAAATGCCGAAGTGTCACTGTTATATGGTGTTACAGGGTCGGGTAAAACACAGGTTTATCTTAAACTTGTGGATACAGCTTTTCAAAAAGGCGACGGCGTTATTGTAATGGTGCCCGAAATTGCTTTGACCCCCCAAATGATTGAAATTTTCACAAAACGGTACGGTAATAAAATTGCAGTTTTTCATAGTGCAATGTCTATGGGACAGCGTATGGATGAATGGACCCGTATCAAAAACGGGGATGCTTTAATTGCTATTGGTACGCGTAGCGCGATTTTTGCCCCTTTTGAGAGACTTGGTCTTATCATTATTGATGAAGAGCAGGAACACACCTATAAATCCGAAAAATCCCCCCGTTTTCACACACGCGATTTGGCAAAATTCCGCGTGGCATATCACAAAGGACTTTTGTGTTTGGCATCTGCCACACCGTCGCTTGAAAGCTATGCTGCAGCAGAGCGTGGTAAGTATTCACTGTTTGCGCTTAAAAACCGTTATAATAACTGCGAACTTCCCGATGTTGAAATTGTGGATATGAAGCAGGAAGAATTAAACGGTAATACTTCGCCGATAAGTGAAACTCTTTATGAAGCAATAAACGATACGCTTAATAATGGTAAGCAAGCAATTTTATTGCTTAACCGCAGGGGACACAACACATATATATCTTGTCCTAACTGTGGTTATGTGGCATCCTGTCCTAACTGTAGCGTGTCTTTAACATATCATTCTGCCAACAAACGGCTTATGTGTCATTATTGCGGTCATTCGGTGCCGATACTTAATAAATGCCCCGACTGTGATTGTGAGCACCTTCGTTTTTCGGGGCTTGGCACACAAAAAGCGGCAGAAATTTTAGAAACTATGTTCCCAACGGCTAGAATATTACGCCTTGATGCCGACAGTACAGTATCGCGTGAATCATATTCAACATACCTTTCGGCTTTTGCAAAAGGTGAATATGATATTTTGCTTGGTACACAAATGGTTGCAAAGGGGCTTGATTTTCCAAATGTCACCTTGGTTGGTGTTTTAGGGGCAGATGCGGCAATGTACAGTGAAGATTTCCGCAGTTTTGAACGCAGTTTTTCGCTATTAACTCAAGTTATCGGCAGGGCAGGGCGCGGTGATAATGAAGGTAGGGCTATTGTGCAGACCACTAATCCCGACAGTCAGCTTATTACCTTTGCTCAAATGCAGGATTATGAGAGCTTTTATAAGCAAGAAATTGCAATGCGGTCACTTAATACTTTCCCGCCGTATTGTGACATATGTACCGTTTATACACAGTCTATTAATCGAACTGATGCTGAAAAAGCGATAAAAGAAATTTTTGGCAAAATCAGGGGAATGATAGATAACGAGTATAACGATGTTAAAATAATAATTTTAGGACCGTCCCCATCGGGGATTGCCCGTATTAATAACAAATATCGCTATAGAATGATTATTAAATGCAAAAATAACAAGCGTTTTCGCGAAATGCTTAAAAATGCAATTAATATTAAACTAATTCGCGATGTTACCGTTTCGGTAGATATGAACCCCGAAACAATGCTTTAAAAGGATGTAATTAAATGGCTATAAGAAATATTGTAACCAAAGGCGATGATGTGCTTCGCAAAATCTGTCGCACACAAATGCAGTTTGACGATAAACTTGCAATGATTCTTGATGATATGAAAGAGACAATGTATAAAGCTGAAGGTGTCGGTCTTGCCGCACCGCAGGTTGGTATACTCCGTCGCTTTTGTATAATAGATGTGGGTGATGGTTTAATTGAGCTTATAAATCCTGTTATCATGGAAACAAGCGGTAGTCAGATAGGTGCAGAAGGATGTTTGTCTATTCCCGGTGAATCGGCAGAAGTTGAACGCCCTAATTATGTAAAGGTACGCGCACAGGACCGCTTTGGCAATAACATTGTGGTTGAAGGTACCGAACTTAAGGCACGCGCTCTTTGTCACGAAATTGACCACCTTGATGGTATTTTATATATAGATAAGGTAAAAAGATAATGAAAATTGTTTTTATGGGCACACCCGATTATGCGGTAAAAACCCTTGAAGCGCTAATTAAAAGTGAACACACGGTAGCGGCAGTTTTCGCCCAACCCGATAAGCCCGTGGGCAGAAAACAGGTTTTAACACCGCCACCCGTTAAGGTTTGCGCCGAAAGCTATAATATTCCTGTTTATCAGCCAAATTCGGTTAGAACGGGTGAAGCACTTGAGATTATAAATAATATTAATCCCGATGTTATTGTGGTTGTGGCTTACGGTAAAATTTTACCTAATGAAATTTTAAGTGCTGCAAAATACGGCTGTGTAAACGGTCACGCATCACTTTTGCCTAAATATCGTGGCGCTTCTCCTATTCAGTGGTGTATTGTTCAGGGCGAAACCGAAACAGGTGTCACCACAATGCTTATGGATGAAGGTATGGATACGGGTGATATTTTAGAAACTGTTACCGTGAAAATCGGTGAAACCGAAACCGCTGAAGAACTTTTTGAAAGACTTTCTGACATTAGCGCCGATTTAATGCTTTCTACTATAGAAAAATTAGAAAAAGGTGAAATTACCCCCAAAAGGCAAGAAGGGGAAGCCACCTATGCGCCTATTATTAAAAAGGAAATGGCGCTTCTTGATTTTAATAAACCCGCTAATGAACTTTTTAACGCTGTAAGGGGTTATTATTCTTGGCCCTGCGCTTATTTCTTTATGGATGGCAAGCGTATGAAGGTTATAAAAGCCGCAGTCGGCAGCAAAACCGATAAAGTAGCAGGTACTGTTGTTGGCAATAATGGCGTACTTTCAATCGCTTGTGGCGATGGCACAGCACTTGACATATTAGTGCTTCAAGCCGAAGGCTCTAAGGTTATGGAAGCAAAGCAATATCTTTGCGGAAAACAAATACCTTTAGGCACAGTTGTTGGTGAATAAAATGGCAAACGCTAGAAAAGTTGCGGTTTTGACATTGGGCAAAATTTTTGTCGATGGGGCATATTCAAATATTGCAGTTAATTCCTATTTAAAGGAAGCTGATTTAACCCCTGCTGATAAAGCACTTGCCACCGCTTTGATTTATGGTGTTTTGGACAGAAAAATCACACTTGATTATGTTATTTCTTCCTTTCTGAAAACATCAATTAAAAAGCTTTCTCCGTTTACTCTTAATGTTTTACGCACTGCACTTTTTCAGATAATGTTTATGGACAAAATTCCCGAAAGTGCGGCGGTAAACGAAGCGGTAAAGCTTATTAAAAAGTCAAAAGAAAGCCGAAATTCTGGTTTTGTAAATGCAGTACTTCGTAATGTTTTAAGGGCAGACAATTTGTTGCCAACAGGTAACACGATTAAGGAATTAAGCGTAATTTACTCTTGCCCCGAAAGTATTATTGAAAGCTTTATAAATGATTATGGCAAGGAAACGGCGGTTGTTCTTTTAGCTGAAGCCTTAAAGCCTGCGCCACTAACCGTAAGGGTTAATACTGTTAAAACCGATATTCAGACCTTTATAAATGAAATGCCCGATGCTGCTGCGGCAAAACCCGAAGGCGCGGTGGTTATTAATAAGGGTATTGATATTAATAGTAACGATTTATTTAAAAAAGGGCATTTTCATGTGCAGGACACTGCATCTCAAACTGCAGTTTCTGTGCTTTCTCCCAAAGCGGGCGACCGTGTTTTAGATATGTGTGCAGCCCCCGGCGGTAAAAGTTTTTCAATGGCACTTTTAATGGAAAATAAAGGCGAAATAATTTCTTGCGATATTTATGACCATAAGTGTGAACTGATTAAAAAATCTGCCAACCGTTTAGGTCTTGATATAATAAAACCTACCGCACAAGACGGTACAGTTTATAACGCTGATTTGGGTGAATTTGACTGTGTACTGTGTGATGTGCCGTGTTCGGGTCTTGGCATTATCCGTCGCAAGCCTGATATCAAATATAAGGACTTTTCGGAATTTGACAGTCTGTTACCGATTCAAAAGGCGATTTTAAATAATGCTAAAAATTATGTTAAAACAGGTGGTAAATTGCTTTATTCCACTTGTACTTTAAGAAAATCCGAAAACGAAGATGTTGTTAATGAATTTTTGGCGCAGAACGCCGACTTTAAGTTAGAATATAGCCATACCTTTATGCCGCATATTGATGGCACAGACGGTTTTTTCTGCGCATTAATGATTAAAAAATAAGAAAGGGGAGCCGTAATGGAAAAAATAGATATTAAGTCTTTTAGCGAAGCCGAACTGCTTGAATTTATGACAGCGCTCGGTCAACCGAAGTTCAGAACGGCTCAACTTTTCAAATGGCTTCATCAGGGTGTGGAAGATTTTGAAGAAATGACAAATCTGCCAAAATCCTTGCGTGAAATATTAAAAGAAAAATGCTACATTGCAAATGTTAGTATTGTAAAAAAGTTTGTATCTAAAATTGACGGTACGGTTAAATATGTTTATGAACTTTTTGACGGTGAACGAATTGAATCTGTTGTTATGAAGTACGAGCATGGTTATACCGTTTGCATTTCAACACAGGTTGGTTGCCGTATGGGGTGCAGTTTCTGTGCTTCAGGAATTGACGGTTTGTTCCGCAATTTAACCCCGTCTGAAATGTTGGCGCAAATAACCAAAGCCCAGCAGGATAACGGTATTCGCATATCAAATGTTGTTATGATGGGTATGGGTGAACCGCTTGATAATTTTGAAAATTCGGTTAAGTTTTTACAACTTGTGTCAAACGATAATGGCTTGAATATAGGGCTTCGACACATTTCACTTTCAACTTCGGGCGTGGTAAGTAAAATTAAAGAGTTAAAGGATTATAATTTCCCAATTACTCTTTCGGTATCTTTACACGCGCCAAATGACGAAATAAGAAGCAGTATGATGAAGGTTAATAAAAAATGGGGCGTTGACGAGCTTTTGGCGGCTTGTAAAGAATATCAGCAGGTTACCACACGCCGTATTTCGTTTGAATATGCCTTAATTGAAGGTGTAAATGACAGTGATGCCTGTGCCGATGAATTGTCTAAAAAACTTCGTGGCATAATGTGCCATGTTAACTTAATACCTGCAAATCCGGTAAAAGAGAATTCATTTAAAAAGCCGGATATGAATAAAATCATACATTTTAAAGAAAGACTTATAAAAAACGGGATTAATGCAACAGTTCGCAGAACATTAGGTGCCGATATTGACGCTTCTTGCGGACAGTTAAGACGCAAAGTAAAGGAGGGGATTGTGTAGTGAGAATTTATAGTAAAATTGACATCGGTAAAGAGCGTTCATTAAATCAGGATGCTTTCTTTGCAGGTGAAATTTCACAAGATATTGCTTTTGCTGTGGTATGCGATGGTATGGGCGGCGCTAATGCAGGTGAAATAGCAAGTCAGACCGCAGTTAAAACCATAAGTGAGTATATAATAAATTCTTACCGTAGAAAAATCACAATCCGTGATTTTCTTAAAATCTTAAAAAATGCAATACTCAGCGCAAATATCACAATTTACGATATGGCTGAAAAGGATGAAAATCTCAAAGGAATGGGTACAACGGTGGTTGTGGCTGTTGTAAAAGGTAATGAAGTTGCTATTGCCCATGTGGGTGACAGTCGAATTTATCTTGTAAATGATGAGCTTACACAGCTTACCCGCGACCATTCGGTTGTGCAAACCCTTATTGAATCGGGCGAGATTTCTCCTGAAGATGCGGCACTTCATCCCCGTAAGAATGTAATCACTCGAGCATTGGGTGTAGAAGCTGATGTTGCGGTTGATACGGCAGAGCTTGTTTTAGCGGAAAATGAAACACTTCTGCTTTGTACCGACGGGCTCACAAATTTTGTTACAGATGAAAATATACTTGAAACATTTAAACAAAATGATGTTTCATTAGTTCCCGAAAAGCTTATTGAACTTGCAAATGCGGGCGGTGGCGGAGATAATATTACTGCCGTTACCCTTACCAAATAGTGCGAAAGGATAAATTTTATGGATAAGTATGTTGGAAAACGCCTTGACGGCAGATACGAAATTCGCGAAATAGTTGGCGAAGGCGGTATGGCGCGCGTTTATAAGGCATTTGATAATCAGGAAAACCGTTTGGTTGCCATTAAAATTTTAAAGGAAGAATTTTTATCTAACGATGAATTTTTGCGTCGCTTTAAGAATGAATCTAAAGCTATTGCAATGCTTTCTCATCCTAATATTGTTAATGTGTTGGATGTTTCTTTTGGTGATCTCATTCAGTATATTGTTATGGAGTATATTGAAGGTATTACTTTGAAAGAATACATTGAAAATCAAGGCAGTCTTCGTTGGAAGGATGCCGTGCATTTTGCAATGCAGATTTTGAAAGCGCTTCAGCACGCACACGATAAGGGCATTGTTCATCGCGATGTAAAGCCACAGAATATTATGGTTTTAGCAGACGGTACAATCAAGGTTACTGACTTTGGTATTGCCCGTTTTTCACGCAGTGACCAGCGTACTATTACCGATAAGGCAATAGGTTCTGTTCATTATATTTCGCCTGAACAGGCACGCGGTGAAAAGACCGATGAAAAGGCAGATATTTATTCGGTTGGCGTTATGCTTTATGAAATGCTTACAGGAAAACTTCCTTTCCAAGCTGAAAGTGCTGTTTCGGTTGCTATTATGCAGCTCCAACGCGACCCACAGCGTCCGACTGAAATTAATGCTTCAATTCCGCTTGGGCTTGAGCAGATAACAATGCACGCAATGCAAAAGAGTCAGGATAAGCGCTATCAGTCCGCTTCTGAAATGCTCTGTGATTTGGGCAACTTTAGAAAAGACCCTGCAATGACATTTTCTTATAATTATTTTGTTGATGATTCTCCCACACGCTTTGTGGGCGGCGTTGTTACCGAAACACCTGAAGCTAAACCGCAAAAAAAGACCGCAAACAAAGAAAAAAGCGGTATTGTACCAATTCTTACAGGTATTGCAATTGCATTTATTCTGGCAATTATTGTTTTGCTTATTATATTCTTGCCTGACCTTTTCAGTGGTCACGGTGGTAACATACCCACACCAAGCTTTATTGGTATGAAGTTTGAAGAAGTTAAAAACAATACCGAATATGATGCAAACTTCAATTTTGAAGGAAAATGGGCATATAATGCAGATTATGCTTACGGTTATGTTTATAATCAGTCAATTAGTGAAGGCACAAAGGTCAAATCTGACACAGATATAACCCTTTATGTAAGTATGGGTCCCAAAACCAAAAAGGTTAATGATGTTCGCGGCAAGGCGGAATCACCTGCTGTTAGCGAACTTAAAGCAAATGGTTTTAAGGTAATTCTTACCGAAATGGCAAGTCATGATTACGAAGCGGGGTATGTTATTCGTACCGAACCGCGCCATGGTACTGTTGTTGCAGCCGGTGAAACAATTACTGTTTATGTTTCAACCGGTAAACCCAAGGAATATGTAAAGGTTCCCGATACTGTTGATAAAAAGTATTCTCAGATTGAAGAAGACTTAAAGAACAGTAAGTTAAATGTTATTAAAGAAGAAGTTAATATTGCTTACGGTCAGGATTATCGCCCTGCGGGATATGTAATAGGTCAAAGCGAGCAACCAGGTATCAAGCTTCTAGAAGGCAGCGACTTCATTGTTTATGTAAGTACAGGTAATTACGGTGCCGATGTTGAAATTAAAGTTCCTTCTTACAGTGAAGATATTTGCACTTTTGAACTTTATAGAAGTGGTACTACTGAACTTGTAATGAGAAGTGAAGAAATTAATATTACTGAGACCAAGACGGTTAAGTTTAAGAGCGTTCCTTCAGAAGGTAAAAATCAAGAAGCTGCTGTTTTCGTTGTCAAAATTAAGGGTAAAGATTCAGAAGCCAAATTGTATATGACTATCAAGGTAAACTTCCGCGGTGGCGGTGTTCAAGTGCTTAGCTACGAATCGGGATTTGAAAAATAATGAATGGTATAATTACTAAGGCTCTTTCGGGTTTTTATTATGTCGAAAGCGAAGAAACAGTTTATGAATGTAAGGCCAGGGGAAGTTTCCGTAAGGATGGGATTTCCCCATTGGTTGGCGATAGGGTGGAATTTGAAAAAACCGACTTATCTCATGGTGTGATTAATTCTGTTTTAGAACGCAAAAATGTTTTAGCAAGACCGAATGTTGCCAACATTGATAAGTTATTTATTGTTTCTTCGTTTCAGACCCCCGCGCCAAATTCATTTATTATTGATAAAATCACTGCGATAGCGGTTTACAATAATATTGAGCCAATAATCGTTTTTAATAAATGTGATATGGGAGATTTTTCTTCTTGGTTAACAATTTATAAAAATGCAGGGTTCAAAACCTTTGTTGTGTCAGCTGAAACAGGCGATGGAATAGATGATATTAAAGCTGAGCTTAAAGATTCTGTAAGTGCTTTTACAGGTAATTCGGGCGTTGGAAAATCAAGTATTTTAAATTGTCTTTTCGGTGAAAGTGTTATTAAAACGGGTGAAGTCAGCCAAACGCTTGGCCGTGGACGACATACTACCCGCCATATCCAAGCGTATAAATTATCATCGGGCGGCTTTGTGGTTGATACCCCCGGTTTTTCTTCACTTGATTATGATACAACAGATTATGCCTTTAAAGAACAACTGCCGGAGCTTTTTCCCGATTTTTCGGATTATATCTATGACTGTCGCTTTACCGGCTGCTCCCATACAAAGGAGTCGGGTTGTGCGGTAATTAGTGCAGTAAATGACGGAAAAATTGAAAAAACTCGCCACATCTCATATTTGCAATTAGTTGAAGAACTAAAGGATTTAAAGCCTTGGGAAGGCACAAACCGTAAAAAAAGGTAACATTTTTGATTTTCCCTTATATAATGGTATTGTAAGGGGGAATAAAGTTGCGCCGTGGCTTCAATTTAAATAAAGGGCTTACCGCAATTGCTTTTGCGGTTGGGCTTTTGGTTAGTTGCTTTTGTCCCCCTAGATTTTTGGTGGCTGTGCTTGCAATTTGGGTTATAATACTCGGGTTGTCGGCGGCTAAATGCTAGTGAAGGGGAATTGTTATGAAGGTTGTGCTATTCAAAAGTCCTAAGTTTTTAAGCGGTTTTTTACGGGTTATTTTTGGAATAAAAAAACAAAATGCAATGGATACATAAAAACGGAGAACCATTTTTGGTTCTCCGTTTTTTGTGTGTAAAGTTGGGTTTGCATATAAATGCAAAGCCAAATAGGTTGCTTTTAAAGATGAAATTTTATATTATATATTCGATTGGTAATGCTTTGCGCGGTATTCTGATGGGGAACAACCGTGTTTTTTAGCAAAGGTTTTTGAAAAATAATTCTGGTCGTAAAATCCGCAGTCGAAAGAAATTTCCTTAAGAGATTTTCTTGTTTTGCAAAGCATTTTTTCGGCTTTTTCAAGTCTCAGCTTGCAAATATATCCCATAATTGAAATTCCATACTCTTTTTTAAAGCATTTTGCTAAAGTAGAGTTGCAACAACCGAATTTTTGTGATAAAATAGATAAGGTGATTTTTGAAGAGATGTTATTGTGGATATAATCCATAATAAGTTGGGGAAGTTGATCGGAATAAGAAAACAGTTTGTTTTCTGAAGTGATATATTCCGCAAGAACAGTCATAATGTTAATGTAGGAATAAATCAAATCGCGGTCAATCACCTTTATCGTTTCACTAACTTCCTTTGCCGCTGTAGGCGATTTTAAAATATCGGTTGATTTTTTGATTATGTATTCAAGCGAACCATCTTCATTATCGCGTATTTGTCCCATCATAAGATAACCCGACAATACGCCGTAATGATATATTGGTGCCACTGCTTCATAAAGACCGCAACGGCATTTATATACATAAACTTCACCCGTTCTTTTAACTTCTTCAAAAGCAATTTTATCATTGTTTTTGCAGTCAGCTAAAATGGATGCATTGTTTTGAAGTGTTTTGCAAAACATTGATGCTTCGCCGGGATATGAATAGATTTCATTACATTCATTGTCGTGAATTGAAATTCTGATTCCCGAAATTTTGTAAAAGTTTTTAAGAATTGAATTTATTTCAATTTCTTGTCTCATAGGCACCTCTCGAATATGTAAAATCGTGTACTTTACGGTTTTATACTAATAATTGTACTATTTTTTATGGACATTGTCAAGATTAAATGGTATAATTAGTTGTAAAATTTTTCTTGAGGGAGATTATTTGAAATGAGGAAAGCTAATTTGGAACAGATTACAAATGCAATTATGAATTTTAACCTTCAGGGCACAGTAAGAAGTGTTACACCTTACGGTAACGGTCATATTAATGACACATTCCTTGTTACCTGCTATGACGAAGATGATTCTAAACACGAATATATTCTTCAGGCAGTAAACAACGATGTGTTTAAACTACCTGCACAGGTTATGGAAAATATCGTAAAGGTTACCGATTATCTTATCGGTAAGGTTGAAAGCCCCCGCGAAGTTGTAAAGGTTATCCGTACTTTTTCAGGTGGCTTCCATTATCAGGATAAAGACGGTTTCTTCTGGCGTATGTATGACTTTGTTAAGGATTCTATTTGTCTTGACCGTCCCGAAAATACCGAAGACTTTTATCAGTGTGCTGTGGCTTTTGGTAAATTCCAAAGATATTTGTCTGAATTTCCGGCATACACTCTTCACGAAACCATTCCCGATTTCCACAACACTCCAAAGCGTTATAACGACTTCTTAAAGGCTGTTGAAGAAGATAAAATGGGTCGTGCCGCTTTGGTTCAGGATGAAATCAACTTTATTAAAGAACGCGCTGATTTTTATTCGGTTCTTATTGATAGCAATAAAGCAGGCGTATTACCGCTCAGAGTTAGTCATAACGATACAAAATCAAACAATGTTATGCTTGATTTTGATACACACAAGGCACTCTGTGTTATCGACCTTGATACAATTATGCCAGGCTTCTCAGTTACCGACTTTGGCGATGCAATCCGTTTTGGTGCATCAACTGCTGCCGAAGACGAAAAGGACCTTTCAAAGGTATGGATGGATATTGATATGTTCGCAGTTTACGCAAAGGGTTTCCTTGAAGGCTGCGGCGGTCAGCTTTTAGACAGCGAAATTATGCTTTTGCCTGAAGGCGCAAAAATGATGACTATTGAATGCGGTATGCGTTTCCTTGCTGACTATTTGCAAGGCGATACATATTTTAAAACCCATTATGAAGGTCACAACCTTGACCGTTGCCGTACACAGCTTAAGTTAGTTGCTGATATGGAAAGCAAATGGGATCAAATGAAGTCAATCGTAAAAGAATATTGTAAGGGGTAATTAAAGTGTCAAAGGATATCACTTTAGTTGTAATGGCTGCAGGTATGGGCAGTCGCTTCGGCGGACTCAAACAAATGGAGCCGGTTGGTCCGCGTGGTGAGGTTATTCTCGATTTTTCTGCTTATGATGCTATTAAAGCTGGCTTTACTAAGATTGTGTTTGTAATCAAGCACGAAATTGAAGCCGATTTTAAAGCAATCGTTGGCAATCATATTTCTGAAAAAATCAAGGTTGAGTATGCTTTTCAGGAAGTTGACAATTTGCCTGAAGGTTTTATTTGTCCTGCCGACCGCACAAAACCGTGGGGTACGGCACAGGCAATTCTTTCTTGCAAAGGTATTGTTAACGAACCTTTTGCAGTTGTTAACGCCGATGATTATTATGGAAAGACTGCTTTTAAGAAAATGGCAGACTTTTTGAAGCAAGACAGTGCTGATTATGCAATGGTTGGTTTCCGTTTGGAAAATACCCTTACCGAAAACGGTTATGTTTCACGCGGTATTTGTGAAATAGAAAATGGTATTTTGACATCTGTTACCGAACGCACAAAAATTATCGACTGCAAGTTTACCGAAGATGATGGTGAAACTTGGGAACAATTATCACCCGATGATGTTGTTTCAATGAATCTTTGGGGCTTTAAACCAGATTTGTTCGGTTATATTGAAGAAGGCTTTAAATCGTTCTTAAGCGAAAAACTTAATGTTCCTAAGGCTGAATATTATTTACCTACGGTTGTTTCCCAACTTATTGATAAGGGTGAAAAGCAGGTTAAGGTGCTTGTTGCTGAAGATAAGTGGTACGGTGTTACATATAAGGAAGATAAGCAGCAGGTTACCGACGCTCTTACAAAAATGGTTAATGACGGTCTTTATGACTGATTGAGGTGTTTTATTATGCAATTTATTAAAGTTGAAAATTATGAACAGTTAAGTGAAAAGGCAGCACAGATTATTGCTGATGTTGTTACCGAAAAGCCCGACTGCGTTATTGGTCTTGCTACCGGTTCATCTCCTGTAGGTACTTACAAAAAGCTTGCTCAGTGGAATAAGGAAGGTAAACTTGACTTTTCTAAAGTAATGTCAATTAACCTTGACGAATATGAAGGTCTTGACGGTGAACACGACCAAAGTTACCGTTATTTTATGAACAATAACCTTTTCAATCACATTAATATTGATAAGGCAAATACTTTTGTTCCTAACGGTAAAGCTACCGATATTGATGCTGAATGTAAGGCTTATGATGAAAGAATAAATGAAGTTGGTATTGATATTCAACTTTTAGGTATCGGTCTTGACGGCCATATTGGTTTTAACGAACCCGATGAATTCTTCACAAAAGAAACACATAAGGTAGTGCTTGATGAATCTACCATTGTTGCTAATGCGCGTTTCTTTGAAAGCATTGATGATGTTCCCAAAACCGCAATTACAATGGGTATGGGCGGCATTATGTCGGCTAAAAAGGTCTTACTTATTGCAAATGGTCAGAACAAAAAAGATATTATTGAAAAGGCATTTTTTGGTCCTATCACACCAAAGGTTCCTGCATCAATTCTTCAGTTACACAATGATGTGACTGTGATTTTCAGTGAAAAATAATTTTAAAAGGGGAAGTTTAAAATGAGTTTAAAGAAAAAAGGCAAAGGCTTTATTGCCGAATTTCGCGATTTTATAATGCGCGGTAATGTTATCGACATGGCTGTCGGTGTTATTATTGCAACCGCTTTCGGTAAAATCACCACTACACTTGTTAATAATGTTATAATGCCGCTTCTCGGTTTCTATTTGCTTGATGGTATTGATTTAAGCAAATATGACATTATTTTAAAACCCGAAGTTTTGGTTGATGGCGTTGTAACTGAACCTGCAGTTGTTGTCGGTATTGGTACACTTTTGGTTGCTATTGTTGATTTTATCATCATTGCTTTTGTAATTTTCCTAACAATTAAGATGTTGGCAAAAATCAAAGAGATGGCAGAAAAAATCGCCAAGAAGAAAGAGGAAGAAGCAGTTGAAGAAGCTCCTAAGGGTCCTACAACTGAAGAACTTTTGACCGAAATTCTTGCTGAAATTAAGAAGGATAAATAATAAAATTTAAACGCCCGTTTTTACGGGCGTTTATTTGTAATATGGTGTTTAAATGGATAATAAATTTGATAGATTTAAACTTTACGAGTTGCTTTTGAAAATTCCTAAGGGCAAGGTTATAACCTATGGTCAAGCCGCGGCATTACTTGGTAACAATGGTTGGGCGCGTGCTGTTGGTAACGCACTGCACCGCAATCCCAACGGTGATAAGTATCCTTGTTATAAGGTGGTGCATGGTGATGGTTCGCTTTGTGAAGCATTTGTTTTCGGTGGCATTAATGAACAGCAACGCCGCTTAGAAGCTGAAGGAATTGAAGTTATAAATAATAAGGTTAATCTTAGAAAATATGGTATATAAAAAGCAGTAAACTCTTACTGCTTTTTATTGTTTTCGCAAAAATCTTTATGTGTTGCAATGGTTACAAGCGTATCACCAAGCTGAACTAATACCGATGCCAATAAAAACAATTCCTTGCTGCTCAATTTACAGGCAATAGAGTTTGCAACTGCAGTTATAGAAGCGGTAAGTTCACAACTATTCATAATTTATCACCATTATATTTTATGTGGTTTACTATATGTTGATATTGCGAATTTAAATAATTGTTGTGTAAAATTATTCCAAATGGTATAATAGAGCCAATAAATGAGTTTTCTAGTTGGGGTGTTTTTATGACATGGCTTTTAATGGCGGTTTTATCAGCGGTGTTCGCAGGTCTTACCGCGATTTTGGCTAAATGCGGTATAAGAAAAACTGATTCTGATTTAGCAACCGCTTTGCGTACCGTTGTTGTGCTTTTATTTTCGTGGATAATGGTGTTTGTGGTCGGTTCCGCTAATACCATAACAACTATAGGCTCAAAATCACTTGTATTTTTAATACTTTCGGGTTTTGCCACAGGTGCTTCATGGATTTGCTATTTTAAAGCCCTTTCAATGGGCGATGTTAATAAAGTTGTACCTATTGATAAATCAAGCACTATTTTAACGGTTTTGCTTGCAATTATTTGTTTTGATGAAACCGCAAATTTAGTTGTTAAACTATGTGGTACGGTTTTACTGGCTGTGGGAATCTTATTAATGATTGAAAAAAAGCAATCAGATAACAAGAAAGAAAATCGCGTTTGGATGCTCTATGCCGTTTTGTCTGCAATTTTTGCGGCACTTACTTCAATTTTGGCAAAGGTTGGTATTTCGGGGGTTGAATCTAATCTTGCAACCGCTATCCGCACTTGTGTTGTGCTTTTGATGGCTTGGATAATTGTTTTCGCACAGGGTAAACACAAAAAACTTAAAACCCTTGATATAAAAGAACTTGTCTTTATTTCTCTTTCTGGTGTGGCAACAGGTGCATCTTGGCTTTGTTATTATTATGCAATTCAAAACGGTATTGTAAGTGTTGTTGTGCCAATTGATAAAATGAGCATTTTAATAGCGGTGGCATTTTCATATTTTGTCTTTAAAGAAAGACTTACAAAAAAGTCGGCGTTAGGACTAACACTTATGACTGTTGCTACACTTTTAATGGCAATTTGGGGGTAGAAATGAAACTTAAAATTGCATTATTACAAATAGCGCCTACGGGTTCACTTTACGGTAATAAAGAAAAGGGAATAGCGGTTTGTAAAAAGGCTAAAGAAATGAATGCTGATATTGCGCTCTTCCCCGAAATGTTCAGTAATGGCTATGATATTTATGAACGCAGTGCTAGCGAATGGCAAAACGATGCGATAGATTTAGAAAGCGATTTTGTAAACACTTTTAAAAGCCTTGCTAAAGAACTTAATATGGCAATAGGCATAACTCTGCTCGAAAAGTTTAAGGGTGCTCCACGAAATACACTTGTGCTTTTTGACCGCTTTGGTAATCATAAATTTACATATGCAAAGGTGCACACCTGTGATTTTGGTGCCGAAAAAAATTTAACACCGGGCGAAGATTTTTATGTAACAGATTTAGATACCGAACAGGGCGAAATTAAGGTTGGCGCAATGATATGCTATGACCGCGAATTTCCCGAAAGCGCCCGCATTCTTATGCTCAAGGGTGCAGAGCTTATACTGGTGCCAAATGCCTGCCCAATGGAAATCAACCGTCTTTCACAGCTTCGTGGCAGGGCGTATGAGAATATGACGGCAATTGCAACCTGCAACTATCCAGACACTGTGCCCGACTGTAACGGGTGTTCGACCGTATTTGACGGTGTTGCATATTTGCCGGAGCTTTCAGGCTCGCGGGATACTTGCATACTTAAAGCGGGCGGGGAAGAAGGAATTTATATTGCCGAACTTGATGTGGATATGCTTCGTAGCTATCGTGAGAGCGAAGTGCATGGTAACGCTTATCGCCACCCTGAAAAGTATGGTGTGATTACTCAAAACGATATTAAACCACCATTTGTAAGGGAAGATAGAAGAAATTAAATAATTATAATAAAAGTATTGACTCTGACGCAGCGTAATGCCTTATATTCATAATCGGAAGGTGATTTTATGAAAATGCAAATAACTGGGTTCGCAAAACTTACGGGTGTTAGTGTGCGCACATTACATTATTACGATGAAATAGGACTGTTAAAACCCGCCTTTGTTGATGAGCAAAACAGTTATAGGTTTTATGATGAAAATTCTTTAAATCGTATGCAAGAAATACTGTTTTACCGCGAACTTGATTTTTCGCTCAAAAGCATTTTAGAAATATTATCTTCACCTGATTATGATAAACAAAAAGCATTTTCCGAGCAACGAAAACTATTGATTCTTAAAAAGGAACGACTAGAGAGAATTATCAATGCTTTGGACGATGCTCAGAAAGGAAAGGTTATAATGTCAGCATTTGATAAGAGCGATTATGAAATCGCGCACAAACAGTATGAAATTGAAGCAAAACAGCGTTGGGGTAATACAGATGCTTATAAGGAACATACACAAAAGACAGCAAACTATACTAAAGACAAATGGCAAGATGTAAATGATGGGTTGATGACAGTCTTTGCTAAGTTTGCTGAGTGTATGAAAAGCGGAAACGCTACCGACTCGGGTGAAGCACAGTCACTTGTAAACGAACTTAAGACTTATATCACCGAGAATTACTATACCTGCACAAACGAAATACTTGCAGGTCTCGGAAAGATGTATATTGCCGATGAACGATTTAAAAATAACATCGATAAGCACGCTGCAGGTACGGCAGAGTTTGTTTCAAAAGCAATTGAAATATACTGTAATTAATACAATCCCCGATGAGCTTGAACTCATCGGGGAAAATAATTTTTATAGGTAACAATATTATTATTTAAAACTTGTTGACAAAACTTGGTTTTTAATGTATAATCATTAAAGTTCAAACAATGTTTTTAAAATTTAATATCGAGGTGTGGCGCAGTTGGTAGCGCACTAGTTTTGGGAACTAGATGCCGCAGGTTCGAGCCCTGTCACCTCGACCAGTCGAGAGCCTCGACACGCAATTCGCGTGCTGAGGTTCTTCTTTTTGTAAGTTTCCACCTCGCGTCTAAGGTTAGTTATGAACATTCGCATCATCATTCCAAATTCGACCTTTTGGTTGGGTTTGGAATTTTTTTATTTAAAATTTTGTGTTAAAATAAGTATTATCCCAAGCGGAAGGCATAAAAGGGTTATTAATAAAATTTTATGAAATTTGAGTTTGTGTTTGGGTACGAATGCAGATACAAAACCGCAGAAAATGATAAGGCATACTAGTATGAAATAGTGCATAATTAACTCCTTTGATTTACTTTAAGTTAAATATATCAAAGGCAATGTACCAAAAATGCACCCGAAAACTTAAATACAAAAAAGCGGTGGAAAACCACCGCTTTTAATCTTATTTTTTGGCAAATTTTAAAACACGCAGAATTACGGGTGCTAAAATAATGTTTGTTACAAATTCAATAACAAAGTTGATACCTGCAAGACCAATGAACATATATGCCGAAACATTTGTAAATCCTGCGGCTACGCCCCAACCTTTAATAGTTTCAAGGAAGAATACCAAACAACCGAGTAAGAACACACCGGTGTTAACAACGGGGCAGGTGATAGCTGCTGCAATAACTGCAAGGTATTGGTTTTTAGCGGCAATTGCCTTGTAAACAAGACCTGCCATAATACCACAAAGCGTGCCTTTTGCTAAAACTGTGATAATTGTGCCTAAAAAATCAACCGCTAAAAATGGTGCGGCATCACCGCTTAAAAGCACTATAACGCCAAATACAAAGCCTAACCAGCCGCCTATTCCAACACCGCAGGTTGCTGCACCGATAACAATTGGCACGAGCGTAAGGGTAATGGAAAATGTGCCAAAACGCAATGCCATACTTATATATTGCAGCACGACTACCATGGCCGTCAGAATTGCCGCAAAAACAAGCTTTTGCGTACTTTGTTTTCTCATCTTTGAATTACTCATTTAAATTACCTCCGATACTGTCTCATAAGAGTACAGTTCATAATAATATTACAATCCGCTTTCGCGGTAATTGCTTAATGATTCTTTTCGTATATTGCACAAAGACCTTCAAGTAAAAGGTTTTCGTTATAAATAATGTTGTGATTGCAGTGGGTTATAATTTCTTTAGAAAGACCGCCTGTTGCAACGACTGTGGGAACTTCGCCGAGTTGGGTTTCAATTCTGTCCAAAAGACCGTCAAGCATAGCAGCGGTACCTAAAACCAAACCCGATTGCATAGATTCAACTGTATTTGAGCCTATGACCGATTTGGGTGCTTCGATAGGAATCGACGGCAAGAGAGCAGTGTTTTCGGCCAACGCTTTTAAGGTCAAGCGAACACCTGCTGCAATAACACCGCCTAAAAATGCACCATCCTTATCTAAAACGCTTAAGGTGGTAGCGGTGCCCATATCAACAATAACGCAAGGCATACGGTAGGTATCAATAGCGCCTACCGCGCCCGCAACAAGGTCAGCACCGAGCTGTGCAGGGTTGTCGATTTTTATATTAAGACCTGTTTTAATGCCGGGACCTAGCATAAGTGGTACAATTTGGCAAAGCTTTGCAACTGCGCGACTAATGCTTTTACCCACTGACGGAACAACAGATGATATTATGCAGTCTTCAATATCGTCAGGTGACATATTGTAAAGCGATAAAAGATTCTTAATATCAATGGCATATTCATCGTCGGTTCTTTTGGTGTCGGTAGCAAGACGGGCAGTGAAGCCTAAAATACGGTTATTATAGGTGCCCAAGGTTATGTTTGTGTTACCGATATCAATAGTCAATAGCATTTGAATCAGTCCTTTCACCATTATTATATATATATTTAGATATAAAATCAAGATTTTTATTGACAAATTGACTTTTGATTGTTATAATGGTTGGTGCTAAATGGGAGATTATGGTCTTCCTTAGCTCCTTGTTCCGTGAAGACACGGGACCAAAAGTCCAGAAGGAGGTGCAAAAGTAAATGACCAGTAAGTATGAGGCTGCTATGATTTTCACCGTAGCTAACGGTGAAGAAGCAACATTGGCTTTGAAAGAAAAGTTCAATGACCTTATTGCTAAAAACGGTGCCATTGAAAATGTTAATGATTGGGGCAAGCGTCGTCTTGCATATCTCATTAACGACGAAGCAGAAGGTTACTATGTTTTCTATGAATTTGAAAGCGAACCGACCTTCCCCGCAGAATTAGAGCGTATCGCAAAAATTACTGACGGTGTACTTCGTGTAATGGTTATCAAAAAGTAAGGCAAGGAGAAAACAATCGATGTTTAACTTAGTTGTTTTAACAGGTCGTTTAACGGCCGATCCGGAGCTCAAAACTACACCCAACGGCACTAATGTAACAACTTTTGCTATAGCTGTTGAACGCCGTTATCGCTCGGGTGAAGAACGCCAGACCGATTTTATTAATATCGTTGCTTGGCAAAAAACTGCAGAATTTATTACCAAATATTTCAAAAAAGGTAATCTCATTGGTATCGAAGGTGCAATTCAGACCAGAAGATATCAGGATAAGAACGGTAACAACCGCACTGCTTTTGAAGTAATTGCAAACAATGTTCAATTCGTTGAATCTAAGAGAGATTCAGGTGTTGAAGGTGCAAGCTTCAGCAATGCAGATGTTAATGATTTTGCAGAAATGGATGCTGTTGATGACAGCGACCTTCCGTTCTAATTAATTTTTAAAATTTTACTGATAGGAGGCTTTAAAATGGAAGAAAGAAACGAAAGACCCATGCACAGAAAACCCCGCAAAAAGGTTTGCCATTTCTGTGTTGACCGTGTTGAAGCCATTGATTATAAGGATGTTGCATATCTCCGCAAGTTCATTTCTGAACGCGGCAAGATTTTACCCCGTCGTGCTACCGGCACCTGCGCTGCTCACCAGCGTGCATTGACAACCGCTATCAAGCGTGCTCGTCAGGTTGCATTACTTCCTTATGTTAATGACTAATAATTAACAAAACTAAACGCTCACCGAATGGTGAGCGTTTTTTTATGCTTATTTATAATTTAAAATCATCAGCTGTATAATCATCTGCAAGCTTAACCTTAATGGGCACACGCTTTAACGGGTCGTATTTATAGCTGCGGCATTTGTCAGTCTTATCGGTGACACCGCGTTTTTTACAAATAATTTGGTCATCAAAATCAAGCCGTGCGCCGTGCACACAATATTCACAATGTTTTTCAAGTTTCTTATTAAAAGGTGATTTTGCCATTGTTTTTCACTTCCTTGAGTGTATTATACTATATCTTCAACAAGATTACCAGCAAATTTTTTGTTGTAAAGCGAAATTATTAAAACAACCCCTGTTATTATAAGCGAAAATGCCACTACAGGCCCTTCTCTGAAAATTGTATAATCAAACTGCACACCGTTTGAAAGCGTATTTATCGTTATTTTAAACGCTTTTAGCAGCAATAAAGTAAAACTTGCAGATAAACCGCCATGTATAAGCCTAAAAGTGATAAATTTTATGTAATTTATTCTGACAGATTTTAAAATACCAAAAACCTGCGCCCAAATGCCAAAACCCGAAAACCCCAACAAAAATGAAACGATTATAACATTGTCGCATTTAAAAACTGCGTTTGTTACTTCGCATAAAAGTCCTAAAAAATATAGTGATTTAAATTTGTTTGCAAATAGTTCGATATAACTGCCGACCACCGAGAATATAATTACAACCGAGCAAATTTTAATTACGGTTTCTGCCGCGGCAGATGCTGAAATAACAAAGTTATCAACCGCATTAATGGGTTTTTCCAGGATGGGTGTTGGTTCTGATTTTAATTTAAATTTGTGAAAAAATGCAATAACTATAGATGAAAATATATGTGAGAAAAACAATATCCAACCAATGGCGGTGCTTTTAAAAACGCCCTTGCCGACTGCTAAAATAATAAATGCTGGGCCCGCGTTTATGCAACAGTTTATCATTAGTGGTGTTTTTTTAATTTTACTGTCGGATAATAGTTTGGCACCGATTGGATATCCGCCGATAAGTGACATTAAAAATATTGCAAATTCGTAATAATTAAGTCCAAGCAGTTTAATTGTTAGGCTATTAAAGGGTTTTAAAATTTTGAAAATGCCGCTGTTTTTTATAAACAAAACACAGAAGGTGAAAGGGTAAATGGTTGGAATTATTACATTACCGCAAATAAGCAGACCTGAAAGGGCAGATTTTACGCAAATATCTGACTTAAATATAATTAAAAAAGCAAAAAACACAATTAAAACAAGCCCTAAAAAATTTACCGCTTTTTTCAAAATATCACCCATGAATTATTTTATAATTTTTATCATAGCATTATTACAAGGGTGAATAAAATGGCAAAAAAATTAAAAACTTTACAGGGCAAGAAAAAAACAAAATGGAATCTTGTTCCAAAATCCGATTTTACAGATGGCGGTTTGCTGTCAACTTCACATATTGAGATTTTTGGTAACTCAAAAATTGAAATTGATGGATGCGAAGGGGTTTATGAATATACCGGTGATTATTTGAAACTGCGGCTTAAAAAAGGCGCTTTACTTATTAGCGGCAACAATTTTGATATTTTAACCTTTGAAAACAAAACGATGGCGGTTAAAGGTGATATCAAAAGCATTGAATTTTGTGTTTAGGGGTAACTATGCTTTTTTTATACAGATTTTTTCTTGGAATTTTGGAAATTGAAATTTATGGCATATATCCTGAAAAGGTGCTAAACTTATGCGAAAAACACAAAATTAGCATTTGGAATATATGCTTCAAAAAGGGCAAGATTTGTTGTAAAATAAATGTGCGCGACTTTAAGAAACTACCTAAAATTTTTAAAAAGCAGGGGGTAAGGCTTCATATTTTAAGTCGTTCAGGTTTGCCGTTTTTCACAAACAAGTATAAACGGCGTTTTGGTATTTTTGCAGGAATTTTAATCTTTATATTTACACTTAATTTTTTGTCTTCCTTTGTGTGGGTTATAGAAGTGCAAGGAAATAAAACCGTAAATTCAAATGAGATTATAACTCTCTGCCGTGAAATTGGAATCAAAGAAGGCATAAAAATCAATAAGCTAGATGCTAAAAACAAAGCACAGGAATTATTGCTAAAAAGCGACAAACTTTCATGGGCATCATTTAATGTTACGGGGTGTGTTTTGACGGTTGATGTTACCGAAATTAAGGAAAAAGACGAAACCGATTTATCCGCGACAAACCTTATTGCAGATAGCGACGGTATAATAAAGCATATTGATGTGACTGTTGGTAACTGTGTTGTAAAGGTGGGGGATACGGTTAAAAAAGGTGATGTGCTTGTATCGGGTATAATAGAAAGTGAAAATGACACCAAGTTTGTAAAAAGTCGCGGTAAAATTATTGCAGATACCGTAAATGCTGTTATCCTTACACAAGATTATAATTTCAAAGAAAGCCGACTTACAGGCAAACAAAAAACTAAAAATGTTTTAGAGATTTTTACACTTAAAATACCGCTTTATTTGGGGCAAGAAAAAGGCGAATATGACAGTGAAACCTTCTGCAAAAATATTACATTTTTAGGCAGACCGCTTCCAATAAAACTACATACAAAACGGTTTATTTTTAAAGAAACGCAAAAAGCTACGATAAGTTATGATAACGCAGTTAATAGACTTGAAAAAGCAATAGAAAAACAATACCCAAATGCTGAAATTAAAAAAGAATTTACGGATAATTACACTTATGCAACGCTTAGCGCTAAAATTTATGAAAGTAAAGATATTGTAAAAACACAAAAGATTGTTTTTGATATAAATAAAACTCCCGAATAATAGGGAGTTTTATTTTAATCTTCGAAAACAATTGTACTTACTGAATTTTCCATAACGTCGAAATACCACCAATTTCCTTTGTAAAAATATTGATACTGGCGTTTTTCTTCGTTGGGGTTTGAAACAATAATTACATGACTGACATCTGGGTTATCTGCAACGCAGGTTTCGGTTTCGAAATGCATAGTGCGGAAGGTAAACATATTTCGGCCTTCGTGTGTCGGGTAACTATTGTAAATTTTAGCACCTTTTTTAATAAAGCGTGAAAAGTGATCAAAGGCGCGGAATTGTCCGCTATAAGAAAGCTCGTGAGTTTGGCTGTTAAGGGTGACTAAACCTCCGCAATAGCAGTGGCCTACATTGGGGCGGCCTTCTTCGTCAAGCATTAAATTCCATCCCGTAAAACTTTCAAAGCCACGGGTTAGAGCTTTACAAATCATACTTGCCCATTTGCACCAGTCATCATTGTAATGGTCGTAAAGCCGTGGGCCACCCTCGGTATATTGAAATTTAATTTCGGGGTGGTGCTCTTTAATTGTATCTATCATTTCAATTTTCCCGCTGTAGTAATGCCACGCAACCGATGAACAGCATTCTTTAATTTCGGGATATTCGCTTAAGCACCAATCAACCCTGCGCCAACCATCAAAGTTATGATCGTAAAACCAAATATCGACATCTAAATTTTCTTCTTTTAAGCGTTTTGAAAGAGTGAGTACATACTCAACCTCGTGCTCGGGATGCCATTTGCAGGCAGGGAACATACCCCGTTGGTCAACTTCGGGTTCGTTTTGCGGCGTTATTACCGAAATATTAATATCTTCGGCTTTATATGCTTTTATGAATTTGATTATATATTCCGCATAGATTTTAATATATTTTTGACGCATAGCTCCGCCGCAAATTGAACCGCCCGTCTTCATCCAACCGGGCGGACTCCAAGGGGAAGCAAAAAGCTTTAAATCGGGTTTTATCGATAAAATTTCTTTTATCATCGGTAAAATATAAGCACGGTCGCGCTCGATGGAAAAATGTTTAAGTTCGGTGTCTTGAGGTACATCGTCATAAGTGTAAATTTCTGCCGAATAATCGCACGAACCGACGGGAATGCGTGCCACGTTTAAGTTGAGTCCCTCTTCAGTATAAATATACCTTAACAGCTTTCGACGTTCTTCCTTATCCATTTGCATAAGGTTATAGCAGGAAGCACCCGTTAGCGCGACACCAAAGCCGACAAAGCTATCGCAAACTATTCCTTCGGTGATAATATGTTTCGCTGCACCTGTTTCGGTAGCTGACGGGAAAACCGGTTCGCTCTTTAAAATAACTTTATCATTGGTTGTATATTTCGTGACTGTCATAAATTATCACTCCTTTATAAAAAATTATATTTTGCTTTTTGTTATAAAACAATGTAATTTGCGAATAAAGTAATTGTATTTTTCAACGCATTATATTATAATAATTGCGGTGATTTAGGTGAAAATTGTTGATATAAAAAACATCTCGGTTGTAGATTTCGGTTTAAACCACATTGTATCTGTTGAACAGACATGGCTTAATAATTCAAGTTTTTCTTATATTGATATTGCCCGTCCTGATAATGGGTTTCATTACATAATCAGCGGTAGTGTGGTTTATACTGATTCCGACGGAAAAAGAGTTTGTGCAAAAACGGGAGATATAATATATCTGCCAAAGTGCAAAAAGTATGAGGCACGATTTTTGGCCGAAGAGCAATTTGTAAAATGTATTTTAATAAATTTTGTTTTAAAAGACTCAAACGGTAAAGAAATACTAATGTCGGATGATATAATTCGTTTGTGTAGCGATAAAAACGGCGAATTACTTAAAAGTTTTCAAAAAATCGCGTTTCTTTATAAGACCAAGATAGACCGTTTAAGTATTAAAATCGCTCTTTTAAAGCTTATAAAAAGTATAGTAAATTTTAACGGAGAAACACAGGATTTTACAGTAGAGCTTTGCGGTGAGTATATTAGAAAGAATTATACTGAACGGCTTTCGGTATCCGAACTTGCGAAAAAATGCCATTTAAGCGAAACAACTTTTCGAAAACGCTTTAAAGAATATTACTCTATGACGGCTACGGAATTTATTATTAAAAGTAAGCTTGATATTGCTTGCGAAATGCTTAGAAGCAGCGATATTTCGGTTGAAGAAATTTCCGCTTTCTTGGGTTTTTACGATAATTCATACTTTTATAAAATTATGAAAAAGTATATGGGTATAACTCCCGCTGTTTATCGTAAAAAGTACCGTTAATATTGAAGTATAAGTAGATTTTTTGTTTTGATTGTGATATAATAATATTAATAGTAACTTAACGGATGTGATACGGTGTTTGAAAAAACAATCGATATTGAAAGAATAGAGCAGTTAGTGGCACTTTTCGGTAATTTTGATGAGAATATAAAGGACATCGAAAAGCGCTATAATGTTGTTATTACAAACCGCGGTAGTCAAATTAAGGTTTCGGGCGACCCGAATGATGTTTTAATTGCAGTTAGAACGGTAGAATGTCTTATTGAAATGATTAATAAGGGTGAACAGATTACCGACCAAAGTATTCAATATGCCGATACGCTTGTCCGCGATGGCGAAGATGATAAAATCGGTAAACTTTTAAATAGTGATTGCGTTTGCATTACTTCAAAGGGCAAACCTGTAAAGGCTAAAACGCTCGGTCAGAAGAAATATATAGAAGCAATCAAGAAAAACACAATTACAATTGGTGTTGGCCCTGCGGGCACAGGCAAAACCTTTTTGGCGGTTGCAGTTGCGGTAGCGGCTTTTCGTTCAAAGCAGGTTAACCGTATTATCCTAACCCGCCCCGCGGTTGAAGCAGGTGAAAGTCTTGGCTTTTTACCGGGTGATTTGCAACAAAAGATTGACCCATATCTTCGCCCCTTATACGATGCGCTTTTTGAAATGCTTGGTGCGGAAAATTTTCAGCGCTGTATAGAACGCGGCGATATTGAAGTTGCACCATTGGCATATATGCGTGGTCGTACACTCGACGACAGTTTTATAATTTTAGATGAAGCGCAAAATACCACAAGTGAACAAATGAAGATGTTTTTAACCCGTCTTGGTTTTAACTCAAAGGCGGTTGTAACGGGTGATATCACCCAAATAGACCTGCCGTCAGGCAAAAAATCTGGTCTTAAGGATGCGGTTAAAATTCTTAAAAATATTGATGATATTGCAATTATGCGCCTATCTGAAAAGGATGTTGTAAGACACCGCTTGGTGCAAGAAATTATTAAAGCGTATGAAAGAAACGAGGAAATGAATGAACGCAAAGGTTAGTATAGCAGTAAAAGAAAAAAGTGTGGCAATACATAAAGAATATCGTGCACTTATTCGTAAAGCGTGTAATGCCACGCTAAAATATGAAGGTTTTATAGATAAGGCTGAAATTAATGTAACTATTGTTGATGATGATGAAATCAGGGAACTTAACCGCGAATTTCGAGATATTGATAAATCAACCGATGTTTTGTCTTTTCCTTTGGGTGAAGACGGGGTTTATGATTATAACCCCGAAACCGATGCGTTAATGCTTGGTGACATTGTTATTTCGGTCGACCACGCTTTAGCGCAGGCTGAACTTTACGGTCACGGCACTGAGCGTGAGTTAGCCTTTTTAACAGTACATTCAATGCTTCACCTTTTGGGTTATGACCATGTACATAATGCGGAAGAAGAAAAAGAAATGTTTACTAAACAAGAAGAAGTTTTAAAATTAATGGGTTTAGAGGTTAAAAAATGAAACAAACATCTGCTTTTATAACAATTATCGGTCGTCCCAATGTTGGCAAATCATCACTTATGAACCGTATTTTAGGTCAAAAGGTTGCCATCGTTTCGGACAAGCCCCAAACCACTCGCACTAAAATTATGGGCATTAAAACCGAAAATGAAAACCAAATTGTTTTTATTGATACACCCGGTTTTCACAAGGCGAAAAACGAGCTTGATAAAAATATGAACAAAGCCGTTAGCGACGGTATGACCGACGTTGATGCGGCAGTTTTGGTGGTTGAAGCTAACCCTAAATTTAAATTTGATGGTGAAAATTTGCCACCCGCTGAAGTTAAACTTATTGAAGACCTTAAGCGCCGTAAAATGAAGGCGGTTTTGGTTATTAATAAAATCGACCTTTTGGAAAAGAAGGACGAGCTTTTCTCACTTATTATGGCATACACTAAGGAGTTTGATTTTGAAGCGGTTGTACCTTTATCTGCCCGTACAGGTGACGGCATTGATATTTTAATGACTGAAATTAAGAAGTTTTCGAAACCGTCACCCCATTTTTTCCCGTCTGATGATGTGACCGACCAACCTGAAAAGGTTATTGTTGCTGAAATGATACGCGAAAAACTTTTGCGTTCACTAGATAAAGAAGTTCCGCACGGTATTGCAGTCGATTTGGAACGCTTTGTAGAACGCGACACTGCCGAAGGTGAGCCGATTGTTGAAATCGAAGCAACCATTATTTGTGAAAAGGATTCTCACAAGGGTATTATCATTGGTAAAGGCGGCGCAATGCTTAAGAAAATCGGTATGCAGTCACGCCGCGATATTGAAGAATTTTTCGGTATACGCGCGTCGGTTAAGCTTTGGGTAAAGGTTAAAGAAGACTGGCGTAATCGACAGGGTCTTATCCATACTTTTGGATTAGATTAATTTACCTTTTATAATTTTAAAAAATCACCCAAAACTAATTTTGGGTGATACAATGGAAGAAAATCAAAGTTGGCTTAAATTTACCAGAAGTGGTAAAGTAAGCGATTATTTAGACTATGTAAATTTGTGTAAGGGAAGTGAAGTCATTGTCGGAAGCAGTAACCCGATTTACAACCGAAGCGTTAGTGATAAAGGAAATGAATGTGGGCGAGAACGACCGACTGGTGACACTTTTCAGTAAAGAACACGGTATTATAAAGGCTTTTGCAAGTGGTGCCAAGGGTATAAAATCTAAAAAAGGCTCGGCAACAAGCCTGCTTACATACGGCAGTTTTACAATTAAAAACAAAAACGGTAGTTTGCGCATTTATGAAGCCACACCAATAACAATGTTTTTTGGCGCAGGGGACGATATTATCGTTTTAACCTTGGCGCAGTATTTTTGCGAACTTGCATTCAATTTTGCGGTAAACGGTGCTAATAACGGCGAATTTTTACGGCTTATTTTAAATTCGCTTCATTTTTTGACGGTTTCAAAACGGTATCCGCCTTTAATCAAGGCAATAACCGAGCTTCGTACCGCTTCAATTTCGGGTTATGCACCCAATTTGATTGCCTGTGACGGCTGTGGTGAATTCGAAGACGATATAATGTATTTTAATATGCAGGATGGTTTTATCACCTGTAGCGAATGTGAAAGAAAACAGAATTCCGTACCGATTGACCGTACAATGCTGTCGGCTATGCGGCATATTGTTTATTCTGATTTTAATAAACTTTATAACTTTGAAATACCGAATGACCGTGCAGATTTACTTAGTGATTTAACATCAAATTATCTTGTTGCTCAAACAGATTATCGCTTTAAAACACTTGATTTTTACAACAGTATTAAGGAGTAAAAAATGTATAATATCGAAAGATATTCCAAAACATTAGAACTTGATAAAATATTACAAAGCCTTTCGAACGAAGCATCAATTGCCGAAACAAAAGAAGCGGCTTTAAAACTTATGCCCGAAACTGATTTTAACACAGTCGATTTTTTGCTCTCGCAAACCGATTCGGCGTATAGCTTTATGGCACAGTATCAAGCACCCAATTTTGCAGGGGCGCGTAATGTTATTTCTGCGCTTAATCGTGCCGAAGCGGGTGCGGTGCTTTCAATGCGCGATTTGCTTGATACGGCTGATACTTTGCGTGTCATTCGCTCGGTAAAGCAGTGGCGTGAAAATTGCAGCGGTATAACCGAAACACCGCTTCAGGAACTTTTTGATTCACTTATACCTAATAAATATCTTGAAGAAAAAATAAATTTTGCTATTAAAAATGAAGAAGAACTTAACGATAATGCTTCTTCTACACTTTATGATATCCGCCGTAAAATCAGTGCAAAGTCTGCTAAAATACGCGATTTGCTTGATAAGATTATTAAAGGCCCAACCGTTAAATATTTGCAAGATGCAATTATCACTCAACGCGATGGCCGTTTTGTTGTACCGGTTAAGGCTGAATGTAAAGGTCAGGTTAGCGGTATTGTGCATGATACTTCTGCAACAGGTTCTACTATATTTATTGAACCTATGTCGGTTGTTGAAACCAATAACGAAATTCGAGTTTTAAAGATTAAAGAAGCCGAAGAAATCGACCGCATTTTAGCCGAGCTTTCTGCTGAAGCTGGAAGCTTTGTCGGTGGTATTACCGCATCTTTTAATGCGCTTGTTAAGCTTGATTTGGTTTTTGCAAAGGCAAAGTTGGCATACAAAATGAAGGCGGCATTGCCAAAAATCAATCAAAAAGGTTATACATACCTTAAAAATGCCCGTCATCCGCTTATAAGTCATAAAACTGTTGTGCCCATAACTGTTGGTTTGGGTAAGGAATATAACACCCTTGTTATTACCGGTCCTAATACAGGTGGTAAAACCGTTACAATTAAAACTATCGGTCTTTTGACCTTAATGACAATGTGCGGTCTTATGATACCCGTTGATGATGGTAGTGAAGTGGCAATTTACAGCAAGATTTTTGCTGATATAGGCGATGAGCAAAGCATTGAGCAATCACTTTCGACCTTCTCGTCACATATGGTTAATATTATTTCAATTTTAGAAAATGCCGATGATGATTCACTTGTTTTATTTGATGAACTTTGTGCGGGTACCGACCCTATTGAAGGTGCCGCTTTAGCAAAGGCGATTTTGATGCGTTTATCACTTTACGGTAGCAGGGTGGTAGCAACTACCCACTATCCCGAGCTTAAGTCTTATGCCATTGATACCGAAAAGGTTGAAAATGCATCCTGTGAATTTGATGTGCAGACTTTAAAACCTACATACCGCCTTATAATCGGTATGCCGGGGCGCTCAAATGCATTTGCAATTTCAGGTAAATTAGGACTTGATGAAAGTATTATCGCAACTGCAAAAGAACAGGTTAAAGATGAAGATTTGCGCTTTGAAAGGGTAGTGGCATCGCTCGAAAATGCCCGTCGTGAAGCGGAGTTAGAACATGAAAAAGCTCAGAAACTTCGCATTCAGCTTGATGAAGCCAAACGCAAGAGCGATATGCGCGAGCACGAGCTTGAAATAAAGCTTGAAAAGGCAATGAACGATACGCGCGAGAAAGCAAATCAGATTATCGAAAATGCTAGATATAAGTCATCGCTTTTGCTCAACGAGCTTGAAGAAATGAAAAAAGCCATTAACGCTGAAAACGCAGCGAAAATGGCGGAAAAAGCGCGCAGCGCGTATAAATCCACTTTAAAAGAATTAGAAGATGAAGCAGACCCGATAATGGTTAAAAAGGCATCGGGCGAAGCAGTTACAACTGTTAATAAAGGCGATATTGTAGTTATAGCAGATATTGGACGCGATGCCACCGTTATTGATGTTAAACCTGATAAAAAACAGGCGTATGTTATGGCGGGCGCTATTAAAATGTGGGTTAACTTTGATAATCTTCGTTTTAAGTCAAGCTTTTCGCCAACAACCGAACGCCCCAAGACCAGAAATGTTACAGGTATTAAATCACGAGCCGAAAGACAAGTCGTTACTGAAATTGATTTGCGCGGTCAGGCAAGCGATGAAGCTATTTTAGAACTTGATAACTTTATTGATAACGCAGTGCTTTCGGGCATTGATACCATTCGTATTATTCACGGAAAGGGCACAGGTGTGCTTCGTAAAAATGTTCAGGCACATCTTCGCCATCACAGAAATATTAAATCGTTCCGCCTTGGCACATTTGGTGAAGGTGAAAACGGCGTAACCATTGCAGAGCTTAGTCAGTAATAAAACAAAAAACCGCTCGTTTGAGCGGTTTTTTATTGTTTAGCACAAATTATTTCATGCTGTTTTCGTAAGATTCGATCATTTTCTTAACCATCTGACCGCCGATAGAACCAGCCTGCTTAGCGGTGAGATCGCCGTTGTAACCCTGCTTTAAGTTAACGCCAACCTCGTTAGCAGCTTCCATCTTGAAGCGGTTGAGTGCGTCCTTAGCTTCGGGAACTACATGTTTAGCCATTTTTAATTACTCTCCTATAAATATTTTTGCGTTTGCATTATTATTGTGTGAAGAGTATTAATTTTTATTATAGGTAAAATTTGCGAAATTTGTAAAAAACTGAAACAAAAAATGCCGATATTAACTATCGGCATTTCTAACTATTTAATAATTGATTCGCCGGACATTTCAGCAGGTTGTTCTAAACCTAAAAGTTTAATGATGGTGGGAGAAATGTCACAAAGCTTACCGCCTTCGCGAAGTTCACAATCTTTTCCGATAACGGCAAAGGGAACAGGGAAGGTAGTGTGAGCGGTGAAAGGCGAGCCGTCGGTATCGAGCATTTTGTCTGCATTACCGTGGTCGGCTGTAAGAAGCATTATGCCACCCATTTTAAGAACGCTGTCTTGAACTCTACCAACGCAGTTATCAACGGTTTCTACAGCTTTTACAGCGGCATCAAAGAATCCTGTGTGACCAACCATATCGCAGTTTGCAAAGTTTAAGATAACAACATCGTATTTACCGGTTTCAATTGCTTCACATACTTTATCACAAACTTCGTTTGCGCTCATTTCGGGCTGTAAGTCGTAGGTTGCAACCTTGGGTGAGTTTACAAGAATTCTATCTTCGCCTTCAAACATAACTTCACGACCGCCGTTAAAGAAGAAGGTTACATGAGCATATTTTTCGGTTTCAGCAATACGGAGCTGTGAAAGACCTTTAACACTTAAATATTCACCGAGTGTATTAACCAATGATTGCGGTTTAAATGCAACTTCAACATTAGGCATTGAAGCATCATACTGTGTCATGCAAACATAGTAAACATCGAGCTTGCCACCGATGCGTTCAAAGCCATCAAATGCTTCATCAACAAATGTGCGTGTGATTTCACGAGCACGGTCAGGGCGGAAGTTAAAGAAGATAACACTGTCGCCCGATTTAATTCTTTCAGTGCCTTCAACAACGGTGGGAAGTACGAATTCGTCGGTGATGTTTTTGCCGTCTTCGTCAATCTGTGTGTAAGAATATCTTACAGCAGCGGCAGCATCATCGGTTTTAATGCCTTCGCCGTAAACTAAAGCGGCATAAGCCTTGTTTACGCGGTCCCAACGGTTGTCACGGTCCATACCATAGAAACGTCCCAAAACAGTTGCAAGTTTACCACAACCCAAACTAGCAAGTTTAGCGTTTAAAGCATCAATAAAGTCAGCAGCGCTTGCGGGGGGAACATCACGACCGTCAAGTAAAGCGTGAATATAAACGCGGTCAAGACCGTTGCGTTTTGCAAGTTCTACCAAAGCATATAAATGTTCAATATGTGAATGAACACCACCGTCAGATAAAAGACCCATAAGGTGCAAAGCACTATTGTTCTTTTTGCAATTTTCGACAGCGTTTAAAAATGCTTCGTTTGTGAAGAAATCACCGTCAGCAATTGATTTGGTAATACGGGTGAGTTCCTGATAAACAACACGACCCGCACCAATGTTGGTGTGACCAACTTCGCTGTTGCCCATTTGACCATCGGGAAGGCCAACATCCATACCTGAAGCACCAATCTGTGTGGTGGGGCAAGAAGCGAAAATATTATCGAGACGGGGAGTATTGGCTGCTTTAATGGCATTGCCTGTAACTTCGTTGTTAAAACCGAAGCCGTCCATAATAGTTAAAACGATAGGTTTTTTCATTTTTAATCTCCTGAAAAAAGTTTAATTGTTTTGTGGTGTATATGAAAATATAGAAAATTTTTGCGGTGTACCAGCAAGTGGAAGACCCCATTTTTTGAGATATGTTTGAGATTTCGTCAAACACCAACCTTTGCGGTTTTTAAGATATTCTTCGGTTGGAGTACTCCAATTGTGATAAAGTGTTATTGGATGGTTAATTTCATTTTCAAGTTTTTCGATAAATTTTATAAACTGTGGATGTTCAAGCGGTCTTCCCATAAACAAAATTGTGTACTGGTTATAATCGTGCTCGAAAGCGTTTCCGTTAATAATAGATACATTGTTGTATTTTTTAGCCCAATCAATACATATCTTAGCGATATCACTATCTATTTCAATGCCGTGAATTTCGCCGGGAAATTTGTTTTTTATCAAAAAGGCAATAACGCGCCCTTGACCGCAGCCTATATCAATAATTTTATCGTTGGAAGTAAACTCGCTACCTTTAAATAATTCTTTCAATACAAGCCAATGTGATGGTTGGCTGTTAGTGGCACCCAAATATTTGAATTTTGTGGGGATTGTATTGACTAAAGAACGACCGCAAACTTTCTTGTCACAAAATTCATCGTAATGATTGACTATCATATATGGTATTGCGGCAATGTAGGTTTTCAAACCGTTCTTTAAAATTTTTTGAATGATATTCATAATTTGAACACACTCCAAAACAATAAAAAAGAATTATTTACTAGCTGCTTTAACGATAACTGCAAAATCTTCAGCCTTAAGTGAAGCACCACCGATAAGACCGCCGTCAACATTAACCTTTGCAACTAATTCGTCAGCATTTTTAGCGTTCATAGAACCGCCGTACTGAATGGTAACAGTTTCAGCAACTTCTTTACCATAAACTTCAGCAATTGCTTCACGAACAAAGCCGTTGCCTTCGTCTGCCTGTTCAGCAGTAGCGGTAACACCGGTACCTATAGCCCAAACGGGTTCGTAAGCAACGATGATGTTCTTAAGCTGGTCAGCAGTTACATTTGTAAGAGCCATCTTAGTCTGGAATTTAAGTAAGGTTTCGGTATAACCGAGTTCGCGCTGTTCAAGAGTTTCACCAACGCAAACAATTGCGGTAAGACCTGCATTAACAGCAGCAAGAGTACGAAGGTTAACGGTCTGGTCAGTTTCACCAAAGTATTGGCGGCGTTCGCTGTGACCGATAACAACATATTTAACGCCTGCTTCAACGAGCATTTCAGCAGAAATTTCGCCTGTGTAAGCACCGTTTGCCTTGAAGTGAACATTTTCGGCGCCAATTTCAATGTTCGAACCTTTTGCAGCTTCTACAGCAGCGGGAATATCAATAAAGGGAACGCAAAGTACAACCTTGCAGTCAGCATCTGCTACTAAGGGTTTCATTTCGTTAATGAGTTCAGTTGCCTGTGCGGGGGTTTTGTTCATTTTCCAGTTACCTGCGATAACTGCTTGTCTTGTTGCTTTGTTCATTTCAAAAAATCTCCTTTTACACAAATGTAGGGCGTTGCCGCCCTACAAGTTTAAAAATATTATTTATCGTTAAGTGCTGCGATACCGGGAAGTTCTTTACCTTCAAGGAATTCAAGTGAAGCGCCACCACCGGTAGAAATGTGGGTCATCTTGTCGCCAAAGCCCATAATGTTAACTGCAGCGGCAGAGTCACCACCGCCGATAACGGTAACAGCATCGGTATCAGCCATAGCCTGTGCTACAGCCATTGTGCCCTTAGCTAAGATGGGATTTTCGAAAACGCCCATAGGTCCGTTCCAAACAACGGTCTTAGCATTCTTAACTTCTTCAGCATAAAGAGCAGCGGTCTTTGTGCCGATGTCAAGGCTCATCATATCAGCGGGAATCTTATCAGCGTCAACAACTGTAACTTCGATTTCAGCATCGATAGGATCGGGGAAGTTCTTAGTGATTGTGCAGTCGATAGGAAGTAAAATCTTAACGCCCTTTTCTTCTGCTTTAGCCATCATATCACGGCAGTATTCAATCTTGGTTTCATCAATAAGAGAAGTACCAACGGTGTAACCCTTAGCAGCTAAGAAGGTGTAAGCCATACCGCCACCGATAATAAGTGTGTCAGCCTTGGTTAAAAGGTTTTCAATAACGGGGAGCTTGCTGTCAACCTTAGCACCGCCTAAGATGCAAACGAAGGGGCGAATGGGGGTTTCAACAGCATTGCCGAGATACTTAAGTTCCTTACCGATAAGGTAACCTGCAACAGCTTCCTTAACATGTGAAACAACACCAACGGTTGTGCAGTGTGCACGGTGAGCAGTACCGAATGCATCGTTTACGAAGATGTCAGCTAATTCGCCAAGTTCTGCTGATAATGCTTCGCCGTTTTTGGTTTCTTCTGCGCGATAACGGGTGTTCTGTAAAAGAACAACATCGCCATCTTTCATATTAGAAACAGCAGCCTTTGCATTTTCGCCTACAACACAGTCATCAGCAGCAAAAACAACTTCCTTACCGAGTTTTTCGGAAAGACGCTTTGCAACGGGTGCGAGTGAAAGTTCAGGCTTGGGTTCGCCCTTGGGTTTACCAAGGTGTGAGCAAAGGATAACTTTGCCGCCATCAGCAATTAATTTTTCAATAGTGGGGAGAGCAGCATTAATGCGGTTTTCGTCGGTAATAACGCCGTTTTTAAGCGGAACATTAAAGTCACAACGAACAAGAACCTTTTGGCCTTTTACATTAATGTCGTCAACTGTTTTTTTGTTAAGTGCACTCATTTAAAACAATCCTTTCAAAGTTTGTTAATTTTTTTACAACTATTATTTTACCACAAAAAATATTTTTTTCAATATTTATTTAAATATTTATATGTAGAAAATTTATATTTCTTCCCAACGATAATTGTGTAATTGACCAAAATTTTGTAAAGCGGGGTAGTTCCACTGTCTCAAAACTTCATAAGTTGCTATCGCAACAGAATTAGAAAGGTTAAGACTTCTTATTTCACCTTCCATAGGAATTCTCACACATTTATCGGGGTGTTTTATAAGCAATTCTTCGGGTAAACCGCGTGTTTCTTTACCGAATAAAAGATAGCAGTTATCGGGGTAGTCAACATCGCTGTGGACATGGCGACCCTTGGTTGTGAAATAATAAAAATCGCCATCATTCTTTTCGAAAAATTCATCAATTGAATCGTAATAGGTAATATCAAGATACTGCCAATAATCCAGCCCTGCGCGTTTAAGCTTTTTATCATCAATTTTAAAGCCCATAGGACCGACCAAATGAAGTCTTGCGCCTGTGGCGGCACATGTTCGGGCAACATTGCCGGTATTTTGTGGTATTTCGGGTTCGACCATTACGATATTCAGCTTTGCCATTATTATCACCTAGTTGTTATTTTTTGCACTATTTTATTATATTTGTAAAATGGCACTTGTCAACTTAAAAAATTGGTAGTATAATGTAAAAAACTGTTTTGGAGAATATTATGATTTATTACGAAAATATTTTAAAGCGCGCAAAAGAGAGACAAATTAAAGAAGGTATAAGCTATCCGCAAAAGGATGGAAAGCTTTATAATTTTTTTAAGTTTTTTTATGTTGTGGCGTTTGTTTTTGCTAACATTATGAACTTAATGTATATTTTAGGAATTACTATTGCAATGTCTGATAATTCAAACTTGATTATTAATATGGAAAGCTTTATAACAATAATTATTTGCGTTGTTTTATTTATAGCAGCATTAATCGTGTCAAAATTTAACAAAAATGTAATTGTGGCGTCAATTTTTGGCGGTGTTAATTTGGGCGCAGCAATTACAGCAATAGTGACATTTATGAGTTTAATGCCTGACGATACCGTTGCAGGCGGAATTAATTTAAATTTTTATTGGCGCCATTTGGCACCGCTCGGCATTTTGGCGCTTTGTGCTGTTGGTATGGCACTTATAGTTATTATTGCTTATTTCAAAACCAAAAAGTCATATAACAGAGTTTTGGAATTGGTTTATGAAACATATAACGCACTTCCCGAAAACGAAAAGCCTGATTGGGAAGAATTTGTACAGAATTACGAATTTTAATTTATGGCTGAACTAAAAATTATTGCAAGAATAAAGACTGATTTTCCCACAAAATTCGGCATACCGCGTCAAAGCGGTTTGGTGGATACTGTGGGTAAAATTATTTTTGAAAAAGAATATAAAAACCCTGCAGCACTTAAAGGGTTAGAAGATTTTTCACATTTGTGGCTTATTTGGGGCTTTTCTGAAGTCGATAAAACCGAGTGGTCACCAACTGTCCGTCCGCCACGGCTTGGCGGTAATAAAAGGGTGGGTGTGTTTGCAACTCGCTCGCCTTATCGCCCGAATCCTATTGGCCTTTCAAGTGTAGAAATATTACAAATCGAAAACGGTGAAATATTTGTTAAAGGTGCCGATTTGTTAGACGGCACCCCAATTTACGATATTAAGCCATATATCCCTTATACTGATTGTCATACGGATGCTTCTGGTGGCTTTTCTGACGATGTTTTCGGTGATAATTTAAGGGTAGAAATGTCTGATGAATTTAAGTCGGTTTTAGGTGAAGATTATGATAAAACAGTGGCGGTTTTAGAAGGCGACCCACGGCCGCATTATCAAAACGACCCCGACCGTATTTATGCCTTTGAATTTTCAAAATATCATATTGAATTTAAGGTTGTTTGCAACCTTTTGACAGTTACAAAAATTATTAAAACAGGTGAAAAAAGTGTATAGAATCGCAAGTAAAAAAATACTTAATTCCTTTGTTACGCAAATGGAAATTGAAGCACCGTTGGTGGCAAAAAAAGCAGAGCCCGGTCAGTTTATAATTCTTCGTGTAGACGCCGACGGCGAGAGAATTCCGCTTACTGTTGCGGGGTATGACCGTCAAAAAGGTCTTGTAAAAATTATTTTCCAAATTGTTGGCGCTACAACTAATAAATTAAACCAAAAAAATGTGGGCGAGTTTATCAGCGATTTTGTTGGTCCTTTGGGCAATGCTACAAAGGTTGAAGGGCTCAAAAAAGTTTGTATAATCGGCGGCGGTGTAGGATGCGCTATTGCCTTGCCCGTTGCCCAAAAATTAAAAGAAATGGGCTGTCAGGTGGATTCAATAATCGGCTTTAGAAATAAGGATTTGCTTATTTTAGAAGATGAATTTAAAGCTGCTTCTGATAACCTTGTTGTTACCACCGACGATGGCTCTTACGGTATAAAGGGTAATGTTACAATGCCGCTTAAGGAAGCGCTTGAAAGCGGTACTAAGTATGATGAAGTTATAACCGTTGGCCCGCTTATTATGATGAAGTTTGTTGTGGCAACTACAAGACCGTTTAATATTCCTACCACCGTTTCTATGAACCCCATTATGATTGATGGTACGGGTATGTGCGGTGGTTGCCGCTTAACCGTTGGCGGAGAAACCAAATTTGCTTGTGTTGACGGTCCCGATTTTGACGGATTTTTAATTGATTTTGATGAAGCAATGAAGCGTGGTACAACCTATCGCGATTTTGAACGCCACGCATATGAAGATACTTGTAATTTGTTTAAAAAGGAAGCAAAATAATGGCTGCAAATATGTCTTTAAAACGAAACGAAATGCCTACCCAAGACCCCGTAATTCGTGCAACGAATTTTAACGAAGTTGCTTTGGGGTATAGTGAAGAAACTGCAATAGACGAAGCACTTCGTTGTCTTAATTGTAAAAATGCCCCCTGTGTTGCGGGTTGCCCTGTAAATATACATATTCCTGAATTTTTAGCAAAGGTTAAAGAAGGGGATTTTGAAGCCGCATATCAGGTAATTTATAAATCATCATCCTTGCCTGCGGTTTGCGGCCGTGTTTGTCCGCAAGAAAAACAGTGTGAAGAGCGTTGTATACGCGGTATAAAAGGCGAAAGTGTTGGCATTGGCCGTCTTGAACGCTTTGTTGCTGACTGGCATAACGCACACTGCACTGAAGCACTTAAAAAGCCTGAAAGTAACGGCATCAAGGTTGCGGTTATCGGCTCGGGTCCTTCGGGTCTTACCTGTGCGGGTGAGCTTGCCAAAAAAGGTTATGTAGTAACCATTTTTGAAGCATTACATACTGCGGGTGGTGTGCTTGTTTATGGTATTCCTGAATTCCGCTTACCTAAGGCGATTGTCCAAAAGGAAGTTGATGCATTAATCGCTCTTGGTGTTGATTTGCAAACCAATGTTGTAATCGGTAAAACCCTTACAATTGAAGAATTATTTGAAGATGGATATAAAGCTGTTTTCATTGGCTCAGGTGCAGGTTTACCGAGATTTATGGGTATTGAAGGTGAATCACTCAACGGTGTTTATTCGGCTAATGAGTTTTTAACACGAAACAACCTTATGAAAGCGTATAAAGATGGTAGTGATACACCGATTATGAAGGCAAAACATACCGTTGTAGTTGGTGGCGGTAATGTTGCTATGGATGCTGCGCGTACAGCTAAACGCCTTGGTAGTGATGTTACTATTGTATACCGCCGTACTGAAAAGGAATTACCCGCGCGTTTGGAAGAAGTTCATCATGCAAAAGAAGAAGGCATTAATTTTGCAATGCTTACTAACCCCGTTAAAATTAACGGTGACGATAACGGTTGGGTAAGCGGTATTGTGTGTGACAGAATGGAACTTTCCGAACCTGATGAATCAGGTCGTGCGCGTCCTGTTAAAATTCCGAACAGTGAATATGAAATAAAGACCGATTGCGTTATTATGTCTATCGGTACATCGCCAAACCCATTAATTAAGGATACTACAAAGGGCTTGGAAGTTAATAAATATGGCGGAATTATAGTAAACGAAGAAACCGCTTTAACTTCGCTAAAGGGCGTTTATGCAGGTGGCGATGCTGTTACGGGTGCTGCAACTGTTATAAGTGCAATGGGTGCGGGTAAAACTGCCGCAAAAGCAATAGATGAATATTTGAAAACTATATAAAAATTTGACCGCCTGTTAAAAGGCGGTCTTTTTTGCATAATTTTGGCAAAGATTATTAATAATATATTTAATTTACTTGACAACAGGGTGCGAAAGATAGTAATATATTATGAGATATATGTATAAGGGATAATGTCACTTATTTTTAATTTTTTACACCTTGCAGACGGTGTATTTACATAATTTTTAATGGAGGTAAATTAATGGCTGAAAATAAAGAGTCTAAGAAGTATACAAAAAAACCGAATAACAAGACTCAAAACAAGAAAACACAAAAAAGCCGTATACAAAAACAAATGGCGCCCAAGAAAAATGCGCCTAAAAAAGATGTTAAAAATAACAAGCCGCAAAATAATAAAAAGATCAGCAAAAAACCAATTAAAATCATTCCGCTTGGTGGCTTGGGCGAAATCGGTAAGAATATAACCCTTTATGAATATGATGGCGATATGTTCTTGGTTGATTGCGGTATGTCATTTCCAGATGAAGATATGCCGGGCATTGATATTGTTATACCTGATTTTACCTATGTTCTCGAAAACAGAGATAAAATCAAAGGCTTGGTGGTTACTCACGGTCACGAAGACCATATTGGTGCAATACCTTATCTTTTAAGGCATTTCAATGTTCCGATTTATGCCACACGATTGACCATTGGTCTTATTGAAGGCAAACTTCGCGAACACAAACTTTTCGAAAGCGCCAATCTCAATGTAGTGAAAGCGGGAAGTGTTGTAAACCTTGGTAAATTTACTGTTGAGTTTATTCATGTAAATCATTCAATTCCCGATGCGGCGGCATTCGCAATTAAATGTGCGGGTGGTACAATTGTTCACACAGGCGACTTTAAGATTGATACTACACCAATTGACGACAAGGTTATTGATATTGCCCGTTTTGCTGAGCTTGGCAAGGAAGGCGTTTTGGCTTTGCTTGCTGACTCTACTAATGCTGAACGCGCAGGTTTTACCGCAAGCGAAAGATTAGTTGGCGGTTCTTTTTCAAATCTTTTTGCTAAGGCAGAAGGCAAAAGAATAATTGTTGCAACATTTTCTTCAAATATTCACCGAATTCAGCAGATTATTGATGAAGCGGCACGCTGTAATCGTAAGGTTGCCGTTTCGGGCAGAAGTATGCTCAATGTTGTGTCGGTTGCCGAAGAACTTGGTTATTTAAGAGTTCCCAAAGATGTTTTGATTGAAATTGAAGCAATTAAAAATTATACCCCGGGTCAGATTGTGGTGGTTACAACAGGTAGTCAGGGTGAACCTTTATCGGCGCTTCACCGTATGGCATTTTCCGACCATCGTCAGGTTGAAATTGCACCCGATGATATGATAATTATTTCTGCAACGCCTATACCCGGTAATGAAAAACTTGTTACTAAGGTTATTAACGAACTTATGAAACGCGGCGCAAATGTTGTATATGAAAGAATGTACGATGTGCATGTTTCGGGTCACGCCTGCGCAGAAGAATTAAAACTTATAATGAGCATCGTTAAACCGCAGTATTTTATTCCTGTTCACGGTGAACAAAAGCATCTTATGAAGCATGCCGAGCTTGCACAGCTTATGGGTATTGCTAAAGAAAATACCGTTATTGCTCAAAATGGTTCGGTTATTGAGCTTTCTCAAAAAGGTGTGAAATGTAGCGAAGTTGTTACCGCGGGCAGAGTAATGGTTGACGGTCTTGGCGTTGGCGATGTCGGTAGCATTGTGTTACGCGACCGTAAACTTTTGTCAGACGGCGGTATAATTATCGTTGGTGTTACAATTGATTCTGTGACTCGTGAAATTGTTGCAGGGCCTGATATTGTTTCACGCGGATTTATTTATATGAAAGAATCTGAAGAACTTATAAACGAAATAAGCGATTTGGTTTGGGATATTTTAGACCGTTGCCAGTATCAGAATATTCGTGATTGGGCAACAATTAAAAACAAAATTAAGGACGGTGTTTCTAAATTCTTGTTTACAAGAACAAAGCGCAGTCCTATGGTATTACCGATTATTATGGAAGTGTAAAGGAGAATTATTATGAAGGTTGTTTTACTTCAAGATGTTAAAGGTCACGGCAAAAAAGGTGAACTTTGCAATGTTTCTGATGGATATGCAAGAAACTTTTTATTCCCTAAAAAATTAGCGGTAGAAGCTGATAATGCGGCTTTAAACGAACTTAAAAACCGCGAGCAGGCAGCGGCACACCATAAACAAGAAGAAATCAATGCTGCTAAGGCTACTGCTGATGCTTTAAACGGCAAGGAAGTTGTAATTAAAGCAAAAGCAGGCTCTAACGGTAAGCTATTTGGTTCGGTTACTTCTAAAGAAATTGCGGCAGAAATTAAAAATAAACTTGGCATTGAAATTGATAAGAAAAAAATGTCTGTTGCTGATATTAAAAACTTTGGCGAATACACTGCCGAAATTAAACTTTATCAAGGCATTACCGCAAAAATCAATGTAAAGGTTACTGAATAATATGGCCGAAAATAAACTTATTTATGATTTGGACGGCGTAAGGCTTCCTTATTCGGTTGAAGCCGAACAAGCAGTACTTGGTTCAATTATTATTGACCCTAACTGCTTTAATGATATTGCCGTTAATATGAAAAGCGACTTTTTCTACATTCCACAGCATAAGGAAATTTATAAAACCTTGGCGGCAATGTATGAACTCAGCCAAACGGTTGACTTTGTTTCGCTTTTGGAAAAACTTAAGAAAAACGGCGTTTATGATGATGCGGGCGGAAAGGCATATTTAACCCAGTTGGTACAAACCGTACCAACTTCGGCTAATGTGCTTACATACGCTGCAATTGTGCGCGACCGTTATTATGCGCGCGCTTTGATGACTGCCGCACAGGATATTATTAAGGATATTAATGAAGATAGTGAAGATGCCGATAAACTTATCAGCGCTGCTGAACAAAAGATTTATGATATCCGTCAGGGCAGAGAAGTTAGCGGTCTTACCCATATTAAAAGTGTTATTGAAAATGAAACCTATGACCGCCTTAACAAAATGTCAAACCCTGAAACCAGAAGTGACTATATTGGTATTCCCACAGGCCTTGGCGAGCTTGATAGAATGATTACCGGTCTTAATAAGTCCGACCTTTTGATTTTGGGTGCCCGTCCCGGTATGGGTAAAACTGCATTTGCTCTTAATATTGCGCGCAATGTGGCAGTTGACCAAAAGAAAACCGTTTGCTTTTTCTCGCTCGAAATGACCCGTGACCAATTGGCACAGCGTATGCTTTCAAGCGAAGCAGGTATTCCAAGCGCTAAACTTCGTACAGGCGAATTAGACACCGATGAATGGACACGCTTGGCACAGGCGGGTGACGCCCTTTCAAAAGCACAGATTTATTTTGATGAAACTTCGGGCATTACCGTTCAAGAAATGAAGGCAAAGCTTTTAAGAATGAAAAAGGTTGATTTGGTTGTAGTTGACTACTTAGGTCTTATGAAATCTGCCAAGAAAACCGAAAACCGTGTTCAGGAAGTTTCTGAAATTACACGAAATCTTAAAATAATGGCTAAGGACCTTAAAATACCGTTGCTTGTTTGTGCTCAGCTTTCGCGTGGTACCGAAGGTAAGGGTGGTTCTCATAAACCTGCACTTGCGGATTTGCGTGAATCAGGCTCAATCGAACAAGATGCAGATATCGTAATGTTCTTATACCGTGAAAAATATTATGATAACGAAAAGAAAGATGATGAAGACAAGGGTGACCCTAACAAGGCTGAATGTATTGTGGCTAAAAACCGTCACGGTGAAATCGGCAGTGTTGATCTTTATTGGAACGGTCAGTTCACACGCTTCACATCTTTGGATGTATACAGGCAATGATAGAAAAATTATTAACTGCTATAAAACGGTTTTCTCTTATTAATAAGGGAGATACTGTAACTGTTGCACTTTCGGGTGGGGCAGATTCAGTTGCGCTTTTGCACGGCTTATGGACACTTAAAGATGAGCTTTCAATAACTTTGAAAGCAGCACATCTTAACCACGGCATACGCGGTGGTGAAGCCGACCGTGATGAAGCCTTCGCAAAATGGATATGCGATAAATTAGATATTCCAATTGTTTGTGAAAAGGTAGATATACCTACTCTTGCAAAGGAAAACGGTCAAAGTCTTGAGCTTTGCGCCCGTGAAATGCGGTACGATTTTTTAAGCCGTAATGCTGATGGTCTTATTGCAACAGCGCATACTGCAAGTGATAACGCCGAAACCCTTTTGCTTAATTTGGCAAGGGGAAGCGGCACCAAGGGTCTTTGCGGTATACCGCCAAAAAGAGATAACTTTATAAGACCGCTTATTTTTTGCAGTCGTTATGATATCGAAAAATACTGCATTGATAACAGCCTTTCATTTGTTACCGACAGCACAAACCTAACCGATGATTACACTCGCAATAAAATCAGACATAAGGTTATTGTGCCGCTAAAAGAAATTAACCCATCTTTTGAAGATGCGGTTGTCCGCGCAACCGATATTTTGCGGGAAGATAACGAAGCACTTGATTATGTTGCTAATGAAACTTTGTTTAAAGCGTTAGGTGATGATGGGCTGATTTGCGAAATTATCAAAAGTTTGCCTGTTTCATTGGCAAAACGGGTAATAATTAAATATGTCGCCACCGTTTTTAGCAATTTGGAACTTGATTATTTCCATATAAATAAACTTTATGAAATTTGTCAAAATGGCGGCAAGACAAGTTTGCCCAACAATTGTTACGGCATGGTTAAAGACGGTGCTTTGGTTATAACAAATGATGAAATAACCGAAAATCCCGTTTTTTATGCCGAACTCCAAAAGGTAGAAAAAATTAACAATTTATTATCAATTGATTTGATTGATTATGATAAAATAGTCGGCAGTGTAGTAATCCGCACAAGAAAAGAAGGGGATTGTATCCGTCTTAAAAACCGTGGATGTACAAAGCCGCTTAACAAGCTTTTTACCGAAAACAAGGTTTCACCCGACATACGCGACAGTATTCCTGTCATTGCAGATGATGAAGGTGTTATCTGGGTTTACGGTATGGGTGTTTCACAAAGATGTGCACCTAATAGTAACAGTAAAAACATTTATGAAGTGCGCGCAGGCGTTATAGAATAAAGGGGAATTTATGGAAAAGGATTTTTTGGAAAAAGTCTTAATTGATGAAGCGGAAATTAAAGAAATTTGTAAGCGTTTAGGCGCGCAGATTACAGAAGATTATAAGGATAAAGACCTTATAGTAGTAGGAATTTTAAAGGGAAGTGTTCCTTTCCTTGCTGACCTTATCAAAAATATTGACCTTGACTGTGAAATGGATTTTATGGCGGTTTCTTCTTATGAAGGTACTAAAACCACAGGTACGGTTGCTTTTAAAAAGGATTTGGATATAAATCCTGAAGGTCGTGACATACTTATAGTTGAAGACATTTTGGATTCGGGTCTTACACTTTCTTATCTTAAGAGTGTTTTAGAAGTTAGAAACCCTGCAAGTGTTAAAATTTGCACTTTTTTGGATAAACCCGAAAACCGCAAGGTGGAAATTAATGCCGATTATGTTGGCAAGGTTATACCTAACGAATTCGTAATTGGTTATGGTCTTGACTATAATGAAAAGTATAGAAATTTGAGTTATGTCGGTGTTCTTTCACCGAAAATTTACTCTGAATAATTATGTTTTAAGGAGAAAATACCCTTGAAGAAGAATTTTAAAAATGTGCTTTTGTATTTGGGCATACCGCTTATTTTAATTTTAACAGTTGGTATGATTTCGTATTTAAACAAAAACACAGCCGAAAAAAAGTATTACCAGATTGTTGAACTCATTAAGGAAAATAAGGTTTCTGAATATGAACTCAATAATTACAGCGGTCAGTTAACCTATGTTTTGCGTGAAGATGGTAAGAAATACCGTTTTACGGTTGCTGATACACAGATGTTCTGGTACGATGTTCACGAAGCAGTTGAAGAAATCAACCAAGAAGCTAAGAGTGAAAAAGACAAAATTAAGTATCATTATGAACGCGGTGAAAGCGGTGCAATACTGACAAGCCTTATGCCGATTATTCTGCTTATCGGCGGTTTTGTTTTGCTTTATTTCTTTGTGTTCAGAAAAATGAGCGCAACTATGGGTGCGGACAAAACAATGACCTTTGGTAAGTCTCGTGCTCGTAAGGATACAGGCAAACGCAAAACCACTTTTGCAGATGTTGCCGGCGCAGATGAAGAAAAGGAAGAAATGGCAGAAATTGTTGACTTCCTTAAAAATCCCACCCGTTTTAGTGAAATGGGTGCAAAAATCCCGCGCGGCGTACTTTTAATGGGCCCTCCCGGTACGGGTAAAACCTTATTGGCTCGTGCGGTTGCAGGTGAAGCCGGTGTTCCGTTCTTCTCAATTTCGGGGTCTGACTTTGTGGAAATGTTCGTAGGTGTTGGTGCTTCCCGTGTGCGTGATTTGTTTGCACAGGCTAAAAAAGAAGCCCCCGCAATAGTATTTATCGATGAAATTGACGCTGTAGGTCGTCAGCGTGGTACAGGTCTTGGCGGCGGTCACGATGAACGCGAACAGACCTTGAACCAATTGCTTGTTGAAATGGATGGCTTCGGCGATAACGAAGGCGTTATCATTATGGCAGCAACAAACCGCCCTGATGTATTGGATAAGGCACTTTTGCGTCCCGGCCGTTTTGACCGTCAGATTACGGTTAATTATCCCGATGCAAAGGGTCGTGAAGAAATCTTAAAGGTTCATTCACGTGGCAAGCCGTTGGGTCCCGATGTAAGCCTTAAAACCATTGCAAAATCAACATCCGGTTTTACAGGTGCTGATTTGGCAAATCTTCTTAACGAATCTGCTTTGTTGGCAGTTCGTCGTGGTAAGAAGGCAATTACTCAGTCTGAAGTTGAAGAAGCCACCATTAAGGTTGTAATGGGTGCAGAAAAGAAGTCACACATTGTAAGTGACAAGGACAAAATGGTTACCGCTTATCACGAAGCAGGTCACGCAGTGGTTTCTTATTTCTTACCAACCCAAGACCCTGTTCATCAAATTTCTATTATCCGTCGCGGTATGGCTGCGGGTTATACTATGTATCTTCCTACCGAAGAAAAAGGCCATGTTTCACGCAACCAACTTTTGGAACAAATTTGCTCACTTTTGGGTGGTCGTGCGGCTGAACAACTTACACAAAACGACATATGCACAGGTGCGTCAAACGATATTGAACGCGCTACCGATATTGCTCGTTCAATTGTTACACGCTATGGTATGAGCGAAAAGTTAGGTCTTGTTAAATACGGCAACGATAATAATGAAGTATTCCTTGGTCGTGATTTCTCGTCTACTCCTAACTATTCTGAAAAGACTGCGGCCTTAATTGATGAAGAAATTGAAGCGATTGTGACAGCACAGTACAATAAGGCTATTGAAATCATTAAAGAAAATATGCCTAAACTTCACGAAACCGCAAAGGTTCTTTTTGAAAAAGAAAAAATCGAAGGTCAAGAGTTTATTGCCATTATGGAAAATAAACCTGCCGAAATCGAAGAATAATTTTATAAGCGCTCTGAAAAAGGGCGCTTATTTTTTTGTGTTTTGGACATAATGATAATTGGTGATTTATGTGTCAAGTTTTAAAATATTTTTAAAAACCTTTGTTATAAGTGGTTGGTGTTTAGTTCTGTTTATTGGTCTTGGATATTATTACATCGAAAGTCAAAACATAAAGGTGGAAAACAAAGCTGAAAGTGTGCCGTATTACAGTCAGATACCCGAAAACAAAAGCGTGCTAATTAAAATGGGTACCAGAAGTGCACACTTTTTTATGGATTTTGAAGCGATGGAAATGACGGTAACAATTGCACCTGACACCTATGGTGGAGATTTTACAATAGATGCCGAATATTCGCTTTTATCTGATATTTGTAATTATTTTGACGGCATTAATCTTATGCGTGATGCCGAGACCTTGCGTTATACGGGTGAACAAGTGGTTGATTTGTTATCAAGTGACAATTCTGATAAACTGCGTGTTGATATAATTTCCGCCATACTGAGCAGAATGGCAGAGCAGGGTGTAGGGGCTGATTTTTTCAATATGATAATAATCAAAAGTAAAACCGATATGAAAATGCCCGACTGCTATTTTTGGGCAGAGTATATGGACGATTTATCGCTAAAGACAAAATTTGTAAGTGATAATTGACAAAATGAATGTTTTACAGTATATTTATAAATATATAAATTACTTGTGGGGGATTAAACTTGGAAAAGGTTTATGAAATTTTCGGCACAAATGTTTTTAATGACGCTGTTATGAAAGAACGCTTGCCCGCCGATACATATGAAATTTTAAAAAGCACAATTAAAGAAGGTAAGTCACTCGACAGCAGTATCGCTGATACTGTTGCTGTTGCCATGAAAGAATGGGCAATTGAAAAAGGTGCTACCCACTATACACATTGGTTCCAACCCCTTACAGGTATTACTGCTGAAAAGCACGATAGTTTTATTTCACCAACCGATGATGGCCATATTATTATGGACTTTTCGGGCAAAGAACTTATTAAAGGCGAACCTGACGCATCTTCTTTTCCGTCAGGTGGTTTGCGTGCAACTTTTGAAGCGCGTGGCTATACCGCGTGGGATCCTAGCTCTTATGCTTTTATAAAGGATGAAACCCTTTGCATTCCTACTGCATTTTGCTCTTATTCTGGTGAAGCGCTTGACCAAAAAACCCCCTTGCTTCGTAGTATGGAAGCAATAAACAAACAAGCTCTACGCGTTGTTAAGGCGCTAGGTTATGATGATGTAAAGCGCACCACAACTACCGTTGGCCCTGAACAGGAATATTTTTTGGTTGATAAAGAACTTTATGATAAGCGCCCCGACCTTATTTATTGCGGTCGTACCCTTATTGGTTCAATGCCGCCTAAAGGTCAGGAAATGGATGACCATTATTTTGGCGTTTTAAAGCCGCGTGTTGCTGCGTTTATGCGCGAACTTGACCGTGAACTTTGGAAATTGGGCGTACTTGCTAAAACCGAGCATAACGAAGCCGCACCTTCACAGCACGAATTGGCGCCTATTTTTACAACCACCAATATTGCTGCTGACCATAACCAACTTACGATGGAATTTATGAAAAAAATTGCATTGCGTCATGGGTTAGTTTGTCTTTTGCACGAAAAGCCCTATGACGGTGTAAACGGTAGCGGTAAGCATAATAACTGGTCAATTTCTACCGATACAGGCATTAACTTCTTAAAAGCAGGTAAAAAGCCCAGCGAAAATAAATTGTTTTTAATTACTATGGCGGCAGTTATAGAAGCGGTTGACAAGCATCAGGATTTGCTTCGCATTGCAGTTGCAACTGCGGGTAATGACCACCGTTTAGGCGGTAACGAAGCACCACCTGCAATTATTTCAATCTTCCTTGGTGAAGAACTTACCGATATGCTTTGCTCGGTTGCAAACGGCTGCCATCACGATAATACTGAAAGAGTAAAAATGAAGATTGCGGCAGAAATTATACCCGAATTTAAAAAGGATAATGCCGACCGTAATCGTACATCACCTTTTGCGTTCACAGGTAATAAGTTTGAATTCCGTATGCTTGGCTCAGCATCATCAATTTCCGACACCAATGTTATGATGAATACAATGGTTGCTGATGTGTTTGCGGGATATGCTAACCGTCTTGAAAATGCTGATGATGTCAGCAGCGAAGTTAATGCAATTGTTAAGGAAGTAATGGACAATCACAAGCGTATTATCTTTAACGGTGACGGATATTCTGCAGAATGGGAAAAAGAAGCCGAGAACAGGGGACTTTTAAATCTTCGTAGCACTGTCGATGCTTTACCATTGCTTAGAAGTGAAGATAATATTGCATTGTTTGAACGCCACGGTGTTTTAAATCGCGCTGAAATAAATTCACGTGTTGATATCGTTCTTGAAAACTATACCAAAACGATTCATATTGAAGCACTTACATTGCTTGAAATGATCAACCGGGAAGTTATTCCTGCAATCACATTGTATTCAAACCTTTTGTGTGAAACCATAAATAATAAAGCATCTATTCGTGCTGATAGCAGTGTGGAATATGAACTGTTGAGTCGCCTAACGGCTTGCAGTAAGGAATTATTCTCGCTCTCTTCATCGCTTAAAATGGCGGTTGCATCTGCTGAACGCTCTAATGATATTCTTAAAAAGGCCAACGAATATCACGATAATATTTTAAAGATAATGGCAGATATACGCAAGTATGCTGATAGTGCTGAAAGTGTTGTTCCGCCTAGTTACTGGCCTTATCCAACATTTGGCGAACTTCTTTTTAAAATTTAATAAATTAAAAATGCGGTGCTCGAAAGAGCACCGCATTTTTTGTGCAAATTAGCAGCAACCGTTACCGCAGCCATTGTCACAGCCACAACCACTATTGTTGCCCCAACCGCCACAGCAGAAGAGGATGAGGATTAAGATGATAATCCAGGTACAACCGTTATTATTACACATATTTGCAAACCTCCTTTTTGGTTTTCGTTACATACTATGTGAAAGAAAAAAAGGTGTTACAAAAAATATTTTTAAAAAGTATTTGACTTTTCCTGACTTTCGTGTATAATTAAAGTCAGAGAAGGTCAAATTTTATTTTGGGTGATAATATGAGAATTAGTGATTTAATTACAAAAGAAATTATAAGAATGTTAAATGAATCTGAAGGGCAAATTGCAGAAATTCAGCGCAATGAATTTGCAAGTCTTATGGGGTGCGCTCCAAGTCAGATAAATTATGTTTTATCTTCGCGCTTTACCCCTGAACACGGTTATATTATAGAAAGTCAACGCGGTGGTGGGGGATATATAAGAATAAAGCGTGTTGTTATGAATCATACATCGGCGCTGATGCATATTATTAATGCAATTGGTGACAGAATTGATGCACTTTCCACCCGCGTGCTTTTGGAAAACTGTATTGAAAACGGTATAGTAACCACAGAAGTTGCTAAAGTTATGGCGGCGGCGGGTTCAAATACTGTTATGCAAAACATACCGCCACAGCATAAAGATGCTATTCGCGCGGTAATATTAAAACAAATGCTTATGACACAAATATAGGAGGCAGAAATATGCTTTGTGAAAAATGCGGAAAAAATCACGCCACGACACATATTAAAACAGTAGTTAATGGCATCGTAAGAGAATATAATCTTTGTAGCAGTTGTGCTGCCCAAAGTGGATATAACACCAATTCGATTACCGGAATGTTGGCATCAATGCTTGGTGATATGCCAATGCCAAAACTACAAAACCAAAAAACATGTAAGGTTTGCGGTGCAACCTTTTCTGACATTGCACACAGCGGTAAAATGGGCTGTAGTGAATGTTACAACACCTTTAATGATGAAATTTTACCATATCTTAAAAGGGTACATGGTGCAACACAGCATACAGGTAAAATTCCTAACCGCGCACCGCTTATTGTAAGACCAAAAGAAAAAACAATCGATGAACTTCGCCAAGAGCTTTCACGCCTTGTAGCTGATGAAAAATATGAACAGGCGGCTGTTGTGCGTGATAAAATTAAGGAAATGGAGAGTGAAAGCAAATGAGTAGATGGTATATTGAACCCACAGCCCAAAATGATATTGCGGTAAGCTGTCGTATTCGCCTTGCTCGTAATTTGCAGGGAATACCTTTCCCAAACAGAATGACCGCTGATGACCGCCGTGAGCTTAACCGCAGAGTAAAAGATGCTGTTTTAAACGGCAATTCACCCTTTGCAAAAAGTCTTAAATTTATCAATATGTCCGATATACCCGAAATTCAGCGCTATGCAATGGTTGAAAGACATATTATTAGTCCTGAATTTGCGGCTAAAACCGCGGACTCGGCTATCATACTGTCAGATGATGAAAGCATAAGTATTATGATAGGTGAAGAAGATCATTTGAGAATTCAAGTAATAAATGCGGGAATGGATTTAAAAAAGGCGTATGATTTAGCCGAAAGTGTTGATGCGTTTTTAGGCTCTAGTCTGAATTTTGCCTTTGATAACCGATTGGGCTATCTTACCGAATGCCCAACAAATCTTGGTACGGGACTTCGCGCATCATTAATGCTTCATTTGCCCGCGCTCGAAAATAACGGTGAAATTGCAAGCCTTATTGATTCAATAAGCAAGATTGGTTTTACAGTTAGGGGAATGTACGGTGAAGGTTCAAAGTCACTTGCATCTCTTTATCAAATATCAAACCAAATAACTTTGGGTATAAGTGAAAAAAATGCGCTTGAAAATCTTAAAGTTATTGCAATGCAGTTAATCGAAAAAGAACAGAATGCAAGACAGTCGATAGACATTATTAAGCTTGAAGATATTTGCTGGCGTGCATTGGGAACACTCGAGAATGCAAGAATATTATCAAGTGAAGAAATGATTAATTTAATTTCCCGTGTTAAATTGGGAATGGGTATGGGCATAATTAATAAGGAATGCTCACCAATTAAAATTTTAATAGAGACGCAACCCTTTATGCTTATGCAAAAAAACGGTTCTATGAATTCAACGGATCGTGATATTTACCGCGCCAATATGATAAGGGAAGCGCTTTTTCAAGGAAAGTGATATGATTGAAATATAATTTTAAAGGCTTTACAGCTAAAGCAAATGAAGCAATGAATCAGGCAATTAATTCTGCTGAATTATTGGGTCATACCTATGTCGGAAGCGAACATCTGCTGTTGGGACTTTTGCGTGTGGGTGGTGGTGTAGCATCTGCTGTACTGAACCGTCACGGTGTAACAGCCGAAAGCGTTGAAGATGTTATCCGCAGTCAGATAGGTTGCGGCACCCGTACCAAACTTTCGCCCGACTTCTTTACACCACGCGCAAAACAGGTTATTGAAATAGCGTTACAAAGCAAAGCTTCAAGTGGCAAACAGCTTGTTGGAAGCGAACATTTATTACTTGGTATTTTGGGCGAAGGCGATAATTTTGCAATACGCTTTTTGAATGATTTAGGTGTTGATGTTGCAAACCTTACTCGTGAGCTTTTGGAAGCAGCGGGTGTAGAGCTTAACAGCAAAACAGAAACTCAACAGAAAACTCAAAAAGAAAGCAAAACTCCAACCCTTTCAAAATATGGCCGCGACCTTACCGAAGAAGCTAAAAACGGAAATATTGACCCTGTTATCGGAAGGCATGATGAAGTTCAGCGTGTGATACAAATTCTTTGTCGCCGCACAAAAAATAATCCCTGTCTTGTTGGTGAACCAGGTGTAGGTAAAACTGCAATTATTGAAGGTCTGGCACAGCAAATTGTTGACGGCAATGTGCCTGAAATACTTTTAAATAAGAAGATATTTTCGCTTGATTTGACAGGAATGGTTGCGGGCACTAAATATCGTGGAGATTTTGAAGAACGCATAAAAGCTGTAATTGAAGAAGTAACTAAATCTGATGATGTTATTGTATTTATTGACGAAATTCATACTATTATCGGCGCAGGCTCGGCTGAAGGCTCTACCGATGCGGCAAATATTTTAAAGCCGGCGCTAGCGCGTGGTGAATTTCAACTTATCGGCGCAACAACTCTTTCCGAATATCGCAAAAATATTGAAAAAGATTCAGCACTTGAAAGACGATTTCAACCTGTTACGGTTGATGAGCCAAGCGAAGATGATAGCATATTAATATTAAAAGGTATACGCGACAAATACGAAGCTCATCACAAGGTGACAATAACTGATGATGCAATAACAGCGGCGGTTAAACTGTCAGCGCGTTATATTACCGACCGTTTTTTGCCCGATAAGGCGATTGACCTTATAGATGAAGCGGCATCAAAGGTAAGACTTACTGCATCTGCTGTACCTGATAATATTAAGTCTTTAGAACAAAAAATTATTGAAGTTGAAACCGACAAGGAAGAAGCGATTTCTTCACAAGATTTCGAGCTTGCGGCATCGCTTCGTGACGAAGCAACCAAACTGAAAGAACAGCTTCAAAGTGAAAAGGATAATTGGCACAAAGAAAATTTGCAGATAAACGGCAATGTTAGCGAAAAGGAAATCGCCGAAATAGTATCCAGCTGGACAGGTGTACCGGTTTCACAACTTACCGAAGAAGAAAGTGCACGGCTTTTAAAAATGGAAGAAGTGCTACACGAAAGAATTATTGGTCAGAATGAAGCGGTTACTGCGGTATCTAAAGCAATAAGGCGCAGTCGCGTGGGGTTAAAGGACCCTAACCGTCCTATTGGTTCGTTTATTTTTCTTGGACCTACAGGTGTGGGTAAAACCGAGCTTTGTAAAGCATTGGCAAATGCAATGTTTGGCAGTGACGATATGATGATACGGCTTGATATGTCTGAATATATGGAAAAGCATACCGTTTCACGACTTGTTGGTTCGCCCCCAGGTTATGTTGGCTTTGAAGAAGGCGGTCAACTTACTGAAAAGGTTAGAAGAAGTCCGTACTCGGTTGTGTTGTTTGATGAAATTGAAAAAGCGCACCCCGATGTATTTAATATGCTTTTGCAAATCCTTGAAGATGGCATCTTAACTGATTCTCAAGGCAGAAGGGTGGATTTTAAAAATACTGTAATTATTATGACATCAAATGTTGGTGCACGGCTTATAACCGATAAACGCGTAAACTTTGGTTTTTCTCAAAATGATGATAATAACAGTGATATTAAATCTGCGGTTTTAGGTGAGTTAAAAAACACATTCCGTCCTGAATTTTTAAACCGTGTAGATGATATTGTCGTTTTTTCTAAACTGACAAAAGAACAGGTCCAAGAAATTGCTGAAAAAATGCTAGAGAATCTGAGCATTCGTTCAAAAGCAATTGGTGTTGAAATTTCTTTTTCGGATTCGGTTAAAAAAGCGTTATCGGAAATTGGTTTCGATCCTGTTTACGGTGCGCGTCCTTTAAGACGCGAAATTCAGAATAAGGTTGAAGATGAACTTAGCGAAAAAATTCTTGATGGCAGTATAAAAGCAGGGGATAAGGTCTTGTGCGATTTTATTGACGAAAAATGTGTTTTCACAATTAAATAACCTTATTTTATTAAGAGCAAGGAAGTAAAATTCCTTGCTTTTTTTATTTTTAATAAGAAAATACTAAAAATTTTAAAAAAACACTAAAAAACACTTGATTTTTGCGAATTATGGCATTATAATATCATTGTAGTGGTGCAAAGTGGCGTTAAAAACCATTAAAGTGCATCAAAGTGGTGCAAAAAGAGGTGAAAATCTTGTTTTTAGGTAATTTCCAACATAATATCGATAAAAAGGGCAGGGTTTTCATCCCGTCTAAGTTTCGTGAAGAACTCGGTGAAGAGTTTATTGTTTGTCAGGATGTTTCGGGTAAGCGTTGTCTTTGTGTTTACTCAATGCCTGAATGGGAAAAGTTTGTAGCACAAATTGATA
>JAZKXN010000051.1:0-2653 GCA_045611605.1 Acutalibacteraceae bacterium
AACATCACGTGACAAATAAGTAATGTCATTTTGTTGACGATAACCACAAACGCCTGCGTGAATAAATTTAGCAGTATAGATACGTGATTTTGCGTCCATCATCGCCTGCACTTTTTCAGGAGATAATTTAGCATTCACACGCGCTTCTATAAAGTCTTGTTTGAACGGATTACCCATTTCTTTCTCCTTTACTTTGTGAATTGTTGTAAGAAATAAAGTTTCTGTTGAAGCGTGCCGGCGATTTTTGATAATAAATCTTTTTCGCCAACGGTTGAATCTTCTTCGGCGTCCAACGATTTAACCAAATCTAATGTTTCAATTATTAAATCTTTTATCAGTTCTGCCCCGCCTTTGCCATCAACAATAGGTTTTAATTTTTCAATTTCGCCCTTACGTATATCGGCACTCCAAACAAATCCTTTAAGGCGCGCACCAAAATATATTTCTTGAATTGCGTCTGGAAAATCGTGAATCGAATCGGCAATGTCTTCGAACATTTTGTGTTGACCGTAAAAGCTTTCACCGCGTGCATTAAGGTGCGAATCTTCACACATATCACAAATTGCACAAATATTAACAATTAAATCTTTCCACATGTTTTACTCCTTATAAATCAGGGTCGTATTCAACATAAATATCATAACTTACCCCCATTGGTTTGCCGATTAAAATCAATGGGAATGTTTCTTGCAATCCAATAAACAGTTTTATCATTTCTGTATCTTTAAATGTAAGAATTAACATAAAATATCTTTCTTTTGGGTTGCCATTAATGTCTACATTTTCTTTGAACTCAACTTTGATTTGGTCGCGTCCAAACGCATCATACAAATTTTCTGCAATATTTTTTATGCTGAATAATTTACGCGTCGATATCGAGCGTAAAATAATTATCTTGCGGAACAAATCGTCTGCCATATCTTCAACAGTTCCATCCAAATAAACAGGTTCTCTGTCTGATGGGTTGTCCATAGCAACTATATCTAATACAAACGCATCGCCAGCCAAAATTTGCGGTTTTTCAATATGGAATGCAGCGCCGATTTGTTTTAACCAGGCACCAGTAGCTGCGTTTATATTCCAATATTCGTCCAGATTTTTTATTTGAACATCTTGTAACAATTCCCATTGTTTAATAAAATGTTTCAAAAATATTTCAGTATGGGCAAAACGCCAACCAAGAGTTGCTTCTGAAAATGTCAGTTCTTTTGCCATTTTGTTTATTGCCCTGCGTTTGTTGAAATATTAATATTATCAGAATCTATCCACAAATATTCACGAATATTATCCGGAGCTATATCTGTTTTTAACCAAGTGGAAGAACCTGCTTTTCTTAAACCCCAATCTGTTATAATAAATCCCGAATCTCCTGCCAACATACCCAAAATGCGTGACCAGCTAATTCCTTCGCCTACGTCAACAGATTGTACATAATCAATAATCGCCTGTGTTTCAACAGGAACTTGACTAAGGTCGATTACGCCCGTCGTAGGATTTGTGGCTACTGTAGCAAAGAATTGAACCATAACCTTTGTTGGGCGTGTAAATTTAATTGTTTTTGATTCGCCATAATAATCCGCAACTTGAACCGATGTTGTTCCGTTTAATGGTGCACCAGGAACCTTAACTTCTAATATTTTTTCTGCCACGCTAGCATTAAACGTTGTATCATCTGCACCATCGTCTGGCACAACTAAGAATTCAGTATTATACGCAGGAATACCACGCGAATCTGTTGTCGATTCGTCGTTGTAAAGTATTCTTAATTTTGCCATACCAGCAACCTTTGACATTTCAGATGCCATTAATTCTAAGGTTCCGATAAATCCAATGTCTGCGTCTTTGATTCTTTGACGATATGACGCGTCATTTTCAGTATCCGAACCAGGTGTAATGCCGCCCGTTGCAATAACCGCCGACACAATATTTGTGTTCGGCTGAACAGTTGTTAATGGGTCGCCGTCATTAACGTCTGGGTTGCCGTCGGAAGAATAAACCAAGGTAATCTGTTGGTTCAGTTCTGTAATTTCAATGTCAGCCGGCGCATAATAATTATACCCAGATTGTGTGCGGAATGTTGTGGCTGGTGTTAATGTCCAACCTGTCACAGCAGAAGTCAGGTCAACCTTGATTTCTTGTGGATACCCGCCATTACGATATATTCCTCGAACCAAACCAATATAATCCAAACAAATTCCAGAAGCCGTATTAAGGTTTAATTGTGCAAATGCCGAAACATTATTCATTTCAGCGTTATAAAGTAATTCGGCCAGCTGTAAAATATCTGCCCCTTGTTTTGTGCTAGGGTCGGTAACGAAATCTTGTCCCCACACAGAACGTTTAAATTCAACAACAGCGTCATACCATTCGTCTAAGGTTTTGGTAACAACGCCACTACTTGTAAATTGCGACATAATCCTATCCTTTTGTTTATATTATACCAGTATTTCAGTTTTTATTCAATAAAAAAAAGGGTGCTGGAACACCCTTTCTTCACTTGCACGAATATTTTAGTTTTCATTTCGCAAAGGCATTGTTGCCTGGCTAACTTCACTTTCAGCGGCCAGATAACCTGGTGCCAAGTATGTAGCATTACACAAAATGAAAGAAAATGCAGTGTCACCTGACGGACGTGCTCCCCATTGTTTACCAG
>JAZKXN010000052.1:0-38592 GCA_045611605.1 Acutalibacteraceae bacterium
CGTCAAACAATAAACCGTCGTATGCTATTTTTGATACACGTATTTCGTCCTTAAATTGATTGGCTCTAAAAACATACACTTCATTATTCAAAACAAATGTAAATGTGTATCCTTTGTGGTCTATTGTTCTATCTTCCCACATCGGTGGCTCAAATCGTTCAATGCGTTCGGCGTGGGTTTTGTGGTGCCAGTCTCTATATTCTTCATCAATAAACAAATCTTTTATATTTATTTCATCGTGTTCTCTAATCAATTTATCATATTTTATTCTTTCGTTTCCTGTTAATTTAATTGAATAACTAACACGACAAGAACCACAATCCTTATCGGCGTATATCGTCGCCCCTTGCGTAATTGATTTTTCTAATTGTTCTTTTGTCATAAGTTCTCCTCCTTAACTTCCAAAATTTGACCTGTGGGTATCAACCAACATTCAACCACATGGCAACCTTTCGGGCAGTAAAAACATGCCGTCTTTACAAAATTAAATACACGAGCCTTATCCAAAGATACTTCATCTTCCTGATAATTTAAGTAATTACCATCTTTGGTTTGGATTACATACACCGTGTCGCCGCTTTTAATTTTCTTTTGCAATGTTTCTTTGTCCATTATTTTCCCTCCACCATTAACTTAATTAAATTTCGTATCCCACGAATTTGGCATTTTGTTTTCACACCATTTTTTTGCGCTGTTTTATAATTATAATAAACTTTGCCCGTACTACACCAAAATTGAATTAAATTGCCGTTTTTATCAAAACAATGGAAGTGTCCGTTCTCGCTATTTTTCAACACATATTTTATTCCGTTCCGCTCAAATTGTTGCTTTGCATATTCTATTCGTTGAGGTGTCTTTGCAACTCTCTCGGCGTGTTTTTGTTTTGCAATATCTTTTAATAATTCCATTTCTGGTAACATTGTATCGTCTTCTATCATTTTGCCTCCAAAAGTTCGGGATTGTCGTATATGTTGCCAATGACTTCGCAAAATATTCCAGACTCGTCAATATCAACCCAGCACAATATATCAAGATTACATTCTACATTTTTTGTAATCGGTTTTAATTGCCAACCCCAACTATAATAACTGTTAGGATTTCCAAATTCCACAACGGCAATCCACTCGTAATCATTGTTTTTGTCTGTTAGTTTTACAATGTCGCCTTCAAAAATTTTCTTGTTGTTTCTGTCGGTTAATTCTGTGTATTGCCCGACAGTTTCCCTATCAACAGTGTGCCAAATACCACCAATCATACTGCCGTACAATCCAACCGCATTTTCTGTCGGTTCAAAAATTTGACAACTGTTCGGCTCGTTTACTATTGGGCGGTTATGAAACTCGCCGTAATAACCATAAGTCCACTCGCCATTATCTTTTTGTTTTCCCCTAAACAAAATCTTTCTCATTTTACCCCCAACACATACTTTTTGAAGTTGTCTTCGCCAATTTCGTTAATTGCGTCCCAAATAATTTGTTCACTGCTTGCACAGATTGTGCCTTGACTTTTCAAATAGCAACAAGAGTCAACATCGATTTTATCAAACTCACAATTAAATTCTGCAAAGTATTTTTCTTGCTCAAAATCTTTCCAATTAATTGGCTCGCTGTGTTCTTCAATGTAGTTCTTGTAGCGTGCAGTGTATTCAATTTGCTTTTTGTATTCTTCGGCTTCTTCAAATGTTTTAAAACAGTTGCCAATTAAGTATCTCCATTTGTCAACTTTATCATTTTCCCACGTACTATCCCCACAAATACCATTATCATAAGCCGTCCAATAAATGTCATTTTCTTCTGGTTTCCAGCGTTTTGGTTGTTCGGCTTCAATTTCTATATCGTATAATTCGTCAAGTTTTTTATGAAACTCTTCTTTTACTTCTTCAATCTTTTTATAAAATTCTTGTTTTGTCATTTTTATTCCCCTTTTGTTTCTTCGTTTTTGTTAACTATTACAAAACAAATATCAATCAATGCGTCAATGTTTAATACATCATTTCTATAACAAATCACTTTCTCATTGGTTTTGCTTTTCTTGTCAAGATAGTCGAGTTTAATATTTTTCAATTCTTGTAAAAACTGAACAATCTGCATAATATCTCTATTAGTCAACTCGTTATTTACCCACGCTGGCATACCTTCCAATCTGCGTCGGAACGCTTCAATTTCGTCAATTTCTTCAATCATTTCTCAACCCCTTTATCCAAGTTGTTCGCAATGTATTCTTCTAACTGTTTGCGTGTCGCTTGTTGCAAGTTAATCAAGCCATAAGTGTCCATAAACTTAATCAATTCGTCCCCATATTTTGTTTGGCTTGCCCGTGAGATTTTTTCAATCAATGCCGATTTTGACATCGACTTGTCCTTCAAAGCGGACTTCGGGCAGTTTGCGTGGAAGTACGCCAATTTGCATTCGCGACTGTTCTTAACCAGCCCGCAGTTCTTTTTTCGGCAGTCCGCCGTTACGTTTAACATTTCCATTGTTTCAATTTCGTTTGTCATTTTTTGTTTGTTCTCCTTTTTTATTTTAATTCCGCCAAAATACTTTCGGCGTGTTTTTGATTTTCTGACCACATCTCTAACATGATTTCGATATATTTTTGCTCGTATTTACCAGTCGACAAGTCCGCAATTTCTCGGTCGCAAACCGCAATCTCTTGGGTTAGAACTTCTTTCAAATACGTGACTTCTTCACTGGTTAATGGGATTTGTTTTACGATTTTGCTCATTTCTTTAACGTCCCCCACGTTGCCAAATCCGCTTCCATTCGTTTAGCCCAGTAGTCCCAGTCGTCCCCGTCAGGTAGTTCATCTTCGTCACATTCGTCTTCGTCTACGTCCCCATAGTAGTCATCTACCATATCGTCATAGTATTGTTGTCGGCAGTGTTCGATTGTTTCTCTTTCACTCATTTTTTATTCCCCTTTTAATCGTCCTTTTGACGATACTACATAATACTATATATGAATATGCACTGTCAAGCATTTTTCAAAAGATTTTTAATTATGTTCTCCAATCAACTTAAATGTTTGTCCGTCAAACAATGGTTTGGTTTCTTCATTCCACGCAATGCCCAGTGTTTGCCTGCGTTGTAAAATTGCGTTTATGCTCTTTTCAAAGTCGCGTCGGTCGTAACTGTTGCCGTTCTCGTCAATGTTGTAATACCAGTTAATCAAGTCGTCGGGGCTTCGTTTCCACTCTTTCAAAAGCGGCGGCATTTTGTTGTAAATTTCAAGGGCGTATTCATAGCCACTTTTTTCCGCCCCGTATTCACTTTCCCAGCGTCCTTGTGAACGATAATCTTGTAACTCGTCAGCGGTGTCGGTCGCAATCTTAAAAAGTTCGTCAATGGTCGGCATACTCGCTTTTTGTTGCTCCGTCATAATCGCAAAGATGTCCGCTGGCTTGACTGGGTATTGTGCGTGGCTCAACGCTTTCTTAAAATAGCCACCAATCAACTTGTCGTCATAGTCCTTAAACAATTCAAGCCAAACATTGATTTGAGTTGATAAGTCCGCGTCAGTCAATTTTGTGTAAAATTGCGGAAACATTAAATTATTAATTGCAATTAGTTTTTGGATTGTTTCTTTTTCCATTTTGTCCCCCTTTATAATCTCGCAATGCGTTCAGCAATGCTTTCTTGCCGTTTCTCGACTTTTTGTGTTTTCAGCGGATAGAACCCCGCCCACGATAATTCAATGCTTTGGTTTACAATTTGCGTTGCTAGTCCGTCGTTACCGCCCGATAAGTCAAACAAACCGCCTTTCTTTGTCAACAACAATTCCAAGCCGTGCGATGTTACTGGTTTTTTAATTGCTTTACGCATTTTTACAAATTCAATCAGCGCAGTTCGCAATGTTTCGTTTTCGGTGTAGTTATTGATAATGTCGCCAAAAGCGGTGGATTTGTTTTCTTCTTCTTTTTTATTATTATCTTTAATAGAATTATCTATAATAGTATTATCTTTGGTACTGGATTGACCACCTACCCCCGTACTGGTTTGAACCGGTACCCCCTGTGTGGTTGACACCATACCCCCGTAATTTTTTCCAAATGTGTACAAAGAAAACGAACCATTCTCTTTTAAGAATACGTAATCCAAAATTTCAAACTCCACAAGTTTTTGCATGCGACTAATAAATCCGTCTTTTGAAATGTCAATCAATGGTAAATCTTCTAATATTTTTTTATGCGTTAACCAAGCATATTCCTTGCCATCAACTATTATTTTTTTCATTTTGGGGTAGAAATCAACAAACCAACGAAGTACTACTAGGTCAGTGCAATCTAATTTGATTTCAATTTGCTTATTTTTACGTATAACATTTTTTTTGAATTGTAATGCGTATTCTTGACTAAATCCTTCGATTGTGTATTTCATTTTCGACCCCCTTTAACTCAATTATTGCTTCTTGATTACTCAATCCTAATTTCAAACCAAGCCATAAAGCCCCTAAAAAAACCACCATAATTAAAATGACGACCAAAAGCATTATGGCAATTTGCCAAACTCCATTTTTATTCATTGTCCGCCCCCTTGTTCATGTCGTCAATGATAATGCTATAAATTTGTGCTGGCGAATATTTGTTGCCCATTCTTTGTGCGATTTGCCAACGGTCTAGGGCTTCCGACAGTTTTGTCCCATTGCGACCATAATACAAATCTAAAATCTTTTGTTTATCTTCTTGTGGTACTTTGTCCGCATATCGTGTCATTTGGCACCGTCCTTTGTTACTTTCGCCAACAAGACAGTGATTGCGTCCAAACGTTCTTTGTTGTACTCGTCGCCATATTCGTGCGCTTGTTCGTTTTCGTGCCAGTACAGTTCTTGTAAGAATATACCCAAGTTTTCTTTTTCTTTTTCGGTTAATTTGATTGTAATCATTTTGCCACCCCCATAACTTTGTCGTGCAAAATCGCTTGCTTAACCAGTTCTTCAACTTGATTGAAATATTTGTAGTCTTCAATCAACAAAGGAATTGTGTTTGACAAGTGAGTAAGTTGTCCTTTACCCGTGCAAGCCATAACTGGCGTTTTGGGATTGACCTTTTCAAAAATGAAATATTTCCTTTCGCTTTGTTCATTTTCTACAAAGTGGCATTCTAAATTTTTAGTTGATGTGAGTTTTGTCATATTTTCCCCTTTTAATGTGTGTTTTAACGGCTTTATTGCCATTGTGGTGCGAATTTTTATGTCGCACGTATAATTTGCCAAATCGATGTTTTATTCGTCTAAATCGAAATGACGGCTTTTAATGCGATAGTAGGCACAATCTTCGTCGTCAATGTCGACTTCAATCGGCTTGCACATTTCGCACGTGTTTGGCTCTGCCCCTTCAAATTGCACCTTTGTCGCACAACCACAAATGTCGCAAACAAATGTGTCTTTGTCTAAATTCGGCTTTTCGTCCATTTTTATTCCCCCTTTTATTTTTAACAGTTTTTCCAACTGTCAAGATATTTTATCAAATTTGAAATATCGCCGTCAAGGGTTTTTTACAAAATAAAAAAGACGGCTTTTAACCGTCCTTTCTTGCGTTCCATTCGTTAAACCCGTCTATGAAGTTCGACAATTCCAAATAGAACCGTGATTTGTAGATTTTAGAACAATTTTCGCCACTAGTGAACGAAGTAACTGCTGTACTAAACATCGTTGTTAAATACATACAAATTTGTATAATTTGTGCAAAACCAAATCCTTCAATAATTTTGAACGTAACATAACTGAAAAACAAACCTAGTATGATAGTTAAAATGGTTTTTTTAATGTGTGATTGTTTCTTGTAGGCGATTGAGTTATCTTTGATTTCGCCACTCTCATCGTTTTTGTCAATGGCACTTGTAATGACTTCGGGTCGGTTCTTGCGGACTGGCAGTGGCTCGAAAATCAAGGCACGGAGCATTCTGCGTTTGGTTTTAGATAACGGCACGATTACGTCCTTATCCTTAACCTTAACAATAATCTTGTCCATTTCCATAATCTCTTTTTCGGTGTGGTCTTTTAATTTTTCCAACTCTTCACTTGTAATGCCAATCAACGCACATTGGTTGCGGATATATTCTTGTCGCCTTTGCTCGAACTCGAACTCGCAGTATTCGCGCAGTTTTTCAATGCTTATGCCTGTGGCTTTCCCGTTATATGCGTCTTTGTTCGCCACATACGTTTTGTCGGTTTGACCGAACAAGTCCCCGTCCGGAAAGTAAATTACGTGGACTAAAATTTGCACTAGACACAAGAACACAAAGTCAACCACATTGAGTGTTTGACGCATTGTGATGTTTACAACTATGTAAAGTGCCAATGACACAAGGATAGCAAGTGTCAATGTCCAAGTGCGGACACGGACTACTGCTACCCTTTGACGTGCTTCGTTAATTATTTTGTCGGTTGTGTTCATTGAATTTTCCCCTTTTAATTTATTTTATTTAATCAATTTTATCATTGTTTCGTAAAACTGTCAAATTGACCATGTCTTGATTGTCTTGCAAAATTTGGTCGGCGATTTTTGGCAATAGCCATTTTCCAAGCAGGCGTGCGGACACAAAGAACACGACAGCCAAGAATAAACTCGCAAACATAACACCGCTAAACAGTGCGTGTCCAATGTGAACAAATGTGATTTGGAAACCGCTACCGCCATTGCCAATTACCCATTCGCCATACTTGTTTGTTAAGTATTCGTAGTTGGCTTGGAGTTGCGTTCCGTCAAATCTTTTGCTATCAAGCAAGTCCATAATCTCGGCAACATTGCCGAAACTGTGGCGAATTGCAAGTACCAAAAACACGACCGCAAGCACCAAGCAACCCCAGTAAACTATCGGCGAAATCGTGCGAAGTAACTTCGATTTTCTTTGATTTGCCTTGTAGATTTCTTCGGGCGTTTGTTCAGTTTTTTTCATACCTTTCCCCTTATCTTACGACTTTTGCTTGCGTTTTAACGGCTTCTACGGGGGCTACAATCGATTTTACTTCTTCTTTTGGACTTTCTTCAACCACGACACTCTCGACAACCACGCCGTCTTGCTTTGCGTCGTTAATGGCTTCTTTTAATGCTTTTTTCTTGTCGTCCGACACAATACTATCGTCAAAATATGACGCTTGTTTCTCGGCAATATTGACAAGTTTTTGATTGTCTGACTTGATTTCTTCGTATTGTTTTTCAACTTCCGCACGAATTTCTTCGCCCAGTTTTTTTATTTCGCTCATAACGATTGGTTGAATATTGTGTTTGAAAGAAACGTTTTTAATACGGTCGACCGCTTTCTCTATGGCGACTTCGACAATTTTGTCAATGTTAATTTTGCGAATTGTGCGGTTGAATGCCGCCTTCAAAGTGAACCAAATAACGGCTCCGATAATGGCTAACAACGACACTCCGCCGATTGTAATTCCCGCCAAAAGTCCAATTTTGTCTAAAATAAATTCTTGCATTTTTGTTCTCCTTTTTAATTGATTTTTATCGGCAATTTTGTGATTGGGTCAATCACTGTTTTTGTTTTTGGGTCGTATAAGAAACAGTTTTTGCCGATACCATTGCACTGTTTCTTGACCCTGTCAAAATACTCACAAGTTATGCAGTAACTAGTTTTATTCGGTTTTTTTTGTTTTGCGTTGTATAACATAACTATACCACCTTAATTTATTCCATAGATTTCCAAGATACTAAAAGTACTCAAATTATCAATATATATTTTATTATCAGCACTTTTATGAAAATTGACAAATCTGTCTTCACTCGATATTTGAATACGTTTGTTACTGCTATTAAACAACTGAAATACGTTTACTGGCAAAGACAAACCTGTATGTGCCGTAGAACTACTTGACCTTGAAAAAAATATTAACCATTTATAGTTGGTCATGTTTGCACTTAGTGTTATGTCAGTTCCAGCACTAATTGTATCTGAAAATAATTGTGTCTGATGAGTTAAATTATTATCATCGACATATTCGGTGGTGGCAAGCGTCTTGTTCCCAGCCCAGCCTGTTGTGTCGGGGAGTTGCGCAACATAAGTTGCATTATTCCCGTCAGTGTAGCCACCGGTTGCCTGCATTTTACCGGCGATTGTTTCGTTGCCATTCCAGTCCAATGTACGCGCATTGCTACGTGAATTGTTAGCGGTACCATTACCAACAATTTCAATATATTTACCGTCGACGGTACTGTCTGCACCGTCAGTATCTGCAATATTATATTTACCAAACACATGTTGATTTGCACGTTGGGCTATTGTATTGTTACCCTCTGCGTGTGAGACTTCCCCACTCGCTGTTGACCCCAAACCTTCCGCATGGGAAAATTGTCCAGTAGCATAGGTGGCTCTTCCCTCAGAGTGCGAAGCATTACCAGTTGCCTCGGTTTCCGAACCCTCAGAGTGCGATGATAATCCACTTGCTTCGGTCTGCCCACCTTCCGCGTGTGAATAGTCCCCGCTGGCTGTACAAGCGCTACACTCTGAATGGGAGGCTATTCCGCTCGACGTACAACTTAAACCACACGCGTATGACGCGCGACCAGACGCTTCGCAGGTTTCTCCAACAGCAACGCTATTTTGACCAGTTGTTGTATTGGTTGCTCGGTTTAGGCTTAATGAACCAGTGCCTGTTGGGTTTTCAACATTCATTTTTGTGTCAGCGTTAAATTGCAATACCGTTTGGTCATCTACGAGAACTGCCGATTTTGTGTCGGCGTTCCATGTAGCAACTGGGCTTCCGTTGACGTAAACACTCGTTGCGCCTGCGGGTACATAATTTTGAGCGATTAAATTAAATGTGCTTGGGTATACCGTGTTTGAGAATACGCCAAAATTGATTGGGGTATCGACTTGAACAATGACCGACAAGAATTGACGGATTTTATCGCCCAACCCCAGTGATACCGTTTCCGAACCTAACGATAAGAATTGGCTTGAAAAGTCAATGCGTTCGTAATTTTCCGCAATCAAAGAATATTCTTCGCTTAGTTCGATGTTAAGGTCAGTCCATTCTTCGGTTGGTTTTTTGTATTGCGTTACAAGTCTAAACTGAACATTGCAGTCTTCACTTGCGACAACCCAGAATGTATTGCGGTAACTATTGCTAATAGATAAATCAAAATTGGCAGTCAAGTCCATTGATAAGTCGGAACTGTCGCCGTCTTTGATAATTTCGGTTTCGCCCGCCCCAGTGGTAGTTGCTGAAAATGCTGGCGTTTCAGATACAACTGGTGGTTCGCCAACATAACCGTCGGCGGAAATAAAGTAAACATTTGTAAATGTTTTTGGCACAGCATAGTCTTGCACGTATTGTTTTGTCGCGCCGGCGGTTTGGGTCAAATATGTATTTACAATATTATTGCCTTCTCCGTCTTTTTCGGCACTTTCCGCTAGCGCAACTGGTGTCGTACCGTCTACAACGTTTGCGATTGCCGTTTTATTGGCTTCCAAGTATTCTTTTACGTTGCGATAGTTGTCGCCGTCCTTAACGTACAAGTCTTCAATTTTGCCGTTGTTAATATCGGTCAAAACGTTGCGGACTTTGGCACTTTGTTCTTCGGCGGTGTATGTACCTTCGACAATGCCATAGGTTGAGTTACTTGCTTTGTCAACAGTCGTGATTTCGTATGATTGCCAACCGTCTTCGGTGTAAGTGTATTTATAGGTCGTCGTGTTGTCCAATACAAAGATAACAACGTCGCCGACCCTTTGTTCACGAGTAACTACGGACTGCACAAACGCATTTAATTGTTCGTCGGTCGGCAATTCGTTGCCTTCCATTTTGCCAATCGGCGTTTCGCCAGTTGCAAGTAACGCTTGCAAGTCCATTACATCGTTTCGCAATTCAGCAATGTCGGTCGAGTTTTCGCCAATAGCGGTTGCGTTCGTGCCGATGTTTGCCTTATTTTCGTTAATCGCCCCTACAACCGTCTTTGCGTCGGTTTGCAATAGGGGGTCGGTTTTGTCTTGTTTTTCAAGCAAGGTCTCTTTTACGGCGTTTAATTCGGCATTTACGAGTTCCCATTCGCTTGGCTCGACCGCTTCGTCGTTGTCCAAGTCCGCACTTGGCATAACGTCAAGGAAGCATTCTTGGGTCGTTACAACCGACAAAACTTCGGCTGGGTCGCTTTCTACGTCCATGTTGACAACGTTGACAACCAAGACTGGTGCGGTTTGTCCTTGTCCAATATAGGTCGTAAATTCCTTTGGCAATTTGCGTTCGTAAACCGCATACTCAACGCCGTTTTGGGTCATAACTTTCAAATAGTTCAAGTAGTAGTTTTTCGACTTTTTAATTGAGCCGTTGCGCGCGATATACTTCATGCCAACCTTAACACTGGTTGAAGCGACAAAGTCCGCAATCGTTTGCCCTTGTTCGTTCTCGACAGTAAAGTCGGGCGCTAACACACTCGTTGGCACGTAGACGTTCAACAATTTGTCGTGGAACTGACCTTGATACAACTGGAAGTCTTTTCTTAATTCTTTAATACTTCCGTCCGTATCAAAGTAGATTTTGATTGTGTTCATCTTTTCTCCTTTTAACTTCGTTAAACGGTTTATCGTTTACTTACTATTATTATACGCAAAAAAATAATTTTTGACACAAAAAAGAGCGGAGTTGGGGGTCTCCGCTCTGCTGGGGATAAATTGCGTTTGGCAGTTCCCCAATTTTTTAGTCCCACTTTCTTTTGTGGTGGCAGGGTTCTCCACAGTTCCCTTATAGCACAATCGCACGGATTGTCAACTCAATTATTGGTGCGGGAACATCGACTTGTCATAGTTCGAGATATACCAGTCGGCTTTGGCTTTTTCTTTGGCTTGCTCTGGGGTCAATGTGTCGGTTATGTCGCTTGTGTCAAGTCCGCCGATGTTACGACCCATGACAAAGTATCTCGCGCCGGAACTTGCGTCTTCTGCCACGATGTTGTCACTGACAATCGCAATCGCTTTTACATTGGTTAAGTCTACCCCATTCAAAATTGTGTGGATTGGAATAGCAATCACTCCGTTAATTGCGTCGGTGTATATGCCGGTCGATAACGCATATTCGTCAGTGATAATATCATCTTGCTGAATTGTGTCGTTTGAAATCTTGTTAATTTCCTTGTTTAATAGGGCGATTTTTAGTGTTCCTTTGCTTGGTTGCCACAACCAAGACGACAGCACAAAGCGGTCGCTATCGGTTATCATTTGCAAGTTATAGTTAAAGTGAAGTGTTTCACGTGCGTCTTTTAATAAGCCAAGTCCGTAACTATTGTATCCCATAATCAACGCACTTTCGTTACCGAACAAATATTTTGAATAATTTTCGCCAAGTCCTTCGTGATTAAAATCAATTTCGCCATTGTCTATTTGGTTAATAATATACTCACTTGTTATACGTCCGTCCCAATCTGCGGATTGACCAGCAAATGTTAGGTATGTACAGAATACATAAGTCGTAGTTGTTTGTTCGTTAATTGTTTGTGTTAGAATACAAGCGATACCGTCGCCTTCTTGCGGTTGTCGTCCAAGTGTGTCAACGACAAACTGTGTCAGTGCAGATTTGGAAATTACATCAGTAAATTCTTTTTCGCCAACATAGGTTCGGCACATTGTAAGTTTCGTTCGTATTGGACTTTCGGGCAAATCTAATATGCTGTCATTTGTAATTATGCCGTCAAGGTCGCTAACAATCATAAAGTCAACCAAATCGCTTCGTCCATAGGCGTCAGTGTATTGTACTGGGTTGAGTGTTCGATACGCTTTGTCCGCTGGGTTTACCCCGCTGTCAACTTGTGGATTTTGTATTACGCCAACTTTGTCGCCAGCCGAGAAATTGTCTACCATATCCCACTCTAGTGTAAGCGTGTTTTCAATCGAGTAGGCACTAACTGGGTGGCACACTTCTTTGTAGAATAATTCATTACTTGGAACTGACCCATATTTGCGGTCTTCGTCATTTTTGAAAACCGTTATGGCGTATTTTGGGAAATTGACTTCGTTAGTAAATAACAGTCTACGAATATAATACCAACCATTTTCCTGAACAAATGATTGTGGCTCATAGATTGAAGTATTTGGCAAGTTTGCCGAAGTGCCTAAAATGATGTAGTTATCAAATGGCTTTTCACGGTCAATGATACTTCGCTCGCTAATTTCATAGAAACGTGGTTCGCTTGGAATACCAATAATTTCACTTAACTGGTTGTAATCTTTTGAGAAAGTGATTTCGCTAATAATGTGTGTGCCATAATTGGTGTTTGTAACAGTTGCAACATAAAACAATTCGCCGTTGATATTGTAGAGTTCTCCAACGTGCTTTGTTTTGGTTAAACTATCAACCCATTCAGTTTTTGTATAACCGCTATTTCCCGTTCTAATCAATTTGCCGTAAATATTGTTACCGAATTTTGTACTGTCGACAACGATATCGGTTTGGTTGTTAAATTGGTTGTGTTGTGGAATTTTGTCGTATTTTGAAGTTAAAAGATATTTACGCAAATCAGGACGAGTTTGGTCGCTTCGTGCGGTATCTTTTGTACGATAAACAATGTGGAAGATAAAATCGTTAATCATTATATTTTGCCAATCCAACTGTCTTATGTTAAATATTGTTCTCAAAATACGTTTGATTGCATAGTCGCCGTCTGGGTCGCCAGTGTTGACAGTTGGCAAACGATAATTCAACCCTTTGATTGTGTTTGTGCCAAGTTTATAATAAATAGCAAGTCCTTTGTTTACTAACGAAGTTGGAGTTATATCTAAAACATTATAGACCGCTTCTTCAAATATATAACCGTTACCAACACTTGGGGTCAGTGTGGCAATACCACCGTTGACCGTCGCAATATCTAGTCCGCTTGTTGATTGATATTTGCCACCGGTTATACATTTCGCTTCCATTGAAACAATTTCAATAATTGGTTTGTTTGTTAAAATTTCGGCAACATCGTTGTATACAAGATAGTCTTCACTTGAAGATTTTGGTGCAACCCATTCTTCAATAACACCACCTAACTGCACCATATTTGCGATATATGACGAACAAGCGGAAATATAATTCTCAATATCCCTACTATTAAAAATGCTTATTTTTGTAGCAGTATCTTCAAATTGCTCGGTTGCACCAAGTTTTTGCCAAATAACTTGGAATTTATTATCTTCGCCGAATATAATTTTTGGAATAGAATGTATGTATTTTCCGACTTCAATCAATAATTCCCACAAATTCTTTTGATTATAGAAGTTTTCGACAATTTTGGTGTTAGATAGTTTTAACTTATCGTCGTCGTTCACAAAAAACGCCATTGGGGTTTCGTTGATTGCAATATTGCTTGTTTTGTTGGTGTCTTGTGTTGTGAGTTGTGCTTTTTGCAAAAGTTCGTACGCGTTTTGTTCGGGTGCAGATGAGATTTGAATTTTTGCGTTTTCGCCTTGTTGATAAGTCATAAATTCTAATGTTGCACTAACCGAACCATTGCTAGTAGTGGAATATTTTGGCGTAGAAAAATTATTAATAAAAATCCAAGTTCTCCACGCTTCTGCGTTAAACTCGTAATTAAAATTTGTTTTCAATGTGGTTGTAATTTTATATCTACAATTTGGTTTTGCGTCAAAAATAATTCTTCGTGTTTGTGGATTTGGTTCGTTTTCGTAAGTCGCTATTCTTATGGATTGCTTGTCTACACCAAAAACTGGAAGTTCGCTACCAGTTCCATACAGGGTAGCGCTGTTTACTATTTGTCCTGCACCTAGTCCGCTATCTGCCCAGTCTCCGTTCCATTTTTCGTGGCTGTTATTATTGTTTGCCCCGTACGGATTTGTTATAAAGTCTTTTATGATTGTTAAATTGTTACCGTCTATTTCTGTTACAGTAGTGCGGACAGAGCAATATCCCATTGCATAGAACTGACTATCGTTTCCACCTTGAACCCCGTTATATACTTTCGCCATTGGTGTTGGCAAATTTATTGATATTGTAGATTGCCCAATAGGGACAGGTTGATAATACTTAAACTCGTCCCATTCGCTTTTTTCGCCATAGCAAGGATTGTTCTGGGCAAACCAATTAGAAAATTCCCATTCTATTTTTCTTCCTAAGTTTACGTCTGCGTGTCCCGTTATATCGACAAGCCATTGATTATAAGTTCCTAAGTGTTTTCCTTTAACTTTTGTAAATTGTTGTTCGGCAGTTAGGTTTGTATCGATGTTTAATTGTCCTTCTAGTGTTACGTCTTGTAAACGATAAGTAACGGCAATGTTGTCCACTAATCTTTTTTGTGCAATGGCACTTGCTTCAATAAGTGTAATATGGTGGTCAAAATAATTGTCGTCACTTAAAATTGGTTGTGAAACAGTGTCATTTTGAACGCACATATCCCACTGCTCGCTGTATAAAACGGTTTCATTTTCGTCAATTTCAACTCGCTCGTACACAAACAATGTTTCGGGCGTAAACTCTTCGGTCTTAATTTCGTCGTTTTTTCTTGACGGCATACCAGCAAGGGTCAACTCAATTGTTCCCATTACTTCGGTTAAGTCGTCTTTTACAATGTCGCCGAGCAAAATATAGCGGGAATAATCTTCGCCCTTGAAATCGTCCTTTGTGCTGTCGTATAAATACAATCTTGATTTAATCATTATCTTAATCTCCCCGTCGTTAGACTTAAATTTGCCCTTGCTCGTTTATATTCAATCGCATTGTTTTCTTTGAACACTTTGAAGTTGAAATCACGTTTTCTCCCTTCGTATTTTGAAAACAATCCAACTGCTGAGTTGATTGCCGAAAGAGTTCCACCAACAACACCCCCAATAACCGTTCCGATACCCGGCACGACCGACCCAGCCATTGCACCAGCCATTGCACCCATTGCAATGCTTGTGGCGGCGTTCGTTGCGTCTTGAACTATCTCAACTTGACGACCGACCCTTTGTTGGTATGCTTCGTCGCCAGTTTCATACCCCAGCCCGCCAACCCAAAAATTTACGCCAGCGTTTGCGATGTGCTTTGCCACCGCAATCCCGTGCATAATTTGTGCTTTTGCCACTATTCGCACTGCTTTTGTGGCACGCTCGCCAGAAGACTTATTACTGTTCCCCGCTTCTTCGGTGTCTATTTCTTTGTTGCCCTTTTCGCCACCGCCCCCTTCTTTGCGGACAATGACTTCAATCCGTTGCGTTTGTTGCGTGTACATTGCTCCCCCCCCTTTTAATCTTTGTTTTCTTTAATGCCACTCACTGCACTATAAAGCGTTTTCAGTCGGTCTTGGTGGTTCAACTCATCGCCGATAATCTCAAAAATTTGGCTTTCGACAAACTCAATTTGGGTTTTCGGCAAGTCGCTTTCGCGCAAGTTTTGTAACAAGCGGTTGTAATCTTCAATCGCCGTTGCTTCTGCTTGGACATTTTGCTGAATTTCGTTCGCAATATCCATTTTGGTTGGTTTCCATTTTTTTTCCATTTTAATATTCTCCTTCTAATGCCGAGATTTTGCCCCAGCCCTTTGTTGTAATGCTCGAAATGTTGAAATCGCTGTTAGTCATAACCTTTTGCATATTATCAATCATTTCTTTATAAATATAAACGTTGCCGTTGTTTGTCAATCGGATAAACACTGGCACGTTCACGTCTTTGACCATTGTCGGCACGCCGTTAATGCTAATCGCCGGCATTGAGTAGAATAAGTCGTTCAGTTTGTTCGTCAGTTCCTTATTAAAGTCGTAGAATGTCAATGTCATGGCAGTCGACATTGACGAAGCCACAAAACCAGTCAAGTCGGGTCGCATTTGAGTTGGCAGTGGGTTCGACGTGAAAATGTTTTGGCGCGTCAATTTTGTAATCGGCATTTCCAAATAGTTTACTTCGTTGTCCAACGAAATCTCAACCTTCGTGTCCGACCAAGTTTGCGCGTCAGTCAAATACGAAATGCGGAAATTCGATGTAACAATCGCAACTTCGCCCAACTGTGTCATAATCGGCTCTTGTTCGTAAACCAAAGCCCCAATCATAATGTACGCCTTGATTTGGTCGCCATACGAGTTTTGAATGTCTTGTGGCACGCCCATGTACTTGTTGCGAATTTTTGATACGTAATAGTCTAAATTTTTCAACTTGTCGGCTTGCACCAAAAATGTAACTCGCCCAATGATTGTCGCATTGTCGATGTCTTGGCTCGGTGTCGCTTCTTCGTCAACCTTTTCGACCAAAGCATACGATTTATTCATTGAATAGTTAAGACTTTTGACCCACTCACCGAAATCGCCCGCTCGGCTCACTTCATTTAGACGCTCTTTCCAGTTGTAAAAGCAAATATTGAGATACTGTGCAAGGTCGTCATTTCGCCTAGAATGGTCGTCGGGGTCAATTAGGGTTATTTCTTCGGAGTTGGGGTTTTCGTAGATTATAGACCCCTTTGAAGCCCTAGAAACCCACATATTTCCGTTAAATATCTCGTCAATAATGTTTTTTACATCTTCCGTATTAAAATTCGTTCTCATTTTACAATGCCCCTACCTTTTGTTTCCAATTTTCTACTTGTTGTTTATAAGTATAACCAGTATTTATCAATTTATCAACTTCAAATTTCTTTTGTGTTTCGGGGAAGTTGTCGCCAAACACAATATTATCCATAACGTCCGACAAGAGTGCTTGTAACTGCGGGCGGCTCATGCCTTGAATTTCTTGCATAGATTGTGTTCGCAAGTAAAGTTTTGTGTCAATGCCGAAGTTTCGTTTGTTGCGTTCGCTTTCTTTCATTGCGTATCGAATTATGTTCGCATTGTTTGCCGTCCAAACCATTTCCGACCTTATGCCCTTTAATGAGTTGTAAACCGCGTCAACCGCTTGATTATGGTCGCCAACCAAATTTCCGTCAAGAATAAGTGTGTTTTCGGATTTGGTCGTAACCAGTGGCGAATAGTATGGCTTTGCGGAAGCGGTCGCAGTGTCGAATACTTGTCTACGGACAGTCAAGACTTGCGTGCGTTGTTTGACTTCGCCATTTTCGGTTTGTTTTTCCTTGTAATCAATGTATGGCAACTTTTTGCGTAGATTTTTGTTTGAAAAGATGTCCCTTAATGTGAAGTTTTGTGTGAACCTATTCGCCATTTCGCACCCCTTACAAAATGCTATTCAAAGTCGCAAAGTAAACCTTAAACGGCTTTGGCATTTGTTTGATTGAAGTTTCGGGGTTTTCGACTGAATATAAATGTCCGTCAATGACAACTAAATCGTCGACCGATAAATTTATGTCGTCATCAAAGTATTTAATGTTTAACGAAGTTAGTGGAATAATGTTACCCTTGACAAATTGGGTCGTTGTCCCCGAAATAGACCCCTTGACCATATAGTCAAAACTGCCAACGTAGTAGTATTTGTTTGTTTGATATTTTGCGATGTTATTAAAAGTCGCACTTAACAAAGTGATATTTGCGCTGTTCGGTTCGGTCGTTTCTTCCCAGTTGACCCCATTATAGCGGAAATAATGCCCCTCGTATGAAAAGACGGTGTAGAAGTCCCTTACGTGTCTAATTTCGCTATCTGCCACGTTTTCGGCGTCAATCTCGTCAAATTGCAACTTTTCGTTGTCAAAAGTCCAAAAAAGCCCGTCGCTGTCGGTTTCGTAGACAATCGCAAGACTTTCGCTTTGTTCAATGGCGGTAAATCGCTTGTAGACTAGCGCTCTTGGGTTTTTGACCGTGCTTCGTGGTTTTAATCTCATTACCAATCTTCCCCCTGTGGAATAAAGTGGTATTTGCCATAATAACGTAATCCCAAAGCCCTTAGTGCGTCGATTGCGTCTTTGTGCATATCACGTTCTTGGTGGCGAACTACGTCAGCACTCATGTTTTGCATTGTATCAAGGTCAATGCCGGACACGCCCGAGATGTCGCCGTTATCTAACAAATAACAACCTTCAATATACATTGCGTCCAAAAATGCTTGGCGATACTCGTATTGGCTAAAGCCATACAAACCGCGTTTAGCAATCATGTAGTTAAGTTGTCTGCGCGTGCTTTTGTTTGTGTTGTAAATGCGGTTATAGAACTTGCGACGAAGGTCTGACAAAAAGTATTTTACCTTGTCGGGTTGATTGCCCGCGATTTCGGTTTCTAGGTTCCTACCGCGTTCCAAAAAGTATTTATCGGTCAATTCATATTGGTGGTCAAGACCAATATAGTTTGCGTCGTCATCACTGAACGGGAAATGAATTTCGTTTTCAGTCAATAACTGTAACTGCTCTTTCGTATAAAACGGTGCTACGTAATTGTTCATTATTTCTCTCCTTTTAATGTCGAATAACCATTTTTTTCCAAGTTGCCAGTACGAACTTCTTGTCGATAACCAATTTCGGTCATACCCTTGCGTTCAATACCCAACTCTTTACCCGAATAAACTTTTGTAACTCCGCCCATTCGGTCAAGGTCGGCTTGTGTGATAAACCCTTCTCGTGTTGAACTGGATAACATCTCCGCTATACGTTTGTCCCCACGTGCCAAGGCAGAAATTTGCGCTTCCTTGCCTTTGACTGTGTTTTCGCCGTGTGTACTTAATGGCACTGCGGTCGTTCCAAATTTATTGCCCTTTGAAGAGGTCGCTACAACTTGTATTCTATCCCCAACTCTAACGTTGTCATTGACAAGATAGGTGTAGCCGTCGGGATTTTTCCCCACACCTTGTCCCTGTGAACCATAACCAACTCTTGCAAATTTCGCCATATTTTCTCCTTGTTATTATTATACACTAAAAATAAAAAAAATGGCAGATATTTTTGTACCTGCCACTTTTCTTATCTCTCAACTAACGATTAGTGAGTTGAGCCGTCGTTGAAACCATTTCCGCCAGCGGTTACGGTTACGCCGTCAATAGGTGTAAACGCAATGGTGTTCATAATGGTTGCAATGTTTGCTTTCGTCCAAGCGTAAGCCAAAGAAGCGCCAGCATTAACAATCATTTTAATTGAACCACCGTGCAATACGTTGATACCCATTTTCATACGTGGAACCATGTAAACGCCTTGTTGGAACGGGTGTTTGTTGACTTCGATGTTCGGTCCGACAAAGCCACGGCATGTACCACCGCCATAAACGATGAAGCCACTAATTTTGTTTAACAAACCACGAACTGCAACTTTGGTTTCATCGCTTCCGCTTAATCCCAAAGCAACATAAACGAAGTCTTTAATGTTGTCATAGTACATGAACATATCAACACCGTCATACATACCTAACAAACCTGTACGTTCATCGATACGTGCTTGTTCGCCTGTAAACGGATTGATATAACCCGTAGCCAAGATACGTGCTGCTGCTTCACTGGCGTTTTGTGCGTATTGACCCTTTAACAAAACGTTGTATTCGGCAGTAACGAATGCTTGACGTTGGCTCATTGGAACAACGAATGCACCAATTTCTTTAACGCCGTTGTTTAATTTAGCATTAGCGTTTTGGAAAGCCAAGGTTGGGCTACCTGCGTTTAATCCAGCAACTGCTGGGTCATAGTTGAAGATTGCGTTTGCAATTTCGCCGTCAGTAATATCGGTGTTTACGATAGAACCAACTGTGTGAGTTAATGCTTTGTCAAAGTTATCGCCATTGCGGAAGAAACCTTCGATTTGTTTTGCAAAAGTAATAACGTTAATAACCAAAGCAACTGTCTGTACCAAGCCGTCCGTAACAATCTGTTTTAATGCGATTGGGTTAGAATAGTCTTGGTTAGCAGTCAACGGAATACCGCGGTCATACAGTAAGTTGACTGGAATGGTATAGTGAACGGATTGTGGTGCGTTACTATATCCTTCTTTGTTTAATGAGTTTGCGAAGCCACCATTGTTTACGGCTCCTAATTGACGGAATTCTGGTGCATAAGGCAATACACGCATAATATCGATGTAGGTTACACTTTCAATATCTTTTGGTGTAGTCCATTTATCCGTCGCACCTTTCCCATTGATGTGTTGAACTGCTGGGAAAAGGTTTTCGTAAGCAAGCATGTTACTTACGTGTTCTACGTCATAATCATTGACTTGAACAAATGCCATTTTCTTTTTTTCTCCTTTTTTTATTTTTGCCGTTTTTAAGTGTTGCCTTCACTCGATGATTAGTAATCGCTTGGCAATTTAATGCCGAGTTTCTTTTCGAGATAATCTTTGGCGCTTTCGTGATATTGTGAATTGGCGTTGTCGTTTCCTTCAATCAAACCTTGTTTCTGCATACCACCGAAGTTACCAATCTCGTATTTGTTTTTCATACCATTAAGTTCATCGTCCTTTTTGGTAAGTTCGTCCTTCAAGTCTTTGTTTTCTTTTCCCAATGCTTCCAACTTTGCTTCCAAAGCGGCGAAGCGGTCATCTAACATATCTTTTGTAACAATATCTGAAATGCGAATACCTTCTGCGGAATTTCCAACATCTTCAACTTTATCGGACGGTTCAACTTTATCAGCAGTTTCGGTTTCCTTGGTTTCCACTTCTTCTTTTTTGTCTTCGGTTTCAACCTTGTCTTCCGCCACTGGTTTAGTTGCGTCATCTTTCTTTTCTACACTTGTATCTTCTTTTTTTGTTTCAACCTTTTCTTCGGTTTTGACTTCTTTCTCGTCAGCCATTTTTTTGTTTCTCCTTTTTTTCGTTGTTATTTTTTGGTCTTTCTCCGTTGCTCCGCTTTTAGTTTTCTCTTTTACTAACTCACGGGCGTTGTGTTTTCTTTTGGGATTTGACCGTTTTTTTGAACGTTTTCCAAAGAGCCACATAAGTAATCGTTTAAGCATAAAGTTCTCCCTTTAAGTGCCTAATAACTACTTCAAGCAATTTCGGTCTGTTCCTTAGGAACTCGCCGTGCTTTAATATTATTATACACTCTTTTTTAATTTTTTGACATTTTACTTATTCCAAGACTGGTTCATTGCCATAAGCGAAGCGTCTTTCATTGCTTTTGTCGCTTCCAAGTACGCAATTTCATTTTCTTGTTCTTCTTTGGTCAAAGTGTTGCCGTACGCAATTTTAACAAAGCGTTCGGGCGACATATTGCCAGCACTAAACACATCACTGTTGACTTTCAAACGTTCGATTTGTGGGCTTTGGTCTTCGGCTTTTAATACAATTTCGACAGGTTCTCGGTCGTAGTATCTCATAACCAATGCCAAAATCTCGTCAATCTCTGGCGCATTTAAGTTAATCTGACCCTTAATCCAAGTATCACTCTTGGTTCGTTCACTAATGATTTCAGTTGCAGTTCTTGCGCCCGCCCCTTCGGACAAGAACGAAGCGATTGAACTTGCCGATACGTTCAGTTTGAATGCACAAGACTTGTAGATTGTTTCTTCTTCGATACGCATATTTTCGGCACGCAAATCAAACTGAATTTTTGTAATCTTGTCGTCATCGCCGTTAACTGAACTGGTCTTTTGATAGAACATTTCGTCCATAGCGCGTTCTGCAAAGTTCGGGTCGTCCTTGTTCCACATTTCTTCCGGAACTAACGCGCGCGCCTTTGCCAAGTAAACTTCGGTCTTTTCAAAGTTTTTGATTTGGTCGTATTGGAAACTTTCGTCAGCCAAGATGTCGCCAATCGGTTGACCGAATTTGGTGTTTGGAATTTGCCCAATATCGTCAGTGAAGTACATCAAAACGCAACCAAGTGAATTTGGGAACGGCAAATATTGTTCTTTGTCCAAAACAATGCTTGGGTAGTTTGACTTAATGTAATTTCGCACTGCAAATGGCAAGTTGTCCCACTTGATACGTTGAACCGAACGGACATTTTCGGGTCGGTCTTGAACTGCTGTAACGATGTTTCCACCACATTTGTAAACCGCCGCTCTTACACAGGGCTTGCCTTCTTCGTTAAAATAACGTTCTTCACAAATGCCATAGTGTTCATTATTGCCTTGCTTGTTGGTGTCGTGAACTGCGTCAAAGTAAACCTTAACGCTAACAACTTTTCCGTTTGCGTCCACGTCAGCAAAGAAAGTATCAATACGGTGTGCGGTAGCATACAAATCGGTGTCGTTGCGGTTAAGTTTTAACAATGAAGTACCGCCCGCGATTGCGAACTTGTGGCACTTTTTGATTGCCTTGTAAAATTTTGTTCGCTTTGCCCATTTGATAGCAAACATGCGGTCATCTCGGCGTCCAGTAAAATCAATTCCATGCGCAAATAGCATATTATTCAAGCCAGTAGCAATGCTTTGCAACATGCGTTGTGGGACTAAGCCGGCGCTTTTATTGTGCCAACCACCAACCCAACCGTCATAAATTGACAACGCGGGGTTGAAGTATGAACAGTAAAGTTGGAAGTAATATTCGGGCGCTAAAAGATAGAACGTATTGTTTACGTAGAAATTGTAATAATTCCCAAGTGAATTGCTAAACCCGACCGTATCAATATCTAAACGTTGTAATTGGCTCATTCTTTACTCCTTTGCTATTATTATACACACTTTTTTATTTTTTGGTAGATTTTTTGTGTCCTTGCTCGATTTTTTGGTTAACAAAGGCACGAGTTTGCTCTTTTTGATAGTTTGCGGTTGCAGTTTCGTAAAATTCTTTTAATTTCGAAGCCCCACAAACACGCATTGTGCTTTCCAAACGTTTTACAAGTTTCGCCACTTCGTCAAGCAAACTCAAAACTTCGCAATAACTGTTCAATTCAAATCGCTTCATCAATTTGTCATCGTCTAAAACCGCCATAATCTCATCGTTTTTCATAATGTTTAATACTTTGCGGTCGATAGGTGCTTTTGTAATTTTTACGTCTTTACTCATTTTCTTCTCCTTCTTCTTTAACTTCTTTTCCGTCCAATAAACAAATCGTCAATAAATCGTTCAAATCTTTAATAATCTTTTTGATTGACAAAATGCGACTTGCAGTTTGGACAAGCACGTTATATTTCGCATAACGCACTGCCTGTGCTTCGGTTTTACCCGTTTTGTCGTAGCCGATTTCCTTTAAGAAATCCTTTTCGCTTAATTTTGAGTGTCGTGCAAATGTAGCCGAGATAATGTAATTTAACGCATTATCCGCAGTATGCTCTTCTACCATTTTTTCGACTTCTTTTTCGGTTGTCATTTTTCTCTCCTTTTAATTTTTAATTTTTCCCCATTTTTTTTGTTTTTATATCATCTTCGCACCCCCGCAACTTTTTGTATATCTTCATAGTGCGAACTTTTTTCTTTTTCTCGTTGATTTCGCACTGGGAAGGACAAGTTGTAACAATTTGTGTAGTACGGCACAAGCCCATATTCCAAAGCGTCGCACAAGTCGTTCTTGATTTTTGGGTTCAGTTTCCCGTTCTTGTAGCGTTGCGCTTCAATTTCGTGTGCCAAGCGGTGTTTATTCGCAGCACCATTCCACATATAACTACCTTCGTTCAATAATGTCAATACCTTGTAAGCAAAAGCATTCTTAATAATACCCATGTTCATATCCTTCTTCTTCATCGTGAACGCTTTAATGTCGATAAATTTCCACATTTCTTTATATTCGCTCGTGTGTTTTAAGTGCTTTAACTGTGCGATAAATGGCGCAGCCGCACCGTCGACCGAAAGAATAGTTTTCAGTTGATTATACGCAATCCCATACTTTTCGTCCAAGTAGTGTAAGAAAGTATCTAGCAATTCGCATTGTTCACTCGGCGCAAGTGTGCGGTTTGTTTCTTCTGGGTCGTCATAACATACTTCTAGCGTTTGGGTCGTGCCGTCGTCCAAAATAGCGACTGGCACAATCGCAAATGTATCGTTCGCCGTTGCGTGGTCGACCCCGATAATCAAGGTCGAAATAAAATGGTGTTCAAGATTGCGCGCCAATTTGTAGTTGTCCTTGCGATTGAACTGTGGGAAAACCACATCACTGGTGTTTGCGTAAATGTCGCCAAGATACATTTGTCGGAATTTTAAGTAATTGCTCTTTTTCAAACCTTCAATCATGTCTTTGGTGTCTTGGTTCAAAAAGTCCCAAATATCGTAACAGTTCGCATAGATATAGCACCACTCTGGGTCTTGTTTCTTTTCGTTTACAAAGTCAATAAACCAGTGTCCGACCGTCTCATTGTTACCAACAACGATAATCTTTGCGTCTGGCACTTTCGGGTCTAACTGACGAATAAATGTCGCCAAAGAGTGTTCAATAACGTCCGCATTTTTGTTCTTTTGTGCTTCTTCGTACAATACAAGTGATAGTAAGTTGGTTGTTGACGCACCACGTGTTCTCTGACCATTTCCGCCATTGCTGTCGGTAATCGCCTTGAAAACAATGCGCCCATTTTGACCTTTATGCACGACCTTGTCTTTCGCCTTTGGAATATACCAGTCGCAATTTGGGTCGTCGCCAACATCGTAGTCTTGATTACGCAAAAACTTCTCGAACTCGTTAATAATACTGTCTTTGATTTCGGTCGTTGTCGCTTGCAACACGATAATATCATTGTCGGGGTATCGCATTATGTAATAAAACATCGCATTGACAAGAATTGTCGTCTTGCCACTAATACGACCACTCGCCAAAATGAACTTTTTGAAGTTCGACAAGAAAATCTCTTTGTAGACCTTTGGAATTTTTACTTCGTGTGTTTCGTTATTCGTCGCTTCCGCCATTTTCCACTTCCTTTACTTCGATAACTTGCTCGCCGTCTAAAATCTCAACGTCTTTTGGGTCAAGCACAACTTTGTTTCGGCTATCATCTAACTCTTCCTTGTTGCTTGCGTCCACGAAGTTAAAAGTGAAATTGCCACTTGTGATTTGCCCCAAATCTATCGACTGGTTCAAGCCCAAGATTTTGTCTAACTCTTTTCGTGCTTGCACCTTGACGTTAATGTCCGACACTTCTTCAATCGTCATGCCTTGAAAAATCTTGTCCGCATTATATTTTTTTGTCTTGCGAATTGTTTTGATTTTGCCAGCGATAATGTCCCGATAAAACTGGATACGCTCGGCGGTTTCGCTATCGCCACTGTCAACAACGGCTTGCAATTTGTCCGCACTGCCCTTTATCGCCAAGGCGTCAATCTGCTTGTTGATGTTACTGTCTTCTTCTTCCAGTTGTCGCACCTTGCGTTGTCCAACAATCGCGTTAACCAAGTCGGGAATTTCTGGGTGGTTCTCTTCTAGTTTTTGGCTCGCCTGTGCTGGAAATCTCGTGTCAAATCCCGCCAACCGATAAGCGGCGGACTTGTTATTTCCTTGCCCACGATAATCCACGTATTTCCTTTGTCGCCAGCCAAGACTGTCGTATGCCTTTTGTTGTTCAACAGTGAAACACGCATATCGTCTCGGTTTCGCCACACTCTCTCGTCCCATAATGTCCCCTTTTAATTTGTTTTTCTGCTATTATTATACACACATTTTTACTTTTCGCAACTGTTTTTATGTTTTTTAGCCAAAATGCCATAAAACCGCCCCTGTCGGAAATATAAAGCAATTTTGCCAAATAAAAACTCCCCACATCGGAAATGTGGGTCGCTAGTGTCGGACAAAAAACACCCAACGCCGACTTACAAAAATCGCCCCTTTTGCCAACAAAGAAAGAATAAAAAAGCCCTATAAGAAAAGAATTTTCCCCTTTAACAATTCCCTTTAAGAAAAGAATTATAAAAAACAAGAAAGAAATATATATATATTATATATATCTCTAAACTCAGAGATATCTAGAGAGATATTAAAAAAAAGAGACATACAGGAAATAGGGGGTTATAGGGGGAAAGAACCCAAATTTTGGATTTTCGGTGGAAAAATAGGTGTCGGTTTTAAGGGGGTATACCCTTTTGTCCGTTCTCGTCTCTGGGGGTGTGGGGTCTTCCCGCCGCTTTGCCAACCGTAAAGCGTGTTATATGCTGTGTCAGGTCTTTTGACCTTAGGTCTAAAGTACTAGAAAGGTATCTTTTTACACTATCAACTACATCAACAATCTTTTTCCAGTGTCAACAACACACAAACAGCATTCAATCGTTTGGCGTCATAAAATTGGCTACAATCAAAAATATGTGGGGTTTGGTAAATTATACTAGGGGCGGGGCAAATTTTTAATCTAGGGCATTGCAAGCCGTTAAAATGGCATAATAAAAAAGACGGGTCAGTTTTTGGCTCGTCTTTTGGTGTTTTGGGTTTGCTTTTGTTATGCGTGGATATTGTAAACAAAACTAGCGACGGCGTTTATTGCTTTGATTTCGTTTTCGCTTAGTTTGTTCCGGTCGATAATATCAAGGCAGTTTTTTGCATATTCTTGCATATCTTCAAAGGTGTTCACGGTGTGGCGTGTGTCGTTGTCAAACTCTTGTAAATCGTATGTGATGGTTATTTCATTAATCATTTTTGATACTCCTCTTTGTGTGTGTTTGCTCGCTTACATTCGGCAAAAGTGGCAAAATATTTAATTGTGTCGGGCATTCCGTCGGGCTTGTATTTTACTTGTTTAATTATTAGCGGGCTTGCGCGGGTCGCTTTGCCAAAAGTCAAACATTCGGCATTGTTTCGGGCGGTGTAAATTTTTTGGCGGTGGCTGTTCGTGGTGTATTTCATACGGTGCCGGCGGTCAAAGTATAACCAATCGAGAAAATCGTCCTTTGTCATTGATTAAAACGGCAAGCGGTAACCGTGCTTATAGTCCAAATCCCAAAAAATACCGTTGCAATATTCGTGACAATCTTCCCAATCTTGGCGCTTTTTCGCATCGCCGAAAATGTCGGTCTTAAAATTGTAATTTGCCAAATCTTTCAAATAGTCGGGGTTGCTTAGACGTTCTTTAATCTCGGCAAGCGTGAAAAACTCTTGAAAATACCCCGCGACAGTTTTTTTATTTTCTTTGCTTAATTTGATAAATTTAACCACTTTATTCCGCCCCTTTGTTTTTTAGTGTTTCCCTGTCATAGTTTTGCTGCAAGTCAATTTGTATATATCGCAACTCCGCGAGCCTCTCCCAAGCCCGAATTGAATGGTCGCCGATTACGTTTTTCGTAAATTTTCTAACTTGTTCATAAAAATTGTTTAATGTCTTAATCGTTAGCAATTTTTCAATTTTTGCCATGTCTCTTTTTTCGGTCGCGTAAAAAAATAAATGGTTGTTTTCAAATAAAAATTGGACATCTTCACGGTTAAAACATTCAATATAGTTTTTTGTTGGGTCAAATTGTTCAATCATTTCGCCACCCCATTCAACTCGTCAATCATTGCTTGATTGCTCAACTCGTTAAGCAGTGTTAATTTTTCGGCATTTGTTCGGCAGTTATGCTTTGCAAAAACTTTTTGCAACTCTCCGCAGGTTTTAATCCCTAGCCATTGGCAATTGTTCGCCATTTGTGCAATTTGTTTATTGTTCATTTTTTTCCCCTTATCCACTGCCCGCCGTTTTGGGTCGGGTCTTGCGTGGTTATTATCATTTTACTAAATTTTGTTTTATGCTGTCAAGTACTTTTTTTTAATACCGCCCCGCTATGATTATCAATATCACTAGCGGAATTATGGCGGAAATTAGCGCAATCGCTCCCGATATAACTAGCGCAATCGCGCCAGCCCGTTTTTTGGCTTTGCGGCTTTGTGCCTGCTCTCGCTCTTTTTCAATTTGCAGCCGCAAGCGTTCAATTTGCAACTGTTCTTTTTCGGTCACAATTTCACCCCGTCAAAAGTGTATTTATAAGCCCACTTTGTGCCGTCTCGGTTGTAGTAGATTGCGGCATGTTGGATTTCGTCCCAGCCCGTCGCAATAGTTACACGCTCCGCCAATTTGTCAAGTTTTACCCTATAAATTCGGGCTACGTTCTCGAATATGTCGCTTTTGTCGGTGCTTTTAATTTCGTTTACTTGTTCGCCGTTCCTGTAAATTTTCAAAACCATTTCCATTTTTTAATTTTCCCCTTCTTCTTCGTCTTCTAGTCCGTCCACCATTGAAAAATCTAACCCGTACGGCTCGCACTCGTGCAACTGTTCTATATCGTGGTAACCCGTGCGGCAATAAATTATATCGTTAATCGCCTCTACGTTGTAGCCGTTAATACTTGTTACTAAATCGGCTTCCGCTTCCGTGCATATCTCATTATTAATTAAAAACTCGTATGCTTGATTTACGTTTATCATAGCGCCACCCCGCAACATTGTCTAATTTTTTTAGAATTCCAACCGGAATAGGCGCTTCCCGTTTGGCGTAAAAATTCGTATACGTGGCGGCGGGTTGTGTTTGAAAAATCAAACGCTTCAAAAAATTTTGTTTTTTTTGTGGTGGTGTTAACAACACAAACCAGTTTGCTGTAAGAATAGAGCCGCAACGCCGTTGTTCCGCTCTCCTCGCATTCTTCAATTTGTGCTTTGCCGTAAAAACTTTTTACGTTTGCAAATTTTGGCTTTAATTCGTAAACCATTTTTTTTGCTCCTATCCAACGCCGCCCGCGCGGGTGCGGTCTTATATGGTCGCCATTTTTTGGCTTGCTATATACTACCATACAACAAAACACCTTACAAGTACTTTTTTTATATTTTCGGCAATTTTAACAACTTTTTTTATACCACCCCAATTTGACCCCATTCCAAAACCGCCCTATAATGGCGATTTTTTGAAAATTTAGAAAAATGTTTTTTTGGGGCAACAAAAAACCCCGCTAAATACATAGGGGGGTCATTTTTTTACGGGTCAAATATTTTATGTTTTAGGGGGGGTATTATGACTTTTTAACGTCCAACAAGTCAGTGTTATATTCAACGTATTCTGACGTATCGCCAATTTCACAAGTGCAATGGATTATTTCATAGAAAATATCAAATCCTACAAAATCACTCATTTTCCCCCCTTCTCGACCAGTCCTGCTTGGATAAGGTCAAATAGTGTATCAACTGCTTCATCTTCTATAATAGCCCCATAGTATTTCCCTTCGGTCTCGAAATAAATATGTCGGTTATCCATAACCGCAATTTTTTCCCAACCGTGTTCATAAAAATTCGCCGCCAATTCGTTATCCTTTTCGTGTGGGTTGGGTTTGAAACCAAATTTTTCCAACTCTTTTAAGTCCACATTATCTTTGATTTTTAACATTTTGTTTCTCCTTTTGCGTGGCTATTCACATCGGCTTCGTGCAAGTCGTTCAACTGTTGCCATTTCTTGTCTCCAAATAGACTTCGCCATTTCTTAATTGATTTCTCGCTCTGCACATTATACAAGTGCATGTGATAATTTACAAAGAACACCACTTCCCACAAATCAGGTGCTTCGACACGGGTCAGCAACTCATACGCCCCAACGTTTGCGTGGTTGTAGTAGTGTGCTTGACCGTCTTCGCCAAAAGTCTGCGTGAACAGTTTGCCGATGTCGTGCAAGTAAGCGGCAATACGCACCGGACAATCAGGTGCATATTTTTGTACCAAGTAGTCGCTAGTCGCTCTCATATGCTGACCCAAATCTTGTGTGTGGTGCTTGTTGTGTTGGTCAAAGCCGTCGGCTTGATTTAACAACTTACTTACCGCCCAATCTTCAACTATCTTGTCTTGAACGCAAACAATACTGTCCCAACCTTCTTCATTGAACGGCACTTCAAACGACTTGTAATAACGTTCCAATACTTCCAATGGCACGAAGTGGTCGCCAGTTGCTTGGGATAATATATTTCGGTTTTCCACACGCTTTACGCACTTTTCGTAGGGTGTGCAAATTACTACACACTGTTTGTGGCAGTCCGCCTTGATATTGGCGAACACTTGGCGACGTGATTTGACAGTGATATTTGTGGCGTCAATCACAACGTTCAGTCCGTCGATTAAGGCGTCGTTTGCTAACCGATACACCATTTGAAACACTGTGTCGTTCTTGGCATTTGGATATTGTCTGCGGATTTCGTCAGATGACACGACAAAACACCCTTCTTCTTTTTCTAACTTTCTTGCGTAGGTCGATTTGCCACTGCCTTGCAGTCCGCACAATACATACAATACTGGTTTCATTTTTCTTCTCCTTTATATCGGTCTAAATATTCAAGTTTCTTGTCAATCGGCAATGACTTCCAAGTGTCCACAATCGCTTCAATTTTACATTTTGCGTCTAGTCATTTGAACAATAATGGTGCAATACGTTTATAGTCGCTTTTACAATCTCTTCGCTCAATGCTTCTTCTAAATCTTTAATCTCGTCAAAGTATTTCTTATACTCTGGAAAGTATCCTAAAAACTCGTCTTGTTCGCCTTGCTCAATGATTTCAAGGATACGCTTTCGGCTGACTGCCCCGTTGTTTTTAAGGTGGTGTGCGGCGACGTACGCTGGCGATTTGATTTTGACCCTATGCCAATTTTTGTCAACCACAACAAACCCTTCTTCGTCATAACCCATTTGCTCGGTCGCTTTAAGGCAATCTTCAAGCGTGTTCAATGGAAATTGTCTTGGGCGTTTGATGTGCGACAAGTTAAACACGCTCATTGGTTGGATTTCTTCAAGCGTTAGCATATTACGCACGCCGATAAAATAAATGTCCGTCTTTTCGTATGGCACAACCACTTTTGTCAATGGGCTAACCAACTCGAACGTGTAGCAATAACACTTCTCTAAACGAACAAAAAGTTCAATGTCAAACACTTCCATAAATAAGTCTTTGAAGTTCACCCCTAAATCGCCCACATTTGCCCTAGAAGCGTTAAGACAGCCCGATGTGGATATTCTCCACGCATACTCGTAATTGTCGAACCAGACCAAAATTTTAGACCCGTCGACCTTTTCTTGCACGACCGCACTGTTCCAGTCAATCGTGTCAGCGTTTGGCTCTTGTACGTTAAAAAACTTGTAGAACGACAACGCCACTGGAATGTATGTGTTTTTGTCCACAATCAAACCACGACACTCTCGCACAATCGGCTCGGAAAAGTCCGAACGGATTTGGTCGTATTTCAGCAAAACAAAGTTGTCGTCTTCGTCAAACGATATGAAATACGGTGCATTGCTCAACAACTCTCGCCAGTTCTCGTGTTCTCGCATAAAGTCAGTTGTTTTCATTGTTTTCCCCTTTTATTTTATTTTTTGGCAGAGAGTGGTGGATTTGAACCACCGTTCACGGTTTTGGAGACCGTGCGTCTCCCCCTGACTTAACTCCCTGTCGTGGTCGCTATGGTAGGATTTGAACCTACAAGTTAGGGATTTTAAGTCCCTTGTGTATGCCAGTTCCACCACATAGCGAGTGGTCGGGGTGGCTGGAATTGAACCAACGACTTCTTGCTCCCAAAGCAAGTGCCTTACCACTAGACTACACCCCGAGCGCCGATAGTTTTTATCGGTCTTAACTCGGAGACCTTGCCCCACACCCTAAACTACCAAACGGGTATTCATATTCTGCCATTTGCAACTGGCAACGGCTATGAACGTGCCGTAGTGGTGGTGGTTTTTGTTAGATTTACTTTTAGTTAAAAATTTAAGGAGGATAACTAATGAAAAGAAACAAATTTGTTCGCCAAGAACCACCGCAACTTGGCTATGGCGGTGCGACTAGGGTTTGCACCTAGGTCTCGGGAATTCCATTTTATGGCTAGCCCCCGCGTATTACGCTTGTTCAATACTACCGCACCATTAAGGGGTTTCTAGTGAGAGTCCCACTTCACGGAGTTATTTACGGTTACTCTCTCAAACCCGTGTATTCGGTTGTCAATGTTCACACTAATTGTATGATTTCGTGTTTGCTTAAATCAAACCCCCAATACCAAGCGAACCAACCCCAAGTTTCTTTTTGTGCGTTTACGTCATTAACCCAATCGTTATATGTCAATATCCATTCGTTCAATTTGATTTTGTCGGTGCTGCCAGTCATATTGTCAATTTGATACATAATTTGCTCACGTTCTTTGGTTTGGCGAATATCAACTTGGCGATACTCAATTTTTTGTGCTACCCATGTTATACCAGTGCCGAGTGTCCCCATTAAGGTTAGCATAAACGCACAAAAGCAGTAAAACATAAATTTATGTAACTTTTTAGCACCAGTAATTTTCCAAACTAAAACAATTAGCCCAAGTAATGCAGTAACCGCTATTAGTCCAAGTGTTGCTATTCCAAAAATTGTCATTTTATTTTTCCCCTTTTTTGCTTTTTCTTTTTTCGCTTAATGCGATTGCGACCGCTTGCCTATGTGGTCGACCGCTTGCTTTTAATTCTCGAATGTTCTCGCTGACTACTTTTTGGCTTGTCCCTTACTTTAATGGCATTTCTGCACCTCCTTTCCTTAAATCTAGTGTAGTGTAACACATTTTAAGATATTGTCAACTATTTTTCAGCAATTTTACTGCGAATTTCTTTTAGTTTTTTTGCGATATATCGTGGTGTTTGGTGTCGGATTTCGCCAATTTCGTATGTTTTATATCCTTTATATTTTAAGAATACAATTTGACATTCTTCTGCGGTACAATTTTTCAATAAGCCACGCAACATTCCGAACGTGATTTGCGGACAAGTTGGTCGTGCCACGACATAGTCGCTAGTGTTATCGGCAAAAGACGTAAAGTCAATGGTCGGAATTGTAATTTGGCTCTTGCGTTTTACAAACATAAGTATGTTTTTGTATGCGTATGTCGTCCATTTGGTTTTACGGGACGGATTGAACCGTTCCAGACATCGGCACAAATATAAATTTGCGTCCTGTCGCAAGTCTTCGTCCTGTTGCAACCCCAAGTCCCTTAAGACTGTATTGACAACCCATAGACTTTCTTGAATTATTTTTTGTTGTTCTGCCGATAACATTAGTTCCCCCACGTTCATTGATTAAAACGGCATACTGTCGTCTTGTATTGGCGTCATTTTTGGCTCGTCCGACTTTTCGCCCTTGTTGTTTGAGCCACAAAAATCAAATTTTTCAACGTGCAACTGCCAACTATCTACTGACACACCGTCTTTTTCGTATTTGTCGTTTTGCATAGCCCCACTTACTCCAATCATACTGCCTTTCTTGAAATATTTGTTAATTGTTTCGGCTTGGTTGCCAAAAGCGGTGCAACGGAAAAAGTCCGTATCGTATCCGCCTTTTGCGTTTTTATAGCCCCGATTTACAGCAACGTTAAATTGTACCATTGCAGTGTTTTTGCTACCCACGTTTTTTAATTCTAAATCTTTTGTAATTCGTCCAATAATTGTTAAATTGTTCATAATTTCTCCTTTTTTAATTTACTTTTTTTAACGGTCGACCCATACGCACATTTTTTTTGTATTCTTTGTATTCGTCCATGTCGTAACATACATAACCTTTATCGCTGACGTATTGTTTCAATTTACCTTTCGATACCAAGTAGTGCATATACACTTTCTTACTGCGGTCTTGCATTTTGCGGATTTCTTTCAGTGCCATTTTTTACCACCCCCTTTTGTTTTTGATTTTCAAGCCATTTTTCCGCTTCCGAATACATTTTCATTTTGGGCGTAAGCCAAGTTCCCCTGTGTAGTTTCTTTTCTAGGCAATAGTTTTTAAGTTCGATAATCAAGTTCGCCGTCCAAATGCCAAGTCCGAACAATGTAATCCCAATGCCGATTGCGCTGCCCCAAATTGTTACTATGTCCCCATGTCTAATGCCCAAAATCAGTCCCCAACCGGCAGTGCCGATGACACCAAAACTTGTGCCAATAATTGATAAAATATAAAATATGTTTTGTTTAATTTGTTTCAGTTCCATAATATTCTCCTTTTAATTTTTTCGGTTTTATCTTCATTTCAGAAGTTATTATTTTCAAGGTTTCATCTTGTTTTACGGCTCTTTTGTATGCGTTGGGCTTTGGCACAATATCAAAGTATTCACGATATTCGGAGATAACTTTGGCTCGTGCTTCGGCTTTCCATTTCACATCTCGCCTTTGTTTCTTCTCGCCAATGATTGTCTTGCCAACTGTTCCGCCACTTTCGATATTATACATCTTGCTTTTCATTTTTTTCAATTTCAAATCCAACGTCGTGTGGTCAATCCATGCCCGTTCTCTTTCGTCAAGTTTGTTCTCGGGACAGAGTTCCAAAACGCAAACACCCCAGCCGTACATGTTCTCTTCACTTTTAAAAAAACCATGTTTTTTAATTGACTTATCCAAATGGCTTTGTCCGTCCGTGATGTGTTGTGCGGTTCGGCGTAATAAGTTCTTGGCTTTGCCAATATACCAGCAATACTCCATGTCTTCATTGTATCTTTGCCACATGTAAATCCCGCTTTTTTTATCGTACTCTCGCAACCAAGGAAATTGTTTTAACGCAATCGCAATGCCCTTTCTTAATTTGCTCGCTACGGCTTGGTTCATTGGCTTTTCTCCTTTTTCCTGCGATTTAACATTAAACATACAATCGAACCGACAACGACCCCAACAACAATCAATGAACTAGCAGTCAAACAAATCGCACCAGCCACTTTATTTGTCCAAATTAAGTTATAAAACCAAATTGTCATTTATGTTCATCTCCTAATTCGTAATAACCTTTGTCAGTTTCCACAAGCCGTTTGTCAAAGTCAATACGTAGTATTTTTTCGTAAATTCGAACTGGCTTTTCGGCAACTATTGCGTCGGCATTGATATATTTACCGTCCACACCGTCTACAATTCGCCACCTGTCTAAATTAGTCAAAACGTTCATTATTTCCCCCTTTTAAGCATTCCAACGATTTCGTCGTATTCGGCTTCGTCTAGTGGAATGCACATTTGCCCACGTGATTGTTTCTTTTTAATCATTGCACGTGCTTTTTTAATCAACGAAATAGCGGGCTTAAACGTCGCATAAATCGCTTCGTCTTCTTCTTTGTCGGTCGCACATAGATACACGCTGTGGCTCGTGCTGACTAATTTTTCAAATTCGCCACTCTCGTTAATTACTTGCATTGCCTTACGCAAATCACGTTCGTCCATTGACAATCGCCAAGCCACAACTTCACGTGTTTGTCCACATTCCTTGCCGATGTGTTCGTATTCGTTTAAGTAGTTGTATACTTTGTATGCGTTCTCCATAATTTTGTTCTTATCTCTAAAATTTGGTTTCATTTTTTTATTCCCCTTTTCTTACACTTATTCTCACGTATGAGTTTGTGCGTTTAATTTTTTGGCACTTGGCATAGACAAACGGATATTCTCGCATAAGTTTGTCGTCGTCCACTACAATCTTGCTTGTTGGTGCAACATAGGTCGCCTTAATTTTTTTGTTTGGGCTTACCCAGAACGACACGCCTTGTTTCTCCATTGCCTTACCTAGCGCTTCTCGAATTTCCTTGCAGTCCGCTTCGGCTTTTTTATATTCCGCTTGTTTCTCCGCTAAAATTTGTTCAGCCAACAGCCAACGGTCTTGCATTTCTTTGTCAAGGTACAGTTGCGGTCTTAAATATTTTTCGCCTTTAAGTTCGCATTCTAGCAGTTTCTCGATTTCCGCGTCTTCAATCTTGTCCAGTTCGTAAACCTTTAACTCGGGCGTGAAGTGGAAACAGTAGAATTTTTTTGCACCAGTCCACTTCAAATCTCGCCCGTTTACCAAGTCCCCAAACAGTCGCCTTGCGAAGTAGTCGAGAATGCTGACTTGCCACGTTACATATTCTCGGTGGAACTTTGATGTGGTTTTATGGTCGCCAACAAATCGCATTCCGTCTTTTGTAAACCCCATGATGTCAGCCGTGCCAGCGATTGTCAGCCCATTGTGCGAAAACCCAAGCATTTGTTCGGCACACGCCACGTCCACGTTTTCGTCCACCCATTTCTTAAATGCTTTGCCTTGTTCCGTTTTCGGCTTGTATTTTGGCACGTGAAATATGTTTTCCAAGTCCTTGTGAATTTCCTTACCCTTTTCCGCACTGGCTCGTAGCACTTCCTTGTCGGCTTTACTGTAATCGGGTGCTAGTCCGTGTTTGGCTAGCAACTCCGTTACGGACACACTGGCAATTTCCCCATTGACCGAATAGACGTGATGTCGTGGTTCAAAGTCAATTCGCATTAGTTAGCCCCCAAACTTTTTTCTTTAATTTCAATAACTGTTTGTGCTTCGCTTTGGCTTAATTGCTCAATACTATCAACGTGAAATTTGTCGCACACGTTTTTCTCTATAACTTTCAACTCACGAATACGTGCGATTTGTTGTGCAGTGGCTTTGCCTTCCATTCTATAAACTTCGCCCACATCTTTGTCGTATTGTTTTTGTCCAATAACTAAACTTGAAATAACCCCGTCGTTATAACCAATTTCTTTTACATACCAAGACAACCCTTTTGCTGGCGACTTCCTACCCTTATCGTCAAGTGTCACTTCGCATTTAACAAGTAAATTCTTTGGTGCAGTATACAACTCACGCCCGATACCCCAGTTCACGCAAGCACGTTTGAAACTATCACTTGCCAAGCCCTTTTCGGCTTCGGTGTTACTTTCCGTGCCAGTATCTTCCTTTTCAACCCATTGTTTTTTGTCGTCGTCCCAAATTGACACAATACAGTTTGCATTATCACGTACGTGTCTGCGTTGCCAATTCGTTGCTCCAACTGTTTCGTCTAGGATATTTTGGTCTACCCTAGCGTCCTTGTAAAGCAATAACGAAACACCAGAATAGTTAGTCGTTTTAATTACGGTGCCTACCCTTACATCAATTTCGTCTGCTTTCAATTTTCTGAACTCTAATTTCATTTTCCCCTTTTTCCGAAGCGGTTTTTGTTGCCGACTTACTCGTATGGTATATACTAACACTTTTTATAGTCATTGTCAACAATTTTTCAATAGTTTTTTTGCAATAAAAAAGACGGAGTTTGTCCGCCTTTCTTGATTTTGTCGCTATTCGTTAGCCATTGTTTTCCGGAACTTCGGGTGCCGGTGGTGTTTCGGTTGCTGCGGTTACGACTGCCACGTTGCCACTGACCGTGATTGTTTGGGCGGTTGCGTAACTTTCGCCATTGATTGTGAAAGTCGACAAGGTGTAGCCGTCATCGGCTTCGGCAGTGATAACGATTTCGTCGCCGTAGGTCAAGACGCCCGTTCCTGCTTCGATTTCGTCAGCGCCTTTCGTTACTGTTACTGTTGTGTTTTCGCCTGCGGTTACAGTCAAGTTGTAAGTGTTCAATGTAGACACGACTGTCAAAGCGATGTCGGTGTCAACAGTGATTTCCGTGCCACTGGTGTAGTTCTTGCCATTGACTTGCAATTTTGTGATTGTAGAGCCAGTAGAAGCAGTTACAGTGATTACCAATTTGTCGCCGTATTTCAACACGTTCGCGCCCGTGCTTGCTGTTTCGCCATTGACTGTGTAAACAATCGTGCAAGCCCCAGTCTTATCTTGGGTCAAGTCGAACTTACGTGAACTTTGGTCGTCCTTTGCCAAATCCAACGCATATTGCAAAATCGAAATCGTTTCGTCAACACGCATTTGGACGTTGATTTTTTCACGATGGGTCAAAACTGTTACTTGCTTGTCAAGGTAGTTTACCACTTCGTCAATCAGTTCCGCACTATTTTTTGTTGCCATGTTTTTCTCCTTTTATTTTGTCTTACTATTATTATACAGTTTTTGGTGGGTTTTTGTCAAAACGTTCAAGACTGCGGATATACTTTTTTGTCCTATGGGCGTCTTCGCTGAACCACGCACCGTCTAACAACGCCGTACCATACTTGTCAATGAAGTCTCGGCAGTCCGCACAAACCCGCAACCAATCGCCGTCCACTTCGGTCAAATCGTCATTTGTTACTTCGTCCTTACAATAATAACATTTAGCCATTTTTTCTCCTTTCAAGTTCCATTTCAAATCGTCCACCCCAATTAATCAAATAATTAATCATGTCCACATTCATTTTGATATTGTCGGTCTTTTTGATTTTTGAATATATTTTATCAGCAAGCGTTTCGTTAATATAAGTGAGCGTTTTCTTAATTTGCCGTGTCGTCATTTCAGCGACTTTCCATTTTGTGCCATTTTTGTCCGTCCAAGTTTCAAAGTTCATCTCGTTCTCCATTTACCCAAAGCGTATCAAATGTCATTTTGTATGGGCGTCTCAACCAAACCCTAAACAATTTGGATTTCTTCAAACAATCAATGGTCATAAACCTTATGGCTTCTAAATTTAGGACATCGTAACTACGGCACTTTCCCAAAATCTCTCCTTCTTTATCAATTGCGATTGCGTTGAAGCACCTATAACCGCTATCGTGGTGTATTTGGGTGTTTGGCAATAAGATAAAACTCTCGACCACCCCATTACATTTTTCTATATTTGGCAATGCTTCAAATTCCGCTCGTGTCATTTTATTAATGTTCATTTTTCCCCCTTTGTTCGTAGCCAGTCTTAAACGCACACAAGCCCCAAAACCCCCACCATTTTTGCACTGTGTCCGCTCGGACTTGATATTCGGCTTTGGTCGTGTTGCGACCCATTTCAAACAATACTTCTTCGTCGCTATCCACCAAATACACTTTTTGCTTTGGCACTTCCCTTGTGAATGCTCGTGGCACATACTTTTCAATCGCTTCGTCAGTCGTCATTTTTCCCCCTTAAACAAATCTCTAACCATTTCACATGCTTTGGTGTAGTTTTCTTTGGTAAAACTTTCCGCCCAAAATAATGTTTTTTCTCGGTCGTCAAACAATAAACCGTCGTATGCTATTTTTGATACACGTATTTCGTCCTTAAATTGATTGGCTCTAAAAACATACACTTCATTATTCAAAACAAATGTAAATGTGTATCCTTTGTGGTCTATTGTTCTATCTTCCCACA
>JAZKXN010000053.1:0-1102 GCA_045611605.1 Acutalibacteraceae bacterium
TTCATGGGGAGTCATAGAGCCCTGTGAATAACCAACATACTCACCGTTAACATAAACCTCAATTGCAGATTTTGCAGCACCAAAGTGCATAAAAATCTGTTGACCGTCAAAGCTCTCAGGCATATCAAAATCGCGGATATATAATCCGATTTCCTGCATTTTGTGGTCAATTGACGGAATTTTACTTTTTTTACGGCTTAAGGCACGGCAATACGTACTAGCATAATAATAGGGATAACTGCCTGTTTCCTGACCCATCTGCCATACTGAGGGGACTTTTATTTCACCCCAATCAGAAGCGTCAAAATCATTTGACATAAAGTCCTCGGGACAATTGTCAAGACCTCTTTGCCAATGGAATTTCCACATACCGTTAAGGGTCATTTTTGACTGTGGCTCTTTTCTCTCGAGAGCATCCGACTCGTTATTATAAGAAAAAGCTATGGTATGCCCATCCTCTTTGTTCTTTTTAATTATCGCGGGATTTTCCCAATCGAATTTATATCTTCCCATTACTTACACCTCTTTGTTTTATGATTATGAGGACACGTTATAAAAGCATTATACCTTAAAACAAAGGTTTGCACAACACATAATTTTATAAATACACTTATCCCCTTTTACATATTTACGGACGTTACAATATAAAAGGCAAGGGTTTTACAAAAAGCGATAGCTTACGGATAAAAAAAGTACAACAGCTTTCACCAAAACCGTTGTACTCATCCGTATTATAATACTAAATTCCCCGATTCGCAGGCTTAGTAATTTTTTATACTTTACGCTATAAATTGAAATTTATATAAATATAATCCAAATTAACTTTGATACAATATGGCATCCGCCGTGAGCAATCATCGAATAACGTAAGCCGTATTTTCTGTACAACCAACCGAATAATAAACCGCACCCGCCATTGAGTAAAAAGCATCGGAATATAATCATTGGCGACAGACCCAACATTACATCTGTAGCGGGCAGGTGTCCTGCGGCAAACAAAAGGGCGGCAATAATATTGGCGGCTACAATCACACCCGTTGACGGACGTTCATTTTTTCTGTCAAATACCTTCCATAAAACAAACGCAACCAAAGACATCCAG
>JAZKXN010000054.1:0-5590 GCA_045611605.1 Acutalibacteraceae bacterium
ATAGTTTGTGTTACAGTTTTCATGACGAATGGTTAATCCTCCTGTCTGTTTTGTATGAGCAACTTAACTGTAACACAGGATTTTCCATTCGTCACTTGTTTTTTATCGCCAACTGTAACATATCTATTGTAAACCTACAAAGTGTATTTTGTTACATAAAGAGGTGACTTTTATTTCTTGTAGCAGAATCAATACCGAAATATAATAAAAACATAATATTTTTATGGGATGATCAAATGGAAAATAAAAAACTATTTTTAGCTGCCGATTCGGGCGGAAGTAAAACCGAATGGGTCATAATAGACCAAACAGGTTCTATTATAAAAAGTATTAAAACTAAAGGATTAGGTGCAATAAGAGAAGGCATCCTGCCGGTTAAAGACATTATCAAAGAAGCTTTCGACTGTTTGAATCAGTTCCAAAATATAGAATATTTATATCTTTCGCTTGGCGGTCCGAATGTTTCAGAAGTTGAAACATATCTGAAAGAATTTTGGCCTTGTTGTACCGTAAAGGTAGAGCGTGAAGCAAACGGTAACGCAATGCTGAATGCCGCAAAAATGATGAATTGTGATGCTGTAGTTATGTGTGGAACCGGCAGCGTAGCAATGGGCGAAACTAATGAAGGCAGAAAATATTGCGGTGGCTGGGGCCCTGTTTACGGGGACGAAGGTTCAGGCGGTGGTCTATGCACGCAAGCACTTCGCACATTTTTGCGTTCCCTTGATGGATTAGAGCCTGATAGCTGTTTAAGAGAAATTTTTAGTGAAATCATTTCCGGTCTGGATTTAAAAAACTTCGAACAAAGAATGGAAGCAAAAAAACGTGCCGTTGAATTAGACCGCAGAACATTAGCATCATTTACAACAAAAATTTATGAAGCAGCTATTAGCGGTGATAAGGTTGCGTTACAACTTTATGATAATGCGGCGAAAGAAATTGCTGATATGGCATTTAGTGTGTCTGATAATACCAAATCCACTAAAATAATAATATGTGGCGGTTTTTTATCGAACAGTCCGTTTTTACTGGAAAAAATCAAAGAATATTTTTCATATATAAGTGACGCCACTATCGTTTATAATCCTCATTTTTGTCCCATAGTAGCCGCAAAAGTTGCGGTTTTACAAATGGGTAGTGTCGATGTAGACTCAACATTATTTGAAAAATTATTAAATTTTTGAAAGGAAGCATCTATATGAACAACATTATTAAAAGCATAAAAAACGGTTTGATCGTATCTTGTCAGGCGCGTCCCGGAAATCCTTTGAGAGGGCCTGAACATATGGCTGCTATGGCACTGGCAGCAGAGATGGGTGGTGCAGTAGCAATACGTGCAGATGGACCTAAAGATATCGCGGCAATCAAAAAACTTATACATATTCCGGTAATAGGTATTTACAAGACAGAACCCTCGCCTGAAATTCCTTATATAACACCAGATTTTGAACACGCTAAGGCTATTGCGGATTTAGGCGTAGAGATTATAGCTCTTGACGGTACTTTACGTCACCGTCCTAACGGCGTAGACGTTGCCAAACTTATTAAGCAAATTAAAGAAGAATTAAATGTGCTTGTTATGGCTGATATAGCCACATATGAAGAGGGTGTTGCCGCAGCAAAAGCGGGTGCAGATATTGTTGCTACAACTCTTAGCGGATATACTACATACTCACCTTTTAAGGAAGAACCCGACCTTGAGCTTGTTAAACGTCTTAAAGAGTCAATAGATGTTCCGATAATTGCAGAAGGCCGTTATAACTCTCCTCAGAGCTTGCGTGCAGGCATTGATGCAGGAGCTCATGCTGTAGTAATAGGCAAATCAATCACAAACATTACTTTCAGTACCGAGAGATTTATCAAGGAGGCTGGACTATGAGCACCGAGGGTGTAAACCAAAGAAGCCGTAATATAGATTCTAAAACAACACTTGAAATGTTAGAAATTATAAATGCTGAAGATAAGACTGTAGCCGATGTTGTAGAAAAGGCTTTGCCACAAATCGCGACAGTTATTGATGCGGCAGTAAGGGGTCTTAAAAAAGGCGGACGTATAATCTATGTAGGCGCTGGCACAAGCGGTCGTTTGGCTATTCAAGACGCTGCAGAATGCACCGTGACATACGGTGTGCCGGAGGGTACTGTTTCGGCAATCATGGCAGGTGGTCGTAATGCAGTTTTCTCACCTTCTGAAAACATTGAAGATATTTTTGAACAAGGTATGGCAGATGTGAATGCCAAAAGCATAACCGAAAACGACTGTGTAATCGGCATTAGTGCTTCAGGTAATGCAAACTATGTTTGCGGTGCGCTTAAAGCCGCTAAAGACAGCGGTGCAGTGACTGCATCTTTAATTTGTAATATTAAGGGTAAACTACAGGATTATTCTGACTATTCTATTTCTGTTGCCACCGGTGCTGAGGTTATTTCAGGCTCTACCCGAATGAAAGCGGGAACCGCTCAGAAGATGGTACTTAATATGATTAGCACTGCTTCAATGATTCATTTAGGCAAGGTTACCGACAACTTTATGACATGGATGACACCTACAAATGAAAAACTTCAAAAAAGAGCTTGCTTTATAATTGCTCAGGTTTGCGGTATTCCCGAAACAGATGCGGTTGTTTTATTAAAGGAAAACAACGATAATATACAAGCTGCGATTAAAAACTATAAGGAGAAAAAATAATGAAACTAAATTTTTCTGATTTCAATACAGGCACCTTATTTTTAGTAAGAACTCCAGACGTGTTCCCTGAAGGATATGCGGAGAAAAGCTTTGAAGATATGAAAAATAATCTTCATTTCAATTTTGCGGCATTACTCGAAACTTGGAATTGTGCTGACGGTATACTTTGGAAAAGCGACAAATTTCCGCGAAGCAGTTACTGGCAAGGTGTTGAACGCGACCCTGTTGAAGAATGTTTTATAGCTGCAGATAAGTATGGCATGGCATTTTTACCAGAGGCAGGTATGATGCATGATGAATTTATGTATTCCAATAAGGATGGTATGTTGACAAATTATTCGGGTAATATAGGCAGATATAGCCGAATGGGACTCACACCGTCTTGTCCTAAAACTTTAGAGTACTTCATTGAAAAATATGAAACTATGTTAGAAAAATTCAAGGATCACCCAAGTTGTAAAGGTATATGTATGCCTGCTGAAAACGGTATTTATCTTTCATATGATAAATACACACGCGACGCTTACCGCACCGCCTTTGGCACGGAGCTTCCCTCGCCCGATGAAATTGCATCAAGTAAGGTTTTAGAAAATCAAGTATTTCGCTTTTTAGAAGACCGTTTTCTTGTCATGTACCGAAAACTTGCAAAACATTTAAAGGATAAGTACAATTTGCCCTTAATGCATTATCCGTTGGATAAAATCAGTGAAGACAGCTTTTTCCAACCATTGGGCGTGCATCCTAACAAAAATATAGCAGTTATGAATCAGGCAAAAGAGCTTGACATGTTAAATATGCAGTTACATCCCCCTCTCTTCCCTAATCCTTATTTCTTTAAGCTAGAAACCGAATACTTGATGGCTAACTCTAATAATATTCCCTGTATGGCAGATACACATTTTTATCACGAAATGGCAGCAGGAAGATTACCTGACGTAACTCCCAAAAGAATTGTTGATAGTATTCTTTCTACGCTTACACCGTATGGTATTTCTTTCTTCTGCTACGGATTTATGGCGGAGCAATTACCATTATGGAAAAAAGGATTAAAACCAAGTGTTCCAGTATATAAGGTTTATGATGAGCCCAACACATTAAAGGCCCGCCGTGAAATGTGCCTTAAAAGTATGGATTTTGTTGAAATGTTACGTCCAATGATGGAGCATACTAAGCATTCAGCAGATTGTGCTATTTATTTCCCCGAAGAGCTAAACACAGATTATATGTATAGCAGCTATGCTACGGAGCATATTTTCGGTCTCCATGAATTACTAAACGCAGCTACTATACCTGTAAAAGTAGTTGCTAATATTCCAAAAGATGCTAAAGAGCAAAAGTTATTAATTATGGATACTGTCCGTGAATTATCAGATGAAGATGCCCAAAAACTTAAAAATTATTTGGCAAGCGGCGGCAAATTAGTTGTTATCGGAAAATGCTGTAAGGAAATAGAAGAAATCGCTGGCTTAAATACATATCTTTCAGAGGCTAGACTTATTCAATCACCCGACTCTGGAGATTATAACCACCTACGTATTAAATTGCCGCTTGATGGTAAACACTATTATGAAACAAGTGGCGAACCTATTCTTTATTATGATGATGGAAAACCCGCTATAACTAAAAACGGAAATGTTTTATTCTTCGGTGCTTCAGACGAAATTGGAAGATTCAGCCAATACAGAGATTTCAAACTCGTAACTTGGTGGAAAGAGTATTTATCAAAAGAATGTATGACAACAGGTGTTAAATTCTATAACACCTATGTTGGTGAAAAAGACCGTCATCAATTTGTAAGCTGTGATATCTATGAAAATGATGAGAAAAAATTGCTTTTTGTACGCAATTTTGGTGTAGAACATCATTATTCTACTCTTTCTTGGGATTTACCTGCAGGTTTTAAGATAGTTAAAGCATTAGCAGACGGCAACGAATTTACTTTTGAAAGCGGTAAAGAATTACCGATGTTTGAACACTTTGTTGCAGTTTATGCCGAAAAAGATGTATAATATTAAATATGAGGTGTTCATAAATGTATAGTAAGCAAGATTTTATAGAGGAATTTAAAAAATTAGGCTTAAAACCAACCGATACCGTTTTTGTACATTCATCTTATAAAAAGATAGCAGGCGATGTTGGAATTGAAGGCGGTGCACAAACGGTACTTGACGCCTTTATAGAATACTTCGGTAATGAAGGATTGGTTGTCTTCCCTGCAATGAGTTGGAAGCTCGGTTATCTTGTAAATGATGAAGGGCAGACCAGAAACCCCGCTTTAGGCGAAGCAGAAGGATTTTATGAATACGGCAGTCACTTTGATGTGCGTACAACGACCTGTTCATATCTTGGTATTCTGCCCGAACTTTTCCGTCAGAAAGACGGCGTTATACGTTCCATTTGCCCTACTTCATCTGTAGCGGCATTTGGTCCCGATGCTAAAGAATTTTGTGACGGTCACCAAGATGCCGAAACCCCGCTTAACTGGAATTCGCCTTGGGGTAAGCTTTATGAAAGAAAAGCTAAAATATTATTTTTAGGCACAGGAATGGCTTGTAACACATTTATGCACGTGATTGAAGAGTATGCTGAAGTGCCGAATTTACTCGTGCCGTATATTTGGAAGTATACCGCAACCGATTATGACGGAAACAATTATAAAATTGAATTTAAGCGTCACGAACCGGGACACAACCATTATTACGAAAAGGTTGAACCTGAATTGGTAGAAAAAGGTATAGCAAAACGTGTAACCTTTGGCTCGGCAGCTTCTCACTTAGTAGATGCTTTTGAAGAAACAAATTATATGGTTAAGCGTCTTAAAGAAACTCCCGAACTGTTCATGCATGAATACAATCAAAAATAACTAAAAAACAATACATCCGCTTACCGTTCGGTAAGCGGA
>JAZKXN010000055.1:0-3115 GCA_045611605.1 Acutalibacteraceae bacterium
GTTTTACAAAGCGCAAAAAGAAGTTTACGGCGATTACAGCATTTATTACGCTACCGACCCATTCCACGAAGGTGGCAATACTTCGGATATGTTGCCGAGAGAAATCTCGCGCGAAGTACTTTCGGCAATGATGAGCTTTGACAAGGATGCCGTTTGGATAATTCAGTCTTGGATGCATAACCCAACATCTGAATTGTTGGCGGGCTTAGATCTCGTTACAAACGGCAAGAAACATGTTCTTATTTTAGATTTATACGCTGAGAAGGACCCGAATTATAAAAAAGGATGCACCGGCAGTAAAAATTACGGATATTCAAAGGAGTTTGACAAAACACCATGGGTGTTTTGTATGCTTAATAATTTTGGTGGACGATTAGGTCTGCACGGGCATCTTGATAATTTGGCTAATTGGATACCCGAAGCATATAATACATGCAATCATATTGCCGGTATTGGTATTACACCTGAAGCAAGCTTCAATAACCCGGTGCTTTATGATTTTATTTTTGAATCTGTATGGCGCGATAATTTTGATGGTGAAATTAAGCCAATTAACCTTAATGAATGGATATGTGATTATGCCGAAAGGCGTTATGGCGCTAAAAGTAAAAGTGCCGAAAAAGCGTGGGAAATTTTAATTAATACAGTTTATAAGGGTGAATTAAATATGGCGGGTCAAGGTGCACCCGAATCTATTATTAATTCAAGACCATCTTTGGAATCGCGTCCCGCTTCTTCATGGGGTAATTATGTGATTGCTTATAATAAATCTGACCTTGAAAAGGCAGCAACGCTTTTGCTTTTGAATTATGAAATTTTTAAAGATAGCAAAGGTTATATTTATGATTTGATAACTGTTTTACAGCAGATACTTTCTAATAGTGCACAGGATATTCATTTGGAAATGGCGTCAGCATTCAAGAATAAGGATTTGATAGGATTTAAAGCGAAATCTGCAGAATTTTTAAAGATTGCTGATTTAATGGATGAAGTGTTGTCATGCAGTAAGTATTATTCACTCGGCAGTTGGGTAGAACAAGCCAAGGAGTTGGCAAAAAACGCTGATGATTTCACCAAAATGCTTTATGAGTTAAATGCAAAATCTCTTATTACTACATGGGGCTCATACAAGCAGTGTGAAACGGGCGGTCTCCGTGATTATTCCAACCGTCAATGGTCGGGGCTTATAAGCGATTTTTACAAGATTCGTTGGGAACGTTGGATAAATGAACGCATTAACGAACTTGAAGGTAAACCTTTTGAAGAAAAAATAGAATGGTTCTCTTGGGAGTGGAGTTGGGTGAGAAATAATAAAGCATACAATATTGCTCCTAAAGAAATTGATCTTGTGGAATTGAGCAATTATATTATTTGAGTTTGGAGTTTTAACTATGAAGTTAGCAACAACCACGGGGGATTTTCAAGCCTATACTAAAAATCAGGATTATGCTATTTCGGAAATTAAAAGAGCGGGTTTTAAATATGTGGATTATTCTTTTATTATGGACTATAAAAATAATAATGGAATTTTCGGCGAAAATTTTGATGAACATATTGAAAGTATGAAACGGTTGTCTGATAAACTTCAGGTTAAATTTGTTCAGTCTCATTCACCTATGGGTGATCCCCTTGCGAACAATACCGCTTTTATTGAAGCGACAAATAAGTGTATTGTGGCTTGCGCAAAACTTGGTATTAAAAATCTTGTCGTTCATTCGGGGTATGAAAAGGGGATATCAAAAGAGGAAAATTTCTACCGTAATAAAGAGTTCTATGAAAAACTTTTTCCGACTGCAGAAAAATATGAAGTGAATATTCTTACAGAAAATTTTAATAAAATGTTTGACCCGCAAATTTATTGGATGGATAATGCCAAGGATTTGCGCGAGTTTATTGATTTTGTTGACCATCCTTTATTTCATTGCTGTTGGGATACAGGGCATGCTAATCTACAGGAAATGCCCCAAGATGAAGAATTAAGGATTCTCGGCAAAGATGTTTATGCATTGCATGTACAGGATAATCACGGACGCGGCGATTATCATATGGCACCGTTTTTCGGTTCGTTGAATCTCGACTGTTTAATGCATGGTCTGGAGAATATTGGTTATAATGGTTATTTTACTTTTGAAGCCGATTCTATGCTATGCGCATCATATCGTAAAAGAATTTACGATAAGGATTCTCGGCTTTTGGTACCGCCAATTGATATTAAGCGTAAAACCGAATGCTTGCTTTATGATATTGGAAAGCATATATTGACTTCCTATAATTGTTTTGATGAATAAGCGCAATGGTGATATTTATGGAAAAATATTTAAAGAAAATCGAAACCTGTCCTAAAGAAAATTTATTCTTTAGTGAAGAAATGGTAGAAATCGGTAATTTCCCCGCCGATACCGAATGGGGCATTGTAAACTTTTATGAAGACGTTAAGTATCAAGAAGTTTTAGGCTTTGGCGGTGCGTTTACTGAATCTTCCGCTTACCTTTATTCACTTTTAAGCGAAGAAGATAAAAAACGCTTTTTAGAGCTTTATTTTGATAGGGAAAAGGGAATAGGCTATAACTTCGGTCGTAGCCATATTAATTCTTGTGACTTTTCACTTTCGATTTATTCATCGGTAACCGAGGGCGATAAAACCTTAGAAAGCTTTAATTTAGAGCGTGAAAAGCAATATATTTTACCATTTTTAAAAGATGCTTTAGCGTATGCACAAGAAGAAATCGTGCTTTTTGCTTCTCCTTGGAGCCCACCTGCTTATATGAAGGATAATAACGATATGTTAAACGGCGGTAAGCTTTTGGAAGAATATAAGTCGGTATGGGCACATTATTACGCTAAATACATAAAAGCAATGGCAAAAGAAGGCGTAAAAATCAGCGCAATTTCTATTCAGAACGAACCCAATGCAAAACAAACTTGGGAAAGTTGCAATTATTCACCCGAAGACGAATGTGAATTTATTGATAAGTATTTAATTGATGCTTTGGATGAAGAAGGTCTTTCGGATATTAAAATTCTTATTTGGGACCACAACAAAGAATGTGTTTATGACCGTGCAAAGAAGATTTTAAGTAACGAGCGCGTTAATAAACGCGTTTGGGCAGTTGCT
>JAZKXN010000056.1:0-1017 GCA_045611605.1 Acutalibacteraceae bacterium
TGTCTGAGAACTACAAAGCGAACAATACTCAATATTGCATAGTAAATACCGATTGTAAAAAACCACCACGAGTGTGTTGTTATGCCAAAAATAATGTGATAGGCACTATACACCATATTGAATAACAAACTGACAAGTGCGAGTTTTCGTGTCCTACCCATTCGTATTATCTTTCCCGTAAATACAGACGGCGATTATTTTAGATATTTCATCGGTTGATTTGTTGCACCCATTCTTTAACCATTCAACAATTATGGCATTGATACCATTCAGATAGTAGATCATCACATATTGTCTGATGTCTGCCGGATAGTGAAATCTCTCCAAAATCGGATTGAATATGTTTTCAAACATTCGCTTATACACATCTTCAAATCCCAAAATTTTATTTTGCGCTAATGCAACCTTAAATACTTCTTTGTGGTCTTTGATATAGGTGAAATATGGGGTCAGATACTTAACGCAAATAAACACCAATTCATTCAGTTCGCAGTCCTTAAGATTGAGCGCTACTGACTGTGTGTCGGTTGAAAAATAGGACAGAAATCCATCTAACAAGTATCGTGTTGTTTCATTTAGCAAATCGCCGATGGTTTCATAATGCAAGTAAAAGGTGGAGCGATTTACCCCTGCCGTTTCGCAAATCTCGCTAACAGTAATGTATTCAAACGGTTTCTTTTTCAGCAAGGAAATCAATGCAAGGTCCATTTTCGTGGCAGTATTAAAATATTTGCTTTCAGATTTATTCATCTCACCACTCCTTGCAGGGTTTGATTATTTTTCTGCGATTTCACGGGCAAGCTGTACGATTTCATAGGCATATTTTGCCTTGCCCTTTTCAAGCAATTTCTTATAAATCGGATAATTCACACCGCAACCAATAAGACCAACGATACCAATAGTGATACCCAGCACCATACTGTTTCCGATAACTTGCATTGCCAAGGACATACCTGTACCGAAAACAAGTGCAAATACAATTCCCCAGGAGTAAGTGAAAATAGTGGCAGGAAGTTT
>JAZKXN010000057.1:0-40269 GCA_045611605.1 Acutalibacteraceae bacterium
TCAGTAACACCATTCGTTACAGCATAGAATCATATGTTGCTGACTCTTACACCGACACCAGCGTTCCTTATCTTAACCAATTAATTAAGGCAATGCTCAAATACGGTGATTCTGCTTACAATTATATTCATTAATTGTTAAACAAAATCCTATTAGTAAACCAAGAGGTAGATAATGAAAAAATTATTTTTAATTTTTATTCAAGTTTTATTGATTTTTTCTCTATTAATTGGATGCAACACAAATAAAGATACTAATTCTGAAAATAGTGTTCCATCGAAACCCGAATCTTCTACAGAAAGTGATACCAAAAACGAGATTCCTTCCATTCCCGAACTACCATATGAAGGAAACCCCATTGTATTACCAGAAGTAACATTTGATGATTAATATTAAATAATTACTGATTCTAAATACACTTTAAAGGTGATTATTATATGACTAAACTTCTTTTGGCAGATTTGATTATTGAAATCGATAACAAATATAACTATATTCCCCAAAAATGCGCCGATTATATTTATAGCGGTGACAAACCGACAGATATTTTTGTAAAAGTATCCGAACAAGAGTTTGAAAAAGAACGCAATTCTTCTGATGCTACATTCACCAACGGATATATTGAATACATCTGCGCATACAGACAAATTGCCACTAAGCTTTTGGATTTTGATGCATTTGTTATGCACGGTACGGTTATTAAAGTGGAAAACAAAGGGATTATCTTTACTGCCCTTTCCGGCACAGGCAAAACCACCCATATGCTTTATTGGCAACAAATGTTGGGTGATAAGCTTAAAATAATTAACGGCGACAAACCTATTATCCGATTTTTCGATGGTATTCCTTATGCCTTTGGCACACCTTGGGCCGGCAAAGAAGACTTTCACACAAACGACCGAACCGAACTTAATGATATTTGTCTTATTGAACGCGCTGATATTAACGAAGTTGTTCCGCTTACGGGTATTCAAGTTGTCAGCGTATTTGTAAAACAAATTTATCAACCTTCTGCACCCGATGCCGTTTTAAAAACCTACGACCTTGCAGATAAACTTTTAAAATACTGCAATTTGAGAAAAATTAGGTGTATAAAGGATATATCCGCCGCAAAAACAGCATACGACGCTATTTTTAGCAAATAAAAGTAAAAACCGCCTGAATCTCCTTTTTTCAGGCGGTTTTAAAAAAATATAAAAAATTTTTAAAAAATATAAAACCAATTGCTTTTTTAATTCCCCTTTATAAATGTAAGGGTTAAAACCCAATCAAAATAAAGGAGAATATATTATGATTATTTGGTTTATGTTTTGTTTTAGTTTAGCAGGATTAATGCTTTTGTTTTGCGGATTTGAAATTTTTTACATATTCGCTAACGCACAAAAATGCGGAATATCACGACTTTGGGCGCTAGTTCCACTTTTTAGCAGATTGTTCGGCTTGATTATGTTTATTTATGTTTTCACAAAGTGCAAACAAGACGGTGATATGGCAACCAATACAACAACCTGTCCCTACTGCGACTGCAAATTTAACGATAACACAAACATCTGCCCAATATGTGGCGCAGAAATATAAAAATTAATGTTTAAGGAGAAACAACTATGATTTGTAAAAATTGCGGAAAAGAAATCAACGAAGGTAGCGCTTTTTGCCCCTTGTGCGGTGCAAAACAAGTTGATATTTATACAAAAGTATTCACCCGTAACGGTCTTTCAGAAGACGAGTTTATTAAAAACATTAACAAATGGTTTCAGTTAAACCCAAAAATTGCAAATGTAAAATGCAAATTTGAGACCGACACTTCCATCGGTTTACTCGCCAACAAATATCAGCTCAATACCTTTACTGTTGAATATGAATTATTTGAAAAGAATAATATTAACCAATACGCCTTAACTAAGGAAGAATGTTACAATGTGGTTTCTAAAAAGACAAAAGATTTCGTTGAAGAATGGAAACAGTCACACCCCAATGTAAAGGTTGTTAACTGGCAAGGTGGCACACATTCCCGCGGTCAGACCGGCACATTTTTAATTGGCGGTTTTGGCGCCGCAAACCGTTTGAATGTTTACCTTTTCTATAAATTTGCAAGAAAAGAAGATTAATTTTCAATTAAATTATATAAACAGAAAACGCACCCGCAAGGGTGCGTTTAATTTTACTGTTTAACATGAACATCCATTTGTGGATAAGGAATTTGAATATCGTTTTCTTGGAATGCCTTTTTAACACCGTCTAAAACATCGAAATAAACTGTCCAATAATCAGCACTGTTTACCCAAACGCGAGCGGTATATTCAACCGCGCTGTCAGCACATTTTGAAACTTTTACAAATGCTTCAGGTTCTTTAAGCGCACATTTGTGCGAAGTAATTACTTTCTCAATAATTTCTTTTACCTTATCACTGTCGCAAGAATAATCGGCAGTGAATAACCAATCAACACGGCGTGTATCATTTGCAGAATAGTTTTTAATTACCGCATTAGTAATTGAGCCGTTTGGAATTGTAATCTGTTTATTATCGGGGGTTGAAAGCACTGTATAAACCACTGTGATTTCCGAAACGGTACCGCCTTCACCTGCGGCTTCAATATAATCGCCAACCTTAAAGGGTTTGAAAAGCAAAATCATTAAACCGCCTGCAAAGTTTGAAAGTGAACCCTGAAGCGCAAGACCGATAGCTGCACCGCAGGTAGCAAGTACTGTAATAAATGATGTAACAGGCACACCTAAAATCATAGCAAGTGTTATAAACAACACTATGTACAAAGCAATACTTGCAAAGCTTGATATAAATGAACGAAGGCTTGGGTCAAGTTTATCAAGTTTAGTTGATTTTTTTATAAATCGTTTAATTATTCTTATAATAAACAAACCAACAATTAAAATTAGAATACCAAATAAAAGTTTACCGCCAAGTGAAGTGATAAGATCAATTATCCATTCAACCGCATTGGCACTGCTAAGCCATTCTAAAAACTTTTCAATCATAATTTTGCTCCTTTATGCTTCTAAAATTTCGTTAATTTTGTTAAGCTCTGCCTGTATAAAAGCAAGTGACAAGCAGGCACCAAAAGGGATAATGCTTAAAATTAAATAAACCACTGACCTTTCAGTATGTTCTATACCCTGAACAGAACAGCCTTCTGAAAATTTGCGTTCAACAAGATAAAGTCCAATAAACGGCAATAAAATTGAAATTAAAATTTCAAAGGTAATATCGCCACGCTTATTTGTAAACATCAGGCTTTCTTTTACAAGGCGAAAGGTCCAATAAATCTGATATATTCCGCAGGTGAGAAGCGAAAATATTATAGATTTTATGGGATTTCGTTTTTTGCTCATTAAAACACTCCCTTTTGACAAGTATTATACATTAATATTAATTTTTTTGTCAATAAATTATGCCAAAAAAATGATTTTTTACAAAGATTGTTGATTTATTAACAATAATATAATAAAATATACTTATTAAATACAAAGGAGTGCTTTTATGGATAAAAAATTCGAAGCATTACAAACCCCTTGGAAAATCGGTAATGTTGAAATTAAAAACCGAATCGTGCTTTGCCCTATGGGCGGTACTTCACTTTTTGGTTGGTTTGATCTTGGCGGTTGTCATTTTGATAAGGAAGCCGCAAAATTCTTTTTAGAACGCGCCAACAATAATGTTGGTCTTATTATCCCAGGTATTGCGCCGCTTCGCGATACATTTTGGGGTAAATGGCTTTGGCAAAACCCGAAAATGTTTGACGACCTTAAAGAATTTATGGACGAAATACATAAATCAGGCGCAAAGCTTTTCGTTCAGTTAACTGCAGGTATGGGCAGAAGCTGGGCAATCACCGAACTTGTTGCACCTTTACATAAAAATAAAGTGACACGCGCACTTGTTAAACCCATTATTGACACAAGCCACGAACTTGCTTCTCCCAGTGAACAGCCATCTCGTTGGGCGCACGACATTATCTGCCCAGAAATGACAAAGGAACAGATTCACGAAATTATTGAAGCCTTTGCTAAAACCGCCGCACTTTGCAAAAAAGCGGGTGTTGACGGTGTTGAAGTTCACGCGGTTCACGAAGGCTATCTTTTAGACCAATTTGCTATTGAATTTTTCAACAAGCGCACCGATGAATACGGTGGTAGCTTTGAAAACCGCTACCGCTTTGCAGCTGAAATTGTTAAAGCAATCAAAGCGGAATGTGGCGAAGACTTCCCCGTTTCTTTACGCTATTCGGTAGAATCTAAAATGAAAGGTTTCTGCGAAGGCGCAATGCCGGGCGAAGATTATGTTGAAGTTGGCAGAAATATGGCAGAAAGCGAAAAGGCTGCTAAATATTTGCAAGATGCAGGCTATGATATGCTTAACGCCGATAACGGTACCTACGACTCGTGGTATTGGGCACATCCCCCGATGTATATGCCCCAAAACTGCAACCTTGAAGATGTTGCGCACATTAAAAAGTTTGTGGACATTCCTGTGGTTTGTGCAGGTCGAATGGAACCCGAAGTTGGTGCTAAGGCAGTTGCCGACGGTAAAATTGATGCTGTTGGTGTTGCCCGTCAGTTCCTTGTTGACCCCGAATGGATAACCAAGATGATTGATGACCGTTTGGAAGACATTAAGCCTTGTATTTGCTGTCACGCAGGTTGCTTTAACTTCTCATCATCAAAGGGTCACGCAAATACACAAGACCTTACCGACACAATGGGTCTTGCCCGTTGCGCATTAAACCCCAAGACAATGCAGTCAAATAAATATAAACTTACCCCTGCTAAGAAGGTTAAGAATATTGCTATTATTGGCGGCGGTATTGGCGGTATGGAAGCCGCTATCGTTTGTGCACAGCGCGGTCATAAGGTTACCCTTTATGAAAAGACCGATAAACTCGGCGGTGTATTTATTGCAGCGGCGGCACCTTCATTTAAAGAAAAAGACCGCGACCTTATTGCTTGGTACAACCGCGAAATTAAGAAATATCCCATTGATATTAAGCTTAACACCGAAATTAAAGATGTTAAAACACTTAAAGCCGATGAAATCATTGTTGCTACCGGTGCTGTAGCTAAAAATATTCCCATTAAGGGTGTTGAAAACACTGTTGAAGCGGTTGATTATTTACTCGGCAACAAACAAGTTGGCGAAAATGTTGCGATTATCGGCGGCGGTTTAACCGGTTGCGAAATTGCTTATGACCTTTACTTACAAGGTAAAAAGCCAACCATTATTGAAATGCAGGACGACCTTATCGTAACACCGGGTATTTGCCTTGCAAACACTAGCTTCCTTCGTGATTTCTTTAAAACCAACAAAGTTCCCGTTCATTTGGAAACCAAGCTTAACACCATTAACGACGGCAGTATAACCGTTACCGATAAGGACGGTAAGCAATTTGATATTGCTTGCGACAGTGTAATTATGTCGGTTGGTTACAACCCTGCACCCATCGCTAAAAAGGGCGGCAAGGTTCATGTTATTGGCGATGCCGCAAATGTTGGTAATCTCCGCACCGTTATATGGGGCGCGTGGGATGTGTGTATGAAGTTGTAATATAATGCGTAATTCATAATGCGTAATGCGTAATTATAGGATAACTTAACTAGATTTTGAAAGGAGAAACTTTCTATGATACTTACCCCCGAACAGCAAGCCATACTTAACGGCGAAAAAGGCGAAACTTTGGCAAAGGTTATGAAAACCTTAGTTATGTACGGTGATGCTTTTGAAGCAGAAAAACTTGTTCCCATTACATCAAAATACAACCACCTTGTAACTTCTTTCGGTTTAAAGGTTATGTCCCCTGTTTATGACCTTATGCAACAAATTTTGGACGCCGATGTATTTTCAGGTCAAAAATTCTCGGTTGACCCCCGTCCGCTTGATGATAATGTGCCCGCTAACTTCTTACAAAAGTTTGTTTTTAAGAATTTTATGTACACAAAGCAAGATTTCTATGAAGAACAACTTAAAAAGCTTGGTCTTATAGATGAAAACGCATTCACCTGCGCTTGCTATATGGATGAAGTTGGCAACAAACCTAAAAAAGGCGATGTGCTAAGCTGGGCAGAATCTTCTGCTGTTGTATATGCAAACTCAGTTTTGGGTGCGCGTTGTAACCGAAATTCGGGTATTTTAGACATTATGGGCTCTATCGTTGGTTATGTTCCTTACTTCGGTCTTTTAACCGATGAAGGCAGAAAAGCCACTTGGGTTATAAAAATTGAGACTACCAAAAAGCCCGAAGCACAGCTTTTAGGCTCGGCTATCGGTATGAAGGTTATGGAAGATGTACCCTATGTTATCGGTCTTGATAAATGGATTGGTGACACACTTGACGATGCGGCTTGCACATATCTTAAAGATTTCGGTGCCGCTACCGCATCGAACGGTGCTGTCGGCCTTTATCATATTGATAATCTTACCCCCGAAGCAAAGGAAATGGGTAAAGACCTAATAGTTGCCGATGCAAAAGAATATATAATCGACGACGCTGAACTCGAAAGAGTTAAAAATGATTACCCTGTAATTTGGAAAAATCCCGATGCAAAGCCCAAACTCTGCTTTATGGGTTGCCCACATATGAGTTTAGAGCAGCTTAAGGACTGGACCGATAAGGTAGAAGCAGGTCTTAAAGAAAGCGGCAACAAAAAGGTGGTTATTCCTACCGTATTTACTGCTGCTCCCAAAGTTTTGGAAGCATTTAACAAGACCGAATATGCCGCTCGCCTTAAGGAAACGGGCGTTATTACTTCATATATTTGCCCACTTATGTATATGAATAACCCACTTTGCAAAAAAATGCCTGTTATTACATCATCTAATAAGCTTCGCACCTATACAAGTGCGCGTTATTACACCGATGACGAAATTTTAAACGCTATCACAAAGGGGGATAAATAAAATGAGAGAATTTAAAGGCAGAGTTGTTACCCCCGGTACCGCTTGCGCTGAAGCACTAGTTACTACACAGGGCTTTAACACACTTGCTTCCTTCCAGATGGCTTTGCAGTTTGGTGACAAGCAGGTAAAATGCGGTGACCAAAACAATAGCGATATTAACGGCAAGCCCATGATTAACAAGGCGCTTTGTTTACCGCAGACAATCGGCTCAACCACAGGCGGTTTGGTGCTTTATTGCGCTTGCGCAATGGAAAAAAACCCCGCTTGTATGCTTTTTGCAAACCATATTGACTCACTTGCTGCTGCAGGTGCAGTTTTAGCAGATGTTTGGGTAGACAAAATTACAATGCCTGTTATTGACTGTCTTGGCGACGAATTTTTAAATTATGTTAAAGACGGTATGAAGATTACCGTAAAAGAAGACGGAACAGTTATTGTAGAATAAGAGAAAAAAGAGATGGAAGTTTCCATCTCTTTTTTTAAAATAATAAAGAAGAAATAATAAATAATAAAAAATGTGTGCCTACGGCACAAATATATATCAGTAGGCGAAACCGACACCGATTTTCTTATTTTTTATTTATTCTTTCTTATTTAATAGTTAATCGCATAGCGATTAACTATTAATGAAACATTGTTTGAAAACCGTCAACCATTTCGCCTGCGGCTTTTAAAAGTTTTGCGCCTCCTTTTTCGATGTTCTTGTTGTCTTTGAGCATCATTTTGCCGACCACAACTGCAGTAGCACCTGCAATCATACCTGCGCCCATACCCTTTACAAATGACATTGTTGAATTATTTTGCATAATAAAAAACCTCCCTTTAGGAATAGTTTATCCTAAAAGAAGGTTTTTATTTTTTTATCTAAAATTTTTGCTAAAAATCCGATAAAACCGCCCGAAATTATTGCCGAAAAAATTAAAAACGGCAAATAATAAATCACCCCTGTGCCTAAAAGTATAAGCGCTACCACAGTTTGCACCAAATTGTGTGTTAATGCACCCAAAATGCTGAAACCAACCGCGCCGAAAATTTTAGTTTTTGATACCAGCCACATAACAAGTGTGGAAATAATCCCTGCCGATAGCGAAAAAATAAGCGCAAACGGGCTTACAAATAATAAATTCAGCAATATTATGCGGATAATATTAACCAAAAATGCGCCTTTAATATCGTTTTTTAAAATTAAAAGTAACGCAATGCCATTTGCCAAACCTATTTTTATACCGGGGGCAATAAAGGTGAGCGGTAAAAGGGTTTCAACATAAGAAAAAACCAAGCACACCGCCGACAAAACGCCATATAATGCGACTTTTTTTGACATATTATCCCCCTATTCTACAGTTATTAAAATTTTATTTGGAATACAGGCAATCTGTTCACCTTTTTTTGAAATTTGCTTATGCTTTACGCAAATTTGGTTTTTGCAAACCGCCGAAACGACATCTACTTTACCGTTTTTTATTTCAATGACATTGGTTTTAAGGTCAATTATCTTATCTTCGCTAATAGAACCACTGTAAATTTCTTTGTTATTTTGGGTGATAACCACAGTTTTACCGTTTTTTGAGCATAACAAAACCGCCGCTAAAGCGATTATACCAACGGCTATAAGACAAAAGATGAGTTTTATGTCTGCTTTTTTCATTTTATCACCAATTTTATTTTAACACATCTTTACAAAAAAGCAAATATATTATATAATAATATATTATGAAAAAATTACTTATACTTACACTCATCCCCGCGCTTCTGCTTTGCGGTTGCGCATCAAAAAAATCCGAGAAACGCCTTTTAATGGACACCGTTTGCACCGTAACTGCCGACTGCAGTACGGAATCTTTAAACGGTGCATTAGATTTGTGCGAAAAACTCGACCGTCTTTTAAGCCGTCATCGTCCCGAAAGTGAAGTTTCGCTTTTAAACCACCACGACGAGCTTGAAATTTCGAAAGAAACCCTTGAAGTTTTGGTTCAAGCAATTTATTATTGCCAAAAAACCGGCGGTAAATATGACATTACCATAACCCCTGCTTCTAACCTTTACGATTTTTATGAAGAAAAAGCTCCGACCGAAGAAGAAGCCAAAAAGGTGCTTTACAAAGTGGGTTATAACCGTATAGAAGTTAAGGGCAATTATGTTGACTTGCACAATACCGATATCGACTTTGGCAGCATAGCAAAAGGTTATGCAGCTGACAAAATGGTATCATATCTTAAGGAAAACGGTGCCAAAAACGGTATTGTAAACCTTGGCGGTAATGTTGCAGTTTTTGGTAAAGCGGCAAAGGTTGGTATTAAGCGCCCCTTTTCTGATGAAATTATGCTTACCGTAAAGCTTAAAGACGCATCTGCCGTTACTAGTGGTATTTATGAACGCAGTTTTGAAAAAGACGGCAAACTTTACCACCACATTTTAGATGTTAAAACCGGTATGCCGATAGAAAACGAATTAGCGTCGGTTACTATTTTAGGTGAGAAATCAGCAGAATGTGATGTGCTTTCCACCGTTTGTATGATTTTGGGCGAAAATGCTGCTAAAAAACTTATCAACGAGACTGAAGGTTACGAAGCAATTTTTATTAAAAAAGATTATTCTGTTTCGGTGTCAGACGGTCTTAAATTAAAGAAAAACAAGGTTGTTTACAAATAGTTCCAACTTTTTTAATCAGCACAGAGTATAATTACTTTATTATAAAGGTTTAAGGAGTATCAAAATGAGTATACTTTCAGCCCTTTTCGGCAATTACAGCCAAAAGGAAATTAAACGAATTTTGCCAATGCAAACAAAGGTTTTGGCTTTAGAAGAAGAATATAAGGCTTTAACTGATGAGCAGCTACGCGCAAAAACCGACGAATTTAAAGAACGCTTAACATTAGGCGAAACCCTTGATGATATTTTACCCGAAGCATTTGCCGCTTGCCGTGAAGCCGGCGACCGTGTGCTCGGTATGCGCCACTTCCCCGTTCAGATTATTGGCGGTATTATTTTACACCAAGGCCGAATTGCCGAAATGAAAACAGGTGAAGGTAAAACCTTGGTTGCAACCTTACCTGCTTATCTTAACGCTCTTTCGGGTAAGGGTGTGCACATCGTTACCGTTAACGATTACCTTGCAAAGCGTGACTCGGAATGGATGGGCAAACTTTACAAGTTTATGGGCCTTACTGTTGGTCTTGTTACCCACGGTATGACCAAGGAAGAAAAACAAGAAGCGTATAACGCTGATATTACCTATTGCACCAATAACGAGCTTGGTTTCGATTATTTGCGTGACAATATGGTTATTTATAAAGAACAAAAGGTACAGCGTGAGCACAACTTTGCCATTGTCGACGAAGTTGACTCGATTTTGGTTGATGAAGCGCGTACCCCCCTTATCATTTCGGGACAAAGCGATAAATCAACCGATTTATACGAAGCCGCAAACCGTTTGGCGAGAAGCCTTAAAATGTTTAAGGTTAAGGAAATGGACGACAAAGCAAGCGACGAACAGATGGGCATAGAAGGCGATTATGTTGTTGATGAAAAAGCAAGAACTGCCGTTTTAACCCCCGACGGTGTTAAGCGCGTTGAACAGTATTTTAACATTGAAAACCTTAACGACAGCGAAAATATTGCTATTGCTCACCATATGAATCAGGCTATCCGCGCTTACGGTATTATGAAGCGCGATGTTGACTATGTTGTAAAAGACGGCGAAGTTATCATTGTTGATGAATTCACAGGCCGCCTTATGTACGGTCGCCGTTACAACGAAGGTTTACACCAAGCAATTGAAGCTAAGGAAGGCGTAAAGGTTGCCAAAGAATCAAAAACCCTTGCAACCATTACTTTCCAAAACTTCTTCCGCCTTTATAACAAGCTTTCGGGTATGACAGGTACTGCCATGACCGAAGAAACTGAATTTCAAGAAATTTATAAATTGGATGTTATTGAAATTCCCACAAATAAGCCCATTGCCCGTATTGACCAAAACGATGTGGTTTATAAAACCGAAAAAGCCAAGTTTATGGCGGTTATCAATAAAATTATTGAATGTCACGCAAAGGGTCAGCCTGTGCTTGTGGGTACTATTACCATTGAAAAGTCTGAACTTTTGTCGGCACTTCTTAAAAAACGCGGTATTCAGCACAATGTTTTAAATGCTAAACACCACGAAAAAGAAGCCGAAATTATTGCCCAAGCAGGTAAGCTTGGTGCTGTTACCATTGCTACCAACATGGCGGGCCGTGGTACCGACATTATGCTTGGCGGTAACGCTGAATATTTGGCAAAATCGGCGCTTCGTCACGACGGTTTAAGCGAAGAACTTATTATTGAAGCCACAGGCTTTGCCGAAACCGAAGACCCCGAAATTTTAGCCGCACGCGCAAAATATACTGAATATTACAATAAATTTAAGGCAGAAATTGCCCCCGAAGCCGAAGCAGTCAGAAAAGCGGGCGGTCTTTGCATTATTGGTACAGAGCGCCACGATTCACGCCGTATTGATAATCAGCTTCGCGGTCGTGCAGGTCGTCAGGGTGATAACGGTGAAACACAATTCTTCGTATCTTTAGAAGATGATTTAATGCGCCTTTTCGGCGGTGAGAGAATTTCCACCCTTATGGACACAATGCGCGTTGAAGAAGATATGCCCCTTGAAAGCGGTATGCTTTCAAAAACCATTGAAAGCGCCCAAAAGAAGAAGGAAGGCATTAACTTCGCTATTCGTAAGAACACTTTACAGTACGACGATGTTATGAACAAACAGCGTGAACTGATTTATACACAGCGCAACAAGGTGCTTGACGGCGAAGATATTAAGGACACTGTATTTAAGATGATTGAAGACACTATTGATTCTTACTGCGGTATCTACCTTGCTGACCCGATTGCCGACAATTGGGATTTAAAGGGTCTTCGTGAGTACTTTATGGGTTGGCTTACCACCCCGTTTGATTTTAATTATACTGCTGCTGAACTTTCAAAACTTGAAAAAGAAGATATTGCCGAACAACTTAAAGACCGCGCCGCTAAAATTTATGAAGAGCGCGAAAAAGAGCTTGGCAATGATATGATGCGTGAAATTGAACGCGTAATGCTTCTTCGTTCAGTTGATACTAACTGGATGGATCATATCGATGCTATGGACCAACTTCGCCAAGGTATAGGTCTTCGCGGTTACGGTCAGCACGACCCTGTTGTTGAATACCGTAACGACAGTTATGATATGTTCGACGCAATGACCACAGCCATTCGTGAACAGACCGCAAAGCTTGTTATGACTGTTCGCGTACGCCGAGATGATGAAGTTAAGCGCGAAAAGGTTGCTGAAGAAAGCAGCGCCGACAACAAACCCAACACCGTTAAAGGTAAGGGTGCAGTAGGTAAAAACGCTCTTTGCCCCTGCGGTAGCGGAAAGAAATATAAGCGTTGCTGTGGCAAAGATATAGATTAAAAACAAAACCCTTGAGATTTTTCTCAAGGGTTTTGTTTTTTTATCTAAACTCAATTATATGTGTATGAACTTTTTCAACTTTGCTGTCGAGTGCAATTATGCCTTCTTTTTCGGTTATATCACCGCTATCGCCCTTGGTCGAACAAATACCTTCCCACGGTTCAATACACATAAACGGCGCGCCTACAGGGTGCCATAAGAGAAGATATTCACACTCGGGGAATAACACCGTTGTTGTTTGACCTGTTTGACGGTTAACAAGACTTGCTTTTTTAGACTGAATATTCTTAAAAATTAAAGCGTCTAATTTAAAATATTCTTCACTAAGCGGTAAAACATTACCGCTAGTTAAAATCGGCTGTGTTTCGCCCGATAAAACCGGACCGTCTAAAAGGCAGTTTTCTAAAACTTCTTCTTTTTCGAAAACAACATCATAATTTTCGATTCCTTCGGGGCAGTCATAACCTTCGTGCGAGCCGATTGAATAATACATTGTATCATCAGATTTGTTTAAAACAAAATATTCAACCTTAATTTTTTCACGAATAAGGGTGTATTTTATACGAAGTTCAAAACGCCAAGGAAACATTTTTAAGGTTTCATCATTAGCCGAGAACATAAAGGTTGCTGTATCGTCAGCAGTGGCTTCAACTTCAAACGGCAACTTTCTTATAAAGCCGTGCTTGGGCATTTCATAAGTTTCGCCGTTGTAGGTATATTTGTCATTAGGAAGCCCGCTACAAATTGGGAACAAAAGTGGAGCAACACCTGCCCAATGCTCGGGATTGCCCGACCACATACGGTCTTTGCCGTCTTTTGTAACCTTTCGAATTTCCGCACCGATTTTATCAATTTGTACTTCAAGAGTACCATTATTTAAAACTATCATTTTTATACCACCTTAAAAGGATATATGCTAATTATACCCAATTTTTTCATATTTTGCAATAGTTGGTATGCAATATCCCCTTTTTACATAAAATTAAACGGGTGATTTTATGAATAACGAACTATTTGAAAAGTACAAAAACGAAATGCTTAAAATGTATAACTCGGTACATAAGAATGAAGTCGTACCCGTTATGGCAGAGCCAGAACCGACTCCAATTTTAAACGAACAAATACCTGCTACACCACCCCAAAACGATCAAAACGGACGGCTTTTAGGTGTTGTAACAAGCTTTAACTCGCTTTACCCTGTAGAAAATGCAAAGGTTACTATTTTTAGTGGCGAATATGAAGATATGAATGTAATCGACACCGATTTAACCGATAATAGCGGAAAAACAAAGGTGTTTTCTCTGCCGACACCCGATAAAAATTTATCTATGGCGCCCGATTTATCGCAAAGACCGTATGCAGTATACAATATGCTTGTTGAATCGGACGGATTTTTAAAAAACATTCACCTTAATATTCCCGTTTTCAGCGGTATAACTTCAATTCAGCGGTCAGATTTAATTATCGATGCCGACCAATCAGACAGCGAACCGCAAATTTTTGATGAAGGGCAAAAATATAATTTGTAAGGTGACAAAATGGCTGAAATTTTATACCCCGTTATACCTGAAAACATCACAGTACATTTAGGTACGCCCGATTCTAATGCTGAAAATGTAACCGTACCCTTTGTAGATTATGTAAAAAATGTGGCATCGAGCGAAATTTACCCCACCTGGCCTGAAAACGCTTTAAGAGCAAACATTTATGCCATAATTTCCTATGCTTTAAACCGCATTTACACCGAATGGTACCCGTCGCGCGGGTATAATTTCGATATTACCAACACAACCCAATTTGACCAAGCCTTTGTAAAAGACCGCGAAGTTTTCGAAAATATTTCACTTATTGTTGATGAAATTTTTAACGATTATGTAGTGCGACAAGGTGAAATTCAACCCCTTTTTACCGCCTTTTGCAACGGCACGACTTCAATCTGTGATGGTTTGTCACAATGGGGTACGGTTTCCCTTGCCGAAAGCGGACTTACACCCTTTGCAATTTTGCAAAATTATTACGGCAACAACATTGGTATTGTGGAAAACGCGCCCATAAGCGACAATGTTGAGAGTTATCCCGGTGTTCCCTTGCGACTGGGTGACGCAGGTAATAATGTTGATGTTATTCAAACGCAACTTAACCGAATTTCAAATAACTACCCCGCTATTCCAAAAATTAATGACCCTGAAGGTGTGTTTGGTGTGGGGACACAGGAAGCGGTGCGCACTTTTCAGCAAGTGTTTAATTTAAATGTAACGGGCGAAGTGGACAAATCAACCTGGTACAGAATAAAACAGTATTATAACGGGGTTAAAGGTCTTGCAGAACTCAGCGGTGAAGGCGTAACTATAAGCGAAGCGGCGGTACCTTTCGTAAACGAACTAACTGAAGGCACAAGCGGTATTCCCGTTACCACTTTGCAGTATTATTTAGCAGTACTCGCCTATTTTAACGGCGCGCTGGCACCTGTGTCACGAAGCGGTTATTTTGGTCCCGAAACTGTACAGGCGGTGGAACGCTTTCAGCGTTTTTACGGTTTACCAGTTAACGGAATTGTTGATGTTAATACATGGAACGCGATACAAAAAGCCTATGCTGATACCGTTGCCGCCTTGCCTAGCGGTTATTCGGGCAGTAATGCAAAACTTTACCCCGGATATTTTTTAACTAAAGGACAACGGGGCGATAATGTCCGCGACCTGCAGACATATTTAAGTTTTTTAGGGCAAATTATACCCGAATTACCGACACTTCCTATAACGGGTTATTTTGGCGACCAAACTGAAAATGCTATCAGAACATTTCAGCGCCTTTTCGGACTTCAAGAGTCAGGTGCGGTTGGTCCTGTAACCTGGGCAACCATTGCAAAAGAATATGATTATTTAAATAATCAATAAAAGCGGTTGATTTTTGATTTTTAGGGTAGTATAATGATTATAGCTTAACGAAACGCTTTTTGCGTTTCGTTAAGCCGATTTTATCGGCTTCGCAAGATTATCTTTTTTAAAATATAATCTTGCGCTATACTCATTGAAAAATATATAGCCAAATTTCCAAAGAAAATTTGACCCCAATCAATGATTGGGGTCAAAATAGCGTAAAACCGCTATTTTGAATTGCTATAGCATTTTTAATCTTAAGAATTATTTTCGATAGGAGATTTTTAAAATGGCTGAAGAAAAAACAAGCGGTTGCAGCGGTAACTGCAGCAGTTGCGGTCAAAGCTGCGGTTCGCGTCAAGAACCCCAAAGCTTATTGGAACCCACAGGCGAATACAACAATATTAAACATGTTATTGGTGTTGTAAGCGGTAAGGGTGGCGTTGGTAAATCAATGGTTACTTCTTCCCTTGCAGTGCTTATGAGCAAAATGGGTTATAAGGTTGGTATTTTAGATGCCGATATCACAGGCCCATCTATTCCAAAATCTTTCGGTATTAATTCTAAGGTTTACCAAAATGAACTTGGCATTTTACCAGCCGAAACCAAAAACGGTATTAAAATTATGTCAATAAATCTTCTGCTCGAAGATAAAGAAGCCCCCGTTTTATGGCGCGGTCCTGTAATTGCAGGTGCGGTAAAACAGTTCTGGCACGATGTTGTTTGGGGCGACCTTGATTATTTGTTTGTTGACTGTCCCCCCGGAACAGGCGATGTGCCCTTAACCGTTTTCCAAAGCCTTCCCCTTGACGGCGCGGTTATTGTAACTTCACCGCAGGATTTGGTTTCAATGATTGTTAAAAAGGCTTATAACATGGCAAATATGATGAACATTCCCGTTTTGGGCATTGTTGAAAATATGAGCAGTGTTATTTGTCCTGAGTGTAAAAAAGAATTTAAGATTTTCGGTAGCGGTAGTGACGGTATTGCCGCAGAGCTAGGCCTTGACCTTCTTGGAAAAATGCCAATTGATGTTGATTTGGCAAAAGCGGTTGATAACGGTTGTTTTGAACTTTACGATAATGTATTTCTTAAAGAAGCCGCCGAAAAAATTGATGCAAAAATTAATAAGTAATAGAAAAAGCGATAAAAGATTTGTTCTTTTATCGCTTTTGTGTTAAAATTTAATTGGTGATAAAAATGAAATTATCTGAAAGACAAAAAAATCGATTAGAAAATTACGATTACAGTCAAGTTGGCACATATTTTATTACGATATGTGTTAAAGATAGAAAACCGATTTTAAGCAAAATTGTAGGGACAGGCGTCCCCGACTGTCCGAAAATCTTGTTATTACCGCCAGGCAAAATTGCGGAAAAACATATTAACAAATTAAATACTTTTTATAATGAAATTTTGATTGATAACTTTGTTATTATGCCCGACCACATACACCTTTTAATAACAATTTCTAACGGACAGTCGGGGACGCCTGTCCCTACGCGTTCTAATGATAAAATTGATAATAAAAATTCAACAATTGCGAAATTTGTAAGCACATTTAAAAGATTTTGTAATAAAGAATATGATAAAAATATTTGGCAACCGCGATATTACGATCATATAATTCGCAATCAAGAAGATTACAACGAAAAATGGGATTATATTGAAAATAACCCTAAAAAATACTTATTAAAAGAAAACCAAGACGTATAATTTCGTCTTGGTTTTGCTATTTAAATTCATACTCAAAATCAAAAAAATAAAACTTTCCGTCTTCTACTGCTATTGCGCGGCGGTTGTCACCGTATTCGGTGGCACGGATGTTTTCATAGGCAAAGCACACCGCCAAAAATCCGAAAACTATGCAAGAAGTAAAGATAAACGAAATGTAAAATTTTCTTAAACTGTTTTTCATAAAATTCCCCTATTTTATGGTATTCAAAAGTGATATCAGGCTATCCGCCACAAGTTCGGCAGAATATTTTGCTTCATCTAAACTGTTCATATCTGTGCCAAATTCTATCAAAAGCGCACCCTTTGAAAGTGACTGATTATATCGGCTTGATGCCAATACTAATGGTCGGGCAAGGGTTGGATATTTGTTTTCCATTGTTTGTTGTAACCGAAGGGCTAATTTTAAGTTTTCCTGCCAATTCGGGTGATTTTTAATGCTTCCGCTCTGACTGCCCATAACAAGCATTACCTGTGCCGCTTTTTTTCCGTTTATTTTTGTGACAAGTTTTGCTTTATCATTTCCTGAAACGGTTACGGAATCGCGGTGTAAATCAAGTACTATTTTTATGCTTTTATACTTATTTAAATAACTTGTTACTGTCTTTGCACTTCTACTATAACTGCCGTTATATTGCGGATAATCGTGCTGTGTTTTGTCGTGCAGAGTTTTTATCCCCGCTTTGTTTAATTTATTAGCAATAATCGCCCCAATTGCCGCCATATTTTTATTATTATCGGTCGTGCGGGAAGAATGATTAACACCATAGGTTTTAGCATCTGACGGTAAAAATGTTTCGGTAGTATGGGTATGAACAATCAGCACCTGTGGCTGGTTGTTTTTTTCTATTTTAAAACTAAGTTTTGATGCTAATAAATTTTTAATATTAACCGACAAGCTTGTGTTATTTTTCATATAAACCTTGTTATATGACAGCTTTGCTGTATAGGGTGAAATATATTTTTCAATAACATTGCCTTTAATCGCACCCGCAGATGTAGGAATAGAACTTGTCACCGTTTGAGACACACCGCTTTGCGGCTTAGTTTCTTGTGATGTGGTTGAGTTTTGTGATGACACCGAAGTGTTTTCACCTTGAAAAACGCCATTTTTATCCCAAAAATCGCCATTCTCATCCCAAAAAACGCCAACTTGAAAGTTGTCGCTGAATGGCGCTTTTTTTAGTGTTATAATAGAGTATACGGAAACGGCGCAAAGGCACACACAAAGTGTATAACAAACTATAAGTCTAAACAGTGCCCAACGCCTTTCCATAACATCACCGTTTTAATAATATGCAAAGGAGTGATTTTTTATACTAAACTAAACAAAATTTCGGGATCTATATTGGGTTGAAGATATAAATTAAGACACCGCGCAATAATTTCACTTAATTTATCGGTCAAAACATCACACTCTTTTGGGGTAACAATAAGGTCTTCGCTTTCTGTGGGAAATTCTGTAACCGTCGGCACACCGATTGCGATAACATTAACCCCCAAAGTGTTTTTACTGATTTCGCGGCGCTTGTTTTTAACCCCCGAACCGGGCGCTATCCCGCTATCGGTAAACTGGATTGTTTTAAAAAGTCGGCTTTCGCTTTTGGCACACAAAGCGTCGATAACAATGACAGTATCTACCCCTGTTTTACTGATTATACCCGATAAAATTTCTTGCACTTCGACACCCGTTTTACCTAAAACATCGGGCACCGTTACCGCCACACTTTTTAACCCATAAAGTCCGATGCTTTCAGCAAATTTGCCCGTTATATGCCTTGTTGCAAGAATTTTTTCTGCCGTTTTTGGACCTATTGAATCTGCCGTAATATCGCGGTTGCCAAGCCCTGCCACCAACACATTTTCAGGCTTTAAATTCAAAAGATTCATTGTTTTTAAAAACTGCTTTTCAAGTGGCTCAAAATCAACTATTTTTTCGATATTTTCAAAATAAAGAGTTACATATTTTCCACTCGGCTTTTCCTGCTTTTCATCGGGTGTAATTTCTGCAAAATGTAGCTCAAAATTACCGTCTTTTTCGCAAAAATAATTGCTTGAGTCTTTAAAATTTATACTTTCAACGGCAAGGTCGGTTCTTATCCCCATAATTTTCCCCTTTTTGTTTAAAAATGTTGCAAAATTAATTTAATTATGATATACTAATATAAATATATAATATAATAAGATAACTATATAAAAATAATATAAAGGAAGGTTAAAAAATGTCTGAAAATCCGTTAAGTGAAATATGGTCAGCAATTTGCGATGAATGTAAAAAGACCATTTCCGAAGTAACTTTTAACTGCTTTTTAAAAGATTTAGTTCCTGTTGTTTTGAACGACGGCGAATTTATAATTTCCATTAACGATGCTTACAAAAAAAGTGTTGTTGAAGAAATATATCAAGAAAAACTTAACAACGCAATTAAAACCGTTATGGGTGTCGATATGGTTGCGCGTGTTGTGTTGGAAGAAGATGAAGAAAAAATATTAAAGGCCGAACAACAAAGCGAAGGTCTTTCATTTGAAGATTTCTTCACTTTTCAAAACTTTATCGTTGGCTCGACCAACCGTTTTGCTCACGCCGCTGCTCTTGCAGTTGCTGAAGCACAAATTCCGCAACCCACATTTAACCCGCTTGTAATTTACGGTCCGTCGGGTGTTGGTAAAACCCACTTAATGTTGGCTATTAAAAACCACATTAAGAAAAAATTTCCACATAAGAATGTTGAATTTGTTCGCGGTGAAGAATTTACAAACCAACTCATTCAGGCTTTACAGCAAGGTAAGCTTGGTATAGGCACTATTGAAGACTTTAGAAACAAGTTTAGAAATGTTGATGTTTTGCTTATCGACGACATTCACTTTATCGCCGGTAAGGAACAAACACAGGAAGAATTCTTCAACACCTTTAATGCTCTTTACCAAAGCGGCAAGCAAATTGTTGTTACCCTTGACCGCCCCGTTAAGGAAATTAAAACCCTTGATGACCGCATCCGTTCACGACTTGAAGGCGGTTTTTACGGTGATATTACCCCGCCTGATTTTGAAACAAGGGTTGGTATTATCAACAAAAAGGCAGAACAAAGCGGTATTAAGATTGATGAAACCCTTGTTTATTACATTGCCGAACACATTAAAACCAATACCCGCCAGCTTGAAGGTGTGGTTAAAAAACTTCAGGCATATATCACTATTCAAAACAAGGTACCTAACCTTACAATTGTTCAGTCCTTTATTCGTGATATCATTACCGATGACACACCTGAACCGATTAAAATTGATAATATTATTATGGAAGTTGCGCGTACCTATAATGTAAGCGAAGCTGAAATTCTTTCAAACCGCAGAACTGCTTCACTTGCCCTTGCGCGACAGGTTGCAATGTATATTGCCCGTGAAACTACCGACCTTTCTTACAAAGCAATCGGCGAAAGCTTCGGCAAAGACCACACAACCGTGCTTTACAATGTAAACCGCATTGAAGATTTCTTAAAAGACAAGCCTTATCAGAAAGAACTTGTTGAAGATATCATTAAAAATTTACGCCACAATGCAAACGGTGGTTATTAACTGTTTTAACCTTAATTAACTGTTAAAACTCGTTGGATAAATGTGGATAATTTTTTTATCCCTGACTTATTCACTTTTTATCAAGTTTACATTTAACCGCAAAAACTCTTTATATAAGTGGGTTTGGACAAGTTATTAACCGTTTTAACACCCCTTATTACTACTGCTGTTTTATTATTTCTTTTTAAGGAGCAAAAATTATGAAATTCATCGTTGAACGCGCAAAATTACTTGAAGCCGTTTCAAAACTTCAAAGCGTTGTTGGTTCTAAAACTGCAATGCCTGTACTTGAAGGTATTTTAATTTCAGCTGAACAAGGCAAAGTTACTTTAGTTGCATATAACCTTGAAATGGGTATGAAAAAAGAAATTTATGCCAAAACTGAAGAATCAGGCGATATTGTTATCGGCGCTCGCTTATTGGCAGACATTTTAAGAAGAATGAATGATATTCAGGTTGAAATTTCGGCAGACAGCCGTCTTAACTGTAATATTAAATGCGGTGAAGCCACATTTGATATTATGGGCATGGCTGCAACAGATTTTCCTGAAATTCCTACAGTTTCGGCAGAAAACAGTTTTAAAGTTGACGGCAAACTTTTTGCTGCAATGAAAAAAGGTACAGCTTTTGCTGCTGCTCAAAACGAAGGTGCAAAACCCATTCTTACTGGTATTAATATTTCCGTTAGCGAAGGCTTTATTCAGTTTGTTGCAATCGACGGTTACCGCCTTGCAATTAAAAAGGAAAAGGCTGAAAATATTAAGAATTTAGAATTTACCGTTACAAGCAAGGCTTTAAATGAAGCGGTAAAGCTTATTGGTGACGACAGCGAAGAAATTGAAATTAATGTTGGCAACCGCCTTATTGGTTTTAATATTAACGGTTACACCTTTATTTCACGCCTTTTGGAAGGTGATTTTGTAAATTATCAAAAAACATTACCAACCGACTTTAAACAAAGGGTTGTTGTTAATACACGCGACCTTATTAATACAATTGAACGCGTGTCTCTTTTAATCAGTGAATCTTTCACAACACCGATTCGTTGCTATTTTAACGAACTTAATGTTGTTTTCACCTGTGCTACTTCTATGGGTCGTGCAACCGAAACCTTTAATTTAAAGCTTGAAGGCGAAAATTTTGAAATTGGTCTTAACAGTCACTACCTTTTAGATGTTTTAAAGGCTATTGAAGACGAAAATATTCAAATTTTATTCAATGGACCTAATGCAGGTGTTTTGATTGTTCCTGTTGATAACGATAACTTTAAATATATGATTATGCCCATGAGGTTGAAATAATGAATTTTGAAAAAATTGCAATAAGAGAAGATTTTATCCGTCTTGACAGTGCAATGAAGCTTGCAAACTTGGTTGCAACAGGCGGTCACGCAAAGTTTGTTATACAAGACGGCGAAGTTACCGTTAACGGCGAAGTTTGCACAATGCGCGGTAAAAAACTTCATAAAGGCGATAAAGTAGTTTTTGATGGACAAGGCTTTGAAATTGTATGAAAATTTTAAGTCTTAAATGTAAAAATTTTCGTAATATAAGCGAAGTTTTCATTAAGCCTTGCGATGAAACCAATGTTATTTGCGGTGAAAATGCTCAAGGGAAGACAAATTTGCTTGAAGCAATTTGGCTTTTTACGGGCGCTAAAAGTTTTCGCACTAATAAAGACAGCGATTTTTTAAGGTTTGAAAGCCAAAAAGCCGTTTTGGAACTTAAGTTTTTAAGCGAAGGCATTGAAAACGAAGCTGAAATTACCGTTACCGACAAAAGGCGGGTTACTTTTAACCAAAATAAACTGCCTTCAGCGTCGGGTATGGCAGGAAAGTTTAACGCGGTTATCTTTTCACCGATTGATTTAAGCCTTGTTTCTGACGGGCCCGCGGTGAGAAGAAGGTTTTTAGACACGGCAATCGGTCAGCTTTACCCGTCGTATATAACCTTGCTTCGCAACTATTTAAGGGCAGTAAGCCAACGCAATAAGGTTATTAAGGAATATAAGTACGATTCAACATTATCTATAATGCTTGATGTTTTTGAAGCCGAAATTGCCGATTACGGTAAAAAAATTACCGAATACCGCCAAAGATATATTGAAACCCTTAACGAGTTTTTACCAAAGGTTTATGACGGTATTTCGGCAGGGCGGGAAGAGCTTAATACCAAATATTTATTTTCCTTTAGCGGTGACTTTACAGAAGCGCTTAAAAATGCAAGGCAGGAAGATATGTATACAGGGGTAACAAGCATTGGCCCCCACCGTGATGACATTGATTTTAAGATAAACGGCATATCGGCTAGAAAATTTGGCTCGCAAGGTCAAAAGCGAAGTGTTGCTTTGGCTGTTAAACTTGCCGAAGCTGAAGTAATTAACAAAAACACAGGCGAATGTCCGATAATTTTACTAGACGATGTTATGAGCGAATTAGATGCTACCCGCCAAAATTATATTTTAAACCATATAAAGGGCATGCAGTCGTTTATAACATGCTGTGATGACCAAAGCGTTAAAAATTTAATTGCGGGTAAGAAATTTATAGTTAAAAACGGAAGTGTGCTGTAATGTATATACATTTAGGTAACGAAATGGTGGTTAATGAAAACGACATTATTGGTATTTTCGATTTGGAAACCACCACAATTTCAAAACACACCCGCAAATTTTTGGAAATTGCCGAAAAACAAAAACAAGTAATTAATGTTAGTTATGAATTACCCAAAAGTTTTATTGTAACAAGCAAAAATCAGGATAAAAAGGTTTATATATCGCAAATTTCGACCATAACCTTACAAAAACGGTCGAATATATTATAAATTTTAAAACTTTTTGAAAGGAAGTTTTTAATGAATAACGAAATTACAACACCTGTAACTGAAAATTATGACGAAAATTCCATACAGGTATTGGAAGGTCTTGAAGCCGTAAGAAAGCGCCCCGGTATGTATATCGGTTCAACGGGCGAACGCGGTTTGCACCACTTGGTGTATGAAATTGTGGATAACTCGATTGACGAAGCTTTAGCGGGTTATTGCACAAAGATTGATGTTGAAATACTCGATGACGGTATTATTCGCGTTACCGATAACGGTCGTGGTATTCCTGTTGGTATTAACCCACAAAAGGGTATTCCCACAGTTACTGTTGTATTTACAATCCTTCACGCGGGCGGTAAGTTCGGCGGTGGCGGATATAAAGTATCAGGTGGTCTTCATGGCGTTGGTGCCAGCGTTGTTAACGCACTTTCAAATTGGCTTGAAGTTGAAGTGCGTGACGGTAAGAATGTTTACAAACAGCGTTATGAAAAGGGTAATATTGTAACCGATTTAACCGTTATAGGTGAAACTAACGAAACAGGTACAACCGTTACATTTAAGCCTGACCCCACAATCTTTACCGATACAACCACTTACGATTATGATATTTTGCTTAATCGTTTAAGAGAACAGGCATTTTTGAATGCAGGTATCCGTGTTGTTTTGACCGATAAACGCACCGATGAGTCGATTCCCACCATTGGTAAGAGCGACGACCTTTGCTTCGAAGGCGGTATTAAATCTTATGTTGAATATTTACTTAAAGGTATTAAGAAAGATAGCCTAATTAACGATGTTGTTTATCTTTCAGGCAGTAAGAACGATGAAACTGCAGAAATTGCGCTTTTATGGTCGACTGCTTATGATAACAAGATTTTATCTTTTGCAAATACACTTCATACAATCGACGGCGGTACACACGAACAGGCATTTCGTCAGACTGTTACCCGTGTTGTCAACAAATACGCCCACGATTTTAAAAAGTTAAAGGAATCTTCAGATAACCTTAAAGCCGACGATATTATGGAAGGCTTGGTTGCGGTTGTTTCTGTAAAACTTGCCGATGCGCAGTTTGAAAGTCAGACCAAAGCAAAGCTTGGTAATACATCTGTCGGTCAGTTGGTGCGCGATATTGTAAACGACCAGCTTTATAAATTCCTTGAAGAAAATCCTGCAGATGCAAAAATTGTTATTGATAAGGCAATTGCGGCATCTAACGCGCGTGAAGCAGCACAAAAAGCCCGTGAAGCATCACGAAACAAGGCAGGTATTGGCAGTAAGACAAGAATGCCTGAAAAACTTACCGACTGTATTTCAAACGACCCCACTAAGACCGAAATTTACATCGTCGAAGGTGATTCGGCCGGCGGTAGTGCTGTTGAAGGCAGAAATGCCACATATCAGGCTATTCTTCCGCTTTGGGGTAAAATGCTTAATGTTGAAAAAGCTCGCGAAGACAAGGTTTACGGCAACGATAAGCTAACCCCTGTTATCACCGCACTTGGTACAGGTATTGGTGAAAACTTTGATATTAATAAGCTTCGTTACGATAAAATTGTTATTATGGCCGATGCCGATGTTGACGGTAGCCATATTAGAACACTTTTATTAACCTTCTTCTTCCGTTATATGCCACAGCTTATTGAAACCGGTCATATTTACTTGGCTCAGCCGCCGCTTTACCGCATTTCAAAGGGCAAACAGCATTTTGATGTGTTTACCGATGAAGAAAAGGCGCTTAAGGTTGAAGAACTTGGCGCAGGTGTCGATGTTCAGCGTTATAAAGGTCTTGGTGAAATGGACCCCGACCAGCTTTGGGAAACCACACTTGACCCCGAAAGAAGAACATTTTTGCGCGTCACTATGGCAGATGCTGCCTTAGCTGATGAAACCTTCACTATCTTAATGGGTGAAGAAGTTGAACCACGCCGTAAATTTATTGAAGAAAACGCAATTTATGCGACTGATCTTGATATTTAAGGAAAGGAGAGAGAAAAATGGCAAAACAAGAAGTAGTTTATTGGCCCGAGAGTGAAGAAACCAAAATTCTTCCTGTTGAAATTACCGATGAAGTAAAACAAAGTATGCTTCAATACTCAATGTCGGTACTTGTAGGCCGTGCTTTACCCGATGTTCGTGACGGTTTAAAGCCTGTTCACCGCCGTATTCTTTACACAATGTATGAAAATGGCTTGACTCCCGAAAGCAAATACCGTAAGTGCGCCGACACTGTTGGTACAGTGCTTGGTAGATATCATCCACACGGTGACGCCAGTGTTTACGACGCTATGGTTCGTATGGCACAGGATTTCTCGCTCCGTTACCCCTTAATTGACGGTCACGGTAACTTTGGTAACATTGACGGTTATCCCGCTGCTGCTTACCGATATACCGAATCTAAAATGAACCGCCTATCATACAGTATGCTTGATGATATTAAAAAAGATACTGTTGATATGCTTCCAAACTATGACGACCGTTTGTTAGAACCTGAAGTTTTACCTGTTCGCTTCCCGCAACTTTTGGTTAACGGTTCTTCAGGTATTGCAGTTGGTATGGCGACCGAAATTCCACCCCATAACTTAGGCGAAGTAATTGACGCTATGTGTTGTCTTATTGACAACCCCGATGCAGATTTACCTGAACTTTGCGAACATATTAAGGGACCTGACTTCCCCACAGGCGGTATTATTATGGGCAGAAGCGGTATTCGTGCCGCTTACGCTACCGGCCGCGGTAAAATTGTTGTTCGCGGTAAGGCAGAAATTGAAGAAACCAAAAATGGCAAATTCCGTATTGTTATTACTGAAATTCCTTATAAGGTTCGCAAAAAGGACCTTGTTAAGCACATTTACGACCTTGCGGCTGAAAAGAAGATTGAAGGTATTGACGATGTAGTTGACTATTCTTCAAACCGCGATGGCGGTATGCGTATCGTTGTTGACATTAAAAAAGATGCTAACCCACAGGTTGTGCTTAATAAAATTTATAAAAACACCGCTTTACAGACCACATTTGGCGCAATTTTACTTGCAATTGTAAACGGTAAGCCCCAAATTCTTACATTAAAAGAAATGCTTCAAAACAGCATTGACTTCCAGTATGAAATTATTCGCCGCCGTACTGAGTTTGACCGCAAGAAAGCGGCTGAACGCGCCCACATTTTAGAAGGCTTAAAGGTTGCGCTTGATTTTATTGATGAAGTTATTGCAATTATCAGGGGCAGTAAGACCATTGCCGAAAGTAAGGAAACACTTAGCGAACGCTTCGGTCTTGACGATATTCAGACTACCGCTATCGTTCAGATGCAACTTGGTAAATTGGCAGGTCTTGAAAAACAGAAAATTCTTGATGAATTACAGGAAAAACTTGATTTTATCAAGGAATGTGATGCTATTTTAGCATCTAAAGAGAAAATTTTGGATATTGTTAAAACAGAATCTCTTAACCTTCGTGATAAGTATTCAGACGACCGCCGTACCGAAATTTCTGATGTACTTGGCGAAGTTGATATTGAAGACCTTATTCCCGAAGAAGAATGTGTGCTTACAAAAACCGTTAACGGTTATATTAAGCGCTTACCTGCAGACACTTATAATGTTCAAAATCGTGGTGGTCGCGGTATTACCGGTATGACCACCCGTGAAGATGACATTGTTGAAAATATGTTTGTATGTTCTTCACACGACTATGTAATGCTGTTTAGTAATCTTGGCCGTATGTATCGCATTAAGGCTTATGAAATTCCCGAAGGTAGCCGTACATCTAAGGGTATGAATATGGTTAACATTGTTCCCCTTATGCCGGGTGAAAAGATTACCGTTATTTTACCCGCAAGCGAATTGGATGAAGAAAAATACATCGCAATGGTTACTAAAAAGGGTACAATTAAGCGTACTAAGGTTAGTGAATTCAGAAATACCCGTCGTAGCGGTATTATTGCAATTTCAATTGATGAAGATGATGAACTTGCATTTGTAAGAATGACCGACGGCAACCAAAACTTGTTTGTTGCAACTAAAAATGGTCTTGCAATTCAGTTTAAGGAAACCGATGTTCGTGCAATGGGCCGTAATGCCCGCGGTGTTCGTGCTATCAGTATGCGCGCAGGCGATGAAGTTGTAGATATGGCTGTAACAGTAGAAGATACTAAACTTCTTACCATTACCGAAACAGGCTATGGCCGTATCAGTCCTATCAGCGATTACCGTATTCAGTCGCGTGGCGGTAAGGGTCTTACCAACTACCGTACCGAAAAATATGGAGCAGTTGCGGCAACTATTCCCGTAACAGGCGAAGAAGACATTATTATGATTGCTTCAAACGGCATTGTTATCCGTATTTTTGCGGGTGATATTTCTACCTTTGGCCGTCCTGCAAAGGGTGTACGCGTAATGCGTGTTGCTGAAGGTGAGAAGATTTTGTCGGTTGGTCTTGCTGAACACAATGAAGCAGAAGTAAACGACAAGCCTGAAGAAGCTGATGCCGATGCAGGTGAAGTTGATACCGCCGCTTTAGAAGCAGAAAACCGTCAAGCAGACGAAGAAATTATTGAAACTGAGGAAAATTAATTGCGGTAAACGGCGCCGTTTTAAATGCGGCGCCGAATTTTCCATAAAAGGTGATTTTTAAAAAATGAAATGTCCGCATTGTAATTTTGAAAGGGAAGAACCCTTTAAATTTTGCCCTATGTGTGGTGCAAAAGCGGTAAATGAAGAAAATTTTGAAGATAATTTACCGCAAACCGAAACGGTGACATTTGTTAAGCGTGTTCCAAACGGTTTTAGTGAAAAAAGTTATAACGAGCGCAAGAGTATTAGAAAATTATCGCGTTTAAGCGCTTGTGCATTTTTATCGCTTTCGCTTATTTCAAGTACGCTTGCTTACATTGTTTTTTACGGTCTTATGGCTTTCGGTTTCACACAGGAAAGGGCACTAGGCGTTTTAGATGACCCGTTTTTTCAGCAGTATTTTCAAATTACGGTGTCTAGCTTTATGTTTATAGTTCCGTTTACATTCTTTTTTAAGTTAGCGGGGTATAAGCTTAGCAAAATTATTGATTTTAACCTACCTAAAACTAAGGCTTGGTTCCCACTTGTGCTTATAGGTATTGGTTTTTGCGCCTTTGCTAATATGGCAACGGGTATTGCATCAAGCATTTTTGAAAGTTTTGGCATTAACTATGATGTCGATTTTGGCGAAAATCCGCAGGGTATTTTAGGTATAACCCTGTCAATTCTTGCAACGGCGGTTGTGCCTGCTTTGGTTGAAGAATTTGCCTGTCGCGGTATCGTAATGGGTGCGCTTCGAAAGTACGGCGACGGTTTTGCTGTGCTCACATCGGCAATTATGTTTGGTCTTATTCACGGCAACTTCCAACAAATACCTTTTGCCTTTATGGTTGGTCTTATTTTAGGTTATGTTACGGTTAAATGTAATTCAATTTGGCCTGCAGTGTTAATACATTTTTATAATAACTTTACATCGGTTGTTTTTGATTATGTATTCGACGGTATGGCAGTGCAAATTCAGAATGTTATTTACACAATTTATCTTGTGATTTGTTTGATTTTAGGTTTTATTGGGGTATTTTTATTAAGAAAGAATACCGAAATCTTTAAATTTGCCACAGCTGATACCGAATCAAGTGAAAAACAGAAATATAAGTGGTTTTTCTTAACCGAAACCACAATTTTTGCGGTTATTGTTTGTTTGGTTGAATCTTTACAATATTTTGTTTAGATATATTTTTTAAAGGAGAGATTTTTATGAATCCATCATACGCACCATCAACATTACCTGAAAGCGAAGCAATATTCGGCGGTATGCCTGCAGTTGGCGGTATATTCTTAATTGTAATATTCGCATTTTTGTTTGTTATGTTGGCTTTTTCATTTGTTGCTTATATTTTTAGCGGTATCGGCATTATGAAAATGCATGAAAAGCTTGGACTTAAAGGCGGTTGGCTTGCATTTGTACCGGTTCTTAACTCTTACGCAATGGGTAAGGTTGCAGAACAGTACATAAAAGAAAACGGTAAAAAATCGGCTAAATTCTCAATTTTTTTAATTATTGGTCAGATTATAAGCACTATTTTTGTAATTTTTATGACTACTATATTAACTCTTGGTGCTGCGTTTTTACCCGCTTCAATTTATACAATTTTAAATGCAGTTTTAACTATTGCAGCTTATGGTCTTTCATTTATTTTATCAATAATTTCTTATGTTGCTTTGTGGCGTATATACGCAATATTTAGCAACAAAAATGCAACACTTTATTTAATTCTTTCGATTTTTGTGTCATTCGTTCAGCCGTTTTTGATTTTCGCTATCAGAAACCGCGAACCCCTTTGTGTTGAAATGAAGGTAGAAGAACCTATCGCAGAAGAAATTACTGAAGTAGTTGAAACTATAGAATAAAATTTAAAGCAATTTTTAAAAAAGGAGTGATTTTATGCTTAATATTTTAAGTACGATGCCTGAATATTTGATAAGACCTTCGGTCGATGAAATTATGCCGTTTTTTGTGATAATTTTATATTTTGTAATTTTTGGCGCAATGTTCGGTTACCTATTTATACTTTGGCTTTTTAAGGCAATAAGTGTGTTTAAATTAAGCAAAAAATTAAACCTTAATATGCCGTGGATAGGTTTTGTTCCCTATTGCTTACCTTTTGCTTATGGCCGATTAGCCGAGCAGTATAACGGTAAAGTTTTGAAAAAACCTGTTAAATTTTCAATTTTATTATTAATATTGCAGTTTGTACCCGGCGTGGCAGTTATGGCATTTTACATTGTATTTATCTTTCTTGGCGTAGTTTCGGCATTGTTAAATGCAGAAGTTTTAATGATAATAGGCTTTTTAATTTGCTATTTTGTTATGCTTTTTATTACGATAGTAGCAACATTTGTGGTTAATTTCTTTAATTATTTGGCTTGTTGGAATGTTTTTGGCATTTTCGCAGGGGACAGGAATGTGCTATATTTCATTCTGTCATTAACCTTAGGTATTGAGCCGTTTTTACTTTTTACGCTTCGTAACAAAGAACCGCAAAATTTAAAGGAAGAAATTTTACCCGAGCCGGCTGTTGCTATTGTTGAAAATTAAATTTAAAAGGCGGCATTGAGCCGCCTTTTGTTTTAGGTGATATAATGAACAAAGAATTTATGAAACTGGCAATCTTAGAAGCCAAAAAAGCTGCCGAAAAGGGAGAAGTGCCTGTTGGTGCGGTTATTGTAAGAAACGGTGAAGTTATCGCCGCTTGTCACAATCTGCGTGAAGAAAAACGAAATGCACTTTCGCATGCAGAAATGGAAGCAATTAACTTAGCTTGCAAAAAGCTTGTCAGTTGGCGGCTTGATGACTGTGAAATGTATGTAACCCTTGAGCCCTGCCCAATGTGTACCGGCGCAATTATTAACGCGAGAATTAAAACCGTAATTTTTGGCGCTTATGACAGCAAGATGGGTTGTATGGATAGTGTTATAAATTTGTGTGATTATCCCTTTAACCACAAGGTTGAAATTTACGGCGGTATTATGGAAGACGAATGTCTTGAAGTTTTGCAAAATTTCTTTAAAAATTTGCGTTAAAAAACGCCCTTTCACAGCCGATAGAAAAATTTAAAATGACCTAACACCTGTTTTTAGAAAACTGAATGGCTAAAAACGGGTGTTATTTTTTAGCATTTTTACTGTCTTTTGTGGTATTATTTCAAGATATAAAAGTATGCCGATATAAAAGGCAGTTGAAACACCTGTTAAAAGTATTATGTAAACCAAATTGTTTTGTAAATTTAATAGCGATATAACCGTATTTGTTATAAAGCAAACCGAAAAAGCAGATGTTAAAGGTACAAATAAATCGTTAAAAAATGATATTTTAGCTTTGCTTATTTTAATAAGTCTGCCAACATTTAAAATGCAGGTATAAAGGTTTGAAAAATACATTATTAAAATAAAACCCTTTATCCCCATCTGGGGCAAAATTATTAAAATTAGGATGAGTCGTATTGCCGAATCGCTTACTGCAGTTTTAAATGTGAAACTTTGTTGGTCAAGCCCTTTTAAAATACCATCGCAAATGCTGTCAAGGTACATAAGGGGGACAATGGGTGACAAGGCTTTAATTAGATAGCCAACATCACCGTTTTTATAAATTAAAATTCCTATTTTTTCGCCGCCGACAAAGAAAATTGACCCACAAATTAGACCGCAAAGCAGAGTGAGTTTTATAATTTTTTCAGCAGCAGCTTTAATTGCGTGGCGGTTTTGTTTTGTTACGGCTTCGCTTATTTCGGGAATAAGCAAGGTTGAAACTGAATTAAGTATTGCCGACGGGAAAAACAGTATTGGTAGTGCCATACCCTTTATCATACCAAACTGAGAAAGGGCATTTTGGCTAGATAATTTAAATTTTGCTAGGTTTTTGGGTACCAGTATGTTTTCACCGGTGCGGAGAAGAGAATTTAGATACCGTCCGCTTGTAATCGGTAAGGAAATATGAATTATTTTTCCTAATAAACCGCCCAATTTTTCTGTTTTTTGCCCTTTTAGTGTCCTTGTTTCGACAAAATATGACAATAAAAGCAGTAAAAAGCCAAAAATTTCTGCTAAGGCATCGCCAAAAATAATACCGAAACAGCAAGCCGCAATACCTTTAGGATAGAACAGATTTATTAAGCTTACAATTATAATGATTCGTGCAGTTTGTTCGATTATTTGTCCCAAAGAATTCGGCAAAATTTTACGCTTTGCGATAAAATAACCCCTTAAAACCGAAGAAGCGCCAATAAACGGCAAGGAAAGCGGCAAAATTCTAAGTGACAATACCGTGCGGCTGTCACCTAAAATTTTAGTGCCGATAAATTCTGAGCCAAAGATAATAATAGCCGCCGAAATCACTGCAAAAATAAGGGTTAGAAGTAAAGAACAGCGTAAAATCTTTTTACAGTTTTGCGGTTTATCTTTGGCAATTTCTTCAGCACAAAGGCGGGTAACTGCGGTGGAAATTCCGCTTGTGGCAAAGGTTGAAGCCAAAACATAAAACGAAAAGATTACCTGATAAAGTCCGATACCTTCGCTGCCGATTTTACCGGATAGCCAGACCTTGAAAATTATACCCGCAAACCGAAGTAACAAAGAAGTTGCGGTTAAAAGCATGGCATTTTTAATAAAAACACCTTTTTTAATAAAGCATCGCCCCAAAAAACTTATATATTTAATTCTATGAAGTGTTGGCTTTATTAATGAGTATTGAAAAATTTGTAAATTTTTAGTATAATGAATATATATGTCTGTTTAAAAGGAGTGTGATAATATGGCTTCACCGTTAGCGGATAAGCTCAGACCTAAGAAAATAGAAGAAGTTTTCGGTCAAAAGCATATTTTGGCTGATGGCAAGGTGCTTAGAAGAATTATTGATTCGAAGCAGATACCAAACTTGATTTTTTACGGTCCGTCGGGTGTGGGTAAGACCACCGTTGCTAATATTATTGCCGAAAATTGCGGTAAAAAACTGTGTTATCTTAACGCTACTACCGCTTCAACCGCCGATATTAAGGAAATTATTTCGACCATAGGCACCTTTGAAAGCAGTAATGGTATTTTATTGTATCTCGATGAAATACAGTATTTTAATAAAAAACAACAGCAAATTTTACTTTCATACATCGAAAACGGCGATATCACCTTAATTGCATCTACCACTGAAAACCCATTTTTCTATGTTTATAACGCAATTATCAGCCGTTCAACTGTTTTTGAGTTCAAAACACTTTCACGCGATGATATTATGGGGGTTATAAACCGCGGTATTGGTCTTATAAGTGAAGAAAAGGGTAAGCCGATTAACATAAGCGATGAAGCAGTTAAGAAAATTGCAACTTCTGCCAATGGTGATGTTCGAAAAGCACTCAACACCCTTGAACTATGCCTTGTTACTGCAGAAACAAGTTCGGATATAACGGTAAGTGATGATTTACTTGAAGAAATATTGGCGTCAAATTCGGTTAGATATGACCGCGAAGGCGACCAACATTACGATATTATCTCGGCTTACCAAAAATCAATGCGTGGCTCTGACCCTGATGCTGCAATTTATTATCTTGGCAGACTTTTAGCTGCAGGTGACTTGCCAAGTGCCTGCAGAAGACTGCTTGTTTGCGCTAATGAAGATGTAGGACTTGCTTATCCGCAGATAATTCCTATTGTTAAAGCGGCGGTTGATACCGCAATGATGGTGGGGCTTCCCGAAGCACGACTTCCACTAGCTAATGCAGTAATTTTGGTTGCAACTGCACCTAAATCGGTTACAGCACACGATGCGATTAATGCTGCAATGGCAGATATTGAACGGGGCATTGGTGGCGACATTCCGCGTCATTTGCAAAATAAACACTTTGACGGTGAAGATGCCGAAATTGTTGGTCAGCATTACAAATATCCACACAACTATAAAGGACATTATGTAAACCAACAATACTTGCCCAATGAAATAAAAGATAAGAAATATTATAAATTTGGGGATAATAAGTTCGAGCAAAGTTCAAAGGATTATTGGGATAAAATTAAGGGGTGAAAATTGTGAAGGAAAATACCTTACCTAAAAAAACAACTTGGTTATGGTTCGTAAGGGTTATTTTAATTACCTTTATATTGGCTGTGTTATGCCTTTATTTTTCTCCACTTTTTAGTCCTTTAAAAATTGCCGCTATTGTTATAGGCATTTTAGGTTTTATTTTGGCGTTTGTTTATTTGCCTTTCTTTTTTAAAACATATAAAATTATTCTTTCTAATGATGCGGTTATTGTAAAATACGGTATTTTAATTAAGGTTGAACATATTATGCCGTATAAACGAATGATTTACGCACAAAGCTTTGAAACTCCACTAGCCAGAATTTTAGGCGTTGCTGCCGTTCGCCTTAAGGCGGCTCGCAGTTATCTGCTTGTTGCTGAGATAGAAAAAGAATCGGCACAGTCGATTATTGACTTTTTGGCAGAGGGGGAATCGCATGAATAAAACCTTTCGCGCCCACCCTTTGATGATTTTTAACTTTTTAAAGCCGTTTTTATTTGTGCTTTTAATTCCTGTCGTGCGCGGTCTTATACAGTACGCCGCAAGTGGTCAATATGACAGTATTTTATATTTTGAGGTGGTACTGTTAATAGCATTGTTTGTTATCGGTTTGTTGCGTTGGTGGTGCTTTAAACTTATATTAAATGAAGAAAAGCACACGATAACGGTTATCAGCGGTTTGATTTTCAGAAGAAGAGCCAAAATTAATGTAGACCGACTCTCATCGGTTCAGACAAAGCAAAATCCGCTTGAGTTTATTTGCCGTGCAGTAACTTTTAGACTTAATACCGAAGCGGGTAATATTGATAAAGCAGATTACGAGTTTAAATTAAGTGTTAAATCTGCTAAAAAGGTATCAACCCTGCTTTACGGCAAAATCGAACAAAAGAAAATTAGGTTTTCGCTTTTCAAAATTGCGGTGCTTGCTGCAACTACTTCATCAGCTTTCACTGGCATACTTGTCGGAGTTCCGCTTATTTACAGGGCAGGTAATTTGCTTGAAATTGCTATAAGCGATATGCTTATTAACGAAATTAACAATGCTTCGCAAAAAATTCAAACTTATTTTCCACCTGTTGTAAATGCTATAAGCCTTGTTTTCTTAGGCTCGTACCTTTTTTCTTTCCTTTATTCCTTGTTTAATTATCTGAATTTTCAGTTAATGCTTGGTCAGGATAAAATGGAAATACGCTCGGGTCTTTTCGTGCGCACCCGTACAGCATTTAAAAAGTCGGCTATTAATAATGTAAGAATAGAGCAATCCTTTTTAATGCTTTTGCTAAGGCGCTTTGCAATGCGTGTAAGCGTTGGCGGTTACGGTGAAAGTAAGGGTCGTTCAGAAGTAGTAATACCGCTTGAAAAGGGTCAAGAAATAAGAAAACACTTTGCGGAATATCTGCCGTTCTTTAAATGTGATACCGGTGTGTTTATCAAACCCCGCGCTACTGCTGTTAATCGAAGCCGATTTTTGTTTTTTCCGTCGATTTACTTTATTTTTGCAGGTATTTTGGCGATTATTCTCGGTTTAAGGTTTGAAGATTTCACACGCTTTGTAATTTTTTCTTTATGGGTGGTGTGCACTTTAATCTTTATTCACGCGTGGTTCTGCCTGTTTGAATGCTTTAAAGGTAAGGTTGATTTTGGTGAAAATGTCTTTATTCGCAGTCGAAAAGGCTTTAAAACCTGCGAGCTTTACTGTCCAAAGGAAAATGTGGGCGAAGTTAAACTTGTTCGTTTTCCTGCAGATATATGGCATCATACCTGTCGTTTGCGTATAACCGTCAGAAGCGAACGAGCTGACAGTCTTTGTGTGCGGCATCTTGATTATGACACCGTTAAGAAAACTGTTAACGAATATTTTAATATTAATGCATAAATTCACAGTATTTACCCAAAATAATAAAAATGTTTCACGTGAAACATGGGGGGATACTGTGAATTTTCTTTTAGATTGTTTAAAAGCATTTGCGGTTGGTGGCGCAATTTGTGTTATAGGTCAGTTACTGATTGACTGCACTAAGCTTACACCTGCACGAATACTTGTATCTTATGTGGTTTCGGGTGTTATATTGACCGGAATTGGCATGTATGGCGGTTTGGTAAAATTTGCAGGCGCGGGTGCGACAGTACCGCTGACGGGTTTCGGTTATAGCCTTGCTAAAGGTGTAGAAAAGGCGGTCGATGAATATGGTCTTATTGGTGCGCTGACGGGCGGTTTAACTGCTACCGCTGCCGGAATAACCGCTGCAATAGTAATGGGTCTTTTAATGGCACTTATATTTAAATCAAAAGATAAATAAAAAAGTTCCGCAAATTGCGGAACTTTTTACTTTTCAAATCCATCTTTGCCGTGGCGTATAAAGGAAACAACAATCGATATAATGTTGAAGCTTTCGCAAATAATACCACCGATAGAAAGTACTACAAAGTTATAAGCAAGCCAAGTGGGTGTTACGGCAAAAAGTCTAACTGCGCGAATTGTTTTTCCGTCATTCTTCCAGGTGGCAACCGTGAAAGCGTACTGTGTTATAGGAGCAATAAAGGATATAATTATTGCAATAATGTTTCTAACTGTCCAAGTATCATTGAATAAATATAGGGAAATAAAAGGCACGGCAACATAAGCAGCACAAATTAAATACATAATATATTTTTTTCGTAATCGATTACATAATAAAACAAGAGTATTGGTAAAAGCAATTACATTATTTAGAAAACCGGTAAAAGCGCCTAAAAGCAGATAACTTATACCAAAGCCTGCAGCAGCAATAGTCTGCATTAAAAATAAATGGCGGTTGTTTTTAACCTGGAATGAGAGTATAAGCACCGCACAGGATAGTATACTTAAAATTTGAGCAACAATTTCCATATAAATTTCCCTTTTTCCTAAAATTCTTAACAATAATAATACAATTTTTTCTATATGTCAATCTGAATTTTTTTATTTACAAGAGATTATTTTGTTGTTATAATAAAATTGTAAATTATTGATGTTTCACGTGAAACATTTCTCGTTTCGGAGGTTAAAATGGGAAAAATTATCTCAGTTGTTAATCAAAAAGGCGGTGTTGGCAAGACCACAACCGCTGTTAACCTTGCCGCAGCCGTTGGTATTTCGGGTAAAAAGGTACTTATTGTTGATGCTGACCCACAGGGCAACACTACAAGTGGTTACGGCGTTGCAAAGAAAAATGTTAAGGTTTCTACCTATGAATTGCTTGTAGGTACCGGTAAAATAGAAAATGCTATAATTGAAAGTGGTTACGAAAAGGTTGATATTGTCCCCGCATCTATTGATTTAGCTGCGGCAGAGCTCGACCTTATTGAAATTGAAAACCGTCAGAATCAACTTAAAATGGCACTTGCAGGGGTTCGGGACAGGTATGACTACATATTTATTGACTGTCCGCCGTCGTTGGGGCTTATCACAATTAACTCACTTAACGCGAGTGATACTGTTTTAGTGCCGATACAATGCGAGTATTTTGCTCTTGAAGGGCTTTCACAGCTCATGGCAACAGTTAGACAGGTTAAGCGTCTTTATAATCCTACCCTTGAAATTGAAGGTATTGTGCTTACTATGTATGACGGTCGTCTTAATCTTACGGGACAGGTTGTTGGTGAAATTAAAAAATATTTTGCCGACAAGCTTTATAAAACTGCTATTCCGCGTGCGGTACGACTTTCTGAAGCACCATCATTTGGTATGCCGATTCAGTATTATGATAAGCGTTCAAAGGGTGCTGCAGCTTATAACGATTTAGCTAAGGAATTTTTAAAGAAAAACAGGGGGTATAAATAATGGCAGTTAAAAAAGGCGGTCTTGGCCGCGGACTTGATTCTCTTTTTAACGAAAATTCAACAGAAGAAAACGGCGTTTTGAAACTAAATATAAATGATATTGAACCTAACCGTGAACAGCCCCGTAAGAGCTTTGATGATGATGCAGTTTCCGAACTTGCTGATAGCATTGCACAACACGGTTTGATACAACCTATTGTGGTTACGCCGTTATCTAACGGCAGATATAGTATAGTTGCAGGTGAAAGACGCTGGCGTGCTTGTCGCATCGCAGGTCTTAATGAAGTGCCTGTAATTGTAAAAGATGCTTCAAAGCAAGAACTTATGGAAATTGCTTTAATCGAAAACTTGCAGCGTGAAGACCTTAATCCCGTTGAAGAAGCGTTCGGTTATCGTTCGCTTATTGACAGCTTCGGGCTCACTCAAGAAGAAGTAGCGACCCGAATGGGTAAATCGCGTTCGGCGGTTACAAATGCTCTTCGCCTTCTTAATTTAAACGAAGAAGAATTAGATGCTCTTAAAAACGGCTTAATTACTGCAGGACACGCGCGCTGCCTTATAGGTATAGAAGATGCCGATATACGCTCTAAAATGCTTACGGCGGCTATAAACGGTGCTTCTGTACGAGATATTGAAAGAATGGCTCAACTTGCCAAAAAGCCACAAAAAGCCGCTAAAAAGGAAGAAAAGAACAAACTTTACAGTGAAGTTGAGTTGTCTCTCCGCAGTGAGCTTCACCGCAAGGTCAAAATTGTTTCTACCGGCAAGGGAAAAGGTAAAATTACCATTGAATTTTACAGCGATAAGGAACTTTGCGATTTTGCAAATAAGTTAACAGACTAATATATGACAAAACGACTTAGAAAATTAATGCCTTGCAGGGTATTTCGACGCCGTCCACCGCCAAATAAATAATAAAGTGAAAATTTATTATTTAAGAGGTGTAAATTAATGTTTTATATTTTTTCAATTTTAGCTCTGCTCGCGTGGAGCGGTTCTGACTTGTTTTCTAAAATGGGAACAAGAGAAAAGGATAAAAACAGTCATTGGAAGGTTGTTTTCGCCGTTGGCCTTATAATGGGTATCCACTTTTTTATTACCCTTATCGGCGGCGCGATAATCGATAGTACGGTTGGTGTAGATGCTCTACCAAAGGTAGTTTCAAGCTTATTTTATACAGACTTTAAGATAATGGACTTTGTCTACTATCTGCCAGTTGCGGGTCTTTACATATTAGCGATGGTTTTCGGTTATATCGGTCTTCGTTATATCGAACTTTCTATTTCTTCGCCAATTTGTAACTCGTCGGGTGCACTCGCGTTTCTTTTGTGCGTTATTTTCGGTGTGTTCTCAACAGAAGATATCACAACCACAACCATCGTAGGTATCGTAATGATAACCGTTGGCATTATTGCTCTCGGCTTTGTGGAACAGCGTGAAGATGAAGAAGTGCGTCAAGCTCGCCAGGAAAGAGCAAACCGCAAGTACGCTAAAAGCATTCTTGCGTTCTTGCTACCAATTTCTTACCTTGTAATTGATGCTCTCGGCACAGTTGGTGATGAATTTATTTTCTCTGACCGTTCACCGGTTGAAATTTCCGACTATGCTGCGAACTCTGCTTTTGAACTTACATTCTTTGTTTTGGCAATTTTTGCATTTATCTGGATTAAGTTTGTTAAAAAGGATAACATACTCAAAGGAAATAAGCATTTATATTTTGGCGGTTTATGCGAAACCATCGGTCAGGTTTTCTATATGGCAGTTATGTTCAGTGATTTCTCTGTAGGTATGGTTATTATTTCGGCTTACTGCGCAATTTCAGTTTTGTGGAGCCGTATATTCCTAAAAGAAAAAATGTCCTGGAAGCATTACGCGGTTATCGCACTTGTAATTGCAGGTATCGTTATTTTAGGCTAATTTTATTTAATTGATAAAGGCGGTGGGGTTTAAATACTCTACCGCCTTATTGTTTGTAAATATCTTTTAAATTTCTGATTATTTTTCAAATTTTTGGAAATAATTGTTTATGCACACCCCAAAAAGCCAATTTTTCCCTTTATATATATTATAGGAAGACGGTCGATTTTTTACCCCATTTTTTATGTCGAATAGGTGTCGCAAACACTGATAAACCCAAGATGTTGTGGTGTAAAAATTTTTTAATTTTTTTTGAAAAAAAGTGTTGACAAAAGGGGTGGTGTGTGGTATTATACTCTAGCGCCCTAACGAGAGCGCAATAAACGGACCTTGAAAATTAAACAACGACAATAATAAGGACCCGACAATTCTTAAGAGAAATCGAGAGAAATATGTCAGTACTTTATAAAGTATGAAGGACAAAAACAATACGTCAGTATTGTCTAAGAATGAGCTTAAAGCTTATCTAAAATGATGTTAGCGCTTCGGCGTTAAGATATAATTTTTTAGAGAGTTTGATCCTGGCTCAGGACGAACGCTGGCGGCGTGCCTAACACATGCAAGTCGAACGGAGTGAAACGCTGATTTGATGGTAGCTTGCTACTGGATTTTC
>JAZKXN010000058.1:0-46414 GCA_045611605.1 Acutalibacteraceae bacterium
CTATATTACAGGTATTGGATATAACCCAAAAGGCAGTACAGAACAATTTGACAAGCTTTGGCCCGCAGACCTTCATGTTATTGGTAAGGATATTGTTCGTTTCCACACTATTTATTGGCCAATTATTCTTATGGCATTAAATTTACCATTGCCAAAACAGGTTTTAGGTCACCCTTGGGTGCTTGTTGGCGAAGATAAAATGAGCAAATCTAAAGGCAACGTAATTTATGCCGACGAACTTGCAAAACGTTTTTCAACCGATGCAGTTCGTTATTATCTTTTATCCGAAATTCCCTTTGCACAGGACGGCACTATTACTTACGAAAGCTTCATTAATAAGTTCAACGCCGACTTGGCAAACACACTTGGTAACCTTGTAAACCGTTCGGTTGCTATGACCAACAAATACTTTGACGGCAAGGTAACCGCTAAAGAATTTGATGATGAATTCGATAAAGACCTTATTGCTACCGCAAAAGAATCTATTGAAAAATACCACAGCCTTATGGATGTTTACCGCAACGCCGATGCAGTTAATGCTGTTATGAACCTTGCAAAGCGTTGCAATAAATACATTGATGAAACTACACCTTGGGCACTTGCTAAAGATGAAGCACAGAAAGACCGCCTTGAAGCCGTTTTATATAATCTGCTCGAATGCATCCGTCTTCTCGGCATTATGCTTACCCCCATTATGCCCGAAAGCTGTGACAGTATTAAAGCCCAACTTAACGAAACTAATACTGAACTTTGCTTCGGCGCAGTTAAAGAATATGCAGTTGGCACTGCTACCCCCTTGTTTGCAAGAATTGATGCTGAAAAGATTTTAGCAGAAATTGCAGCAGAACAAGAAGCCGCAAAAAAAGCTGCAGAAGCTGCCGCTAATATTGTAACAATATCCGAAATTGGTATTGAAGATTTTGTGAAGGTTGAACTTAAAGCCGCTAAAATCGTAAACTGCGAGCCTGTACCCAAGGCTAAAAAGCTTTTGAAGCTTACTTTAAACGACGGCACACGCAATCGTACAGTTGCATCGGGTATTGCAAAATTCTATAAGCCCGAAGAGCTTGTTGGCAAAACCGTTATTTTGGTTTCCAACCTAAAAAAAGCAACCCTTTGCGGTATTGAATCTGAAGGTATGATTTTAGCCGCTGATTGTGGTGAAGATGATGTTAAGGTTATCTTCCTTGATGATATCCCCGCAGGAAGTAAAATCAGGTGAGTGATTTGAAAAATTTGATTTTTGACACCCACGCCCACTATGAAGACCCTGTTTTTCAGGAAAATTTCGATGAACTAATTAACGAAATGAAAAACGCGGGGGTTGGCGGCATTATAACTTGCGGTTGTGATAAGGAAAGCAGTTTAAAGGCATTAGCATTGGCTGAAAAGTACGACATTGTTTATGCCGCTGTAGGTATTCACCCCGGTAGTGTAGATAACGGCACAACCGTAGAAGATATAAGAGAACTTACAAAACACCCCAAATGCGTTGCAATTGGCGAAATTGGACTTGATTATTATTGGCGACAGGATAATAAAGAACATCAGTATGAAATTTTAAAAGGTCAGTTAGAACTTGCAAACGAACTTGATTTGCCAATTTTATTTCACGACCGCGATGCCCACGCAGACACGCTACAAATTTTAAAGCAGTATAAACCTAAAGGTGTTGTTCACGCTTTTTCAGGCAGTGTCGAAATGGCGCGTGAAGTTATAAAACTCGGTCTCTATATTGGCGTTGGCGGTGTGCTCACCTTCAATAATGCCCGCGCGTTACCAAGCGTTGTGAGCGATACCGAAATTTCCAAAATTTTACTTGAAACCGATGCGCCTTATTTAGCGCCGGTTCCGTTTCGGGGCAAGACAAATCATTCTGATTATCTTCATTTCGTTGCTGAAAAAATGGCAGAAATTAAAGGTGTTACCAAAGAAGAAGTTTTGGCGAAAACCTTTGAAAACGCAAAAAAATTATTTAAAATTTAGAATAAACACCCCGTTTTCTACAGAAAATAACTGTGAAAGCGGGGTGTTAAAAATGGAAAACAAGAACAGATTTGACCAAAACAATCAAAACAGAAATGATCAGAACAGAAACGATCAAAACCGTAATGATCAGAACAGAAATAACCAAAACAAGAACGATCAGAACAGAAACGATCAGAATAAAAATAACCGATAAAAAAATCCGCCCTTTCGGGCGGTTTTTTTATGCTAATGAATATGGAAAATATAAAGTTTTTTGATTTTCTAATCTGTAAACCATTGCGGTGTATTCGCCTTTTTTATCACTTTCGCCAAGCTGTAAAAACGCATCAACAGGCACAACAGAAATATCGCCTTTTTCGTTTGATGCCTTTACTTCATAAAAACCAAACTGTTTATAATAGTCAATTAGCTTTTCATTTGCGGGGCGCAAAATTAAAATATCGTTTGTATCACTAATGATTTTTTCCATTAGCGCTTTGCCATAACCTTGTCCACGGTATTTTTCTTTAACCGTAAAACCGTAAATATATTTAGCAGCTTTACCGTCAACTTCACAGGGCAACAAAAAACACATAGCCACCGTTTCACCAAAGGCACGCAAAGTTTTTATATTATCATAACACAAATCAAACAATTTAACAGTAAAAGGACCATCGTGAAAAGCATTATCATAAAGCCGCATACAAGCAAGCTTTAAAGGTCGGCAACGGTACTTTTCCAGCAAAATTTCAGGCTTATAAGAAAGCTTTGCTTTTCGAAGACCGTCAAGTCCCATATCATCTTCACGGTTTATGAATTCATAATCACATAAGGTTTTGGCAAATTCATTATTAATTACGGTGTATGCAGTCTGATAATCCTTGAGCGCTTTTTCAATATGAATATCAAAAACATTATCATTAATGGGTGAGCCGAGTGTGAAAGCAACGACCTTACCATTAACATATATAGCACCGCCTTTAACATTAAAAAGGTTCATATTGTCGATAAGGGTTTTAATCCCTTCTTTTTCAATTGCCATATATTCATCCATACGGTCAAGGTTTTCGCTATACCACTTTTCTGCACATTCCAAAACATCACATTTATTTTCGTCGGTTATCGGTTCATAGCACCATTCATTTTGCTTTGAAAATGCCGAAATATGGTTGCGCTTACTGTGATATTTTTTGCCGATTAAATTTGCAAGGTCTTCCCTTTTATAAATATAATCAAACGCATCGCGAATAGGCGAAATATCGTAGCTTTCACCTAATAACTCTTTAAACTCTTCAATTTTTCCATCGTCCTGTACCCAAAAACGCGGCATTTCAGGGGCGGTGTATTCAAAAATCATATCTAGACCCTTTTTTATATCACCGCCAATTGGCACGCTAAAGCTCTGGCTTTTTTCTTTACCGGACTTTAAAAACAAGGTACCATCTTCTATAGCGTACATATTATTATATGCCAATTGCCATATAACTAAATTTGCTACATTTTTTTCACAGGCAAGGATTTCATTATTATGTGTGAAAGTTTTAATTTTTTCCACATCACAAATTTCAATTTTTTTAAATTTCAACATATTCACCTTAATTTTAGGGAACAAAAAGCGTGTCTAATGACACGCTTTTTATTTTAATTAGTAGTTGTGGTTTCAGTAGTTGTTCCGCCACCGATACTCTCGTCTTCGGGGAGTGTAACATCTGGAGTAGATGTTTCAGGAGTAGATGTATCACTCGAAGTTTCATCCTTATCAGGCATCACATCGGTTTTGGGTGTTTCCAAAAGTGAACCTTCGTGTTCAGTACACTTTGCAGGAAGACCTGTCTTCTTATACCAACCGATATCAATCTTTTCGCAAGCATCTGTTGCTAAAAGGCCTGTTTTAGCACAGTAATAACGCTTTACAACATACTTGGTTGTGGGATAATCCTTAGCAGGTAAATTCTTATGAATTTCACCCATAACCTGACGCCAAAGCTTTGCAGCAAGACCTGTGTTAGACGCAGGCATTTTCTGCTGTGTTTGATAACCAACCCAAGAAGATGCCACATAATAAGGCGTACCGCCAACAAACCATTTATCTTTTGAATCGTTTGAAGTACCAGTCTTACCGAATGCACGGAATTTTGAGAATGTGCCCGCCTGTGCTTTACCTGTACCGTTGGGACCATAAATAACATTCTGAAGCATTTTGTTCATAATCATTGCAGTATCTTCACTAAATGCCATTGTAGGTTGGGTATTCTGTTCAAGAATAATTTCACCGCGTTTGTCGGTAACCTTTGTATAAAGAGTGGGTTCATAATAAAGACCACCATTACCAAAAACTGCATAAGCCGCAGCAGATTCAAGCGTGGTGATACCTGTATGTGTACCGCCAAGACCAAGTGAAGAAAGGTTTTTGTCTTCTTCAACAAGGTGAGAAAGGCCTAATTTTTTAGTTAAGAAATTAAATGAAGTACCAACACCCAATTGATTATTTAAAAGTGCAACGGGAATAGTATTAGTTGAGCGTTCAAGCGCTTCACGGGCAGTAATGTTGCCGCGGTATTTACCATCGTGGTTGCCGGGTGTCCATTTGCTATAAGTGGCTTTAACGTCGTTTAAAAGGGTTGAGTAATTAATAATATTATTTTCAATTGAAGGTCCGTAAACAGCTATCGGCTTCATTGTTGAACCGGGCTGACGCACCGCATCAATCGCATTGTTAAAACCGCGGTTATCGGTCTTTTCACCAATATTACCCACAAGCGCTTTTACTTGACCGTTGTAATTAAGAATGGTCATTGCGCCGAGAAGCGGATCACCTTTACTGCTGGGTTTTGCAGATGCAGCAATATCAAGATATGCCTTTTCAGCGATCGCCTGCATATCCATATCAACAGTAGCATAAATCTTATAACCGCCATTATAGAAAAGACGCTCGGCATGAGCAAGGTCATAACCGTATTTTTCTGACAAATCTTGTGAAACATTAGTGATAAGCGCATCAATAAAGTAAGAGTTAATATCTTCATTTGCTGTTGCATCTTTATTGACAACAATCTTTACATCTTCGTTAATTGCTTCGGTATATTCTTCTTCGGTAATAAGTTTTTGTGTCTTCATAAGACCTAAAACAGTCTTACGGCGCTTTGCATTTGCTTCGGGGTTAGTATCAGGCGCATAATTGGTCGGGCTTTTTGGAATAGCCGCCAAGGTTGCACATTCGGCAATAGTAAGCTCGCTTACATCCTTGTCAAAATAATAGTTAGCTGCAACCTGCACACCATAAGTACCGTGGCCCATTGCAATAGTGTTAAGATAACATTCTAAAATTACTTCTTTTGTGTATTCAGATTCAAGATATCTTGCACGCATAATTTCGCGAACTTTTCGCATTTTGGTCTTGTCATCATCGCCTGTAAGGTTTTTAACCAACTGCTGAGTGATGGTAGAACCGCCCTGACGCGAAGAATAAATAGGAATAAATTCGTTAATTACCGCACCCGTGGTACGCTTCCAGTCAACACCATAATGGGTTTCAAAGCGTTGGTCTTCAACCGCAATAAATGCATTTGCTAAGCGTTGCGGTATACCGGTATACTCTGGGTCGTTACTATCAATTGCCGCACGGTCATAATCAATCCACAAACGGTTATACATACCGTGAAGACGCTTATATTCCTTATAATTTCCGCTACCGTCATCAACATAAACCGTTGTTGTAAGGTTTAAAGTCAAATCATTCAGGTCTTCTTCCATTGTGCCGTCAACCATTGTGAAAACATAAAGCAATATGCCGCCCAACACAGTACAAGCACCGATGACACAAATCAAGAAGCTTGCCAAAATAATGCGGAATATCTTTTTCTTTTTAGAAACGGTCTTTTTAGGTTTTTCAGTTTCTTGCTCCATACTTTTAGAAGAAAAAGCATTAAGGTCAAAACTGCCTTCACCTTCGTCTACTACATCATTTGAATTGGCGTAGCTAAACAAATCCTTATCTTCCATAATTATCTCCAATCTTTAAGATTAATCATTTATAAGTATCCATATTATACCACAAGACTATTATAAAATCAACTTTTCGCACCTTTTTTAACAATTCTGTCATAATTTATTAAGAAATTTACCATTTTATAATAAAAACAATAATTGAATTTTTGTTTATGTTATGTTATTATATTTATGTTAAAAGGCGGAATTTGGCGTTTGCAGATTTTGCTCTAAATTTTAAAAAGAAAGGCTTTGTGAAAATGGAATTTATAATGGAAATTTTTAACGAACTGGGTTTCCTTGTTGAAAACCTTTCCCACTTTTTCGGTGCGGGCGGTTGGAAATACCCTGTAATGTGGCTTATCGGCGGTATACTTATTTATCTTGCTATCCGTCACGATATGGAACCCACCCTTCTTTTACCGATGGGCTTCGGTACAATTTTAGTTAATATCCCACTTTCGGGTGCTATCGGTGAACACGGCGCACTCACAACCCTGTTTAATGCAGGTATCGCAAACGAGTTATTCCCACTTATTTTATTTATAGGTATCGGCGCAATGATTGACTTTGGTCCGCTACTTACTAACCCCAAGCTTATGATTTTTGGCGCCGCTGCTCAGTTTGGTATTTTCTTCACTTTCTGTATGGCATCAATGTTCTTCACCACAAATGAAGCAGCATCTATTGGTATTATCGGCGCTGCTGACGGTCCTACCGCTATCGTTGTTGCAAACAAACTTTTAGGTGCAGATAACGATATCACAGGTGCTATTATGGTTGCGGCATATTCTTATATGGCGCTTGTTCCAATTATTCAGCCCCCTGTTATCAAGCTTTTAACCACCAAAAAGGAACGCCTTATCCGTATGCCATACGAACAAAAGCAGGTTTCAAAACTTACCAAGATTTTGTTCCCCATTGTTATTACAGTTGTTGCAGGTGTGGTTGCACCTGAATCTGTTTCCCTTATCGGTTTCCTTATGTTCGGTAACCTTATCCGCGAATGTGGCGTGCTCAACTCCCTTTCAGAAACTGCACAAAAGGTGCTCGCAAACCTTATTACTATCTTCCTTGGCATCACAATTGCTTGCCAAATGGAAGCATCAAAATTCCTTAATTTCAACACACTTCTCATTCTCGGCCTTGGCCTTTTCGCCTTCATTTTCGACACTGCAGGCGGTGTAATGTTTGCAAAATTCTTAAACCTTTTCTTACCCAAGGGCAAGAAGATAAACCCCATGATCGGTGCTGCTGGTATTTCGGCATTCCCGATGTCGGGCCGTGTTGTTCATAAAATGGGACTTAAAGAAGACCCACAGAACTTCTTGCTTATGCAATCCATCGGTGTCAATGTTTCGGGTCAGATCGCATCGGTTATCGCGGGCGGTCTTATCCTTAGTTTCTTTATGAAATAAGGGGGTAAAATTATGTTTAACAATTTAATTCTTGCTAAAAGCATTTTCAGTGACTTTAACCCCATGGCGTTTGTCGACAACCTTAAATATATGCTTTCGGGTATGATTGCAATATTTATTGTTATTGGCATAATTGTTCTTATTACTGTAATTCTCAATAAAATTTTCAGTAAAAAGTAAAAAACAAACCGCAAGGTGTTGCCTTGCGGTTTTCTTTAACACCTAAGAAAGTGAGTGGTTTTATTGAATACGAAAACGCTTAAAGGTTATACTCTTGCCATTTTAAGCGCTATTATTTACGGCTGTATGCCATTAATGGCAAAGCATATTTATGCCGATGGTATAAATCCGCTGACTTTGGTTTTTTTGCGTAATATTCTTGCACTGCCAAGCCTTGCTATATTGGCTTTATTAGAAAAAAAGACCTTAAAAATACCTTTGAAATCAATTCCTATTATTAGCCTTATATCACTTTTCGGTTGCGCACTTACTCCCGTTTTACTGTTTTATTCGTATAATTACATAGCTACCGGCACCGCTACAGTTTTACATTTTATTTATCCTTCGCTTGTGGTTGTTATAGGTATAATATTTCTTAAAAAGCGCCCATCAATACTAACCGTTATAAGTGTTTGTTTATGTTTTGTGGGTATTTGCTTTTTTTATGACCCATCGTCAGGTTTTAATTTAAGCGGTGCATTTTTTGCGTTGTCTTCAGGTCTTGCAATGGCAATATATGTTACACTTCTTTCGGTTTTTAAAAATAAACAGGTCTCGGGCTATTTGTTCAGTTTTTATATTGCAGCGATAAGTAGTATAATATTGCTTATTGTTTGTGTAGCGACCAACTCACTCACCTTACCCAAAAGCTTACTTTCGTGGGGCATGTGCATATTATTTGCAATTTTAGTCACCACACTTGCAGTTGTGTTTTTTCAACAGTCGGCATTTATTATCGGCGGCGAAAAGACATCTATCTTAAGCGCAATCGAACCCATAACCAGCGTAATCGTAGGTATAATATTTTTTAATGAACCCATTATATTCAAAATTTTAATAGGTATCATCTTAGTAATAGCTGCAAGTATTTTAATTGCAATTTCAGATATGAAAAACAAGTTTTAAAAAATATCCCCCGCAAGGAAAGTCTCCTTGCGGGGGATATTTTTATACTACTCTTTTACCGTTTAAAAACACTGCTTCAGGTTTAACCGTAATATTCATCGGACACCCATTGCAAATCACAATATCTGCATCCTTCCCAATCTCAATCGAACCTACACAATTATCTATTCCAAGATGCTTTGCCGGATTTATTGTAATGGTTTTAAGCGCCTCAAATTCATCCAAGCCTTCACGCATTAAAAGTCCGGCCACAAGCGGCAAATATTCCTCAGCAATGATGGGCGAGTCGGTCATAACTGAAACCTTACAGCCCGCCCTTATCATTTTAACCGCAGCCTTAGGACTTTTATTTAAATTTTCCCATTTTGTAGATTGCGCCAAATACGGACCTACCGCAACAGGGTAACCCTCTTTTGCTAAAATCTCTGCAATTTCCCCACCATCAGCCACATGCTCTAATGTAAGGTCAACGCCACACTCTTTAGCAATTCTTATCGCAGTAAAGGTATCGTCTTTCCTTTGCGTATGCGCCTTTAGCGGAATTTTCCCTTCAATAACGGGAATCAAAGCCTCAAGCTTTGCATCATAACGCGGCATTTTAAAAACATCACCGTTTGCCGATTTTTTGAGTTCGTTATATTCTCTTGTTTTCATAAGCGTATCGCGAATTGTAGCCGCGATAGTTGCGCGTGATGTTATGCTATCCTTTAACGCGCGTTTTGGATTTTCACCGAAAGCCACCTTCATAGCAACAGGGTCCTTCACAACCATATCATCAACACGCTCGCCATAGGTTTTTATGGCAAGGTGAGTACCACCGATACAACCCACACTTCCTGGACCAACACATACACAAGTAACGCCTGCCGCCAACGAGCTTTTAAAGGTTGGCTCATCGGGATTAATAATATCTATACCACGATGATTAGGTGTACATTTATCATATTTTTCAACATCATCCTTTGAAAGTTCTGAAAAACCAAACATACCAATATGTGTATGCACATCAATAAATCCCGGGTAAATATCCAATCCTTCAGCATCATAAATCTCTTCAGCAATAGCATCAATATTCTTTTCTATTTTTATAATTCTGCCTTTATCAACTAAAATATCAGCCCAAAAAGGTTGTGGGGATATTGCGTTATGAATAGTACCGTTTTTTATCAACAACATATACAACACATCCTTTACAAATATTTACTAATTTCATTATAAAGGTTTTTGCTATAAAATTCAAATCCCTTATCATTTGGGTGAAGCCGTAAATCGGAATAATACATTTCATCTTTTGGAACAAGGTCAAAGCCAGATATTACAATAACATTTTCAAGATTCTCACAAACAGTTTTAATATACTCTTCAACCTTAAAGAAATCCCCAAATACTCTATCGCCCATATAATCCTTGCGCCAAATAGGAGTTATGGCAAAAATTTTTGAAGTTGGATAATTTCGGCTTAATATCTCGTAAAATTGCTTGCAACTTTCCTTAAAAGCTTCCATGGTGCGGTTACTGAAATCGTTAGTACCGTAAGCTACCGTTATATAATCGGGAATAAAATTTTCCTTAGTTTCTGCCAATTTAGGAAAGAAAATCTCACCGCCTATACCCTTGTTTATTTCCATAACTTTTAATCTATCACAAAGGCGGGCAACATAACGATTAGAAGACCGCAATGCATCATAGCCCTGTGTTATCGAGTCACCAAACGCAAGCAAGGTCTTTCCGGGCTTTATCGCCTTAATATAGGCACCGTCGTCTATACTCAGCTCTAAAAGGGTCGGGCAAACCGACCACGGAAGATAAACGCATATTTCTTTTTCGCCGCTTGAAAGCTTGAACTCTTTTGAAAACTCGCCCAAGGGCAAATCAATTTCAGTATAATTTTGCGGCAAGCTATTAATATTAAAATTATCGATAGCGCCTATAAATTCCCCGTTTTCAAACACATCAAATGAAAAGTATAACCGTGAAGTGCTTCTTTCAATATCAAATGTCATTTTCAATTTTTCGCTGTTAGTTTTAAACCAAAAACGAACACCAGCAGTCGCCTTACACCTTTCGTTAAAACTTCGGTTTTGCTCGTTGCTTATTTTACCGTATAAAATTTCCTGTTCATCTGTAAAACGGTGAAATTCTATTTTATTATCATTTTCTAAAACCCTTACAGCGCCCGTAGTAATTTCTTTAATTTGTTCAAAATTTAATTTCATTATTCCACCCGCTTAAAGCTTTTCTGTATACTCTTTCGCAAGCTTTGTTATACCCGCAAAATCGTTATTTTCAATCATCTTTTTATTAACAATACCCGAGCCGACACCAACACCAACGGCTCCTGCTGATAAATATTCATTCATATTATACGCTGTTATTCCGTTTACTGCAAGTAATCTTGCGTGAGAAAGTGGTGCTTTTAAGGTTTTAATATATTTAGCGCCAAACAAATCAATAGGAAAAACCTTAATGAAATCAGCACCGTATCTGACCGCCGCCGCAACCTCACTTGGTGTGAGCGCACCTGGGATAGAAACCAGCCCGCATTTTTTGCTAAAATCTATAATTTCTAAATTAGTATCGGGCGAGATAATAAATTTGCCTCCCGCTTCGGCGGTTAGTTTAACCTGTTTTTCACTTAAAACCGTACCCGCACCGATAATCATTTTATCCTTAAAATAATCGCAGAGCATTTTAATATTAGATGCTATTTCTTCGTCACTGATTTTACCCGACGCGTCATAAGTACACTCTACCAAACGAATACCACCGTCATACATTGCTCTAACAAGCGGAATCAGCTTTTCCTTTGCCACCCCGCGTACAATTACAACAATTTTATTTTTTTCAATTTGTTCTATGATTTTTTGCATATTAATTCCCCCACAAATAGTTAAGTCCTGCTTGTAATTTGATAAGCTCATCGGGATTATTTTGGTCAATGGCACTGCCCGACTTTAGCTTATCAAAATACATTTTTTTAACCTCTTCACTTGCTGTCAAACCGATATCGTTTATACCGCAAGGCATTTTGTAATCCTTCATCAAGGATAACAAAAATTCATTATTTTCAGCTTCGTTATTAAAAAAATTTTGAAGCAATAGACCAACGCCTACAATTTCGCCATGAAGATAATTTTGACTTTCTTCAAAAAACATAGACCTTGTACCTTCATAAAATTTGTGTGCAAGGGCAGTTTGATTTGAACCGCGCGCAATTCCGCTTATTACACCTGTTACAGCAATTAAGATAAAAAACAACCTTTCGGTTTTTTCTGTAATTTTTCCTTGCTTTAAATCTTCAAGGCAAATAGAAATAAGCTCGCAAATTTCTTTGAAGGAGTGCTCAGCCATAATATACGCCCAATCAAGCCCTAACGGATATTCTGCCTTTGGGTTAAAGCGTTGTTTTATTTCAACAAACTTTGCTAAAGCATCAAACACCCCCGCCAGCAATAACCTTGTGGGTTGTTTGGCTAGAAGTTTGGTATCAACAATAACAGCCGATACCTCTTTGGGGAAATGCTTGGTACCCACTGTGCGCCCGTCAGTTGTATAACAAACACTTAAAGGCGTATACGCCGCACAGGTCGCAGTTTGAGTTGGAATATTTATAACAGGCAAATTCGCATGAAAAGCAATAAGCTTTGCAAAATCCATCATAACCCCGCCGCCAACACCAATTATGACATCAAAGCCATTTTTTACGGCAAAATTGGCAAACTCCTCTGCTTTTTCAGCGTTACAAGAGCCGATATATTCCTTAATTATGTATTTATTGCATTGACGCGATATACTTTCTTCAATTTCAAAACGCGTAATCTCTAACGCGGTTTTGCCACCTATAATAAAGGGAGTTTTGCCGAAATGCAAAACCTCTTCCCCGACTTTTTTCAAAAGTCCTGCTTTTTGCAAATATCTACCGCATCCTATACGAAATGTTTCTTCACGAATTGGCATAATACTTCTCCTTTTGTCTTTACATATTTTCATTTTAGTGCTATAATATTTTAAAAACAATAGGAAAAATTGTGAAAAACTTTAGAAATATTGCGGTGACAGTATGATTTTCAACGCTTATGCCGAACAAAAAGAAAACCTAAACAATATAACTCTTGTAAGTAGTGGGCATATTTTTGCGAAAAACGGTCGAGAAATTAACCGCCCGAGCGGACGCGATGACTGGCTTTTATTTTATGTCGTAAACGAAAGTGAAACATTTTATCTTTCAACGCCGACAATCGCAAAGTCAGGTTCGTTTATCGTTTTTGCCCCCTACGAAAAGCAACACCATATATACATTGGCAACAAAACCGCCGAATTTTACTACATCCATTTCAGATGCGACGGCTTATCTTTCAAAACCTCAACAATATATGAAGCTCCCCTTAACCGACAGGTGTGCGAATTATTCGAAGATATTATCGAAGAAACTCTACAAAAGAAACCCTTTTACGAAAAGCTTTGTATTTATAAATTCTTAAGCATTTTAACAACCCTAGAACGCGCTGTATTATGTGACACCCACCCCGATAAAGAAAACCTTGAGCGCATAAGCCGTGCCGTACACAATATGAATAAAGAATATAACAAAAATTATTCTTTAAAGGATTATGCCGATATGTGTTCTATGAGCAAATACCACTTTTTAAGAAACTTTGAAAAAATCGTCGGCGCAACCCCTATTGAATACCGCAACAATATCCGTATGCAGCACGCGGCAGATTTACTGCTTGAAGAAAAACTAACCGTAACCGAAATAAGTAATTTAACAGGTTTTTCTTCCCCAGCTTACTTCAGTTCGGCATTCAAGCAAAAATACGGTGTTTCACCAAAACAGTATAAAAGCCATAATTAGTAAAATTCCCCGTAACGAAGCACCGTTACGGGGAATTATTTTATTCATTTATTTAACAAGCTTGCACTTTTCTAATGCATGGCGAATAATTGTACCCATTGTATCAGCCATTCTAATAAAGCCCGCGTCATTGGGGTGAACTGCATCGGTAGTCATATCATACTGATGTGGTGCGGTATGAAAGCTCAAACCGTCAACAAAATAAACATTCTTGTCCCCTGTCGCACGCGCTTTAAGATAAGATTGCATTATAATATCGCGACGCTGTAAAATTTCTTCCTGTTCGTGCGGAAGTGTCCAATAATTTATGCGAGTTGCCATAATAAAAGGCACATCAGGGTTCTTTTTGCGTATAATTTCATAAACCCTATAATGGGTTTCTTCTAAATATGCGGGGTCGGGCGCGTTATGGTCGTAATCGCACACGAAAACGCTCATCGGAAGGGTTGCCATCCACTCAACAAAAGGCTTTTCACCCTTGCAAAGTGCAGCAAAGCCAAAGTTTCTGAAATCAAGATTCATATCCCTTGAAATCATTGCAGGATATGTAAGACCGGGGCGTGTTGCCGCACTGCCGTGAACAATAGACGAGCCGTAGAAAATAACCGGCTTTAAATCACGATACGGACGGGGCGCACAGATTTTTGAGCCCGGCACAACACCAATCTGTAAGCTTTCAACTATTGAATAAATTGGGAAATTTATAGTTAAAGACCGCATTTCATTACTTTCAAGGTGAAGAATTTGGTCACAATGGTCCTTCATATCGTAAGACATTAAAAACTCTTTAACAAAGCGACTGCCAAATTCACCGTCGATATATAAATCAAAGCCCGCCGAATTAAGCAAGGTTAAATGCGGTGCACGACCAACATCCAAGAACTTTGCACGAATAGCAATATATTCCGAATCGGTCGAAAAACGAACGCGACCGCCTGTCGACTGTTTTGCCGATTTGCCTATACCTTCACTCGCCGCAAACGCAACATCATCAGGTGCGCGGCGAAAATACGGCTCAGTTATCGGCTCGTAAAAGCCGTGAAGCATAAATGGCTCTTTGCGGACATCGTGCCACTCGACTTCAACACCGCCAATGGTAGAAACATTTTTATTGGTATCCATAATTCAACCTCCCGTTAAAAACAAAAACCGCAAGGTACCCCTTGCGGTTTAATTTTACACCACATTTAAAAATGTTGCAATATAAAATTATTTACTAATTAATCCTTACTGAAATCTTCTAAAATAAGACCTTCATTCTTTTCAAGCGCCCAGTTAATGTTCCATTCGCTCGTAAAGATAAGAATGTTATTACCTTTAAAGTCTTGCACCCACTTGGTATCAGATGTAAGGTTTAACTTTTTAACATCAATACCCTTGTTTTTTATCCAACGAATGTAAGAATAAGGCAAATCGTTTCTTATAACATCAACATTATATTCATTTTTTAGTCGGTATTCAAGTACTTCAAACTGAAGCACACCAACAACACCTACGATAACGCGTTCCATACCACTGTTTGGTTCGTGGAAGATTTGAATAGCACCTTCCTGCGCAATTTGTTCAACACTCTTTACAAACTGCTTACGCTTTAAGCTGTCCTTTTGTTCAATCAAAGTGAAATGTTCGGGAGCAAAGGTCGGAATACCTTCAAACTGCACCTTTTTCTTTGCCGAACAAACAGTATCGCCTATAGAATAAATACCGGGGTCAAACACGCCGATAATATCGCCTGCATACGCTTCGTTAATAATTTGTCTTTCTTCCGCCATCATTTGCTGCGGCTGTGAAAGGCGAACGGGCTTACCCGCCTGAACATGGAAGTAATCAGCGCCGCGCTCAAATTTACCCGAGCATATACGGAAGAATGTAATGCGGTCACGGTGGTTTTTATTCATATTTGCCTGAATTTTAAAAGCAAATGCCGAAAATTCTTCATCAAAGGGTGAAACTTCGGTGTCGCCAGACATTCTGGGAAGCGGTGATGTTGTCATTTTAAGGAAGTTTTCAAGAAATACTTCAATACCAAAGTTCATTAAAGCTGAACCAAAGAAAACGGGGCTTAATTCACCACAACGCACCTTTTCTAAATCAAACTCAAAACTTGCGCCGTCTAAAAGTTCAATTTGGTCAACAAGCTCTGTACGCTGATAAGGGCCGATAAGTTCATCTAGCTTTTCTATATCAGTAATATCGCAAGGGGTGGGCTTAATCTTGTTCATACCTTGGTGCTGCATATCAGCAAATGATAAAATCTCACGCTTATCGCGGTCGAATACGCCCTTAAAATCAACACCGCAGCCGATAGGCCAGTTTACAGGGTAAGTACCAATGCCAAATTCCTTTTCAAGCTCGTCAAGAAGCTCAAACGGGTCGCGTGCTTCACGGTCAAGCTTATTAATAAAAGTAAAAATCGGAATATGTCTGCGGGCACAAACCTTAAAGAGCTTGCGTGTTTGGGCTTCTATACCCTTTGCCGCGTCGATAACCATTACAACGCTGTCGGCCGCCATAAGGGTGCGATAAGTATCCTCCGAAAAGTCTTGGTGACCGGGGGTGTCAAGAATGTTTATACAATATCCGTCGTATTCGAACTGCATAACCGACGAAGTAATTGAAATACCGCGTTGTTTTTCAAGCTCCATCCAGTCACTTACTGCGTGCTTATCGGTAGCTTTACCTTTTACCGAACCAGCGGTCTGAATAGCACCGCCGTATAAAAGGAATTTTTCAGTTAATGTAGTTTTACCTGCGTCAGGGTGGGAAATTATGGCAAATGTTCGGCGTCTGCCGATTTCGCGTTGTAATTCAGTCACAAAAATTTCTCCTCATATTTATTCACAATTTATTATATTATCATAATAAAAGCATTTTATCAAGAAAAAATCATATAATCCTAAATTTAATCATAAATTACATTGTCCATTTCTTGACAAAATGATATATATATTATAAAATACTAATAGAAAATAATTTTGGGGGAATAATAAATGGCAATTCTCGTTACCGGCGGTGCCGGCTATATCGGAAGTCATACCTGTATTGAAATGCAAAACGCAGGTTATGAAGTTGTTGTTGTTGACAATCTTGATAACTCTAGCAAAGAATCTCTCGTTCGCGTTGAAAGCATTACAGGCAAGGCAGTTAAATTCTATGAAGAAGACCTTCGCAATAAGGAAGCTCTTCGTCAAATTTTCAAGGAAAACGAAATCGAAGCGGTTATCCACTTTGCAGGTCTTAAGGCAGTTGGCGAATCTGTTCGCGAACCTATTATGTACTATGATAACAACCTTATAAGCACCCTTGTTTTGCTTGAAGTTATGAACGAATTTAATGTTAAGAAGATTGTTTTCTCATCTTCCGCCACCGTTTATGGTGTTGCAACCGAAATGCCTTTAGTAGAAGGTATGCCTTTAGGTGCTATCAACCCCTACGGCAGAACAAAGTTGTTTATTGAAGAAATACTTCGTGACCTTTATGTTGCCGATAAAGATTGGTGCATCGCACTTCTCCGTTACTTCAACCCCATCGGTGCACATAAGTCTGGTCTTATCGGTGAAGACCCCAAGGGTATTCCCAACAACTTGATGCCTTACATTTCGCAGGTTGCAGTTGGTAAGCTCGAAAAGCTCCATGTTTTCGGTGACGATTATAAAACCGTTGACGGTACAGGCGTTCGTGACTATATTCACGTTGTTGACCTTGCAAACGGCCATGTTAAGGCAGTTGATTGGGCACTTCAGAACAAGGGCTGTGAAGCATTCAACCTTGGTACAGGCAACGGCACAAGCGTTTTACAACTTCGCGATGCTTTCGTTAAGGCAAATAACATTGATGTTCCCTATGTTATTGACCCCCGTCGCCCCGGTGACCCTGACGAAGTTTACGCAAATGCTGACAAGGCAAAAAATGTTCTCGGTTGGGAAGCCACTCGCGGCATTGTAGAAATGTGTGAAGATACATGGCGCTGGCAGTCAAATAACCCCAAGGGTTTTGAAAAATAATAAAATAAAAGGGCGTTTTGACTTTGCAAAACGCCCTTTGTAATATTTCCGCCTGTGGCGCAGCTGGATAACGCAGCAGATTCCGATTCTGAAGAACGGGGGTTCGAATCCCTTCAGGCGGGCCAAAACGAAAATCCTGTCGATTATTGTCGGCAGGATTTGTCGTCGAATAACTAATATCTGCTTGAAATTGTTAAAACACAAAAAAGACTTGCTGCAGCAAGTCTTTTTAATTTTATGGATTATTTTGTGTTTCCAACTCTATATATTCAGGTGTTTTCCATTTGCCTGTAACAAATATTATGGTTGCAAAAATAACCTCGGTTATGTATGCACCCGCAAGTGCTATATGTACCCCATATATTTTTAAGTTTTCCGGTAAAACCGCAAACAAAATAAACGCATAAGCAACAAAGGCGACTGCATAAATGCAGGTAGAAATAAACATAAGCGTACCCGAACCAACCGCTCTGAAAATACCGTGAAAAAGATTATTGAAAACGTTAAAGAAGATAAACGGAAATAAACATCTTATAATTGTAACACTTACTCTAAAACTTTCGGCATCTTTTACCGGGTCTAAAAACAATCCGGTAAATTGACGCGCAAAAATCATAAACAAACCAAGCGTTACGCCGAAAAATAATAACCCTTGTGTTATGCCAATTTTAATTCCATCTTTAATTTTATCAATTTTTTTAGCACCCATCGCCTGTGCAATAAAAGTTGTGTTCGCCTTACTTGAGTTTTGGTAAATTGTAGCAATAAGAGTACGTGCTTTATTTGCTATTGAATAACCTGAAAGCGCCGCAGTAGAGCAAGTATTCGTAAGCGGCGACACGATTGCCGTGCAACTGGTCATCGCCATTTGTTGCATCATTGAAGGGGCACCGTAACTAAACGATTTCTTTAATTCTAAAGCATCAAATTTTATACCCTTTGCCGTAACGTTCAAATTTTTAAACAATCTGATATATACTATAAAATAAAAAAGTGTTACGATAGCGGTTGAAATAACAGTTGAAAGTGCACTGTAAGCAATGCCTTTATCCAAGACAGCCAAAAATAAATAGTTAAAAGAAACGTTAAAAACACCGGTTACAATCGATGCAAAAAGCGGCATCTTAGTTATACCCATACCGTTTGAAATATATATAAATCCCCAATTGAATTGGAAAAACACAAGACCTGATATATATATTCTAAAATATGCTTCGGCATTTTTATACACCTCGTCATTAACGTTTAAAATATCGAAAATTTGATGGCAAAATATATTTGCTACAAGTGCGATAATTAAAGCTAAAGCCGTAGAAAGCAAAAAATTCATCTTGATTACATTAACCATTTTTTCGTATTGACTTTTGCCGAAAAGCACCGAAACATAAATACCTACACCCGTTAAATACCCAAAGAAAATTGAATTTATAAATTCAATCAATTGGTCGGTAACAGCGGTTGCCGCAAAGGCGTGTGAACCTACAAACTCGCCTATCATCATAGAATTTATAAAATTATATGATTGCGAAAGTAACGCTGATAAAATAAGCGGTATAGCAAACAAAATATATTTTTTGCGCATATTACCTTCATATAATTTTTCCGGAGTTTTCATTTTATCAAATCCTTGACAGTTTTTTCGAAACAAAGTATAATACAATAGTCAAGAAAAATCAATATTTGCGAAAATATTTAAAAATAATCAACAATAATCAAGGTGGGATAAATAATGTATCAGCAAGAAAGAATGGATGAAATTTTAAGGATTTTAAATAAAAATCACTACGTAACAGTTGATTATCTTGTGAATGAAATAAGATATAGCCCTGCCAGTATCCGCCGCGATTTAACCCTGCTTGAAAAACAAGGGCTTGTGGTAAGAAGTTATGGCGGTGTAACCTTAGGAAACGCAAATATTTCACCCTTTAGGTTTCGTCAACACAATATGAAACTTGCCAAACATGCTATGGCAAGAAAAGCAGCGGATTTAGTTAAAGATAATGACGTTGTATTTATTGACGGTGCTTCAACAACTCAATATATCGGTAATTTTTTAACAGAAAAAAAGAATATAACCGTAATTACCCGAAATATGCTTTTGGCAGATTTTTTAAATGAGCACGGAATTACAACATTTTGCACAGGCGGTAAAGTTATTGAAAGTCCCGGCATTTTAGGTGGCCCATTTGCACTTGACATTTTAAAAAATTTCAATATCGATATTGCGTTTTTTTCAACCCTTGCTTTTAAACTTAATGGTGAAATTTTATCAATCAACGAACAAGGCAAACAAATTGTTGAAGCATATAAAAAATATTCAAAAAAACTTGTTTACCTATGTGCAAGTGATAAATTTGATGCTGAAGGTAAATTTGTATGCGCAACACTAGATGAAATAGATTATTTTATCAGCGACAAAAGCGTATCGGATACGTTAAAAGGAAAATACAAAAACACAGTTTTTTTGAACTCCAAATAACCTTTCTTGCCGATGTTTTAACTAGATATTTACAAGCAAAACGAAAAACACCGTTCACAAAATGTGAACGGTGTTTTTCTATATTTAAAGGGGAGTCAAAAAACAAAATAAGACAAAAAAATCATATTGCGCCATTTATCAAGGAGTGATATACTGCAATTTAAGGGGGATTATTAATGAAAAACTTTATTAAAATGTTAGCTTTAATCCTTGCGACTGCTATGCTTTTAACAGCTTGTGGTGGCAAAAACAAAAAAGAAACAAATACAAAGGGTGAAAATATGAATAAGACAAATAAAGTTACTATTGTTAATCCGCATATGTATTCCGCCTGGCCTTATATCGGTTTATCTGACGATAAATTGGTTTGTATTTACACGGTAGCCGACCAACATGTTGCTACCAAATCCGGCCTTTATATGAAATCTTCTTCAGACGGCGTTAATTGGTCTGACGGAGTTGAAATTTTCAAAGACAAAACAGGTGTTAAAGGCATTACCGGTGTGGGCTATGATAACGACGGCAATATGCTTTTATGGTATAGAAGCGGCTCTCCCGCCGTAGCAACCACTACCTTTGAATTGTTTAAAATAGACGGCGACAACATTACCCTTGTTTCTAAACCTGATATAAATGTTAAAGGCGGACATATTGGTAATATTGTTCGCACACCAAACAACGAACTTTGGGCTTTTTACAACACTTATGGCGATTTTCGTTCGTGGGGTTATGTGAAAAGCGCGGACAACGGCTTAACCTGGGAACAAGTTGAAGTTGAAAAAGATATCTACAAAGCCAATTGCCCTGCTGAGCTTGAATGTGCTTTTATCAGCGACGATAAGATTATCGTTTTAGGTAGAAAAGATGCTGCTGATGCCAGCGTTGCAATGTTCCAAATAGAATCATCCGACAATGGCAAAACCTGGGCAAAGAAATACACCAACATTTTTGATGCTTATGGCAGCTCACCAAGTGTTATTTTCAACCGTGAAACCGGTGAAATTTGCTTATATTATTTTGCAAGAGATTTTGGCGATTTAAGACAACGAATTGTTAATGTTGAAGACGTGTGGGATAATCCGCTTAACTGGAGTAAGCCCGAAGTTATCACCTCGGAATCGGCAAGCGGTGTTGACACCGGCAACGTTAAAACCGTATTATATAAAGGCAATCACATTTGCGCCTATTATGCAGGAACTTCTACCACAACGGGCATATATGGTATCATTTCAGATATGAAATAAAAAATATCCTAAAACGAAAAATGTCGTCGGCACTACTTGTGCAGACGACATTTTTCTATATTTAAAGGGGAGTCAAAAAACAAAATAAGACAAAAAAAGCATCTCGCCGTGTTTGATACAGAAACACGGAAAGATGCTATGTTCATATTATAACACCTAATCACACAAATTGCAACAAAAATATTGCATATCAAAAAAATATATGATATAATTTCCCCATAAAAAATTTAATCCATTAATGAAAAGGGGACAATTTAAATGTCATATCCTAGAATTTTAACAATACAAGACATTTCTTGCGTTGGTCAATGTTCACTTACCGTTGCTTTACCAATCATTTCAGCTTGCGGTGTTGAAACCTGCATTTTACCTTCGGCAGTTTTATCAACACATACTGCAGGTTTCAGCGGTTTCACATTCCGCGATTTAACCGATGATATGCCCGGAATCTGCGCGCATTGGCAAAAAGAAAATATTAAATTTGATGGCATTTACACAGGTTATCTTGGCAGTACAAAACAAATTGGTTATGTTATTGATATTATCAAAAACCATAACAAGGAAGATGCTAAAGCAATTATTGACCCTGCTATGGCTGACGGCGGTAAGCTTTATCCCCTTTTCGACCAAGAATATGTTGAAGCAATGAAAGGTCTTTGCGCTTATGCAGACTATGTTGTTCCAAACATTACAGAAGCGTGCTTCTTAACCGATACTGAATATAAAACTGAATATGACCGTGCATATATTGATGGCATTGTTGAAAAGCTTATTGCTTTGGGTTCAAAAAATGTCATACTTACAGGTGTTTCATACCGTACAGGTTACACCGGTATCGTTGTTTTTGAAAACGGCGAATATAAATATTACGAACACGAATTTTTGCCTAACAGTTGCCACGGCACGGGTGATATTTATGCATCTGCCTTCACAGGCGCATTAGTTCGCGGTAAATCGGCTTATGATGCAGCAAAAATTGCCGCTGATTACACCGTTGAATGTATTCGCCAGACAGCAGATGAAGAAAACCATTGGTATGGTGCAAAATTCGAACCCGCACTTAAAACTCTAATTGAAATGATTTAATTTTTATAAAAAATACCACAAAACGCTTGACTATTCATTCGTTTTGTGGTATTCTAATTTTTGCATTAATGCGGGTGTAGTTCAACGGCTAGAATCCCAGCCTTCCAAGCTGGTTGTGTGGGTTCGATTCCCATCACCCGCTCCACAAAAGAAGTTGTACCTTTAGGTATGACTTCTTTTTTCTTTTTTATTTTAATAAACGCCTAGATAAATTTGGGTTTATCGCTTACGCGATTAAATAATAAATAAGAAAGAATAAAGAATAAAATCGGTGTCGGCTTTGCCGACTGATATATATTCGTGCCGTAGGCACACATTTTTTCTTATTTTTTATTTCTTCTTTCTTATTTATTCTTTTGGGCGTAAGCCCAATAAACTATAATTTGAAACTATATATTAAAAGCGGCAGAATCTTTTGATTCTACCGCCTTTTAATTTTAGGGGTTATTCATAATCTACAACATCAACCCAAGAAAGCAAAAATTCGCGTTCTTCGGGTTTGCCCTTTACCGATTGCGATGCCGCAACGATAGGAAGCCATTTTTGAATGTACTGACGGGCAGTATCACTCTTTTTGCAGAAAATTTCCATATACTTTTTAGCAACATCTTCTTTACCGTTAAGGCAGAAAAGCAAATAAGTTCTTGCCACATCGGCAGAAGCGTTACCCTGTGTTGCGTGCGCCCAGTCAACAATATAAACCTTATCATCAGGGGTAATTATCACATTTGAAGGATAAAGGTCGCCATGACAAACTTTATTGTGCTTTGGCATACCTGCTAAACGGGTATGCAATTCATAACGGGTGGTGGCATCCAAATCGGTTTCGTCGATTTTGCGATTCATTTTGTCCTTAAGCTTTGTAAGCAAAGTGGATTTTTGCGAATGAATAAGCATTTGAACATCAACAAACTGTTCAAGATATTTATCAAAGTTTTCTGGGTCTTTTTCCATTTTTTCGGCTAAGGTTTCGCCCTGTACATTTTCCATTACAAGTGCCCATTTGCCGTCAATCATCTTAACTTCTAAAATTTTAGGGATATTAAGTGCGGTTTCTTCAATTCGCGCTTGGTTAAGCGCTTCATTAAGAATGCCCGATTTTGAATAATTTTCATCAAAAACCTTTATACGCTTGTCGCCGTCTTTATAAATGGTTTTGCCAACGCTTTTTGCAATAATTTCCATAAAATTCACTCCTTAAATGTCCTTATGTTCGCCGTAATAAGCGTTAAGATACATCTGCTTTATTTCGCTCATTAAGGGGTAACGGGGGTTAGCGCCTGTGCACTGGTCATCAAATGCCTGTTCGACCATTTCATCAAGATTATCAAGAAATGCCTTTTCGTCAATGCCATAATCTTTAATATTTTCCTTAATACCAACCTTTGCTTTAAGGGCGTTGATTGCCTTAATAAGATTTTCAAGTTTTTCTTCATCGGTCTTACCACCAAGACCAAGATAATCGGCAATTTCAGCATATCTAGCAAGTGTATGGGGATGGTCATATTGTGAGAAGGTTCCCATTTTAACAGGTGTTTCAGATGCGTTAAAGCGAATAACTTCTTCAATCATAAGTGCGTTTGCAACACCATGTGGTAAATGATGAAAAGCACCGAGTTTGTGCGCCATAGAGTGGCATACACCAAGGAAAGCATTAGCAAACGCCATACCTGCCATTGTTGCGGCATTCGCCATCTTTTCACGGGCTTCAATATCGGTTTGACCGTTGTCGTAAGCGCGTGGTAAATATTTAAAGATGTTTTTAAGTGCCTGTAAAGCAAGACCGTCAGTATAATCGGTAGCAAGCATTGCCGCATAAGCTTCAACTGCGTGGGTAACCGCGTCAATACCTGAAGCAGCGGTTAAGCCCTTAGGTGCAGACATATGGAAATCGGTATCTCTAATTGCCATATTAGGAAGAAGCTCATAGTCAGCCAAGGGATATTTAACACCTGTTTTTTCATCAGTAATAACTGCAAAAGGTGTTACTTCAGAACCTGTACCTGCCGAAGTAGGAACGGCGATAAAATATGCCTTTTCACCCATCTTGGGGAAGGTATAAACACGCTTACGAATATCGATAAAGCGCATTGCCATATCCATAAAGTCTGCTTCGGGATGTTCATAAAGCACCCACATAATCTTAGCTGCATCCATAGCAGAACCGCCACCGAGAGCAATAATAGTATCGGGTTTGAAAGCAGCCATCTGCTTTGCACCTTCAGTTGCATTTTTAAGTGTGGGGTCTGGCTGAACATCAAAGAAGGTTGTGTGAACAATACCCATTTCATCGAGCTTATCTGTAATGGGTTTGGTATAACCGTTTTCATAAAGGAAGGTATCGGTTACGATAAATGCCTTTTTAGCACCACGAACAGTTTTAAGTTCGTCCAAAGCAACGGGCAAGCAGCCTTTCTTGATATAAACCTTTTCAGGTGCGCGGAACCAAAGCATATTTTCCCTTCTTTCTGCAACAGTTTTAATATTCAAAAGATGTTTAACACCAACATTGTCCGATACCGAGTTACCGCCCCAAGAACCGCAACCAAGTGTCAAAGACGGAGCAAGCTTAAAGTTGTAAAGGTCACCGATACCACCGTGTGAAGAAGGTGTGTTAACAAGAATACGACAGGTCTTCATACGAGCGGCGAAAGCATTAAGCTTTTCGCCTTCGGTAACTTCGTTAAGATAAACTGAAGATGTATGACCAAAGCCACCGTCTTCAACCAAGCGTTCTGCTTTATCGAGCGCATCGTCAAAATCCTTTGCCTTATACATAGCAAGTACAGGCGAAAGCTTTTCGTGAGCAAATTCTTCAGAAAGCTCAACACTTTCAACTTCACCAATAAGAATTTTAGTCTTTTCGGGAACCTTAACACCCGAAAGCTCGGCAATTTTAAATGCGGTTTGACCAACGATTTTAGCATTGAGTGCGCCGTTAATGATAATTGTCTTGCGAACCTTTTCGGTTTCTTCAGGATTTAAGAAATAGCAACCACGAGTAGCAAATTCTTTCTTGACAGCATCATAAATGCTTTCAAGCACGATAACCGACTGTTCAGAAGCGCAAATCATACCATTATCAAAGGTCTTTGAATGGATAATCGAGTTAACTGAAAGCAAAATATCTGCACTATCATCAATAATTGCAGGGGTATTACCTGCACCAACGCCCAATGCAGGCTTACCACTTGAATAAGCAGCCTTAACCATACCAGGACCACCTGTTGCAAGGATAATATCTGCTTCCTTCATAACTGTGTTAGTCATTTCAAGTGAAGGCACATCTATCCAATCAATAATACCTTCGGGAGCACCAGCCTTAACTGCAGCTTCAAGAACTAATTTTGCAGCGGCGATGGTGCTGTTCTTTGCACGGGGATGGGGTGAAATAATGATAGCATTGCGGGTTTTAAGGGCAAGTAAGCATTTAAAAATTGCGGTCGAAGTGGGGTTAGTGGTGGGGATAACCGCCGCGATAACACCAATTGGCTCAGCAATCTTTTTTATGCCATACGCTTTATCTTCTTCAATAACACCGCAGGTTTTGGTATCCTTATAAGCATTATAGATATATTCTGAAGCATAGTTGTTTTTGATAACCTTATCTTCCACAACGCCCATACCTGTTTCATCTACTGCCATTTTGGCAAGGGGAATTCTGGCTTTGTTTGCGGCAGAAGCAGCGGCCAAAAAGATTTTATCAACCTGCTCTTGAGAAAAGGTTGCAAATTCCTTTTGAGCTTTTCTTGTGCGAGCAATTGCTTTTTCAAGCATTTCCACACTGTCAACAACTAAATAGTTATGATTTTCCATTGTTCTCTCTCCTAAAGATTTCGAAATTGTTATTATTTTAACAATGTTTTTTATTCCTGTGAATTCTTAAAAGTTATAACAGGACTTATCAAAATTGATAAGTCCTGTCCAATCATTTAAAATGCCATTTTTTCGATGTGTTAAGTTCCTTAATAAATTGGCGGTCAAGTTTAGTTAATTTATACCCTTTTTTATAAATCAAAACATCTTTATAAAGTTTTTGATTTTCGGGACATTCACGCTTTACCAAATTATAATGCGAAAGTTGATGTTCAGATGCCGAAGACACCCACATAAAGGTCTGTTTGTTTTTGGAAAGCAATTCAAACTGACTTGCTCGTTCAAAAATAAATATTCTTCTGCTTATAGTATCTGGCAATTCTTCTTTAAACACCTTTGATTGCGGCATCGATGGTACATAAGGGTCGGCATGTGCAATTTCTATATACTTGCTTAAATCGTTAAAGGTGATTTTTTCCTTATTTGCCAATGGGTTTTCCCTACTCATTAAAAGCGAATAATTAAACTCGGTCACTAACTCGCATTCAAAACCTTTTTCTTCAAGCATAGTCTTAAAATACATATCATAATTTTCGGCATAACGGATAATACCAAGCTTATAATCATGGTTTAGCATATAACTTATGGTTCGCTGTGAATTGGTTTCTTTGTAAAAAATTTCTGCCGAATCTTCTGTAAGTGATTTTGTAAATTCAGCAAACGCTTCTGAAATATAACACGCCCTTGGCACCGATATTGAGAATTTTTGCTTTTTAGGCGCACCATCTTTGTAAAAACGCTCTGCCTGTTCAAGCTGCGAAACAATATTTTGCGCCATACTTATAAACTCTTCACCATCGGGGGTGAGTGTCATTCCCTTTGCGGTTCGCTCAAAGATTGTTATACCAATATCGGTCTCTAACTCTTTAATTGAACGGCTTATATTAGGAACAGCAATAAGTAGCTTTTCACTTGCCTTACCAAGCGAGCCTGTTTTAGCTACTTCAATAGCATATTTCATATGAAGAATATTCAAAAAATCACCGCCAAAACCATAGTATTATAAAAAATTATAACACACAACATTTAAATAATCAATTGTAGTTTATTTTTAATTATTCTTTGTTGAAAAAATTGGAAAATCGGTATATAATATGTATATCATTGTAAAAGTAGGTAGAAATAATGGCGAAAAGAAATCGTTTAAATTATATAATCACCGCGGCGCTTATTGCAGCTGCTTATGCCGGGCTTACCTTTTTAAGCAATACATTTGGTCTTGCTTACGGTCCTATTCAACTTCGTATTTCTGAAGTATTAACAATTCTTCCTATTTTCACTCCCGCAGCTATTCCCGGTCTTACAATCGGTTGCTTTATTTCAAATATCGGTTCATTTAATGCAATAGATATGGTTTTCGGCACCCTTGCAACACTTGCTGCCGCATTTTTAACATATTGCTTTAAGGATATAAAATTCAAAGGCATACCGCTTTTGGCTATGTTTCCGCCTGTTATTGTTAATGCTATTATTATCGGCTTCGAAATTGCAATTTTCTTTTTACCTGACACACCATTTTTATGGGGATTTTTGATTTCGGCATTAGAAGTTGGCATTGGGCAACTTATTGTATGTTATGTTTTCGGTATTCCATTTTATATGGCTATTAATAAATATAACTTTTTTGAAAAACTTAAAATTAAAAAATAAGGACTTTATGGTATAATTTATGCTTAAATTATTTACTAAATTCAGAAAAACGGTAATGCTTTCAATTAAAACATTAATGATTTGTGCCATTACCTTTATATTTATGGAAACTTGGATTTCAAACTACACCATTTCCATTTTCAGCAAAAACGGTAACTATTTGCTTATTTTCTCTTTTGTTTTTATGCTTATTTTGTTTGGTTCGCTTTTCAGTGCCTTTAAAATTGGCATTTACCGTTTGTCTGAAATTGTTTACAGTTTTTCTCTTTCAATACTTATTACCAATTTTATAATGTATCTTGAACTTAGCCTTATCGCTCGCGAAATGCTGAACCCAATATACTTAATCATAAGTATGCTTATTGAAATGATCGTAGGGCTTATCGGCGCAATTTGTGCCAACACGGTTTATTTCAAATTATATCCACCAAAAGAACTTTTGGCAATTTTCGGTGATGACCAATCGGGCTTCCGCCTTATAACCAGAATGAATTTGATTCACCAACGCTTTAAAATTATGCGTGGTGTAAATATAAACACCGAAAGTTTTGAAAACATTAAAAAGCTTATCGATAAATATGAAGGCGTACTGATTTGCGATATTGATAAAAATCTTGAAAACAAGATTTATTCATACTGTTATTCTAAACAAAAGCGCACCTATTTATTACCATCGGTAACCGATATTTTAATGAGCCAAAGTGACCAAATTCAAATTGGTGACACACTGGTTATTATGAGCCGTAACCGCGGTCTAACACCCGAACAACGCTTTATTAAACGCATTATAGACATTATCGTTTCGGGACTTATGCTTATTGTAGCGTCCCCTTTTATGCTTATTACTGCCCTTGCCATTAAACTATATGACGGCGGAAGTGTTTTATATAAGCAAGAACGCCTGACATATAAAGGCAAGCGCTTTTATGTTTATAAATTCCGCAGTATGATTGAAAATGCCGAAGGTAAAAGCGGTGCAGTTTTAGCATCAAAATCTGATAGTCGCATAACCCCAATAGGCAAAATTATCCGAGCTTGCAGAATTGATGAACTCCCCCAGCTTCTTAATGTTTTAAAGGGTGATATGTCACTTGTGGGTCCGCGACCCGAACGCCCCGAAATTGCCGAACAATATTATGAAACCTTACCAGAATTTGCATATCGGCTTAAAGCAAAAGCGGGCCTTACGGGATATGCACAAATTTACGGAAAATACAACACCACCCCTGCAGACAAGCTTAAGATGGATTTAATTTATATCGAAAGTTATTCAATTTGGTTAGACATTAAACTTCTGATTTTAACCTTTAAAATTTTGTTTATGAAGGAAAGCACCGAAGGTATTGACCAAAACAAAAAAACCGCAGAAAGATAATAAAAACCCGACCTGACGGTCGGGTTTAATTTTTTTAATTAAGATTTTAATGCGCGTTCAAGCCATACGAAACCAAAATCAAGTGCTTCAAACATTGAGCCCTTTGTGGTTTCCTTTACAATGCGGTCCTTATCACTTAAAGATGTATCGCTTTTTAAAAGCTGAACCTTGATTTTATCGGGGTCACCATTTGCATCTTCCGATACAATTGTAAACTTTACTACAAAGGCTTCTGCCATATCACCATAATAAATTTCGTTCTTGCATCTTACAAGCGGTTTTTCTTTATAAGAAATAAAATTTTCAGCCATAACTTACTCCTTCTAATAAACTTCTATTTATAAAGTATAAACTATATATTTAAATATGTCAAGTATTGACTTTTTTACCTTTTTTAGATAATATAGTATTTGTAGAAATTTGGCTTTATCGGAGGATAAAAAAATGGAAAATTCAATGAAAAATATGGAAACTGTCGTTGGTTTAGCCAAAGGCCGCGGCTTTATTTACCCCGGCAGTGAAATTTACGGCGGTTTGGCAAACTCTTGGGACTACGGCCCCTTGGGTGTAGAACTTAAAAACAACATCAAAAAGGCTTGGTGGAAAAAATTCGTTCAGGAATGCCCTTATAATGTTGGTCTTGACAGCGCTATTATTATGAACCCCGAAACTTGGGTTGCTTCAGGCCACCTTGGCGGTTTTTCTGACCCACTTATGGACTGTAAAAACTGCAAAACCCGTCACCGTGCTGATAAATTGATTGAAGATTATGTTGCACAAAACGGTCTTTCGGATAATCCCGCCGCTATGAGCGACAGTGAAATGAGCGAATATATTAAAGAACATAAAATCGGTTGTCCCGACTGCGGCTCACACGATTTTACCGACATTCGCAAATTCAACCTTATGTTTAAAACCTTCCAGGGCGTAACAGAAGACAGCACTTCTACCCTTTATCTCCGTCCTGAAACTGCGCAAGGCATTTTTGTTAACTTCAAAAATATTGCCCGTACAACCAGAAAGAAGGTTCCTTTCGGTGTTGCACAGATCGGTAAATCCTTCCGCAACGAAATCACCCCCGGTAACTTCATCTTCCGCACACGCGAATTTGAACAGATGGAACTTGAATTCTTCTGCAAGCCCGGTACCGACCTTGAATGGTTTGAATTCTGGCGCGGTTACTGCCGTGACTGGCTCTTAAATTTAGGTATGGACGAAAAATCACTCCGCCTTCGCGACCACGATAAGGACGAACTTTGCTTCTATTCAAAAGCAACTACCGACTTTGAATTTTTATTCCCGTTCGGTTGGGGTGAATTGTGGGGCGTTGCTGACCGTACCGATTACGACTTAACTCAGCACGCTAACCATTCGGGCGAAAGTATGGAATATTTCGATCCCGAAACCAACGAAAAATACATTCCTTATGTTATTGAACCATCACTCGGTGCCGACCGCGTGCTTCTCGCTTTCTTCTGCAACGCTTACGATGAAGAAACCGACGAAAAGGGTGATACAAGAACCGTTCTTCGCTTACACCCTGCTCTTGCACCATATAAAGCAGCTGTTCTTCCCCTTTCTAAAAAGCTTTCCGACAAAGCGGGTGAAGTTTACAGCCAACTTTCTAAATATTTCAATGTTGATTTTGATGATGCGGGTTCTATCGGCAAGCGTTACCGCCGCGAAGATGAAATCGGCACACCGATTTGCATCACCTACGACTTTGAATCATTGGAAGATAACTGTGTTACTGTTCGTGACCGCGACACAATGGAACAGAAGCGTATTCCAATTTCTGAACTTAAATCATACATCGAAACAGCCGTTGAGTTTTAAGGGAGATACTATATGGAAACCATTTTCAATATGATTGTTATGCTGGTTGGCGGACTTGTGTTCTTCCTTTTCGGTATGAATGTAATGTCTGATGGGCTTGAAACAATGGCGGGCGGCAAGCTTGAAAAAACCATGAAAAAAGTTACCGCAAATGACTTTTTTGGCTTTTTCCTTGGTGCCGGTATCACCATTGCAATTCAATCATCATCCGCATTTACCGTTATGCTTGTCGGTCTTGTAAACTCCGGTATTATGGATTTTACAAACACCTTTGGTATGATAATGGGTTCAAATGTCGGCACAACACTTACGGCATGGCTTTTAAGCTTGGCCGGTCTTGAAGGTAATTTCTTTATAACTCTTCTAAACCCAAGCACATTTGCCCCTTTACTTGCAGGTATCGGCATAGTAATGCAAATGTTTTCCAAAGATGACAAAAAGAAACAGCTCGGTAATATCTTTATCGGTTTTTCAATTCTAATTTGCGGTATGGATTTTATGAGTGACTCAATGGCATCTGTTCGTACACTCAATGGGTTCGATACATTTTTATCCACACTTAAAAGTCCAATTATTGCACTTTTGGTATCTACTGCCTTCACCGGCGTTATTCAGTCTTCCGCCGCTACAATCGGTATTGTTCAAGCACTTGCCCTTTCGGGCGGCATAACCTGGGAAATGGCAATTCCCCTAGTTCTCGGCGCCAATATCGGTACTTGCGTAACCGCACTTATTTCTGCAATTGGCACAAACAAAAACGCCAAACGCGTTGTTGTAATGCATTTTTCTGTTAATGTTTTCGGATCAGTTTTATGTATGATTATTATGTATATAATGCGTGCGTTCGGTGTCAGTATTTTAGACGCTGAAATTGCAATGGTTGGCGTTGCAATCGTTCACACTTTATTCAACGCAATAAACACTATTTTACTGTTACCGATTAAAAAATTGCTTATTAAAATCTGCATTTGGGTTGTTAAAGAAAGGCAAGAAGAAACCCATACCGTCTTTTTGGACGAGCGTATCTTCAACAATTCTCCACTTGCCATTGCTGAATGTCATCGTTTGGCTAACGAAATGGCTGAATATGCGAAGCAATCTATTGCAGATTCGATTAAACTGTTTGAAAAATACGATGAAGCCACAGCAAAAAATTTGGTTGATTTAGAAAATCTTACCGATAAATACGAAGACCGACTTGGCACATATTTAGTAAGAATAAGCAGTAATAATCTTTCAAAAAGCGATTCTCACTCGGTTGCGCGTTTGCTTCATTCAATAGGTGACTATGAACGAATTGGCGACCACGCGCTTAATATTTGCAAATTAGCCGAAGAAATGCACACAAAAGGTATTCAGTTTTCCGACAATGCAAAACACGAACTTTCGGTTGTGTCTTCCGCTATTAACGAAATTGTTGAATTGACCGTTTCTTCTTTCAAGAACGATGATGCTGTAACCGCCGCGCATGTAGAACCGCTTGAGCAGGTTATTGACGGCCTTAACGACAACCTTAAAGCTTTGCATATTAAACGACTGCAAGCAAACGATTGCACAATTGAACTTGGCTTTATATTCACCGATTTACTTACAAACTTTGAACGCGTATCTGACCATTGTTCTAACATTGCGGTTTACACTATGCAATTATCGGGCGATAAGCTTGATGCACATAAGTATCTTAACGCAATTAAATCAAATGAAAATGATAAGTTTATGGCTGAATTTAAAACCTATTCAAACAAATATTCCATCTAATTTTAAAACCCTTGCCTAAAGCAAGGGTTTTGTTTTAAATATAATCGCAAATTATAGTTTATCGGGCAAGGCTTCCCGCTGTGGAAGTCTTGATTTGTACTGTAATTACGCATTACGAATTACGAATTACGAATTTTGCGTCAGCGATAAACCCCAATTTATAAGCCTAACAGCATAAAAAAATCACCCGTTGACACGGGTGATTTTTATTATGTTTTAATTATTGAGCACTACCTGCAAGAATTGCATTTACATTGTCAAGCTGACCCTGAAGTGTAGGTTTGTACTGTTCAAGAACTGTCTTAACAGAAGTGTTCTTACGGATACCACTCATAATGTTCTGAGCTGTAATCCAGTTAGCAGTAATGAAGTTCGAACCGGTAACGCCTTCAGCGTTGTACTTAAGACCGCTATCCTTAAAGGGAACAACGATTTCGTTGAATTCCTTAATGCGAGCCTTTTCATCTTCTGTCCAGTAGTACTGGAGAGTTTCACGGGGGCTATCCTGACCGAGTTCAAGCCATACAGAGATAGCACATTCTGCCCAAGCGATAGTAGCATCAAGGTTGTTTGTACCCTTTACAGAACCTACAAAGGTGTGAGCGGCGCCAGCCTTAAAGTATTTACCGTTTGCAGAAGGACCTGACGGGAAGATACAGAGTTCAGCAGAACCTTTTTCCATACCGTCGAGATAGCACTGTGCATAACTGTCGATAGAGAACTGAACCATTGCTGAACGACCGTTAAGGAAGTTCTGATAGAACTTAAATTCAGTCTGGTTCATAGATTTATCAATGTTATACATATCAGAATAGAACTGATATACTTCGAGAATACGAGGATCATCAAGGTTTAATGAATACTTGTTGTTAGCATACTTAAGGGGTTGAACAGCGTTTGCTGCAAAGAATTCACCAAATACAACAAGAGAAGCGTCGAAACCGAAAAGATCAACGAAACCGTCATCATCGGTATCCATTGTCATTTCAGCAGCAGTTTTACGGAACTGGTCAAAATCCCATTTGCCTGCTTTGAAGTGTTCATAAGGTGTCTTTACACCATACTGCTTGAAGAGTTTAGCATTGTAAGCCATCGGTCTGAAAATGGTACCGGTGGTATCTTCATAAGCGATAGCATAAGTTTGACCCTTGAAGTTTGCAGAGCCTGTGGTCATAAAGTCATAATCGAGATATTTAGAATCCTTAGCAAGCTTATCCATGGGGATAGGATCTAAAAGGCCCTGAGCCGCAAAGGTCTGAATATCGCCTGCTGCGAGCATTACAACATCGCAAGGTGTGCCGGCAGCAACATAAGATGAAATAGTAGAAGTTTTAGCGTCCCACTGTTTTTCAATAACCTTTACCTTACCGCCATATGTTTTGTAATAAAGTGCGTTTGCTTCCGGAATATCGGACTTGGGGGGCCAGAAGATAAGCATATCGATATTAGCATCTTTAACTTCGCGTTCTTCAAAAAGTAAGCCCTCAACACGCTGCGGACCTGCGGGTGTATCATCTTTCTTACCACCGTTATCTCCGCCGCAAGCAGCCAACTGGAGAACCATTGCCAATGACAAGGTTACCATTAAGGCTTTTGACAAGAATTTTTTCATAAGAAAATGCCTCCTATTAATTTTAAGACTATATATCATAAAATGACACATAATTCCTTATAGTAAATATATCACACTAACTTTCAAAAAGCAATATGATTTTTTTGCAATTTTAATAAAAAAACGCCCTTTTAAAGGGCGTTTTTAAAGTTTTTAAAATTTATTTAATGGCAACTGCCATTTGTTGGTTAATTATATCAATATGATTTTGAAATTGCGGCTTATATCTTTCGAAAACAGTCTTAACCGACTTGTTTCTACGAATTTCACCAAGCATAGTTTCAAAGGTCACAACACTCATGGTTACAAAGCCGCGGCCTTCAACACCATCTTTATTATATTTTAGACCTGAATCTTTAAATTGAATAGTAGCAGCAGAAAGTTCGTTTATTCTTGCCTTGTCCTGTTCGGTATACATATAGTCGATACACTCACGGGGGCTTTCATCACCCAATGAATGCCATACAGAAATTGCACATTCCATCCAAGCAATTGTGGCATCCATATTGTTTGTGCCTTTAGCAGAAGCAAAAGAAAGGTGACCTTCGGATGTGCCAAAATACTTGCCGTTTGCAGCGGTGCCGCTTGGCATAATGCAAATTTCGGCTGTACCGTACTTCATACCGTCAAGATGTAACTGACCGTACTGTTCAAGTGAAAGTTCAGCCATTGCGCAGCGTCCGTTAAGGAAATTTTGATAATGCTTCCAGTCTGTCTGATTAATAGATTTATCGATGTTAAACATATCGCTATACAACTGATAAACTTCAAGAAAACGCGGATCTTCCAGATTTAAAGTATATCTATTATTGGAAAATTTAAGTGCCTTAACCGCATTGGCAGAACACAAATTATGCATAACGGTATAGGAAGCATCAAAACCAAACATATCAACGAAACCGTCATCATCGGTATCCATTGACATTTCAGCAGCAGTTTTGCGGAACTGTTCAAAATCCCAGTTTCCTTCTTTGAAATGTTCGTACGGAGTTTTAACTCCATATTTCTTAAATAAGTCCGCTCTGTAAAGCAAAGGTTGGAAACGAAGATTCTTTTCTTTGTAAGCCAAACCATAAACCTTACCGTTAAAGGAATATGTAGTATTCATTGAATCGAAATTCCAATACGGCGAATTAGCATCAAGCTTATCCATTGGAATTTCTTCCAAAAGACCGCTTGACGGCCATTCAGGAACCGATGTTTCAGAAATGAGAAATGCTTCGCAAGGTGTGCCCGCAGCAACATAAGCCGAAACAGTAGCAGTACGCTGACCCCAAGTTTTTTCAATAAAGTTAACCTTACCACCGTATGTTGTTTCATACAATGCATTGATTTCTTTAAGGTCTTGCTTGGGAGCCCACCAATAAATGAGAGTCATATCAGGGTTTGGATTTTCGCGTTTTTCGAAAAGCAATTTGTTAACGCGCTCGGGCTTTTTAACTTCATTTTCGCCTTTGCCATTATCACCACCGCAAGCAGAAAGCTGCAAAACCATTAAAACAGAAAGACACAATAATAATGCTTTAGTCCAAAAATTAGACTTCTTCATATTAAATTCTCCTTATTTAATAATTAAAATACCATTACATACAATTATATAAATTTTCACAACCCGTGTCAAACACTATACCGCAAAACATATATATTCAGACAAAAAATATACAAAATGCAAAAATATTACAATCATTCACTATATTTTTGTTTTAAAAATTCGGCATAGTGGCAAAGCTCGCGCCACATCTCATCACTAACCTTAAAATTATCACCAAACAATGCCGCTTTAACCGCATCTTCGCTGATAATAATATGTTCTTCCCCGCAAAGATAACCAACACTTACATCAAAATAATCTGCAATTTTACAAAGCGTATCTGCAGAAAGGCTTTTGATTCTTCCCATTTTATAATCGGTAAGTGATGAGCGCGGTATATTACATTCACGACAGAGTGCAGTAATCGTAATTTTGTTTTTCTTGCAAAGTTCTTCAATTAAATCGTAAACAAAAACCATATTTTTTCACCCATTTTTACTAAATTTAGTAATTTTTACTTGACTTTTACGAAATTACGAATTATAATCACAATTGTATACGAGATTTCGTAATTTTATTACATTGTAGTACTTTTTTCAGTAATTGTCAAGGAGAAGTTTATGTATCATTGCAAAGATTGTAACCGAAAATTCGATACGCCCCAAAAGTTTGTTGAAACACACGGTCAGACCGCACCACCATTTGAAGTGTTTTTTCTTTGCCCATTTTGCGGTTCAACAAATTTTAAAAAGATTATTATAGGCTATTGTAAGTGCTGTGGCAGAAGACTTAATAATCCCGATGACTATTATTGCAGTGAAAGCTGCCGAATAAACGCAATAAAGCTAAAGCGGAAAGATGAACTGCGAAAACAGGCACTAGTGGAAAATCCGCTTAACATTTTAATTAAAGAAGTAGAAGAATATAATAATCAACACAAAACCAAATACAGTTATGGTCAATACATAGCCATTGTAAAGGCAAAACTTAGGGGTAAGGAAAATGACAGATAAAAAACAATATTTAAGAAAATATCTTTTACAACAAAAGAAAATTGAACGACTAAAAGAAATGATAATACTTAATCCCCGTGGTCGTTCGAAATATTTAAAACAAATTGCAAAATGCGAACAGGTTTGCGAAGGTATCGAAGAAAAAATCAACAACATAGACGATGATATTTTGCGCGAGATTCTATTTTTGAAATATATCTGTGGTAAGGGTCTTAAAGAAATTTCTGAACAGATAAGTTATAGCCCGCGGCATACCCAAAGAATGCATATAACCGCAATTGAAAAAATTGAGATTTAATTCCACTTTACATTTAAAAAAAATTAGTGTATAATAAGAACAAATGTTCAACGGTGGTGAGAAAATGGCTGACAGAATTATACTTCACTGTGATTTAAACAACTTTTTTGCATCGGTCTCATTATTATATAACCCAACCTTAAAGGATTTACCTGTTGCAGTTTGCGGTGACAGTGAAAACCGTCATGGTATTATACTTGCTAAAAACGAAATTGCAAAAAAGTTTGGCGTTAAAACTGCTGAAGCCATTTTCGAAGCTAAGCGCAAATGCCCCGAACTTGTTACCCTTCCCCCGCTTTATAAGGAATATGAAGAATACTCCATAAAAGCGCGTGAAATTTATAGCCGTTACACCGATATGGTTGAACCATTCGGTATTGATGAATGTTGGCTTGATGTAACAGGCAGTACGGTGCTTTTCGGTAATGGTGAAGAAATTGCCCACAAAATCAGAAAAGATATTAAGCGCGAACTTGGTCTTACCATTTCCGTTGGGGTAAGTTTTAACAAAGTTTTTGCAAAATTAGGTTCTGATATGAAAAAACCTGATGCTGTAACAGTTATTTCAAGAGAAAATTTCAAAGAAAAAGTGTGGCCGCTTTCAATAAATGATTTATTATTTGTCGGCAAAAGCACAAGCGAAAAACTGAGAAGTATTGGCATTACCACCATTGGTGATATTACTCTTTGCGATGATAAAACCTTAAACAGAATGCTTGGTAAAAATGGCATAGGGCTTAAAAATTATGCACTGGGTAAAGACAATTCTCCCGTTGTTCCCTATACCGCCCAAAGCAAGCCTAAAAGCATTGGCAAAAGCACAACTACAGGTAAAGATTTTGAAAATAACGATGAAGTCTGGTCGGCATTTCTGGGCTTTGCCGAAAATATTGCTGAAACACTACGCGAGCATAATCTTTACGCTACCGGTGTTCAAGTGCATATTCGCACATCTTCCTTGGCAGTGCGGGAATTCAGTAAAACCTTTCCCGATGGTACTAACTGTGCTTTAATCCTTGCAAAACGCGGTTTCGAACTTTTCAAAGAACAGTACCATTTTGCAGAACCGCTGCGCTCAGTAGGACTTCGCGCAATAAACTTAAAAGAAGACTGTGTTGCAGAACAGATTGATATTTTCGGTGAAAAGGAACTTGATAAAAAAACCGAACATGTTGAAGATTCGCTTTATAGAGTGCGACAAAAATTCGGCAAAGAATCGATAAAGCGTGGAAGAATTTTATAAATTGGCTTTAACACTTGTGTTAAGGTCAATTTTTTCATATAAATACAGCAAATTTGTTGTTGAATTATTATATTAACTAACCTATAATTAAGTTAACAAATATTAGGAGGTAGTTTTGCCTTGCGTTTTTATGAAAACCCCTTAAAAACAAGCGAAAACCGATTACAGCCAAGAAGTTATTATATCCCGAGCGGTAAATCGGAGTATAATCTTTTAAACGGAATATGGAATTTTAAATATTTCAGTCGTGATGTTGACTATTGTGGCGACATTAGTGATTGGGATGAAATTACCGTACCTTCATGCTGGCAACTTTTGGGATATGAAAACCCCAATTACACCAACATTAACTTTCCTTATCCCTGTGACCCACCTTATGTACCAAACGACAACCCATGTGGCGTTTATGAAAGAACATTTGAAATTAATGACCTTTGGGGTAAATGTTATTTTGTGTTTGAAGGTGTATCTTCCTGCGCACAACTTTATATAAACGGTCAGTATGTCGGCTTTACCCAAGGCAGTCATTTACAGGCAGAATTTGATATAACCCCATTTGTTAAAAATGGCGAAAACACCGTACGCGCTATTGTTTACAAATGGTGTTGCGGCAGTTATCTTGAAGACCAGGACTTCTTCCGTTTTAACGGCATATTCCGTGATTGTTATATTTTACAGCGCCCCTTAGACCATATTATAGATGTTGATTTATCTGCCGCTGACGGTATTATAAATATCAAAGCCGACAAATCTGCCGCTATCACCCTTACAGATGCCGATGGTAATGTTTTAGCCACCGCAAACGGTGAAACAGCACAATTCAATGTTGAAAACCCAATTTTATGGAATGCTGAAAAGCCTTACCTTTACACAGTACACTTTGAAAGGGATGGCGAAGTTATTGAAAGAAAAATTGGTATGCGCAGTATTGCGATTTCCGACAAATGTGAGCTTTTAATAAATGGGCAAAGTGTTAAGCTTCGCGGTGTTAACCACCACGATACTCATAAATACAATGGTTGGTGCCAAACCAATGAAGAACTCCGCTTCGATTTGGAAAAAATGAAAGAACTTAACATCAACTGTGTCAGAACATCACACTATCCCCCTACACCTTATTTTGTTGAGCTTTGCGACGAAATGGGCTTTTATGTAATTTTAGAAACCGATATTGAAAGCCACGGTTTCTTACGCAGAAATGCAAATGTTGGTTACGGCTATGATGTTGAAAGCGGTGAATGGCCCACCTGTTGGGATGATTGGACCAACGAACATGTTGAGCGTATGAAACGCGCTTGTCTTGTCTTTAGAAATCAGTGTTCGGTTATAATGTGGTCAACAGGTAACGAAAGTGCACACGGCAAAAACCATATTGAAATGATTAAATGGGCGCGCACCTTGAATGACAGCCGCCTTATCCACGCTGAAGATGCAAGCCGTAAGGGTGTTTACGATAACATTGATGTACTTTCATTTATGTATCAAGATATCCCGTCAATTGTGCGCGACTTTGCCGAAAAAGAAGAAATTAATAAGCCCCACTTCTTATGTGAATATTCACACGCAATGGGTAATGGCCCCGGTGATGTTTGGTATTATAACGAAATATTCAACAAATATCCCAAATGCATCGGCGGTTGCGTGTGGGAATGGGCAGACCACACCGTTGTGGTTGACGGCGTTCAAAAATATGGTGGTGACTTTGAAGGCGAACTCACCCACGACGGTAACTTCTGCTGTGACGGTATGGTTTTTGCCAATCGTGATTTTAAGGCAGGCTCACTTGAAGTTAAAGCCGCTTATCAGCCACTTTTTACCGAATTTTCAAATGACATTTTAACTGTTTATAACCGTTTTGATTTTACAAACCTTAATGAATGTGAATTGGTTTACAAAATTGAAGCTGACGGCAAACTTTTAAGTGAAGATAAACTCGTTTTAGATGTTGAGCCACACAACCACACAGAAATTAAGATAGAAATTCCCGAAATCAGTTGCGAAATGGGCGCATTTATCACCTGTCGTCTTTATAAAGACGGTAATGAAATCGGTGTAACACAACACGAAATACCCACCAAGATAATCAAAGCCACAGCATCATCAGTGTATGCCGAAATGGAAGAACAGCGTCTTGATGTTATTTTCAAGGGCGAAAGATTTACCTACACCTTCTCCAAGCATTACGGCAACTTTACAAGCATTGTTGTTGACGGCAAGGAATATCTTGCCGACCGTATGGACTTTACCACATGGCGTTCCCCCACCGATAACGAAAGAAACATTAAAAACCTTTGGGGTAACTACAACATTTGGCAAGGCGAAAACATTGACACCGCATTCAACAAAATTTATGAATGTGAATTATTAGACGGCGGTGTTAAGGTGAAAGGTTCGCTCGCAGGTGTTTCTCGTACACCTTATATGCAGTACAACTACACCGTTAAGGTTTATAACGATGGTCGCATAGATTTTGGATTTGACGGTAATATCCGCGAAAGCGTTATTTGGCTACCCCGCTTCGGTCTTGAATTCTCAATGCCTGTTGCTGATGCTACTTTCAATTATTTCGGCTATGGTCCGCTTGAAAGCTACTGCGATATGCATCACGCTTCAACAATTAATCTCTATAGTTCAAGCGCTGATAACGAATATGTGCCCTATATCTTCCCGCAAGAACACGGCAACCATACAGGGGTAAGAATGTTAAATCTTGATAAAATTAAATTTACAGGCGATGACCTTGACTGTAATGTTTCAAGCTATTCATCAAAAGAACTTACTGCTGCCACACATACAGATGAACTTCAAAAGAGCGGTAAAACCTTTGTTAGAATCGACTATATGGATTCAGGTCTTGGTTCGGCTTCCTGCGGTCCTGCACTTATGCCCGAATTCCGCTTTGATGATAAAGAAATTAAATTCAATTTCACAATGTCACTTATTTAAATAATACGACAAGCCCCCGAAATCATATATTGGTTTCGGGGGTTGATTTTTTGTTTAATTTAATTTTAGAACTTTTATCAGGCATATATTTCTTTGCGCTTCATGTGGTTACTAAAGGTGCGTTTCCCCGTCCACTGACAGCAGAAGAAGAAAACGAACTTTTAGAAAAAAGCCAAAATGGTGATATTGATGCGCGCAACACATTAATAGAGCATAACCTTCGCCTTGTAGCGCATATTGTAAAAAAGTATTATGCCACAGGAGCCGACCAAGATGATTTAATATCTATCGGTACAGTCGGGCTTATAAAAGCGGTCTCTACTTTTAAAAGCGATAAAAACATTCGACTTGCCACCTATGCCGCAAGATGTATTGAAAACGAAATTTTAATGTTTTTCAGAAGTCTTAAAAAGAATTCGCAAGATGTTTTCATAAGTGACCCAATAGATACCGACCCGCAAGGCAACGCCTTAACCTTAATTGATGTTATCGCCGATAAAAGCGATATTGTGGAAGAACTTGATACAAAACTGAAAATTCAAAAGCTGCGCCTTATAATAAACGGTGTTTTAGATGAACGCGAGCTTGAAATAATCCGACTGCGCTACGGTATAAATGGCTATCCTGAACTTACACAGCGAGATATTGCAAAACGGCTTGGCATTTCAAGAAGCTATGTGTCCAGAATAGAAAAATCCGCCTTAGAAAAACTAAGACGGAAATTCTGATTATTTTCTGTAATACTTGTAAAAAATCATAATATGGTCATCTTCACCTGTAACGGTGTTAGGACCTTTAACCGTAATACCATCACCGGACATATGAATAAAATATTCACAATTATTCATATCACAGCGGAAAACATCCACTTCACCGCAAAGCACACGAATTTCATTATCGATTAAAACAATACGTCCCGCCTTGCCGACAATGATGCTTTTTTGCTCACCGTTTTCATCGCGATACAAACGGGTAACATATTTTACTTCCCTACCATCCATTTCACGAAGAGCGGGATTTTCCTTAATTTTTTTGCGTTTTGAAAACCAAAGCATATTTTCAACCTTTCAGGCAGTGCATAAAATTGCAACTAACCGCATAATATATATATTGGTAACATTTTTTGCCATAAAAAACCATCGCATCTTGTTTTTAATATACCACATTACCTAAAAATTGTAAAGTTTTTTAAACACAACATTTAGTTGTAGATTACAAAACCGCGCTTTTAAACCACTACTATTTGTGATTTTGGGAATTATTATGCTAAACTTATAAACCGATAAGTTGATTTTTTGGCATTTTGCACAAAAGCGATGACAAAAAATGTCAATTTAATGCCTTTTTCAAAAGGTTACAAGTTTGTAACCTTTCATTTTGTAACCTTTTTTGCGCAAAATAACCAAATTTCGACGCCTTTAAATTTTTGACTTTTAAGGCAAAAATGAGTATAATGCTAAAGTCTTCGGAAAAAATGGGCTGTAAAAAACTCAATTTAATGCCCAAATTAAAGGAGTTATTGGATGATAGAAAAAATAAAGTACCGCTTGTCAAAGCTTATAAATGACAAGCATATGCGATTAAGTGCTTTAAGCTTGCTTACCGCCCTTACCATCGCCGTAGTTACTTTAATGCACACATCAATCCACACGATTGAAATTTTTGACGGCGAAAAAACATATACCGTAACATCTCTAAGCAGAAATGTTGCTTCGGTTATGTCAAAAATGAAGTTTAAATCTGACAAGTATGCAATTCTTGAAAGTAACACATATTCGGGTACAACCTCTGTACAGATAACCTACGGTTTCCCCGTTTATATCACACAGGGCGATAAAACCACCAAAATAGAATTTTTTGGCGGTACTGTAGCAGATGCACTAAAACAAGCAGGTTTCACAGTCGACGAATATGACTTTGTTGAACCCGCACTTTATACCGAAATCAAATCAACCGAATACATTGATTACACCGATATCGGTTATGAAAGCGGCACATGTACAGAAGTTATTCCTTTTGAAACCACAAAGGAATACACCGAAACTCTTGCCAAAGGTACTATAAGAAACACTAAAAAAGGTGTTAAAGGCAGTCAGCTTGTACATTATAACCTTAAAACTGTAAACGGTGTTCCAAGTCTTCGTGAAGTTATTTCCATAACCGTTATCAAAGAGCCGCAAAACGCTATTCAAATTATAGGTACAAAACCCGTTCCCGCAAACCCTAAAAACTGGGTTTCAACTATTGTTCCGACACAGACCATTGAACTTGACGGTAACGGTGTTCCTATTAAGTATAAATCGAAATTGGTTGTACGCGCCACAGCTTACACCCATACAGGTAACAGAACCGCAACAGGTGTTTGGCCGAAACCCGGTCACATCGCAGTAAACCCCAAGATTATCCCCTATGGCACAAAGATGTTTATCAAAACAGTTGACGGTAAGTATATTTACGGTTATGCTGTTGCCGCTGACACGGGCGGATTCATTAAGAAACACCCCACAGGTATTGACTTATTTATGGATACCGAACGCCAATGCATAAACTTCGGTGTTCGCAAAGCAGAAATTTATATTTTAGAGTAGTAAAAAAACCGTCCAAATGGACGGTTTTTTTATTTTATCTGTTCAATATCATATGGTGTGGTTTGATAAACAAAATAATTCAGCCAGTTACTGTAAAGCAAATTAGCGTGTGAACGCCAGGTTACAACAGGTTCATTTTCGGGATTATCGTCAGGGAAATAATTCTTTGGTATTTCAATCGGTTTACCTTCATTTAAATCCCTAAAATATTCACTAGCAAGAGTGTTTGCATCATATTCAGAATGACCGGTAATAAAAATCTGCTTGCCTTCAGCCGTTGCCATTGCATAAACCCCTGCTTCTTCAGAAGAAGCAAGAATTTTAATTTCAGGCACTTTTCTGACGTCTTCAATATCCACAGTGGTATGGCGCGAATGTGGAACCATAAACTCATCATCAAAACCGCGGAATAAAATAGACTTTTTATAGTCTGCCTTGTGCTTAAACACACCGAACATTTTTTTATCCAAAGGCTTTTTATCAATACCAAAATGGTAATAAAGACCAGCCTGAGCACCCCAACAAATATGGAATGTGGAATGAACATGGGTTTTGCTCCATTCCATAATTTCGCAAAGTTCATCCCAATATTCAACATCTTCAAAGGGCATATTTTCAACGGGCGCACCCGTTATAATAAGACCATCGAAGGTTCTGTGCTTGACATCATCAAATGTTTTGTAAAACGCAAGAAGATGCTCAGCAGGAGTATTTTTAGATTTATGACTTTTAGTGTGAATAAGCTCAAGTTCAACCTGTAAAGGTGAGTTTCCCAAAAGTCTTGATAACTGAGTTTCAGTTTCAATCTTTTTGGGCATAAGATTTAAAAGCAAAATTTTTAAAGGACGAATATCCTGTGTAATGGCGCGTGTTTCGGTCATAACAAAAATGTTTTCGTCATTTAGTGTTTTAACGGCCGGTAAATCGTTTGGTATTCTTATCGGCATAATTTTTCCTAACTTTCAATTAAATTTTATCAAGTGCCTGTTTAATGTCTGCAATAATATCATCTGCATCCTCAATACCACAAGAGAAACGGATAAGGTCAGGTGTGATGCCTGCTGCAGCCAATTCATCATCATTCATCTGACGGTGGGTAGCGTTTGCAGGATGCAGACAGCAAGTACGGGCATCAGCAACGTGGGTTTCAATGGCGGCAAGTTTTAAGTTTTTCATAAAACTTTCTGCAGCCTTTCTTCCACCCTTAACACCGAAACTTACTACACCGCAACTGCCGTTAGGAAGATACTTCTGTGCTAATTCATAACTCTTGTCACCCTCAAGACCGGGATATGTAACCCAGGCAACGCGGTCATCATTCTTAAGGAAGTTCGCAACGGCAAGACCGTTTTCGCAATGCTTCTTTATACGAAGATGCAAACTCTCTAAACCTAAGTTTAGGAGAAAAGCGTTCTGAGGAGACTGGATAGAGCCAAAATCACGCATAAGTTGAGCGGTAGCCTTTGTTATATATGCACCCTCTAAACCGAAACGCTCTGTGTAAGTAACGCCGTGGTAACTGTCATCGGGAGTGCAAAGACCGGGGAATTTATCAGGATAACGGGTCCAGTCAAATTTACCCGAATCAACAATACATCCACCTACTGCGGCACCATGACCGTCCATATACTTGGTAGTAGAGTGAATAACAATATCTGCGCCCCACTCAAAAGGACGACAATTAACAGGAGTAGCAAAGGTATTATCAATAATAAGGGGGACACCATGCTTGTGTGCCGCATTTGCAAATCTTTCAATATCCAATACGCAAAGTGCTGGGTTAGCAATAGTCTCACCAAATACTGCCTTTGTATTATCCTTAAATGCTGCTTCCAACTCCTCATCAGAGCAGTCGGGGGTAACAAAAGTAAATTCAATACCCATTCTTTTCATTGTGACCGCAAAGAGATTATATGTTCCGCCGTAGATTGCAGAAGAACATACTACATGGTCACCGCAGGAAGCAATATTAAATATCGAATAGAAAGACGCCGCCTGACCCGAAGAGGTAAGCATTGCAGCAGTACCGCCTTCCATATCGCATATTTTTGCAGCTACACAGTCATTTGTGGGATTCTGAAGTCTGGTATAAAAGTATCCGCTAGCTTCAAGGTCAAAAAGTTTACCCATTTCTTCGCTGGTAGCATATTTGAAGGTTGTACTCTGATAAACGGGAATCTGTGTCGGTTCACCGTTGCCGGGAGTGTAACCGCTCTGAACACATTTGGTTTCAATATTAAAATTGCTCATTATTCTGTCACTCCAAAAAGTTTTTTAGCATTTATATTTAGTATACTCGTAATTTCGCTTTCGTCAAGACCGAGGCTTAAAAAATATTCAAGTTCCTTTTCCGGTGCCCACATAGGATAATCGGTCCCGAAAAGAACTTTATTTGCACCGTAGGTTCTGATTATTTTCTTTGCCTCTCTTCTTTCAAGATAATTAAAACTTGAAGAACAGTCAACATAGAAATTATCGAATTCTTTATAGGCTTCACAAGCCTCATTCCAGATAGACCAACC
>JAZKXN010000059.1:0-1004 GCA_045611605.1 Acutalibacteraceae bacterium
CGCAAGCGTGTAGGCAGTCGCGTAACATCAACTTATGTTGATGTCTATTCTGATACCCTATATCAGTTACTGCTCCGCAACAATGCCGAGGCAAAAAACTTAAGAAAGCAAATTCGTAAGGTAGAAAAAGCACTTGCTGAAAAAGGTTTTACCGAAAACGAATTATCCCCCGACGTACTTTTAAACCTCGATTTTGCCCGAATGAATATGAAATTATCCATTTATGAGCAGGCAGTTTTAGAGGGTGTTGCGACCTCTTTCCCACAAACCGAAGACATTATCGAAAACGGCAAGGTTAACGGCGTTACGGCAAGTGACGTGCAAAAAATCTTAAACCTCAAACACGCTTGGGAGCCTACTTTAGACAAAGACGTGTTGGGGGTTAAAAGTGATTATTCTATCCTTTGTCATATCGCTAAGCTCGTAAACGAAGGCTTTTTCGCAATTGGCGGCAGAATAAGGGGTGTTCCCGTAACCATTGGTGGAACATCGTATATACCGCCCCTTCCCATTGAAACCGTTGTTATTGAAAATATTTTAGAAATTATAAACCGAGATGATGAGCCGATAAATATTGCTATCGACCTTTGCCTTTACTGTATGAAAACACAAATTTTCAATGACGGTAACAAACGGGCGTCGGTTATATTCGCAAATCACTATTTAATTTCAAAAGCAGGAGGACTTTTGGTTATTCCTGAAAATCACGTGCCCGAATTCAAAAAACTTTTGATTAAGTATTATGAAGATAAAGACAACGGCGAAATCAAAGAATTCCTAAAACAAAATTGTCATAGAAATTTCAGATAACGTAAAGCGAGGTGAAATTCACCTCGCTTAGTTATTATACCGCTTCTTTAATTTAATGAAAAATGAATGGTGAAGAATGAATAATTAATGTGTGCCTTCGGCACATTTTATATCCGTCGGCTTCGCCGACAGCGAAACTATTCATTATTCACTATTCACTCGCTAGGCTCTGCCTTGCCCCCCCTGTTGCTTTC
>JAZKXN010000060.1:0-105709 GCA_045611605.1 Acutalibacteraceae bacterium
ACACCGACACCAGCGTTCCTTATCTTAACCAATTAATTAAGGCTATGCTCAAATACGGTGATTCTGCTTACAATTATATTCATTAATTGTTAATTACCTAAACAAAAACACCCTTTCATCCGAAAGGGTGTTTTTTCTGTGCAAAAGTAGTATTTTTAAATTATTACAAGCCACCCGTTTGGGTGGCTTGTAATGCTTAATTAATAATTTTCAGCGTGAACTTCAAAGTATGCTTTGGGGTGTGCGCAGGTGGGGCAAAGCTCAGGTGCTTTTGTGCCTACTACCAAATGACCGCAGTTGCGGCATTCCCAAACCTTAACTTCACTCTTTTCAAAAACAGCGGCAGTTTCAACATTTTTAAGAAGTGCGCGATAGCGTTCTTCATGATGCTTTTCAATTGCAGCTACAAGGCGGAATTTTTTAGCAAGTTCAGGGAAACCTTCTTCATCGGCGGTTTTTGCAAAGCCTTCGTACATATCGGTCCATTCATAGTTTTCACCGTCAGCGGCTGCGGCTAAATTTTCAGCGGTATCGCCAATACCGTTAAGTTCTTTAAACCACATTTTTGCGTGTTCTTTTTCATTATCAGCAGTCTTAATGAAAAGTGCTGCGATTTGTTCAAAACCTTCTTTTTTTGCTTTTGAAGCAAAGTAGGTGTATTTATTTCTTGCCTGTGATTCGCCCGCAAAAGCGGCTTCAAGATTTTTTTCAGTCTGAGTACCTGCATATTTTGACATGGAATAATACCTCCTTAAATTTATGCTAATATAATATCATAATTTCACGCAAAAAACAAGAGATACCGCAAAAAATTACGGTATCTCTTTTGCCCCTAAGCGAATTATTCCGAGGGCAGGTTTATTTGAAAAAATCTAAAATAGAAATAGGTTTGTCGTTTTTAGTTGCCTCTAAGTGTAAGTGCGGTTGATCGCTTGACTCGTTTGGAATGGTTCCAACTTTACCGATTAAGTCGCCGCCTTTTACCTTATCGCCCGCCTTAACTTTAGCATCCTTAACGCAAGCATATTTAACTATAAGTCCATCCCCGTGGTCAATAGTAATTACATCGCCAAGAGTTATGCTTTCTTCAACCGACAATACTTTTCCGTCGGTAAGTGCGCTTATAAATGTTCCTTCTTTGCAGGCAACATCAACCGCGGGATGCAAACGCATATCACCAAAGGTTTGCGAAAACTGAAGTGTATCGGTGCTGAAATCTTTTAAAATATCACCATTAACAGGCATAGTGTAACTCTTAGCATAGGGTTCATTGCTTACAGTGTCATCTGTTGGTATTGACGGCATAATATCTGACACAAAATCCTTTGGATTTTCAGGTGTGCTATCATTATATGATGAATCGTTGCTATTGTATTCCTGCGAATTATCGTTATTGGGTTTTTGATTTTCACTCATTGATGTGTCCGGGTCGTTGGTGTTATCATTATTCATATTCGATAGGCCTATCCAGGCAACGGCAGCAATAACAATTAATGCTATAACAATAATTATATAAAAAACATAATTCCTATTTTTGTTTTCGGAATAAGGTGTGTAATTCATTTTTATCCTTCCTTTCGTGATTATTATTGCCAAAAAACTTTTTTAATATTCTTTCAAAAAATTAAAAATTTGTTCATATTGTATTAAAATTTATAGACTATAGTATACTTGTACCTTGACGGAAGCCGCAACCTTCAAGGTATGGCTTTTTCGAATGAAAAAGTCCTCTCCTCAAACCCCTTAAAAAGAGAAAGAACCGTAGAATTTCTACGGTTCTTTTTCTTTATTTATTTTTAAATTTTTTATTATAATTTCAAAACGGTTGCCACCATCCACAATTTGAAGTGGTAGCCCCGCTTCGGAAATATACATTTTATATTCCCCGCCGTCGCATATGCCTTTTGTGAAAAAACGGTTATCATTTTCAAAAACGGTTTGTTCTTCGACTTTGAAAACCGAATAAATAAAATTGATTGCAGCGGTTTTATAATTATCGTCTGTGTTGATTTTAATACCGCTGAATTCTGCTGTTGTTTTTCCGTCTATAATATTAAAAATTAAACCTTCAAGTTCTTTTGGTTGCAATATTGAAACCGATATATCTCCGTTGCCTTTAATATCTACCGCCATTTCATAATATTCGTTATAATATGTCATTTCGGCAGAAAAAGAAATATTGCGTGTAATAGGTTTTATATCAGTTTTTTGCGCACAACCAATTAACGGAACAAATAAAAGCAGACACAAAAGTTTTTTCAAAGCAACAACCCCTTAAAGGGCTTCAATCATATCACTTGGTAACAGTCCCGCTTCTCCCGTCTTTTTTGCGGCAATATCAGCTGAAAGACTGTGAAGGTATACAGCAGTTTTTGCGGCGTCTGTTGCATTCAAACCCTGTGCTAAAAGCGAAACGATTATGCCGCTTAAAACATCACCGCTGCCACCGGTTGCCATGCCACTGTTCCCGAGTGTGTTTATATACACATTGCCGGAAGGCTCGGCAATAAGTGTGTTACTGCCTTTAAGCACTAAAACACAATTATACTGTTTTGCAAAATCTTGTGCAATATTTATGCGGTTTTGCTCAACGGTTTTAATATCACATTTTAAAAGACGCGCCATTTCAGCAGGATGTGGTGTTAATATAATTGAAGCATTAGCCTTTTTTAATAAATCTATGCGATTAGCTAATGCATTTATGCCATCTGCATCAATGACAATTGGTTTTTTGCAATCTGCAATTAGTTTGTTTAAAAGTCTTAAAGTATGTTTTGTGTTTGAAAGACCACACCCCAAAAGCACTGCATTGGTTTTCGATAGTGCAGGTTTTAAATTTACAAATGATGAGAGACCACCTTTAAAGGTTTGCGCCTTTGGCAAACAAACCGCTTCCGGTACAGCCGCGGTTAAAATAGGATAAATTGATTTTGGCACAAGACATTTGGCGATACCAACACCACTTTTCAAGCAGGCGCGTGTTGCTAAAATTGCAGCGCCCGCCATACCGTAACTTCCACAAATAAGCAAAGCTGTACCAAAAGTGCCTTTGTGTGAGTTTTTATTGCGTTTGGGCAAAATGGGGTTTGACAAAAGTGTTAAATTGCTGTCAATCGGTTTAACGCCAATATCTGCAACTTCCAAATCACCGCAAAAATCAATAGCAGACGGCAAATAAAAGCAAGGTTTGGGTGAGATAAATGTGATGGTTAAATCTGCTTTAAAGGCTGCACCTAAAACAGCGCCCGTATCACAGTCAATCCCTGACGGTATATCTACCGCAATGCGAACGGCGCTTTGTTGGTTTAATTCATTAATAAGTTCAATAATATCTTCAGTTAAATCGCGGCAAAGACCAATGCCGAAAATTGCGTCAATTATAATATCAAAGTCACCGTTAAAGTTTTCTAAAACAATATATTCGGGTAAAAGCGAAAAATAATGCAAAGCATTTTCAGTTTTGGGTTTACCGAGTGGCAGAAATACCGAAACATTTGCCCCATTTTGTAAAAGATTGTTTGCAATTACAAAACCATCACCGCCGTTGTTACCATTGCCACAAATGACAGCGATTTTTTTATTTTTAACTGCATAATTATTTATTATAATTTCACTGGCCTTATTGCCGGCAATTTGCATTAAGTCGGAAAAAGAAAAATCGCCGCAATTCACAGCATTTTCCTCTGACAATTTAACCAAATCGCGAGTTAATACATTCATAGCAGCGACATCCTTAATATATTATTTGAAAGCAGAATTTGAAATAAACTTCGGAAGTGATTTTCTAATCGCATCCCTAAGCTTTTCACTTGGGGTAAATACAATATAATTAACCTTTGTGTCTTCTTTAGATGCAACTAAAAGGTAAGCATCTGGATCATTTCTATTGCAGGCAAAAACTATGTTTTCTTTTTTGATGTTTTGCAAAAGGTGGTCGTTATATTTTTCGACGCGTTCAACATTTGCAAGTTCAAAACTTGAAACACGCTGGCGTGAAGATTTATTGATGATTTTATCAATATCCATTGTGCCGTTTGTTACGATATATTCATATTCAATGTTAAGTTTAGAAGTAAGCCACCACGCACCGTAACCAATGCCCACCACAAGTATGGGGGTGAGTGGACCAACAAACTGGGTGCCAAACAACAAAAGTGCTAGGCATAGCAAAGCAGCAAAAATCCAAACAGATAAGAAAATAGCAATAGCTTTACCGCTTTTTTTAATACTTATAATTTGTTCAAAAAAGGTATCCATAATTTAACTCCAAAATAAAATGTTTTTTATATTATACTACAAAATGGTTACTACTTGCAATAGTTAATATTTTAGTATATAATATTCAATTAAAGGGGTGTGGAAAATGCAAATAAACGCAAAGTATAAAATTGAATTGTTGAATGGACAAAATGTTATTGTTGATAGCGATAATAATGTTTGCGGTGTAGCAGATTTTAATGATATTAAAATGTTTTTATGGCAACTTTCGAAAAAACGCGAAATCACAAAACAACAGATGTTAGATGAGATTTTGAAAGAATTTGAAATTTCCACAGTTTTAGCTCTTGGCGAAATTGATAATTTTATTAAAAAGATAAAGGAATACGGTATTATTTAATGAAAAAAAGTAATAAATCGACACTTTGGTGGATTTTTGATTGCAGTAAACATTACATACCCGTGATTTTAATTATAGCTTTACTTGCGGCAGTTATTTCGTTTGAAGCTGTTGCACTTGCAATGGTTTCGAAGTCTGTATTGGAAATTGCTACCGGTGACAAGACGGGAAGTTTTTTACTTTACGGTATAATACTTACGGTATTAGTCATAACACAGGTGTTTTGTTCTGCTTTAGAAATATATTTAAAAACATATGTTTCAAGTAAAATGACGATCGGTATAAGAAATAGGTTATTTAACGCAATAAGCAAACGAAATTATTTTGAAATTTCAAAATATCATTCGGGAGATTTGCTAAATCGAATTACCGGCGATGTTGAAGCGTTTCAATCAAGCGTGGTTAATATTATACCTAATTTTGTGTCTATGTTAACCAGGATTATTGGTTGTATGGTGGCGCTTGTAATACTTGAACCCAAAGTAGCAATTTTGATTTTGGTGTTTGGTGCTCTTTTTCCTGCGTTTGGCAGAATGTTAAGTAGACGATATAAATTTTTGCACAAAGAAACACAGCGCACCGAAGGTGAATCGCGCTCTTTTATACAAGAATGCTTTGAAAATCTTTCGGTTATGAAAACATTTAGATCAAATTATTCTATTATAGAACGCTTACAAGAACTTTTTAAACATAACTATAAACTGAAAATGAAACGCATACGAGTTTCGATAATAATCCATTTGGGATTATATACATTCTTTACAATGGGTTATTATGGAGTTCTGCTTTGGGGAGCAATCCAAATAGCAAACCCCAATGTTGTGTTTACTTATGGTACGCTGCTTGCTTTTTTGGAATTGGTGGCTCAAATTAAAGGACCGCTCCAGAATATTTCGGGTGTTTTACCACAATATTATGCATGTATCGCCTCTGCTGAAAGATTGATTGAGATTGAAAATCTCAGTCAAGAAGAAACGGCGATTATTGATGAGCAAATGCAAGAAATATATGATAACTTTAAATATATTTCGGTGGACAATGTATCGTTTGGATATGATAGTGAACTGATTTTAAAGAATCTTTCCTGTAAGATTGAACGCGGAAGTATGACAGCTATACTTGGAGACAGTGGTACGGGTAAAAGTACATTATTTAAGTTGTTGTTATCATTTTACAAGCCCGAAAGTGGCAGCCTTACAATTAATGGTGAAATACCGATTGATGCATCTGTCAGAGCATTGTTTTCATATGTGCCGCAGGGCAATATGATAATTTCGGGCAGTATTAGGGAAAACATCGCCATGTGTAACCCCAATACGAATGAAGAAAAAATTATATCGGCTTGTAAAATTGCTGAGATTTATGATTACATCGAAACATTACCTAATGGTTTGGATACAATTCTTTCGGAGCGTGGATCAGGGCTTTCTGAAGGCCAGGTACAGCGAATTGCTATCGCTCGAGCATTAGTTGCAGATACACCGGTTTTACTTTTAGATGAAGCGACATCGGCGTTAGATAAACCTACTGAAGCTAAGGTGCTTAGAAATATTAAGAGTTTGCCCGATAAGACAGTTATTTCTGTAACACATCGTCTGTCAAATTTAAATTTATGTGATAATATAATCAATTTAAGTGAATTAAAGTAAATGATAAACACCCATCCCTATATTTAAACAATAGGAGATGGGTGTTGTTTTTTTAATTATAATATTTTCTTGAGTTCGCTAAGGTCTTTAATTTCGTATGTGGGTTTGTATTTTTCTTCCATATTATTGGGGTTATACCAACAGGTGTCAATACCGCTGTTTATACCGCCTAAAATATCGGAACTTGGGCTGTCGCCGATAACCAACATTTTTGATTTATCCTTTTCGGGGATATGGGAAATAACATAATCAAAATATTCGGGGTCGGGTTTTTGACTGCCTGCATCTTCTGAAACGAAAACACCGTCAAAGTAGGGCTCCAAACCTGAACCTTTAATTCGGCTATACTGTGTGGTGCAAAGGCCATTTGTGGTTGCACAGAAATAATAACCCTTTGCTTTCAAATAATCAAGTACTTCGAAAACACCGTCAATGGTATAGTTGCTTTCGCCGAGATAGGTGGTGTATTTAACTGCCATGGTTGCGGTATCGGCACTAAGACCGTAATGTTCGCAAAAAGATTTAAAACGACCTTCATATATCATATCTTTGGGTATTTCGCCGTTTTCAAAGCGTTCCCACCAACCGCGGTTGATTTTTGAATAAATTTTGATTGCTTCATCATCGAACGGAAGACCGTGTTCTGACAAAACGCGTCTTATTGACACTGCTTCTGCCTTTGAAAAATCAAGCAAAGTATTGTCTAAATCTAAAAATAGTGTGGTGTATTTCATAAAAAATCCTCACAGAAACATTGCGATAATTGACGGCAGATATTGTGTTGCCAAAAGACCGAGCAAAAACATAAACAGACTGACACCGCCCTGACGGCGAAAATCTTCTGCTATATCATCGCTTGTTTCCTTAATTTCTTTAATTTTACTGATTGTATGCTCACGATACCAAAAGTCACCCAGCATTGCCACAACAAGTCTCAAAATAAGACTTATTGTTGAACCTAAAAGTGCTATAAGCATAGAACCCCAATGTATATTCGCGAGATTAGTCACTAAGAATTGTGACATATCGTTATAAGATTTAAGGTCGAAAAATCCCAAATTTAAAAGGGTGTTGTTAAGGGGGATTGACATGAGCGTTGAAATTATAACAAAAATGCCAATTAAAATACCTTTTTTATACATTTTGCGTGACAAAAGCCACTCGGCAGGGAAGAAAAAGGCAATAAAATTCCAAGAAGATTTGTTTTTTCTTGAAAGTTCGGTAAACTTTGGAATATAACGGTGTGTGTTTGAAATTACGAAGTTGCGTGCTTCTTTGGCGGTAACACCTTTTTCAATTTCAAAATCTGCGGGTATACCGCCCAAAAAATCCATTGGTGGCAGATTTTCAAAAATTTCATCACCGGGTGTATAAGTATCATTTGCCGGATTGTTTTGTGCAAACTTTATTTCAATTTCGGTGCTTTTTTCGGTTCTTTTCTTCAAAAGGTCATACTGATTCTCTGTGCCGTGCTTGTCTTCGAGCGCACAGTGACCGATTGAATTATAACATTCCCTATGGTGGGGCGCACCGCAGACAGGGCAGTAAACTATATCGTCTTCTTCAAAAAGATAAGCGTTACAAAGCGCACAGGAAATTTTGGTTTCGTTTTGGCTCATAAAATGGCTCCTTCTAAAATATAGGTATTTTCAAAAAGCTTTTGAAAATACTCGCGGCCGTAGTTATGAAAAGCACCGCTTTTAATCATTTGCTGAAGCTCGGCTTTTGTGACCCACTTAACTTCGGCCACTTCGCTTTCCTGTAGGGTAAGGGTGTCAAGAGCGGGGTCTGCCTTTATTAGCCAAACATCTAAAAATGAGTTGCGTCTTTTAAGACGGAAAATTTTGTCAAGTGTTTTTTCATCTGACTGAATGCTTAGTTCTTCAAAAAGTTCGCGTTTGGCGGCAGTGAAAGAATTTTCACCCGAAATGGCTGCGCCGCCTGTTGCCGCCCATTCACCGGGCATAAGTTTTTTACTTTCGCTTCTGCGCTGAATAAGGTATCTGCCGTCACCCGACACGACCCATATATGCACAACAAGGTGGTATTCACCGGGCTTTAAAAAGCCGCGTCCCCTAACGGCGGTTTTGCCTGTTAAAGCACCTTTCTCGTTAAAAATATCCCAAATTTCTTTATTCATTGTAAGGTAAATTCTCTCCCGAATAATGGTGTGATTTTTGGTAAATTTAATATAAATATAAAAACAAAAATCAGTATATTAAAATTATTATACCAAAATTAAATATTTTTTTCAACAATTTATATCTTTGCTATTGTAAAAAGATTAAATTTGTGTTAAAATCAAAAAAGCAATAGTGCACATTTGCGTATCGGAATGTGCGGATGGGCGGGTCCTGTGCGACGGGATGCTACGAACCATGTCAGGCGGGGAACCGAGCAGCATTAAGTAGATTTTTCTGTGCGCCGCAGTCAATCGGCTCATTCGTACATTCGGGTACGCAAGTTTTTTATTATTTTAAACGGGGTGTAAAAATGGCTTATCAGGCTTTATACCGAAAGTACCGTCCACAAACATTTTCTGATGTTGTGGGGCAGGAGCATATAACTAAAACCCTTAAAAATGAATTGGCTGAAGGAAAAATTGTTCACGCTTATTTGTTTACGGGCACACGCGGTACGGGTAAAACTACCTGCGCTAAAATTTTGGCAAATGCGGTTAACTGCTTAAATAGTCAAAACGGCGACCCTTGTCTTGAGTGTGCCGCTTGCAAGTCATTTTTAAGCGGTGAAAATACTGATATTGTGGAAATTGACGCTGCTTCAAACAATGGTGTTGATAATATTCGCGAACTGCGTGAAATTATAAGCTTTGCACCGGCGAGTTCAAAATATCGTGTTTATATTATTGACGAAGTTCATATGTTGTCAATCGGTGCGTTTAATGCGCTTTTAAAAACACTTGAAGAACCGCCCGAACATGTTATTTTTATTTTAGCTACAACCGAAGTTCATAAGCTTCCCGCTACGATTTTGTCCCGTTGTCAGCGTTTTGATTTTAGGCGAATTGATAACGAAAAAATTTGTGAGCGTTTGCAGTTTGTTGCAAAAAATGAAGGTTTAACCCTGGCTGATGATGCGGCAACCTTGATTGCGGCCGCAGCGGATGGCGGTATGCGTGATGCTCTTTCAATTTTAGACTTGTGTGCTTCAAGCAGTAAAAACATTGATGAGAAAACTGTTGAAAATGTTTGTGCAATGGCGGGGGATGAGTATTTATTAGAGCTTTGCGACTGCATTAAAGCGGGAAATACACAAAAAGCTTTATTAATGATTGATAAACTTCACAACTCATCAGTTGATATGTTGCGACTTTTGTCAGAACTGATTTCTCATTACCGCGATTTAATGATTATTAAAACTGTACGCAGTGGTAAACGCCCGATAATTTGCTCGGCAAGTCGTTTGACGGCTCTTGAAAAGCAGGCCGAAAAATTTGATATTAAAGAAATTGTTTATACACTTGGTGTTTTGCAATCTGCTACCGCTTTAATGAAAACCGGCGATAGACGCGCCGAGATGGAAATGACGGTTGTTAAGCTTTGCAATCCGCAGTTGTCGGTTGATTTGGCTTCCCTTGAACGCCGAATTTCGGCTTTGGAAAACGGTGCGGTTATAGCAAAAGCCGTTGCACCCGTTGTGGAAGAAACCAAGGAAGAAACTGTTTTGGAAGATAATGGCGAAATTATTGAAGACGACGACATTCCGCCAATGCCAGATGATAGTGATATTCCTTTGCCCGAAGCACCGCAGAGTGTGACAGAAACCAAGAGCGACATTGCTAGCGGCGAAGTTCAAAAGTGGAATGAAGTTATTGCAATACTTACAGGTACCTGTCCGCTTATTGCAGGGGTTTTGAAGGGCTCAAAGGCGTATATTAAGGGTGAATATTTACTTATTGATGCGCCAAATTCACAGTTTAAAAGCCTTATAAATCAGCAAGGCGGAAGATACAAAGAAAATATTCGCGAAGCGGCACAGCGTGTGCTTGGCGCAACTTATAAGTTGGGACCCTATAAGCGCGAAACAGTAATAGCCGAAGAAGACCCCTTAAAGGCTTTGGCTGATAAATTAAAATCACTTGAAATAAATTAAGTTTAGGAGAAATTGAAATGAAAGTTAGACTTCCCAATAATGGTGGCGCAGGTAATATGCAGCAAATGCTTGCAAAGGCACAAAAAATGCAGGCAGATATGCAGACCTTACAAACAGATTTGGAACAACGCGAATACACTGCTAATGCAGGCGGCGGTTTAGTTGAAGTTACTGTTGATGGTAAGCACACTGTTAAATCGGTTAAAATCAATCCCGATGCAGTTGATACTGATGATATTGAAATGCTTGAAGATTTTATTACAATCGCAGTTAACGAAGCAATCGGTAAGGCTGTAGCTGAAAGCGAAGAAGAGATGGGTGCTATTACAAGCGGTCTTAATATACCGGGGATGTTTTAATTATGGCGGGCTTTAATATTGTTCCTTTAAATGAGCTTATTGCTCAGTTTGAACGCCTTCCCGGCATTGGTAAAAAAACTGCGCAACGGTTGGCGCTTAATATTTTGGAACAACCCCCCGAACGCGCGGAAAAATTTGCCGAAGCGCTTATAAATGCGCGTCGTAAAATTCGTTTTTGCAGTGTTTGTCAAGGTCTTACTGACAGTGAAGTTTGTTCGGTATGTTCCGACCCTAACCGCGATAAGTCGGTGGTTTGTGTAGTTGCTGAACCTAAAGATGTTATCGCTTTTGAGCGTATTCGTGAGTTTGGCGGCACTTACCATGTGCTTCACGGGGTTATTTCGCCTATGGATAACATCACACCCGACGATTTGCGTATTAAAGAATTAATGGTCCGTCTTGCTTCAAACGAAGTGAAAGAAATTATTATGGCGACCAACCCAACCGTTGAAGGTGAAGCTACCGCAAGCTATATTTCCCGTCTTGTAAAACCGATGGGAATCAAAGTTACACGCTTAGCTTACGGTGTACCTGTTGGTAGCGATTTAGAATATGCCGATGAATTTACATTAGCCCGCGCATTACAGGGCAGAAACGAGATTTAGTATGACACAGGAAAAAATCAATCGTATTAATGAACTTGCCAAAAAGCAAAAAACTGTTGGTCTTACAGAAGAAGAAAAACAAGAGCAATATGTTTTAAGACGCGAATATATTGATTCTTTTAAAATGAGTTTGGTGTCACAGCTTGAAAACACTTATATTGTTAATCCTGATGGCACAAAAAAGAAGGTAACGGCTAAAGATGAAAATACTCGTAACTGATAGCGCAAGTTTAAAGTCGCATAACGATTTATCGTTAGAAGTTCTTAAAAAATTCGGTGATGTGGTTGAGTATGAAGGCATCACCCGTGAAGAACTTTTGGAAGAAGTAAAGGATAAAGATATAATCTTAACTAATAAGATTTTAATCGACCGCGTGGTAATGGAAAATGCCCCGCGGCTTCGTTATATCGGGTTGTTTGCAACGGGATATAACAATATTGATATTACTGCCGCAAAAGAAAAGGAAATAGTGGTTGCAAATGCGGGCAGTTATTCCACAAATGCGGTGGCACAACAGGTAATTTCGTATATTTTGGCGCATTATACCAAAATTTCACAGTATGATGAGTTTGTAAAACAGGGTGGTTGGCTTAAATCAAAGTGCTTTGCACCCTTGGTGTTTGCAACCGATGAAGTTTACGGCAAAACTTTGGGCGTAGTTGGCTATGGTTCAATAGGTCAGGCGGTCGAAAAGGCTGCCGTTTCTTTGGGTATGAAGGTTTTAGTTTACACCCGTACGCCAAGGGATGATGCGAAATTTGTCGATTTTGACACCCTTTTGGGTGAAAGTGATATTATTTCAATGCATTGTCCACTTAACGACCAAAGCAAAGATATGATGAATGCCGAAGCCTTCAAAAAATGCAAGGACGGCGCTTTCTTTATTAACACCGCCCGCGGCGGTGTTGTGGATGAATTTGCTCTTTTTGATGCTTTAAAAAGCGGTAAACTTTCGGGTGCGGCTGTCGATGTTTTAAAAAGTGAGCCGATGAGTGAAGAATGTCCGCTTATTAATGCTCCAAACATAATTATTACACCCCATACTGCGTGGGCGCCACTTAAAACCCGTCAGCGCCTTTTGGGTATTGTTTGTGATAATATTCAAGCGTTTTTAGATGGTGAACCAACCAATAATGTAGCAAAGTAGGTGAAACGGTTTGTTTTCAAGGATAAACAGCGTCGGTCTTTTCGGTATAGATTCTTATATGATAGAAGTTGAAGCCGATATATCAAACGGGCTTCCCGCATTTGATATTGTAGGGCTCCCTGATGCCGCGGTTAAGGAATCGCGCGACCGTGTGCGTGCGGCTATTAAAAACTGTGGTTTTAAATTTCCTGTTTCGCGCATAACTGTTAACCTTGCGCCTGCTGACCGTAAAAAAGAAGGTTCGATTTATGATTTGCCGGTTTTATTTGCAATTTTAAAGGCAAGTGAGCAAGTAAAGGTAGATTTATCCGATACTGTTATGATAGGCGAAGTTGCGCTTGATGGTATGCTCCGCAGTATTAACGGTGCCTTGGCTATTGCAATTACCGCCAAAGAAAACGGAATAAAAAACCTTTTTGTACCGAAAGATAATGCGGTTGAAGCCGCTGTTGTTGATGGTATTAATGTTTACGGTGTAGAAAATATAAAAGAGCTTATTGCTCATTTACAGGGTGAAAAACTTTTAGAAAAACAACCCCTTACTGTAATTAAGAATGAAAATAAACTCCCTGTGCCCGATTTTTCAGATGTAAAGGGGCAGCTTGCCGCTAAAAAAGCAATGGAAATTGCGGCGGCAGGGGGACACAATATTATACTTGTTGGTCCACCAGGTTCGGGTAAAAGTATGCTTGCAAAGCGGCTTCCGGGTATTATGCCCGATATGACCTTTGACGAAGCGATTGAAACCACTAAAATTCATTCGGTGGCGGGAATTCTCGATAAAAACGAACCCTTTGTCTCAAATCGTCCGTTCCGTTCACCACACCATACAGTTTCTCCAGCAGCAATTGCGGGTGGCGGTACAATGCCAAGACCGGGTGAAATATCGCTAGCGCACAACGGCGTATTGTTTTTAGATGAATTTCCTGAATTTCGCCGCGATGTTATGGAAGCGCTTCGCCAACCGATTGAAGACGGCAAGGTGACAATTTCACGCGTGGCGGGAACACTTACTTACCCCAGCTCAATTATGTTAGTTGCGGCAATGAACCCTTGCCCTTGCGGTTTTTATGGGCACCCAACCCGTCAATGCACCTGCGCACCGCAAGCGGTACATAAATATCTTGCTAAGATTTCGGGTCCTATGCTTGACCGCATTGATTTGCATGTTGAAGTTCCACCCGTTGATTACAGCGATTTAAGCGGTAAGGGTCAGGAAGAAACAAGTGCTGAAATCAAGGCGCGCGTTAATAAAGCACGCGAGATTCAAGCCGAAAGATATAAAAATGATGGTATAACCTGCAATGCAAGGTTGACACCATCGCTTATAAGAAAATATTGTGTTTTAACCGATGATGCCAGTCAGTATATGGCACTTGCGTTTGAACGGCTTGGTATGTCGGCACGCGCTTATGACCGTATTTTAAAGGTTGCGCGTACCATTGCCGATTTAGACGGATGTGAAAATATCGAAAAACGCCACATTTTCTCGGCAATATCCTTTAGAAGTCTGGATAGAAAATATTGGGGCGCGTAAAACCCCTTGCAACTTTTAAAAGATTGTTATATAATTAACATATAAATTTTGAAAGGATGATTCCAATGAACAGATTTACCCTTAATGAAACTTCTTACCATGGCGCAGGGGCTATTAATGCAATCCCTGAAGAAATCGCAAAACGCGGCTTTAAAAAGGTTTTCGTTGCTACCGACCCTGACCTTATTAAATTTGGCGTTGCTAAAAAGGTTACCGATATTTTGGATAATGCAGGTATTGCATACGGCATTTATTCTGATATCAAGGCAAACCCTACAATTGAAAATGTACAAAATGGTGTAAAGGCATTTATGGAAATGGATGCTGACTGTATCGTAGCTATCGGCGGCGGCTCTGCAATGGACACCGCAAAAGCAATCGGTATCATCATCACCAACCCCGAATATGCCGATGTTCGTTCACTCGAAGGCGTTGCTCCTACCAAGAATAAGTGCGTACCTACTATTGCTGTTCCTACTACTGCGGGTACCGCCGCTGAAGTTACCATCAACTATGTTATTACCGATGTTGAAAAGAAGCGTAAATTTGTTTGTGTTGACACTAACGATATTCCTGTTGTTGCAGTTGTTGACCCTGATATGATGGCTTCTATGCCTGCCGGTCTTACCGCTGCTACCGGTATGGATGCTTTGACACACGCTATTGAAGGCTACATAACCAAGGGTGCTTGGGAGCTTTCTGATATGTTCCACATTAAGGCAATTGAAGTTATCGGCCGTTCACTCCGTGGTGCTGTTAAGAACGAAGCAGAAGGCCGCGAAGGTATGGCTCTTGGTCAGTATATCGCAGGTATGGGCTTCTCAAATGTTGGTCTTGGTGTTGACCACTCTATGGCTCACACACTTTCAGCTTACTATGATATGCCCCACGGTAAGGCTTGCGCTACTTTGTTGCCCGCTGTAATGGCTTTCAATGCTGATTACACAGGTACTAAGTACCGCGACATCGCTATCGCTATGGGTGTAGAAGGTGTTGAAAATATGACTCAGGCTGAATATCGCGCAGCTGCAGTTGAAGCAGTTCGCAAGCTTGCTGAAGATGTTGGCATTGTGACTTCACTCAAGGGAGTTGTTAAGGAAGAAGATATCGATGCTTTGGCACTTGATGCTTACAACGACGCTTGCCGCCCTGGTAACCCCCGTGAAGTTTCGGTTGAAGACATTATCGCAATTTACAAGTCACTTATGTAATTGTTAAAATTAAAATCCCTTTCGGATATTTGTCCGAAAGGGATTTTTTATTGCGTTTTTAATTTATTTGTTGTATAATATATACTGTATAATTATGCGAAGGGGTTGTGGTAATGGATATATCTGTCGGCGATAAGCTTTTAATGAAGAAAAAGCACCCTTGCGGCTGCGATATCTTTACTGTCAACCGCATTGGTATGGATTTTCGGCTTAAATGTGACGGCTGCGGCAGGGAGTTTATGGTGCCGCGTGTTAAGGCTGAAAAAAGTGTAAAAAAAATAATTAAACCACAGGGAGAATAATTGTGTTTGATAAGTTAGAATCGGTTGTAAACCGCCACGAGCAAATTGGTATTGAGTTAACTCGTCCTGATGTTGCATCAGATAACGAACTTTTCCGCAAACTTATGAAAGAGTATAGCGACTTAACCCCAATTGTTGAAAAGTATAAAGAATATGTTGCGGCAAAGAACGCAGAAAAAGAAGCTCTTGAAATTTTAGCAGAGCCTAATCTTGATAAAGATTTTAAAGAACTTGCTGAAGAAGAATTAAAAGAAGCAAAGGAAAACATTGTTATCTTTGCCGATGAACTTAAAATTTTATTATTGCCGAAAGACCCGAACGATGAAAAGAATGTTATTGTTGAAATTCGCGGTGGTGCAGGCGGTGAAGAAGCGGCTTTATTTGCGGCATCACTTTTCCGTATGTATTCAATGTATGCTGAATCAAAGCGTTGGCAGATTGAAGTTAGCAACGCCAATGAAACCGAAATTGGTGGCTATAAAGAAATCAGCTTTATGATAGAAGGTAGCGGTGCGTATTCTCGTTTTAAGTATGAAAGTGGTGTTCACCGTGTTCAGCGTGTACCCGACACTGAAACACAAGGTCGTATTCACACTTCGACTGTTACGGTTGCGGTGCTTCCCGAAGCGGATGAAGTTGAGCTTGAAATTAACCCTGCCGACCTTAAAATTGACACCTTCAGATCAAGTGGTGCGGGTGGTCAGCATATTAATAAAACATCTTCGGCTATTCGTGTAACACACATTCCCACAGGTACTGTTGTTGAGTGTCAGGATGAACGCAGTCAGTTTAAAAATAAGGATAAGGCACTTCGCATTTTGCGTGCCCGTCTTTTCGATGAAGAACAAAGAAAACACGATGAAGCCATTGCATCCGACCGTAAAAATCAGGTTGGCACAGGGGACAGAAGTGAGCGAATTAGAACTTATAACTATCCCCAAGGTCGCGTGACCGACCATAGAATTGGTCTTACCCTTTATAAATTAGACCAAATTTTAAATGGTGATATTGATGAAATCGTTGATGGTCTCATTACCTATTACCGTACTGAAGCCTTAAAATCAGAGGAAGAAAATTAAAATGAACACCTTAAAACTTGCAGTAAGCAAAAATGAATATGAAAATAGCATTAACACCGCTGCCGAAATTTTAAAAAACGGCGGCGTGGTGGGTGTGCCCACTGAAACGGTTTACGGTCTTGCTGCAAGCGCTTATGATAACAGTGCAATAAATAAGGTTTTCGAAGCAAAGGGTCGTCCACAGGATAACCCCCTTATTGTACACATAAGCGATATGGAAATGCTAAGGGATGTTGCGGAAGATATACCCGAAATTGTTTACACTTTGGCAGAAAATTTTTGGCCCGGTCCTTTAACAATGGTGCTTCACCGCACCGAAAAGGTGGCTGAAAGTGTTTCGGCAGGGCTTTTGACCGTGGCTGTAAGAATGCCGTCTAATACGGTGGCACTTGATGTAATTAAAAAAAGCGGTTTACCCCTTGCTGCGCCGTCGGCTAATGTTTCGGGCAGACCAAGTCCCACCACAGCAAACCATGTTGTAAATGATTTAGATGGAAAAATTGATGCTGTTTTAATGGGTGATGACTGTGATTTTGGTGTTGAATCTACTGTTATAACACTTGTTGGTGAAACACCGATTTTACTTCGCCCCGGTGCTGTTACTTACGAACAGCTTTTAAAATTTTTGCCGAATTTGGAAATTGCCGATGCGGTATTAAACGAACTTAAAGCAGGGGACAAGGCAGAATCTCCCGGTATGAAATATAAGCATTATGCCCCCAAGACCACTGCATTTTTGGTGGAAGGTGAAAGTTTTGCCGATTTTGTTAATAAACAGGAAAATGCTGTAGCGGTTTGCTTTGCGGAAGAAGCTAGTGATATTAAAATACCCAAACTTATTTATGGTAGTCAGGACGATAAATTAAGTTTGGCGCATTCGATTTTTGCAGTACTTCGCGAAGTTGATAAGTTTGGTGCTGAGAATGTGTTTATTCATGCCCCCGAAAAAAACGGTGTGGGTTTAGCGGTTTATAACCGTCTTATCCGTGCCGCCGCATTTAAGGTGATTAATATATGAGCATTATTATTGGATTAACCGGCCCTACGGGTGCGGGGAAAAGCAGTGCCGCCACTATTTGCAAAAAGCTTAGTGTTAAGCATATTGATTGTGATATTATAGCCCGAAAAGCCACCGAAAAGGGTGAAGAAGGCTTAACCGCGGTTTGCGAAGTATTCGGTAATGATATTTTAAATACTGACGGCACGCTAAACCGTAAGGTATTAGCAAAAAAAGCATTTAAAGATGCTGACAGTACCGAACTTTTAAACAAAACTCTTTTGCCAATTGTTAAAAAAATGGTATTAAAGGAAATTGATTGTGATAAGGTGCTTTTGGATGCGCCTACACTTTTTGAAAGCGGTATTGATAAAATTTGCTATAAAACGGTAGCGGTTTTATCTGATAAGGAAATCAGATTAAAACGAATTCTTGCTCGTGATAATATTACAACCGAACAAGCACTTTTAAGAATAAACGCGGGTAAAAACGATGATTTTTATAAAGAAAAGTGCGATTTTGTAATATATAATAATGCAGATGAGAATACTTTTATGGATGACTTTTTAAATCTTTTAAAGGAGATTTTTGAATTATGAGTGAAATTAAAGAATTAAAGGAACAACTTTTTTTAACTAAAAAGAACGGTCGCCTTGTTGAAGACGATGTTGTTTTGGCAAAGGCTGACAAATATTGCGAAGGTTATAAAGCATTTTTAGATGCCGCAAAAACCGAACGCGAAGCTGTGAGTGAAGCAGTTAAAATGGCGGAAAATTGCGGTTTTGTGCCTTTTGAAATTGGCAAAATCTATAATACGGGTGATAAGGTTTATTTTAATAATCGTGGCAAGACGGTTGCTTTTGCGGTTATCGGTAAAGAAGCAGTTGAGAGTGGTACAAACATTACTGCCGCACATATTGATTCTCCCCGTTTGGATTTAAAGCCCAACCCCCTTTATGAAGATAGTGATTTGGCGCTTTTTAAAACCCATTATTATGGTGGCATCAGAAAATATCAATGGACAGTTACTCCTTTGGCGCTTCACGGTGTTTTTGCACTTCGTGATGGCAGAGTTATTGATGTGTGTTTGGGCGAAAAAGATGATGAACCAAAGTTTGTTATTGGCGATTTGCTTCCCCACCTTGCAAGAGAACAGGATAAACGCACACTTCATGATGGCATTAAGGGCGAAGAACTTAATGTTTTGGTGGGCAGCCATCCTTTCAGAGATGATGAAGGCAGCGAGCTTGTTAAACTTAATATTTTAAAGCTTTTAAATGAAAAATACGGCATTACCGAAGGCGATTTCTTGTCGGCAGAGCTTACAATGGTACCCGCTTACAAGGCGTGTGACATCGGTTTTGACCGCTCTTTGATCGGTGCTTATGGTCAGGATGACCGCGTTTGTGCTTACCCCGCACTTACTGCGATTTTAGATGTTGATGTTCCCGAAAAAACTGCCATTGCAATTTTGGCAGATAAAGAAGAAATTGGCTCTTGCGGTAACACGGGCTTACAGTCTGACTTTTTGCGTTTTGTTATCGGTGACCTTGCAAAAATGCAAGGCGGTGACGCTACTGTTGCGCTTCGCAATTCGAAGTGCCTTTCTGCCGATGTTAATGCGGCGCTTGACCCCACATTCCCCGAAGTTATGGAACGCAAAAATGCAAGCTTTGTGAATTACGGCGTGGTTGTTACCAAATACACAGGCGCGGGCGGCAAATCTTCTACAAGTGATGCTTCTGCTGAGTATACAGCTGAAGTTATGGGTCTTTTGGATAAAGCAGGCATCGTTTGGCAGACGGGCGAGCTTGGCAAGGTTGATATTGGCGGTGGCGGTACCGTTGCAAAATATATTGCAAATATGGGTGTTGATGTTATTGATTTGGGTGTTCCTGTGCTTTCAATGCACGCACCTTTCGAAACTACCGCAAAATTTGATGTTTATATGTGCTATCGCGCAATGTACGAATTTATGAAGTAACCAATTTTTTCATCTTGCATAAAATGTTATTGACGAAAGTCATCAATATTTTAAAAAGGTGAAGATGTATGTTAGACAACAGATGTAATTGTTGTAATATGGGCTGTCGCTCTAAAGTGACTGCTTGGGTAATCGGAATAACTTTGTTTTTAGCGGCGCTTTTAATCGGTGCGGTAGTTGGTTCGTTTATAGCGACCTTCGTAGCAGAAAACATTGTAGCGCTTGCAATTTTTGGCATTGTGCTTTTGCTTGCCGCTATATTTACGGCGCTTTTCGCTCGTTGTAGATGTGAAGATTAAATAAAAGCCGTCCGAAAGGGCGGCTATTTTAAAAGGAAGTTTTATAATGAAATTGGGCAAATACCGTCACTTTAAGGGGAATGAATACGAAGTTTTGGCTATTGCAAATCATAGTGAAACACTTGAAAAAATGGTGGTTTATAAAGCGCTTTATGGTGAAAGAGAAATTTGGGTAAGACCACTTTCAATGTGGGATGAAGAAATCACCCGCGATGGTAAAACCTTTAAGAGATTTGAATATATAGGCGAATAAAATGAAGAAAATCACAAGTGAACTGCAACATAAAAAAATGACCGAAACACCAATAACACCGCTTTTGGTGTCATTGTCGCTGCCGTCTGTTGCTAATATGTTATTGTCATCTGTTTATAATATGGCAGATACATATTTTGTGACAAGCTTGGGTGAAAGTGCAATTGGCGGCGTGGGTATTGTTTTTTCAATACAGTCAATTATACAGTCGGTTGGTTTTGGCGTTTCAATGGGTGGCAGCAGTATCGTTTCGCGCAAGCTCGGCGAAAAGGATAACGCTGCAGCCAATAAATATGCTTCGAGTTCGGTATTAATGGGGCTTGTTCTTGGACTTTTAATTGCAATAATTTGTCTATCAGTTTTAGATCCATTACTTTTGCTTATTGGTGCTACCGAAACCATTTTACCATATGCTCGCGACTATGCCTTTGTTATTTTATTGGCGGCACCTTTAATGTGTACTTCGTTTGTGTTGGGTCCGTTACTCCGCGCCGAAGGACGAGCCACTTTTTCAATGCTTGTCGGTATTGCGGGCGGTCTTATAAATATGGCGCTTGACCCAATTTTTATTTTCGTTTTAGATTTGGGTGTTCGTGGTGCGGCGATTGCAACGGCAATTAGTCAAACTATAAGTTTTTCGGCTGCGTTGTCATTTTATGTTTTCGGCAAGGGTGTTATTAAACTTTCGCCAAAATATTTTAGCCACAGTATAAAAGATTATTGGCTAATTATCAAAACAGGCGCGCCGACAGTATTCCGTCAAGGTCTTGGCAGCGTGTCAACCACTTTACTTAATGTAAGGGTTAAAATTTATGGTGATGCCGCCGTTGCGGCAGTAAGCCTTGCTAACAAGGTTTATATATTTCTTCGCTCCATCGTTTTGGGCGTGGGACAAGGCTTTCAACCGATCGCGGGTTATAATTACGGTGCAAAACGGCTTGACCGCGTTAAAAAAGTGTTTGTTGCCGCAACAATTTTTGGCTCATGCGCGGCAGGCTTAGGTGCTATACTTTGTGCAACGGTGCCGACAGGGGTTATGAATCTTTTCGGTGCTGAAAATCCCGAAGTTGTAAAAATCGGCGCAAGGCTTTTATTTATGCATAGTATTGCGTTACCGTTTTTAGGTTTTTCTTCCTATGTTAATATGATGTATCAGTCACTCGGCTTTGTAAAGGGTGCAACCTTTTTGGCGTCCTGTCGACAGGGTGTGTATTTTATACCATTAATTTTAACCTTGCCCATTTTCTTTAAAATGGACGGTGTACTTGTCACCCAACCAATAGCCGATATGTTAACATTTTTAACATCCATTCCGTTTTGTATTTGGTTTATTAAAAGAATACTTAATACTAAAAAAACACCTGAGTAATCAGGTGTTTTTAATTATTTGTTTTTCTTACAAATCTTTCTAATAAAGTCGGTTAGGAAATAGTAAAGCGGAATTGTCAAGAATATTATCCAACCCGGGTGCCACCATTCGTTTACCATACCAAAATACATATAAACCATTACCACAAGCACGGGGTAGCAAAATTCGCTTGCATCTTTACGGGCAATGGCATCAATAAGAGTGTAATAAAGCGGTATAGTTAAAAACACTAACCAACCAAGTCCCCAACCGCCGCAAATTTCCAAACAACCAAATAAGAGATATGCAATAACGGTCACAATTGGGTACGGAAAACGCTTAAAAAATCGATAAGCGCGGGAATCAATTTGCTTTTCAGGAAAAACAATATGACCGTTTTCACTCACCTTTACGCCGTCTATACCGATATGTACATTTTTATTGTCGGTATCAACTTGAAGACCTTTTAAATTTATATTGACCTTGTCGCCGTTATGACTTTCTACCTGAATACCTGCAGGGGAAACATCAACTTTATTATTAGTGGGTGCTTCTTCTTGTTTGGATGTGTTTTCACCTAAAACCAAATCATCAAGTGAAATATTATAGAGCTTGGCTAGTGCAATAAGGTTATTGGTATCGGGTGAGCTTTCGTCCCTTTCCCATTTACTTACTGCCTGGCGTGATACACCGATTTTTTCGGCAAGTTCTTCTTGCGAAAAACCTGCATTTTTGCGGTGGTTATATAATTTTTCGCCAATGCTGTTATTCATAAACATCGTTCCTTTCCTTTTTTACAAGGATATTATAACAGTTTATAAGCAGTTGCGCCACCAAAAATGGTAGTCATTTCCGCAACTTTAGGTTGACAGTGGGTTGCCTATGAATAAATTATATCACAATATTATTTCTATTTCAATTAAATAAATCTTGTTACAAATTGACTATTTGATAGCAAAATGTAATATCAACTTTAATTCAATATCAATTTTCTTGATTTGAGGTGAGTGTTGTTTTATAATTGTTATGCAGATGTTTTATTCGGGAGTGATTAAAATGAACGATTATAAATTTGGTAATTTTTTGTGTATGCTTCGTGAGAAAAAAGGAATGACTCAAGCAGAAATTGCCAATATGCTCGGAGTTACGACTGCGGCTGTTTCTAAATGGGAAAACGGCAGTTCAAAGCCAAGGGTTGATGTTTTAATTAAGTTAGCCAAAATTTTGGATGTTAGGGTTGAAGAACTAATGTCAGGCGAATACATTGATTTTGAAACATTAGACCCCGAAACTGTAAAAACAATAAATGAAAGATATGAATATTTAATAAAAGTCGATTGTCATAATACTATGGGTGTAAAAATACGACGCTTATTAGCCGCAGCAATTGACTGGAATATTATCGGTTTTTCGGTTATGATAATGCTAGTGTTGTATGTGGCGGCATTTGACAATGCCATTCAGCAAGATTACACTCCTGCAAATCTTGGAATGATGTTTGTTATGCTTTTGTATCCAATTGGTTTTATTCTTCGAGATGTAATATTTGTGAGACGGTCATTGGGAAAAAGAATTGTGGGTCTTACAATAATTGATAAAAAAGACGGGCAATCTGCAACTGTTATAAAACGAATTATTAGAAATGTTTTTTTGCCATTTGTGCAGTTTGATGTTATTGTTATGCTTATTGGCGGTCGCAGTATAGGCGATTGTGTGGCGCAAACATTTGTCGTACCGCTTAAAATGCCAAAGTCAAAAAATAACATTACACCAAAATCCACTTCAAAGCAAACTAAAATCGAAAAAATAAATAGTTATACACCGCCAAAATCGAAAGCTAGTAAAAAACTTATTATAATTTGTGTGTGCATTTTCGTTGCTTTTGTGATTTTTATTTCATCAATTGTTATGATGGCAATTTCATCCACAAGGAATAGCGAAGAATATAAGCTGGCATATAGTTATTTTGTTGAAAGTGAAACTTTTAAGTCACTTAAAGTTGATGAATCGAAAATTTTTAACAATAGTTATTCATCAGAATGGAATTTTTCCGAAAATGGAAATTATGATTATAAAACAGCGAAAATTTCGTTTATAGTCAAATTTAAAACTTATGTAGTTGTGTGTCATTACAAAAAGAACACTTGGAAAGTTTGCGAAGAATGTACGCAATTTTAGTGATTTGGACGGGATACTTTGCTTTCTTGGCTTCAAATTTCACTATATACTAAACAAAATAAAAAAGGTACTAACCTTACGGATAGTACCTTTTTATTATTGGCGCAGAGAGAGGGATTCGAACCCTCGGTGCAGTATTAGTGCACACACGATTTCCAATCGTGCGCCTTAGACCAGCTCAGCCATCTCTGCATGCGTTTTATTGACGCCACATTAGTATACCAAAAACATTCTCAAAAATCAAGTAAAAATTTTATCTTGTATAAAAAAGATATATGTGGTATATTTATCTTATCAAAACCTTAGGAGGTTAATTATGGAGAGAGAAAAACTTTCAAGCCGTTTGGGCTTTATATTGCTAAGTGCCGGCTGTGCTATCGGTATTGGTAATGTTTGGAAATTCCCATGGATGGTTGGTCAATACGGCGGTGCAATATTTGTACTTATTTATTTGTTCTTCCTTATTGTTATGGGGCTTCCCGTTATGACGATGGAATTTGCGCTTGGTCGTGCTTCACAAAAAAGTCCTGCTGCAATGTACAAGCAGTTAGAACCAAAGGGTTCAAAATGGCATTGGCATGGTTATGCGGCTTTTGCGGGCAACTACATTTTAATGATGTTCTATACCACCGTTACAGGTTGGATGATTAACTACTTCGTTAAAATGGCAAGCGGTAAATTTGTTGGCACAACACCTGAAACTGTACCTAATATTTTCGGCGAAATGGTTTCAGACCCGATTCAAATGGTGCTCTTTATGGGTATTGCCGTTATTATCGGTATCGGTGTTTGCGCTTTGGGCGTAAATAAGGGCGTTGAAAAGGTCAGCAAATATATGATGCTAGCCCTTCTGGCAATTATGGTTGTGCTTGCAATTAACAGTTGCTTCCTTAAAGGCGGCAATGCCGGTCTTAAGTTCTATTTGTTGCCTGACTGGAATAAGTTTATAAACAACAACCCCGGTTCTGTAGTTGTTGGCGCTATGAATCAAGCCTTCTTTACCTTGTCACTCGGTATTGGTTCAATGGCTATTTTTGGTAGTTATCTCGACAAAAAGCGTTCACTTTTGGGCGAAGCGGTTAATGTTGCATCGCTTGATACTTTTGTGGCATTTACATCGGGTCTTATTATTTTCCCTGCAGCATTTGCTTACAATATCCCTGTTGATGCAGGTCCAAACCTTATTTTCATTACATTGCCTAATGTATTTAACAATTTGCCCGGTGGAAGAATTTGGGGTACACTTTTCTTTGTATTTATGTCATTTGCGGCACTTTCAACCGTCATTGCGGTTTTCGAAAATATTATTGCTTGCAGTATGGACATGTTCAAGTGGAGCCGTAAAAAGGCTTGCCTTATTAACGGCATTGGTCTTTTCGTGTTGTCACTTCCTTGTGCGCTTGGCTTTAATGTTTGGTCGGGCTTTGTTCCATTCGCAAAGGGTACAAACTTCCTTGACTTGGAAGACTTTATTGTTAACTATATTATGCTTCCCGTTGGTGCATTCTTGTTTATTGTTTTCTGTACTTGGAAATTCGGTTGGGGCTGGAAAAACTTTAAGGAAGAAGCTAATACAGGCAAGGGCTTAAAGGTTCAAAATTGGATGCGCATTTATATGCAGTTCATTTTACCGATTTTCGTACTTGTGATTTTAATTTATGGTTTAGTAACATTTAAATATCGTTAAAATTAAATGCGTGGTGATTACACCACGCATTTTTTATATACTAAAAATTATTACGGTGACAGCACCGAGCAAAATTATCATTATATTTTTAAAGGAAAGCTTTTCTTTAAAAAGTGTAATACCCAAAATAGTGGAAAGCAGAATTACTGAAATGTTTTGAAGCGGGAAAAATGCCGCGCTTTTAATTCGCCCTGCAAGAATGGTGTTAAACAAATTGGCGCCGCCAAAGCAAAGACCTGCGATAACGGGGAAAACAACATTACGCTTTTGAATTTTTGCTTTATTTTTGCAACCTGAAAAACCAATAATTGACGAAAGAAAAGCCAATGTAAAGGCGATTATTAAAAATTCATTCCGTTCGTTTGCAAAGCGAGAACTTTGCTGAACCTTTTGCATAACACCCAAACCGCCTGATGACAGCATAGCAATAATAATTGGCAATAAAAATGTTTTGCCTGTTTTACCGCCTTTTTCTTTGCCGATTACGGTAAAAACAATTGTTGTTAGTGCTAAAATTAAACCAAATGAATCAGTAACGGTAAATTCTTCATTCCAAAAAATTGCGCCTGATACGGTGGGGATAATAAACCCGAGCGAATACACAACACTGCATATCGAAGTGCTGCCGATTTTTAGAGCCAAAGTAAACATCCACTGCGATAAAATAAGCAGCACACCGTAAATAACACCATATAACATTGTGGTTGTTGAGATTTGCGAAAAAGTAGTTATGTTAGCCGAAATAAGCAATAAATCTGCCGCTAAAAACAACATTGCCTGGGAAAAGAAGAAAAGTGAAGTGGCTTTATTGTCTTCAGCAGTTTTTTTAGATGCTATGTTTCTTCCCGATGTTAGCGACACCGATAAAAGAAGAAAAAGTAGGTTTTCTTTTGTCATACTTCGCCTCGGATAATTTTTGCCATTTCATCACTTAAGATTTTGCGGTTATCATCATCAACAAGACTGAAGCGGTTGCCATCGTTTGGTGTGCTTAAATAGTTCCACACACAGTAGGGGATATTATTTTCCTTTAAAACGGTTATAACATCGCGCATCCAATTTTCACGCCATTTTATATCGGCATGGCGGATAGTGCCAAATTCGCCGCACCATAAAATTTTATCGGGGTTTTGTTCGACAAATGCGATGGCGGGTTTTAATGAATTGCGGATGTGGTTAATATCCATTTTTTCATAATTGGGGTATGGATTTTGATTGTTAAACACAGTTTTGTGGTAATCACGGTAACGCTCAATATCGCAAGGATAGGGCATTTTGCGATTGTAATAAAGGGGAGCCGCTTGTAATACACCTTGCTGATGTGTGAATTCAAACGGGTCGTAGGTGTGGAAGGTATATATTACATTTTCATCATCAAAAAGCTTTAAATGACGAAGTGTGTATGCGCTGTTCCAAGAAGTTGAGCCAACGATAATTTTGCGTTCTTTATTAAGCTCGCGTATTGCGTTAACGGTTTTTTCTGCAAGGTCGTTCCACTTTTGGGGATTAACATCGCGCACTTCGTTTAAAAGTTCAAATGCAATGCTGTTATCGTTGTGGTAACGATTTTCGAAAGCGAGCCAAAGTGAAATAAAACGGTTTTGAAGCTCGTCGTCGTCCAAAAGTTCTACTTCTTCTTTAATGTCGCAATAATTGCCGATGGCTTTGTGCATATTGAGCACAACATTAAGATTGTATTTTTTGCACCAAGAAATGAAATTATCAATGTGTTCGAAAATCACTTCGCGGTAATTGTAGGGTGATTCTTCGAAAACAATTTGGTCGAAACCAAGGCGAATGTGGTCCATACCAAGTTCGCTAATATATTTAATATCATCTTCGGTGATGTAGGTTGCAAAATGTTCCATATCACCAATTGTAAGGCAAAGGCGACGGTCAAGCGGCAAAACATTAAAGCGTTTATAATTAGTTAGCCAACCGCCAATACCCATTCCGTGTTCAAAACCAGTAAAGCGTTTCATTTTATCCACTCCTTTTAGTGAATTATATTACAATATTTTTGAAAAGTAAATATGATAAAATTTATATATTGCGAGAATTTTGTCCTTGTGTTAAAATGAATTTAATAAAAGGTAAGTTTTAAGGGGTTAAAACTATGAAAACAACGGTTAAAAATCTAACTTATGAACAAGCGCTTTCAAGGGTGTCAAAAAAACATAATAAACCTATAAAGCCTTTTTTTATTATGCAAACACTTATAAGGGTTTTGTCCTTTTTCACACTTTTGCCGCTTGGGTTTAAGTATACAAAAAAGAATATGGATAAGGTTTCTAAAAATGAGCCTTGCCTTTATTTAATGAACCATTCGGCGTTTGTTGATTTGCAGATTGCATCAACAATTTTATGGCCCAAAAGATATAGCATTATTATGACATCCGACGGGTTTGTTGGTAAAAATCTTTTAATGAAAACCATTGGCTGTATTCCCACACAAAAATTTGTGAGTGACAGTGTTTTGGTGCGCGATATTTTTCACAGCATAAAGAAGAATAAAATTTCGGTTTTACTTTATCCTGAAGCCAGTTACAGCTTTGACGGTACGGCTACCACCTTGCCCGAAAGTCTTGGCAAACTTGTTAAAAAACTCGGTGTGCCTGTTGTAATGATAACCACTTACGGTGCTTTCGCACATCAACCGCTTTATAACAATCTTCAAAAGCGTAAGGTTAAAATTTCGGCAGAAATTGAATGTCTTCTAACTTCGGAGCAAATAGAAAAATCTTCTTTTGAAGAAATAAATGAAATTATTGGCGAAAAGTTTAAGTTTGATAACTTTAAGTGGCAACAGGAAAACCAAGTTGAAATTAGCGAAAAATTCAGAGCAGATTATTTGCACCGCGTTTTATATAAATGTCCGCATTGTAATGCTGAAGGTGAAACGGTGGGCAAGGGGACAACCCTTACTTGTAATGCCTGCGGTAAGGTGTGGGAACTTGACAAATACGGTTTTATGAAAGCGCAAAATGGCGAAACTGAATTTGCACATATTCCCGATTGGTATAATTATGAAAGACAAGCGGTTAGAAAAGAACTGCTTGACGGCACCTATAAGCTTGACTGTGATGTGGATATTTATGTACTTACCGATATGAAAGCAATTTATAATGTCGGTAGCGGTCATTTAATTCACGATAATGGTGGCTTCAAATTAGCCGGCTGTGACGGTGAGATAAATTATGTTCAAGCACCCGAGCTTTCTTACAGTCTTTATTCCGATTATTATTGGTACGAAATTGGCGATATGGTTTGCATTGGTAACGGCAAGGTACTGTATTATTGCTTCCCGAAGGATAAATCGGTAAGTGTTGCTAAGGTGCGCTTAGCAGCGGAAGAACTTTATAAAATTGTTATGGGAAAATAAAAAAACATATGAAATTTTAAAAAAGTTGTGTTATAATTGTATGGCAACAAATTGCCACGGGAGTGCTTTCCAACGGATATAACATAAAATATATCGGTCGGTTTATCGTTTGGACATCTCTCTGTTAAACGATATTAGGGGGATATATTATGACCGCAATGGAAAGAATAAAAGCAAGGGTTAATGAATTGTTTTTAAAGGGTGATGAAATTCATGTTTCAATTACACTTTCGCACCCGAGAATTCATTTGGATGACGCGACTTGTGTTATAAAAGGCGTTTATCCGCATATTTTTATGATTGAGCAGGTCGGTGTTGAAAGACCTTCGAATTATTCGCTTCAATATACGGATTTGCTGACAGATTGTGTTAAAATTAAAGAGTTGTAAATGTATTAAAAAAGTGGTCACGATTTCGTGACCACTTTTTGTTTTTAAAGCTTATTGTCCCAAAAGACCTGCACCGATTATACCGGCATCGTTGCCAAGCTCGGCAATTTTAATTTCGGTAAATTTGGTGCGTTGGCTGCTGCCGTATTCCTGACTTCTTTCAAGTTCGGTAAGGGGTTTTAAAAGATAATCGCCTTCACCACAAACACCGCCACCGATGCAAAGCACATCAGGTTGGAAAATATTAACGATATTTGCAATGCCGCAAGCGAGATAATAAATATATTCGTCAACAACTTCTTTGCCGGCTTTATCACCCTTTTTAGCGGCATCAAAAGCGGTGCGTCCGCTAATGTTTTCAAGGTTATTTTCAATCATTTCCCACATAATTGTATCTTTGGTGGATAAAAGCTTATCCTTGGTAATGTTTTTAAGACCCGTTGCAGAGCTGTATGCTTCCCAACAACCTTGACGACCGCAGCTACACATTCTGCCATCGGTTTTGATAACAATGTGACCAAGCTCGCCGCCGGCGAAATTAAAGCCTGAATAAAGCTTGCGGTTAATAACGATACCACCGCCAACGCCTGTGCCGAGTGTAATCATAATAACATTGTCGTTGCCTTTGCCTGCGCCCATAATGGCTTCGCCGAGTGCAGCGGCATTAGCGTCATTTTCTACCAAAATTTTCTTAACGCCTGTGCGAGCAGAAAGTTCAGCTGAAATTGGGTAATTTTCCATTCTTACATTGTTTGAGTAGGTAACCATACCCTTTGGCGGTTCAACCGAACCGGGGGTTGCAATACCAATGTATGCAATATCATCGGGGGTGAGATTGTTTTTATCCATAAGTGTTTTGCAAAGCGCACCCATATCATCCATAATTTCGCTTATGTCGCGTTCGGTTTTGGTCGGGCACTTTTCCTTTGCAATAATTTTAAAGCTTTCGTCTAAAAGACCAACGGCAATATTTGTGCCGCCTAAATCTACGCCAATATAATACATAAAAAAACCACTTTCTTTTTATAATCTGTTCACAGCAAGTGATATTATAGCAAACATAATAAAAAAAGTAAATAAAATATTAGATTTTATAGAAAATTTTTCAATAATCCTATTGTAATTGATGTCTGAAATGCTATACTTAAGTTGGAATAGGTAAATAGGAGGCATATAATCTTATGAAGTATATCAAAAACGGAAAATATATTTTACCTGACGGAATTTTAGAAAATGTTGTTTTGGCTTATGATGAAAAAATCTGTGGCTTTACAACTGTAGAAGAAATTCCTGCTGATGCCCAAGTGATTGATGCAAACGGCGGTTATGTTGCCCCTGGTCTTGTTGACATTCACATTCATGGTTATCTTGGTGAAGATACATCTGACGGTAAGGCGGACGGTATTTTCAAAATGGCAAACGGCATTATGAAAAACGGCGTTACTGCTTGGTGCCCCACCACTATGACTGTATCGAGTGAAGAAATTAATACCGCTTTAGAAGTTGTTCGTTCACTTAAAGAAAAAAGTAAAACCTGGGAAGGCGCTGAAATTTTGGGTGTCAACCTTGAGGGTCCTTTTATTAATCCCAACAAAAAAGGTGCACAGGCAGGGGAACATATTAAAACACCCGATGCGCAGTTTATTATAGATAATGCTGATATAATTTCAGTTGCAACCATGGCACCCGAAATGGAAAATGGTTGTCAGGCAATTAAAGAAATTTGTGAAAAATGCGATGTCCGTGTTTCTATCGGTCATAGCGATGCTACTTTTGAGCAGGCAATGGCAGGAATCCAGGCAGGTGCTACCCACATCACTCACCTTTTCAATGCACAGACGCCTTTGCATCACCGCAACCCCGGTGTTGTAGGTGCAGGTCTTTTGGAAAATGTTACTACCGAACTTATTGCTGACACATTCCATGTACATAAGGGTCTTTTTGAACTTATTGCTCGCATTAAAGGTGATAATCTTGTGCTTATTACCGACTGTACCAGAGCGGGCGGTATGCCTGACGGCGAATACACCTTGGGTGGTCAACCTATTATTGTAAAAGGTATTCAGTGCCTTTTGGAAGATGGTACAATCGCAGGTAGCGTATTAAAACTTAATAACGCTGTTAAGAATGTGAGAGATAATACTGATTTACCTTTCTGGAAAATCGTTTCTGCAGCAAGTCTTGCTCCGGCACGCGCTATCGGCGCAGATGACCGCAAAGGTTCACTTGAAGCAGGTAAGGATGCTGATATTATTATCACCGACGGTGATTTTAATATACTTAAAACCATTATTGGAGGAGAAGTAAGATATGAAGCTTAAATTTGATGCTAAACTTGATCCCGGCTTTATGCCGATGTCGGTTGTTTACCGTGATTTCGTTGCTGCTGCAAAAGCTGCAGGCGGTGAAAAACTTATAATCGGTATTGAACGCAATAACGGTTATGTTTCTACCTTCGAGACTGTTGTTTTTCCCGAAGGCACAGGTAAGGATCAAGAAAATATTGATATGATTGAACGCATTGTGAAATCACTTTTGTGGTTCCGCGGTGGTTATAAGGTAATTATTGCAGGCTCTAAAACCATTTATGAAGGCATTGCAAAGGCTTACGCAAAAGACGGCGCACGCGCTTTCGATAATGATTTTATGGCAGGCGTTTACGAAAAAGAATTTGAAGTTGTTTGGGCTCCCATTGAAGATGCACCAAAGGATAATGAAGGCGCAGCGCCTGTTGGCCGTCATCTCGACGGATGCCGTATCGGTTTTGATGCAGGTGGTTCTGACCGTAAGGTTTCGGCTGTTATTAACGGCGAAAGTGTTTACAGCGAAGAAGTTGTTTGGTTCCCCAAGCTTAACGCTGACCCACAGTATCAGTATGACGGAATTTTGTCGGCTATGAAATCTGCCGCTGCACATATGCCCCGTGTTGATGCTATCGGTGTTTCTTCTGCAGGTGTTTATATTGATAACAAAATAATGGTTGCTTCTCTATTTATTAAGGTTCCTAAGGACGAATTTGAAAAGCGCGTTAAAACTATGTATATCGACATTGCAAAAGAATTTGGCGATGTTCCGCTTGAAGTTGCAAACGATGGTGATGTTACTGCTCTTGCAGGCGCAATGTCACTCGAAGATAACGGCGTGTTAGGTATCGCAATGGGGACTAGCGAAGCTGCAGGTTATGTTGATAATGCAGGTAATATTACCGGTTGGCTTAACGAATTTGCATTTGCTCCTGTTGATTTCTCAAAGGATGCTATGGTTGACGAATGGTCGGGCGACTATGGCTGCGGTGTTAAGTATTTCTCACAAGACGGTGTAATTAAGCTTGCTCCCGCTGCAGGTATTGAACTTGATGAAAGCTTATCTCCTGCTGAAAAGCTTAAGGTTGTTCAGGGTCTTATGGAAGAAAATGACCCCCGTGCAGCTGCTATTTACGACACCATCGGTGTTTACTTCGGTTACGCAATCGCTTATTACAGCATTTTCTATGATATTAAGCATGTTCTTATTATGGGTCGCGTAACATCAGGTAAGGGTGGCGAAATTATCCTTGACCGTGCAAGCAAGGTTATCGGCGAAGAATTCCCTGACCTTGCAAAGAAGTGCGAATTACATATTCCCGACGAAAAGGCTCGTCGTGTTGGTCAGTCTGTTGCAGCTGCATCTCTTCCCGAAATTAAATAATTTTATATTTTAAGCAGTCGTTTATTTGCGGCTGCTTATTTTTTGCGCAAAATTGTTATATTGACAAAATATATCAACATTTGATATAATGTAAACACAAGATTAAGGTGGTGTGAAAATGAAAGCGGTTTTTATCGACCGTGACGGTACTATGGGCGGTGATTATTATGTTGAATTTCCGCAAGATTATTACCCATACGACGGCACTCGCGAAGCGTTTCAGCTTCTTAATAAAAATGGTTATTCACCCATCATTTTTACTAATCAGTCTTGTATTGCTCGAAAAAAAGATGGCGGATATGATTTTGCCGCCGAATTTTCAGAAATAGGGGCTTTTGATTGGTTTATATGCCCACATGACAGCGATGACAACTGTGACTGTCGAAAGCCAAAAACAGGACTTTTAGAGCAGGCAAAAGAAAAATATGGTATAGATTTGACCGATTGTTATGTAATTGGTGACCGTTGGAGCGATATGGTATCCGGCGGTAGAATGGGTTGCAAGCTTATTTTGGTTAAAACCGGCAGGGGAGAAGAATCACTTGGATGCGATCGCGATAAATGGGCGGAATATGAGCCTGTTTTTGTGGCGCAAAATTTGTTCGAAGCTGCTGTCTGGCTTTGCGGAGGTAAGGATAAATGAAAGGTAATACACAACTTAGACAAGAAAGTATTCGTCAGGTGTTATCAGAAATTAAATATAACGGTCCTATTTCTAAGCGCGAACTTCAGGATAAAACTGGTTTTAGCTGGGGTAAAATTTCTTTTATTTCAAATCTTTTGCTGAATGAAAATTATGTTATGACGGTAGGCAAACAGGAAACCATCGTTGGCAGAAAACCCGAAGAACTTGATATTAACATAACCGATAATTATATTATTGGTATTGACTTTTACAATGATGGTGTACTGACGGTTGTTTGTGACCTTAAGGGCAGGGTTATAAATAAATATCAGGCGGATTTTGCAAAGCAAGATTACGAAACCGCTCTTGAAACTATGTTTTTATTAGTTAAAAAGGCGATATATGATAATCCACAAAGAAGGATTATTGAAATTTCGATTGCGATGCAATGTGATGTTGATACCGAAAAGGGTATTTCAAAGTTTATAAGAGCAATTGAAGGTTGGCAAAATGTTCCTGTTAGCCAGTTATTATATGACAAATTCAAAATACCTACGCTTTTGCTTCACGACCCTGACTGCCTTTTGTACGCGGAGCGTTTTTACGGTTCTTTAAGGGATGATAATGTACAAAATGTGGCACTTTTGCGTCTTGACCACCAAGGCATAGGTATTGCCGCACTTTTGGACGGTGAAATGTTCACAGGTGTAAATGCCCGTAAGTGCGAAATAGGTACGATTGCTGTTCCTGATGATAAGAACGGTTATAAATTACTTTATGATATTATCAACAAATCTTATGTTAAGCGCGAATATTTCAAGATAACGGGAGAAAAATTGAGCTGTGAAGAAATTGCCGATTTGGCGCGTTCGGGTGATGAAAATGCGCGTGCAATATTTAAGCGTCAGGCGATGGCGCTCGGTTTCGCCTTTAATAGTATGATAAGCTTACTTAACAGTGAAAAAATTGTTATTTTCGGTGAATTTGTTAAGTTTTTGGATTTAATTTTGCCCGATGCTAAAAAGGTAGTATGCGATTTGTTGTATGGCCAATGCCCCGAAATTGTGATTTCAGAATTACAAAATGAAGCGGCCGCAGTCGGAGCGGCACTTTGCGCTTCGGATAGGGTAATAAATTGTCTTGAATTTTCGGAAAATTAAGGCTTAAATTATTATATCAGTGGATGATATAACTTTTAATAAAATTTTCTTTGTAGGAGGAAACACAAATGGTTAAATTAAAAATTGGTTTGGTTGGCACTAGTCAGTTAAGCTTCCCCGGTAATAAGGAAGCCGCTTTTAACGCTTGCGCCGAAGCAATGAAAAAGCACGCTGAAACAATGGGCTTTGATTTGGTGGTTTATCCCGAAACTGTAATTGTTAGGGAAGACGCTGTTAAGGCTGTTAAGGCGATGGAAGATGAAAAAATCGACTTCCTTATGGTTCAACACACTTCTTATTCCGCAGGTCAGTTGGCACCCGTTTTGGCTAAAATTCAAAATGCTAATGTTGGCTTCTGGGCAATTCCTGAAGGTGAGCCTGTTGAAGGCGCTGTTCCTTTCAACTCTCTTTGCAGTATCAATATGCATATGGGTATTGTTGCTCATTATCTTAAGGATTATAAAATCAAGGTTAAGTGGTTCTACGGCTATGGCGAAGACGCAGAATTTACTCGCCGTTTACAGATTACCGTTCGTGCTTTAACCGCTATTAAAAATCTTAAGAATTCAAGAATTGGTCTTGTTGGCGGCGTTGCTCCCGGCTTTAATGACCTTTATGATGACGAAAGAAATCTTAATAAGCGTTTTGAAGGTATTTACTTCAACCGCTTGCATGAATACAGCGAGCTTAAGGACAAGGCGTTATCATATTCTATGGACGAAATTAAGCCTATTATGGATAATATGGTGGCTTGCTCTTGCGGTTATGCCGATGAAGCGGCAAAGAAAACTTTGGAAGTAAGTGCTCGTTTCTATAAGGCATATAAAGAATTTATTGCTGAAAATAATTACGATGCATTGGCGGTTTCTTGCTGGCCAAAGTTCCAGGATGACTTCCAGTATTCTATCTGTTCGGTTATCGGTCAGCTTAACGATGAAGGTACAGTTATGGCTTGCGAAGGCGACGTTTTGTCAGCCGTAAGTATGCTTGCTCTTAAGTACATAGCAGGTGGCGATGTTACCACACTTATGGACCTTTCAGCATTTGATGAAAAAGATGAAACTGTTCTATTATGGCACTGTGGTCCTGCGGCCGCAAGATATTGTCAGAAAAATGGTTACAAGCTTGGTTGTAACTACAGCGGTATGGCACATGAACCCAACAAGGGTCTTACTGCTCGTTGCGGTGTTGCCCGTGATATGATATTTGATGATAACCCTATTACTGTTATGCGTTTGTCGGGTGAATGCGATAAGATGATTCACATGGGTGGCGAATTTATGCTTCCTGATAAATTCTCATTCCACGGCAGCCGGGGTTGGTGCGGTAACTTGACCCTTAACGGAGAAGAAATCAGCGCCAAAGATTTGCTTAACACAATTTTGGTTACAGGCTTCCAGCATCACTTCCCCGTAGTAATCGGTGACTATACCGATGAAATTAAAGAATTTGCCGCTTGGGCAGGTCTTACCCCCATTAAGAAGGTTCCGTATGCTGATTATTTGCAAATTATTGACTAAGAGGTGTCTTTAAATGAATAATAAAATTACAATTACTGAAATGATGGAAGCGGTTAAAATCTTAAAGTCGCAGGGCGAAAAGTTCACCACTTTAGGTATTGGCCCAATGTCTAAACCGCTTATTAAGGCTGTTTTAGAACTTGCTCAGGAAAAAGATTTCCCAATTATGCTTATTGCAAGCCGTAACCAGGTTGATAGTGATGAATTTGGCCATGGTTATGTTATGGGTTGGGACCAAGATCGTTTCGTAGCTGATGTTAAGGCAGTAGAAGAAGAAATTGGTTTTACAGGACTATGTTATCTTTGCCGCGACCACGGCGGTCCATGGCAAAGAGATGAAGAACGCAAGGCAGGTCTTCCCGTTGATGAAGCAATGGCAAGATGTATTCGTTCTTACAAGCACGATATGGAAGCAGGCTTTGACCTTTTACATATCGATCCCACAAAGGACCCCGAATTTGCTATGGGTACCGTTCCGTTTGACTTGGTTATCGACCGTACAGTTGAAATTATTGACGAATTAGAAAAATTCCGTAAGGAAAAGGGTCTTCCCGAAATCGGCTATGAAGCAGGCACCGAAGAAACCAACGGTGGTCTTACATCGGTTGATGCTTTCTCAAGCTTTATTGACACTTTGGTTGAAAAACTCGCTGAAAAAGGTATTAAAGCACCTGAATTTGTTGTTGGTCAGACCGGCACTTTAACCCGTCTTACTGAAAATGTGGGTAACTTTAATCGTGAAAATGCCGCTTTGCTTTCTGCTAATGCTGCAAAACACGGTGTTGGCGTTAAGGAACATAACGGTGACTATTTGAGTGATAAAATCTTGCTTGAACACCCCGTTTTGGATATTACTGCAATGAATGTTGCGCCCGAATTTGGTACTGTTGAAACCAGAGCTTATCTTGAACTTGCAAAGGTTGAAGAAAGAACTGTTGCAAAGGATAAGCAGTCTAAAGTTGCAGAAGAAATGGCAATTGATGCCGTTAAGAGTGAACGCTGGCGCAAGTGGATGGTTGGCGATACTGCTACCGCAACTGTTGAAGAAGTTCTCAAGGATAAAGAACTCACTGCACAGATTACCGATATTTGCGGTCACTACACCTATGAAACACCTGTGGTTAAAGCAGAAATTGAAAAAATGCTTAAAAACCTTAAAGAAGTTGGTGTTGATGGCGAAGCTTATGTTAACTATCAACTTAAAAATTCAATTGACCGCTATGCATTCTGCTTCAAGATGCATGGTTTAACATCTAAACTTTTACAGGCACTCGGCAAATAAAAGTTATTAAGCCACCCGATTTCGGGTGGCTTTTTTGTGCTTGACAAGTTGAAGTTTTGGTGGTATTTTAATTGCATAATATATAAATTGGGGTGTTTTTATGAGTGATAAAACCACATTAAAATTTACGGTTTTTGCCGATTTTCATTATAAAGAAGGAATGTATTTAAGTCCCATTTCAGACATTGAAGAAATAGTGAATTTTTCTCATAAAAACGGTGTTGATTTTATACTTCACGCGGGGGATTATTGCAATGATTATCTCGGCTCGCCCGAAGCGATAAACCCGCTTTTAAACAATGAATTCGGGCTTTCGGTTTATGGTATTTACGGCAATCACGAGCTTGAAAGCGCGGGTAATACGATGGCTGTTGTTACGCCTTTGATAACTAACTGCACGGATGATGTTGTTTGGGGTACTGATGACAGCAAAATTGGTGATGGAAGTATTGGGTATTATTATTTTGATAAGGGAAATTTTCGTATAATTTGCCTAGATACAAATTATTCTTTTAATGAAGAAAAAAGTGAATGGCAACACAATTTGACCGCAAGCTGGGGCGCGCCTGAAGGTAATATTTTGCCTAACAGCTTAGCCCCAAAACAACTTTTATGGCTTGAAAATTTGCTTATAAAATCAGCAAATGAATCGAAAAAATGTATCGTTGTGAGTCACGCCACCTTTAATAATGAATGGCATGGTTGCTCACCTGATTCAAATGTGGTTTTGGATTTATTTGAAACGGCAAACAAAGCACAAAATGGTACTGTCATTATGGCAATAAACGGTCATTATCACACCAATAAAATTTCGCAAAAAAACGGTATTTTATTCTTTGATGTAAATACTGTAAGAAACGGGCGTTGGGTATATAACGCGCCTAAACATTATGATGAAAATCATACCTTTGAGTATGAAAAATACGATGATGACGGCAACAAAATATTAAGTGAAATTGCCCCTTTAAGCGCGTTGTGGCAAAGCAGAAATACCTGGTATTTTGACAAGCCGCTTTATGCAACGGTTGAAATTGATTATGACGGAAATATTGGAGTTTTCGGAACAAAAGCCGATTGGATTCACGGTGTTATTCCCGAAGATTTACCAGCAGAAAAAATGCCTGAAATTACGGGTGGAAAATTCAAGGTTTAATTTTACGGCGGAAGCTTTAAAACGGCTTCCGCCGTATTTTTTCTTTCTTATTTATTATTTAATCGCGTAAGCGATAAACTGTAATTTATTTTTGGTTTACAAAATAATAATTTTTTTCTTTCTTTATAAATGAATGTCCCTAAATAGAAAGGAGGGTATAGTTAGTATAGGGGCAGTTTTAATAAAGGAGGAAAAAATATGATTAAATTGAATTTTTTTGACAATGTACTTATAGATAAAATAGAAGTAATTGCAGACAGTATTAAATTTGAAACCGTAAAATTTGTTTTTCCCGATAATTGGGCCGGATACAAGAAGACAGCAATTTTTAAAAGTGAATCGGGTTTTTGCTGTAATGTTGTTTTAGAACAAGGGAATCCGTTATGCGTAGCAGATGACGAGTGTTATATCCCCCACGAAATGTTGGTAGAAAACGAGTTTAGTGTATCGGTTTTTGGTGTGCTTGGGGATAGCTTGGCGACTACTACGGAAGCGAAGATAAATGTTATCAAAAGTGGTTATGCATTGGGTGATGCGCCGCATAATCCCACACCAAGCGAATATCAGCAACTGATTGAACTAACCGAAAAAACTAAACAAATCGCACAGTCTGTCAGGGACGATGCCGATAATGGCGTTTTTAGGGGCGACAAGGGTGAAAAGGGAGACAAAGGTGAGCCGTTTGTGTATTCTGATTTTACCGCAGAGCAACTTGATAACTTAAAAGGTCCTAAAGGTGATATTGGTCCGACCGGTCAAAAGGGTGACAAGGGTGATAAGGGCGATGCATATATTTTGACCGAAGCTGACAAAACTGAAATTGCTGAAAGCGTTAATGGAAGTGTTACAAAAATCAAGCAAGAACTTTTGGGATTACGACCGAAATATCTTAATTTATTTACCACCGGGCACATAGATAAAATTGCGGGTTATTGGAATAATGCGTCATCCAAAAATACGGGGTTGATTCCTATTTTGAATGGTGAAAAGTTGAAATATACCACTGTTTTGGGAGATTCGGGGTATGAAGTGGCTTTTTATGATGAAAACAAAGAACTTTTGCACGATATTAGCGTTGTTGGCCGTGGCAGTGTGGAAGAAAATATTATTGATTTGACCGAAGAAAAGTATTCTTTGGCAAAATATTTTATCATTTCTTTTTATGCATCTGCCTTATATCCGTATGAATTGTTTCAAGGTGTTTTATATTGTGAAAACAATTTGACGCACAGGGTTGAAAAACTCGAAAACAAAGAGTCGGTAGGGATTGCTGACTTTGAAGTGTATGTTTCCGCAAAGGGCAACCAATTTGATAAAAATGCAGTTAAAATGGGCTTTGAAGTTTATTCTGACGGTACACTTCAAAAACAATCGGCTTCAGCAATTTCTGATTATATTTATGTTAAAGGACAACAGCACATTTGTCTTAATAATCTGCCTAAATATACCGGTATAAACCGATTTTCGCGCTTTTATGATGAAAATAAAAATCCTATTGGCGATAATATTGCAATTGATAAACAGGTGACACAATATACTGTTGCTATTCCTGAAGGTGCACATTATTATGCGTTTTCTATTTATCAGCGTTTATCGTCGGGAAGCAATGATTTTGATAATGTAATGGTTACATTTGATGAATGCAGAGAATATGAACCTTTTGGTGAGTGCGTACGCAGTATAGCAGGATATAAAATTGAAAATGAGACTGTACAGCAGGTCGCAACGACAGGCAAAAGAATGTTGATTTTTGGCGATAGTATTACCGAAACAGCCGATATGAATGATGATGGAAGCAATTACCGCGAAGGTATGCGCACAAATTGGCTTACATTTGCAAAAACTTATTTAAATACAAGTAATTTTAAAAACTATGCAATGAGTGGGGCGACATATAAAGACACAACGGGTGGCAGTTACCGACAAAATTTGAGCGAGCAAATGGCACTTGCAATGGCAAACCCTGAAAATGATGATGCCCAAATTGTCGTAATGGCACTTGGTACTAACGATGCAAATATTAATATGGGCGATTATGAAACTGCAATGAGCAAGGCAACACCCGAAGAACTTGACAGAACCAACCTATACGAGGCGTTGCGGTGGTCTATGTGGAGTTTAAGAAACAAATATATTAGTGCAACATTTTTTGTGGGAATGCCAATTCAAAGAACCGACCGTGATCAACCTAATGAGTTGTTGGAAGCAATAAGAAAAATGGCACAAAGATACAATTTTATAATTATTGATGCGACAAATGAAAGCGGTATTGTACGAGAGTTTGAAGTGCAAGGTGCGAATGGTATGTATTTGTATGATGGTTTGCATCCCAATGTTGAAGGTTCAAAAAAATTAGCCAAGCTTTATTCGAATGTAATATTGCGTAATTTTATAGTTTAATATTTTAAAAAAACAGGTGTGTGGATTATGTTAATTCACCCCTGTTTTTTGTTGACAAGCCACAAGTGTAAGTGGTATAATAATACAGAATAAATAAATTGGGTTTTTATGCCCAAATATGAGGTTTAAACTTATGGCTGATAATATAAAAATGAATATTTCGTTTTCACCACCCGATATATCTGAATTGGAAGTAAACGAAGTCGGCGAAGCGCTTAAATCGGGTTGGATAACAACCGGTCCGCGCACTAAAAAACTTGAAAAATTAGTGGCAGAATATGTTGGTGTTAACCGTGCCGTTTGTCTCAATTCTCAGACCGCTTGTGCCGAAATGGCATTAAGAATATTAGGTATTGGCGAAGGCGATGAAGTTATTGTTCCTGCTTATACATATACGGCATCTGCTTCGGTGGTGTGTCATGTTGGTGCGAAGCTTGTATTGATTGATTGTTCTCAAAATGGTTTTGAGATGGATTATGAAAAGGTTGAAGAAGCTATAACCGATAAAACCAAGGCGATTATTCCGGTTGACCTTGGCGGAGTAGTTTGTGATTATGACCGTATCTTTAAAATTGTTGAAAGCAAACGCGGCATTTTTAAACCCAACAATGACATTCAAAAAGCTATTGGCAGAATTGCGGTTTTGGCAGATACAGCACACTCTTTCGGTGCATCTAAAAATGGTGTTATGGCGGGTAATATTGCTGATTTTTCATCATTTTCGTTTCACGCTGTTAAGAATTTCACTACTGCTGAAGGCGGAGCGCTTACCTGGAAAAGTATTGACGGTATAAGCGATGATGAAATTTATAAACAGGTTCAACTTTTAAGTCTTCACGGGCAAAATAAAGATGCGCTTGCAAAATCTCAGCTTGGCGCGTGGGAATATGATATTATCGGCACTTGGTACAAATGTAATATGACCGATATTGCCGCGGCTATCGGTTTGGCACAGTTTGAAAGATATCCCGCTCTTTTACAAAGAAGAAAAGAAATCATTTGCCGTTATGATTCGGCATTAAAACCGCTCGGTGTTGAAGTGTTGCCGCATTATACTGAAAATCAGTCTTCATCGGGACATCTTTATATAACACGAATCCCAAACATTACAACAGAAGAACGCAATGAAATTATAATAAAAATGGCAGAGCAGGGCATTTCCTGTAATGTTCATTATAAGCCGTTACCAATGCATACGGCATATAAGAATATGGGATTTGATATTAAAGATTTTCCAAATGCGTATGCACATTTTGCTAATGAAATAACCCTTCCGCTTCACACTTCGCTTTCGAATGATGAAGTTGATTATGTTATTGAAAAATACACAAAGATTGTAAGTGAATATATAAAATGATCTTAAAAAAATGGGAAGAACTTCCCCCAAAAATGCAGACCGATGAAATTAGGCGTTATTATGAAATTCTTAAAAAGAAAAAAATGAGTTTATTTTTTAAACGGGTTTTTGATGTTTTGGTTTCATTTGTTATGCTTTTGGTTTTATCGCCTGTTTTTATAGTTTTGGCAATTGCCATTAAATTAGAATCAAAGGGTCCCGTTTTTTACCGTCAGGAAAGGGTTACACAATACGGTAAAACCTTTAAAATTTTCAAATTTCGCACAATGGTTCAGAATGCTGATAAAATTGGCGCACAGGTAACCGTTGGGAACGATGCGCGTATTACCCGTGTGGGCAAGGTTATCCGTAAGTTGCGTCTTGATGAAATCAGTCAGCTTATTGATGTGTTCAGGGGCACAATGACCTTTGTTGGCACTCGACCCGAAGTTCCGCGGTATGTTGCACATTATACTGACGAAATGATGGCAACATTGTTGTTGCCCGCGGGTGTAACATCCATAGCAAGCATTTATTATAAGGATGAAGACAAGCTGCTTGAAGGGGCAGAAGACCCAAACCGTGTTTATGTTGAAGATGTGCTTCCCGATAAAATGTATTATAACCTTAAAGCAATTGAAAATTTCAGTTTTTTTGGTGATGTTAAGGTTATGTTTATGACAGTGTTTGCTGTGCTTGGCAGGGAGTACAAAGACGAAAAAGATAGTATTGAAAAGCGAGTTGAAACTAAAGCGTGAATATACTTTATATTAATCATTATGCAGGCTCAATTGGTATGGGAATGGAATTTCGCCCGTATTATCTTGCTAGAGAATGGCAAAAGCAAGGCCATAATGTACGAATTATAGGTGCGGATTTTTCCCATTTAAGAAAGCAAAATCCCACTGTTTCAAAGGATTTTGAAATACAGGAAATTGAAGGCGTAACATATCAATGGATTAAAACTCGCAGTTATCAGGGGAATGGTGTTAAGCGTGCTATTACAATGGCGCAGTTTTGTTTTAAATTGTGGCGTAATGCTAAAAAACTTGCGAAAGAATTTAAACCTGATGTGGTAATAGCATCTTCTACATATCCGTTGGATACTTATCCTGCACAAAGAATCGCTAAAATAGCAAAGGCTAAGTATGTGCACGAAGTTCACGATATGTGGCCGATTACCCCGATTGAACTATATAATATGCCGGTTTGGCATCCGTTTGTTGTGGTAATGCAAATTGCGGAAAATTCATTTTGCAAGCACGCTGACAAGGTGGTTTCAATACTTTCGCATGCGAAGGATTATTTTGTTGAACACGGTATGAAGGAAGATAAATTTGCCTTTGTTTCTAACGGAATAATTTTGGAAGATTGGAACAATCAGGCAAATTTACCCGAAGAACATCAGGCGGTTTTTGATGATGCACATCGTCAGAACAAATTAGTTATTACATTTTTTGGCAGTCATACACGCTCGTATTCGTTAGATTATTTGCTTAAAGCAATAAGTAATGTTGACAGACAGAGACTTTGTGTGGTTTTTGTTGGCGAGGGTAATTATAAGGAAGAATTGATTAGAATGGCAAGTGAGCTTGGGCTTAATGATGGAAGCTGTTATTTCTTACCGCAAATTCCTAAAAGCGCGATTCCGCAATTACTTGCCAATACCGATATTTCTTATGTTGGTGCGATTAAAAACCGTATGTTCAGGTTTGGCATAGGTATGAATAAATTATTTGATGCTATGATGGGTGCAAAACCTATTTTATATGCGGTAGATGCCCCCAACAATATGATTGAAGAATTTGATTGTGGCGTAACCGTTGAAGCCGAAAATGCAGAAGCTTTAAAAAATGGTATTAACGAATTATTAAGTCGTAGTCCCGATGAACTTAAAAGGATGGGTGAGAACGGTCGCAAGGCCGTTATTGAAAACTTTAACTACACCGTTTTGGCACAAAGATTTATCGATGAAATGAAATAATAAAAGAGGTGACATTTTGAAAAACTGTATTTTAATAACAAATGAATTCCCATATTTTTCGGGGGAACCGTTTTTATCTAATGAATTGCCTTATTTATGCAAGGTTTTTCAAAATGTTTACATCTTTGCAATTAATGCCCAAAACGGCGATAAAATAACAAGGAATGTCCCCGATAATGTCAAGGTTTATCCTTTGGGTGGGTTACATTCAAAATTAAAATATTTGGTATTTCTGCTTAAGGGCTTGATGACGCATAATAAAGCTTTGAGCACAAAAGGAAAAAGCTTAAAACAAAGGCTTGTTTGTTTTTATGCAAAGGGTCGCGCTTATGATGTGTACAGCCGTGTTTACAAAATTATAAAAAGTGAAAAGATAGATGCTGATGATTCGGTAATATACGGTTTTTGGTTTACATATCAGGCGATAGCGGCTTGGTTATTGAAAGATAAATTCATAAAAGAAGGTAAAACTGCAAAAGCGGTTGCCCGTGCTCACGGATACGACCTTTATTGGGAAAGAACATCTGTAGGTTATTTACCTTATCAGGATGTTTCGCTTCAAAGGTTGGATATGGTTTATCCTTGTTCTGCCCAAGGAAGTGAATATTTAAAAGAAAAATACCCTGAATTGGTGGGGAAAATTACAGTTTCAAAGCTTGGAACAGTTGATTACGGTTTGCAACCGTTCGACGGTGAAAGGGTGCTTGCAACCTGCTGTAATCTTGAACCGCTTAAAAGAATGCCTTTGTTTGCAGAGGCGTTTTGTAAAGTGTCAAAACAAATTCCCGATTGCAAGTGGGTTTGTATTGGTTCGGGCAGTGATGAAGCTATTGTAAAAAAAATTATATCTGAAGCGGGACTTGAAAAACAGGTAGAAATGCTTGGTAGAACCGCAAATGATAAAGTGCTTGAGCATTATAAAAGCAATCCTGTAACCTTCTTTTGTAATGTCAGCACTTCTGAAGGTTTGCCTGTATCGGTTATGGAAGCGTTGTCTTTCGGAATACCCGTTATAGCAACAGATGTTGGTGGCACAAGTGAACTTGTAAACAGTCAAAACGGCAGATTGCTGGATGCTGATATTACAGCTGATAAATTGGCAGAAGTTTTGATAGAAATGCTTAGCCAAAGTAGTGAAGATTATAAAAAAATGCGACAATCAGCCAGAGAATGTTGGCAAAATGAAGTTTCAGCATCAAAAAATTATAGAGATTTTTGTGATGCGATTATTAAACTTTAAACAATCGTTTTAAGAGGAATATTTAATGAAAATATTACAAGTTATACCGTATTTTGGTCTTGGCGGTGCGGAAATCATGTGCGAAAATCTCGTAGAAGCTTTGATTGATGCATCAAACGATGTTACTGTTATAAGTCTTTACAGCACAAAAACTCCCATAACCGAAAGACTGGAAAAACGCGGTGTTAAGATTATATATTTGGATAAGCGTGTGGGGTTGGATTTTTCTATTGCGAAAAAAATGCTTAAGATAATAAAGGAAGAAAAACCTGATGTTATTCACACGCATTTGGCGAGTTTGAAATATGCTTATTCAGCGGTTAAAAAGTCAAAAATTAAAATTCCTATTGTGCACACAGTACATAGTATTGCTCAAAAGGAATCACCGTTAAGGGATAGAATTTTTAATCGATTTTGGTATAAAAACGGTAAGGTTATACCTGTTGCGCTGAGCAAGGAAATACAAAAAACTGTTTTACAAGTATACGGTTTAGATGAACAAGATGTGCCGATAGTATTTAACGGACTAAATTTTTCAAAGTGCATACAAAAGCAGGCATATTCATCAGATAAAAAAATTAAATTACTTCATATTGGAAGGTTTACAGCGGAAAAAAATCACCAATGCATAATTGATGCTGTAAGGCTTTTAACTGATAGCGGTGTTAATGTGTCGCTAAAGCTGATAGGTGAAGGACCGCTTAAAACTGAAATCGAGCAGAGTGTTCGTGAACTCGGGCTTGACTCTGTAGTAGAGTTTATGGGTGCGCAATCAAATGTTTACCCGTTTTTAAGTGATGCGGATGTGTTTATGTTGCCGTCAATTTATGAAGGAATACCGCTATCATTAGTTGAAGCAATAGGGACAGGTTTACCTATAGTTGCGTCAAATGTTGGTGGGATACCCGATATGATTGAAAACGAAGTAAACGGCTTGATTATAACTCCTGACGCCGAAAGTCTGGCAAGCGCTATAAAGCGATTGGTAGAAAGCGAAGAGTTGCGCGAAAAGCTTGGCAAAAACGCCTTAAGTGAAAGTGACAGATTTTCTGCAAAAAATATGGCCAAAAAGTATCTCGAAATTTACGATACATTAGCTTTGCATAAATTACTTTTTTGAAAGGTTAAATAATATGGGCTTTAGAACTATTATTAACAAAATTCGCGGTGTTACTGATATACCCACTTGTATTAAGCACGGACTTACTGTTGGTGAGAATGTTTTTATAAATTACGGCTGTGATATTGACAGTGATTTTTGCTGGTTAATTACAATTGGCAGCAATGTTACACTTGCTCCGCGTGTTCATATTTTAGCGCACGATGCTTCCACCAAAAGGGAACTAGGATACACCAAAATTGGCAAGGTTACAATAGGTAGTAATGTTTTTGTTGGTGCCAATACAATCATTTTGCCCGGCGTTACGGTGGGTGATAAAGTGGTAATCGGTGCAGGCAGTGTGGTTACTAAAGATATTCCAACAAACAGTGTCGCAGCAGGTAATCCTGCAAGGGTTATTTGTTCTTATGATGAATATATGAAAAAGCAGAGAGATTTGATCGTCAAGTCCGGTAAAAGCTTTGACCGCATAACCAATGACAATGATAAGAAAATAATTAAAGAGTATCTGAGTGAACACAAAATCGGATATATTAAATGATTTATATTAAGTATAGATAAGGTTTCTTTTTGAAAGGTAGATATTTTAATGGCTTTAACCGAAAGAAAAAGCAAGAATTTTTTTATATTGTTTTTAAGTGTATATTTGTTTTTAATGCCCTTTGACTTTTATCCTTTAATCGAAGGCATATCCGTTTCAAGGTTGTTGGTGTTCTTACCTTTGTTGGGCGCATTGTTTGAAATGAAAAGTTTTAAAACCTTTAAAGGCGAGTCGTTTTGGGTGTTGTGGTATTTCGCATCTGTTTCACTGACTTATTTTTATTCGATCGATAAATCGCTAACTAAAGAGCGTATAATATCATTATTTTTAAATTTTGTTGTAATTATTTTATTTTCAATGCGTCCTTATTCGCGTGATGAAATTGAAAAACTGTTTAATGCGGTTGCACTTAGCGGTTGGTTGTTTTTAGTGTTGACGCTATTATATGGCGAATTTAAATATGGTCGATTATTTGTGGTAATCGGCGGTCTCCAACAAGATCCTAATTATTTCTGCGGTTTTATTATTTTCCCCATTTGTTATTATTTGTGGCGTTTTTTGGAAAATAGTAAGTTTTGGAATTTGGTATCAGCTCTTATATTGTCTGTTCCGATATTTTTAACAGGTTCGCGCGGTGGTTTGATAGCACTTTTGGGAAGTGTGTTTATTTTATTTGTTATTTATATCAAGCGCGGGGACAGCAGCCGATTTGTAAAGTTTTTCTTTGCCGCATTGGTTATACTTTTAGTGGTTTTAGTTTTCTGGCGTTATCTTCCCGAAAACATTACAAACCGTTTCACTTTGGAATATACTTTGGAAGATAATGGTGCGGGCCGCTTTAGAATTTGGGAAGAAATTATAGAAGGTTTTAAGAATTCCGAACTTTGGAATCAAGCGTTTGGTCATGGTGCGGCGACTGTTAAAAACTTCAATTCGCGTCAACAGGTTGCACATAATATTTATATTGAAACATTAATTGAAACTGGTGTAACCGGTATTTTGATGCTTTTACTCATGTATTTCAAATATGGCGCAATGGCATTAAAATTAAAGGAAGGTTTTTTGGTGGCGTCTTTTACAGGTTATATGATTATGACCTTGTCAATGTCACTGTACAGTTACAAACCCATTTGGAACATTATGTTGCTTATTGTAATTCTTACTGTATACAACAAAGGTGAAATTTCGGACAATCAGTCTGTAAACAACAGGTGAAGATTTAATGGTACGATTTAGTATTCTTGTGCCGGTATATAACGGTGAAAAATATTTAAAAGAATGTATTGATTCTATTTTAAACCAAACATATAAAAATTTTGAACTTATAATTGTTGATGATGGTTCTACCGATAATAGCGGTGTGATTTGTGATGAATATGCCCAAAAGGATTCGAGAATTCGCGTCATTCACCAAGAAAACAAAGGTAGATATGCTGCGAGAATTCGTTGCCTTAACAATGTTAAGGGCGAGTATGTATTTTTTGTTGATGCTGATGATTTTATCGCGTTAGATTGTTTAGAAAAAATTAACGCACAAATAGAAAATACATCGGCCGATGTGGTTATTTTCGATTATATGATGGAAAATTCGTTGAGCAAATATGAATACATATCAATATTTCCGCAGTATACTGATGGGTGTTTCTTCAGTGCAAAGGATAAAGGTGAAATTTACTTACAGTTTTTCTCAACGAATACCCTTAACACTCTTTGGCATAAGGTGTTTAAAGCAAGTCTGTTAAATGTTAGTGAGCTTGATATTGACTGTGGCGTTTTTCAAATTGGCGAAGATGCGGTGTTATCTGCACCAATATATAAAAATGCGGAAAATGTGGTGTATTTTAAATTTGCACCTTATTATTACCGTCGCAATTGTGAAGGAATAGTTTGGTCGGTATCACTTTCGAAAATTGCCGGTTGGGAAAAAATGCTTTTTGAAAAGCATAGTTTCCGTGTAGATGTTGGTATGACAGATAAAAAATCCATTGCGGCCTTTGCGAATTATTGCATGAAACTTTGTAAGGATATTGTTACGGTACAATCTGCGTTAAATGTATCTTTTAAGGAAATCAAGCAATATCTTAACGGTTTTAAGGAAAAAGTATTTTGTAAGGAATATATTGAATGTGTTGATGTTAAAGCATTGACATTCAAAATGCGCATTTTCTATTGGCTATTTAAATTTGGCTTATATCGGTTACTGATGATGATTGTAAATGCTAATAATCAAAGAAACTGATATAGCGTATTAAGTCTTGAAGTATGAAATGAGAAAGAGAATTTAAATGAAAGTTTTGATTATTGCAAAATGGTTTGCTCCAATGAATATTATTGGCGCGGTTAGACCCTATAATTTTGCTGATGGATTACATAAGCTTGATGCTAAGGTAACCGTTGTGACAAGCGAATTGGAACCCAATAAAGAAGAATTGGATTTCAACTATAGTGTTGTGCGTGTGCCGTATGGCAAAATTGAAGCGTGGAATAAAAGGAGAATACAAGCCGGTAAAACTTCTTCAACTACAGTTGCAAGCAGCAGTAATACTACACCGCAAAAAAGAACAAGACTTGTGGCTTTTTTAAGGCGTATTGCCGCACAGGTGCTTACAGTTGCTGAAGCGTTCGAATGGTCAGGTATAGCCTTTAAAAAATGCTGTGAAATTATAAAGCAGGATAGACCTGATTTGATTTTAACCACCTACGGTCCTATTGATACCGTACTTGTTGGATTAAAACTTAAAAGCAAGTTTTCGAATATTAAATGGGTTGCAGATATACGCGACGCTTTGGATGCACAGCAACAGCAAAGTTGGCGCAGAAAACTTTATATTATGATACAGCGCAAGATGGTTAAAAAATCTGATGCTATGATTACGGTTTGCTCTGCATTAACCGAAAAGTATTCATCACTTGCGAAAAAGCATAACCGAAATGTACCCGTTTATACCATAGTTAATGGTTTTGAAGACGGCACAGCGACAGAACAACCTGAAAATGACGGCATTTTGCGTATCGGCTATACCGGCAGTCTTTATGGCGGTCTTCGTAAAATGGATGCTATATTTGAAGCGCTAAGTGAAATTGAAAAAGAAACAGGTGCGACTGCGCCTGTAAAAGTTTGTTATGCCGGACCTGACGGTGAAGAATTTATCGGTCAGGCAAAAGCCTATGGTGCTGAAAAATACGCTGAAAACTTTGGTATGCTTGATCGTAAGTCTGCTTTGAGTTTACAGGAAAAAAGCGATATTTTGTGTGTTGTTTCGTGGAACACCAAAAAAGAAAAGGGTATTCTTACGGGCAAATTCCCTGAATACTTGCGCCTTAAGAAACCTGTTTTGGCGCTTATCAGCGGTGATGTAGCGGGTGCTGAACTTACCGAACGAATTGACGAATTGAAGGTTGGCTTTTCTTATGAATATGTTAACAAATCAACCGATTTTATAGAATTTATAGGATGGCTTAAAAAGGCCATTCACGCTAAAAAAGAAAATAAGAATATATGTCCTGATATTAAGTTGGACTTAGTTGAAGAATATTCTTATAAAAATTTATCAAAGCGATTATTTGAAACATTGGAAAGTATTGTTTCTAAATAATTTCTGGGGGCAAGTATATTGCAGTTTAAAGAAATGTTTTTTAAAGCAAAAAGTGGCTTATTAGGGCTGCTTCGCGGCGGTTTTTTCCACATACTTACGGGCAATTTTCTAAATAAAGCCATTTCGATGGTGTCGGGTATTGTTATTGCAAGACTTGTGGACAAGTCATCTTATGCTTATCTTTCTTACGCCGATAATATTTATTCTTATATTGCTTTGGCTACTGGTTTGGGGCTACCTAATGCGCTTTTAAAGTTTTGTTCAGCCGATAACGATAAATCGCTCAACTTGGCATATATCAAATATACATACAAAGTTGGCGGTGCTTATGAGCTTTTAGCTTCAATCGGCGCGTGTATTGCATTGACGGTTTTGGATATACCGTATGCAGGTGCAAGGGCATTCGCTTGGGCGTTGGTGCTTTATCCGCTTTTAACACTTATAAATAATACAAATACAATTTATATGCGTACACAACTTGATAACAAGAAGTATTCTGCTGTTGGCGTTTTACATTCTTTGTTTATTTGCGCTTTCTCAATTGCATTTGTTGTTTTAATGAGCACTTCGGGCATAGTAGTAGCAAGATACATTGCAGTTGTTCTTGTTCTGTTTTATTCTTGCTATTACATTGTGAAAAACACTAAAGGTGCCGAAAAAATAACTTTAACCAAGGAACAGAAAAAAGCTTTTTTCTCAATGGGTATTTCCCTTATGCTTGCGGCATTCTTTTCGGGAATTATGCCTATTAACGAAGCATTCTTGGTTAACAATTTAATTCGCGATGATGTTACAACTGCAAACTTCAGGGTTGCAGGTTTGCTTCCGCAAATGCTTTTGCTTGTTAGCGGTGCAATAACGGTATATTTCTTCCCGATTATTGCACGAATGAAAGACCCTAAAGAGATTAAAAGAAAAGTTGTGCAAATAGCGGTTATCAATGCTGTGATTATTGGCGTTGTAACAATCGGTGGTATGGTTACCACACCGTTTGTAATCAATCTTTTATATGGTAAAAAGTATATGGACGCTGTACCGCTTAGCTACAGCCTTTGGATAATGCGCGGCACAAACTGTATTATCAGAATGGTGCCTATTAATATGCTTCCCGCAATTGGAAAAACCAAGTTTAATGTGTGGTCTGCCGCAATTTCTTGCGTAGTGCAATGTGTGGTTGATTATTTCTTAATTTTAAAACTTGGTATTTCGGGTGTTACATATGGCGCGATAGCGGTATATTTTTTGTCTGGTATAGCATATTGGATTTATTTCTTTAGTTGTTGTAAAGAGAAACCTTTGAATAAGGAGTCATAAACAGTGAACTTTAAAGTCGAATTAGTAAATAATAATGGATATGAGTGGACAAGTTTAGAAAAAGACGGCATTCACATCTGGGTTAAAGGTTTTTTGGTTTTTGAAAGTAAGGTTTTACGCGATAATACTTTTGCAGAATTTGTTGCATTTGTCGGTAATGAAAAAATAGCGAAAATTTGCAAAAAGGCCGACGGGCATTTTGCTATTGTTATAAATGATGAAAACGGTGTCTCAATTATTGCAGACCATATGAGAAGCTTCCCGCTTTTCATTGTAAAGGGCGAAGAATATCTTGTGACTGACACTATAGGAAAAGATGTAATTGCCGTTTCTGAATTTGATAATATTCAAAAAAAGGTTTACGAAAATGCTCTCTTTACTTTAGAAGAAAAAACCCTGTTTAAAAATATTCAGCAGGTGCCTGCAGGTGTTATTTGCAAGGTATCGAAAAACGGTGTTGAATATAACGATTATTGGCAGTTTGAATATGCTGATAAGCAGATAGATGATGTAAACGAAGCCGTTTCAGTTATTTCTGACGGCTATGACCGTTTATTTAAAACCTGTAAAGAACTGGTTGGAAATAAAACGGTGGTTATTCCGTTAAGCGGCGGTTATGATTCGCGTCTTGTTTTAAATGGTTTACTTAAAAACGGTGTTAGCAAAGAAAAAATTATTACTTTCACCTACGGAAGAACAGGCTATGAAGATGGAGTGCTTTCAAAACAAATTGCAGATGCGGTGGGTGTAAAACATTATTTTGTTGATTATTGTACAACCGAAGCAAAAAGTTTTTTTGAAAAAGAGTACCCTGAATTTTCGATGTATGCGGGTATGACAGTATCGGTACCCTGTATTCAGGAATGGTATGCTGTTAATCAACTCAAATTACAGGGTGTAATTGATGAAAATTGTATTTTTATGCCGGGTTACGGTGGTGTTCTTCCGGGTCATTATGTTAGACAATTTATGTTGGAAGAAAACGGTAATGATAAAAACAAAATTTCTGAACATATAAAAAACACTTTACTTCTTAATGGCGCAAGACCAAATGAAAATGATGTAAGAGAATTGCTGGAAGTGTTCATTTCTTCAAAATATTTTAAAGGTTCAACAGACATTAATTATATTGAAGGTTATGAAAGCTTAATATATTCTGAAGAACAGGCAAAATTTATTCTTAATGCCGCAAGAGATTATGAATTGGTTGGTTGTCAGTGGATTACGCCCTTCTTCTTTAAAGAACAGTATGAAGTTTGGGGTAAAATTGATAATAAACTTCGTTGGTGCAATAATGCATATTTCAAATGTATGGAAACATATTTCTTACCCGTTTTGGGTGAAATTCCGTTTACGGGCAGTAAGGTTTCTAAACGCGCAAACAACGGCTTCACTATAGCAGAGCGCATCGCCAGTAAATTGCAGATGATATTCAACCGTTCGAAAACTCATTATCTTATGGGAATGGTTCCAAATAAGATTTTCTTCTCGGCATTTTTTGCAAACAAGTTGGCGGTTTCAATTAATCATCTTATGGGATGCGAATATTTGAAACTATTAAGAAAAATTAAGAAGGAAAAATAATGAATAAAATATTTACCGCTGTTAAGGGAATGTTCTATTTCCTTTGGATTAAAGTTTTTTATAGAAAATATGATAAAAAATATCTTACGGGAAAATGGTTTTCGGGAAAACTTGGTGGGATAGGCGCCATAGGTTGGCAATGGGCGTATAAAAATGCTAAAAACTGTAAGCGTCTAGGCGTTAATTTGGATGCAACCTGGCCCGTTTCACCAAGATGTACGGTTGTAGGTCCTAAAAACATAACCTTTCATCCCGATGATTTAAATAATTTTCAGTCGGCGGGGTGCTATTTTCAGGGTATCGGTAAAATTGATATTGGCAAGGGCACTTATATTGCTCAAAATGTTGGCATTATTACCGCTAATCACGACCCTGCAGATTTAGATAAGCATCTCGAACCCAAACCCGTTGTTATTGGTGAAAAGTGTTGGCTTGGTATGAACAGTGTGATTTTACCGGGTGTCACTTTGGGACCGAATACTGTAGTAGGTGCAGGTTCGGTAGTAACCAAAAGCTTTCCGGAAGGTAATTGTGTAATTGCGGGAAGTCCTGCAAAGAAAATTAAATAAAGGGGTAAATGAAAATGTTCAAGAAAGCAGTATTAATTTTTTCTTTAGTTTTAAACATAGGTTTAAGTGGAATTTTAGCGTATGAATACATACCCGAAATCGCAGAAAAATTCGGGGGGGTACTGTAAGTTATAGCGATAACGCGCAGTACGACCGCAAGGTTTCGTTGTTTGAAGTTCTGTCAGAAAATAAGGCTGAGATTGCTATGGTGGGGGATAGCCTTACCGAAGGCGGACGATGGGAAGAACTTTTCCCAAATGTTAAAATAATTAACCGTGGTATAGGTTCTGATATTACTTCGGGGGTAGAAAACAGAATTTCTTCTGTTATAAAAACAAACCCTGAAAAAATCTTTTTAATGATTGGCATTAATGATATTGCTTTAGGAATTGAACAAAAAACAATTTATCAAAATATAGAAAATATTATTAAAAAAATCTCAAGCGAATTACCCGAAACCAAAATTTATATACAAAGTGTTTTGCCAGTGGCAAATGATAGTATAAATAGGCAAACGATATTAGATGTTAATGCCGAATTACAAGAAATTTGTGTTTTGAATAATGTCACATATATAGATTTATATAGTACTTTTGTTACTAATAGTGGATATATGAATGCAAAGTTTTGTGATAATGATGGCGTGCATCTGAATGGCTCGGGTTATAAATTATGGTCTGAAAATATTGAAAAATATATTAAATAATGAATCGGTGATTTTATGAAAATTTTAACAGTAGTCGGTGCAAGGCCGCAATTTATCAAGGCAGCGGTGGTTTCTCGTTGCCTAAAAGAAGATATGAAACAGGTTTTGGTGCATACAGGTCAGCATTATGATTATAATATGTCGGACATCTTCTTCGAAGAATTAAGTATTCCCAAACCGGATTATAATTTGGGTATTTCGGGTGGCAGTCACGGAAAAATGACCGGCAGAATGATGGAAGCTATTGAAGAAGTTATGATAAAGGAACAGCCCGATGTTCTTTTAGTTTATGGTGATACAAATTCGACTTTGGCGGCAGCTTTGGCGGCTGTTAAATTACATATTCCTGTTTGTCATGTTGAAGCAGGCAACCGTTTGGGCACACTCGATAACCCTGAAGAAGTAAACCGCATTTGTACCGACCATGTTTCAACAAAGCTTCTTACCTGCACACAGTCGGCAATGGACTTTTTGGCAAAGGAAGGTCTTATAGATAAGGCAGAGCTTGTGGGCGACCCGATGTATGATGCATTTTTGTATTATGGCAGTCAAATTACCAAAGAACAGAAAAATGCCATTACCCGTGTTGACGGCAAGGAATTTGTACGCCCCGATGAATTTTATTATCTCACTTGCCACAGACAGGAAAATACCGATACCGATGAAAAATTAACCGCAATTTTAAAGGCTATGAACAGCCTTGATGCGCCGACAATATATCCGGTTCATCCCCGTAATAAGGATAGAGCGGTTGCAATATGCAATGAAAACGGTTTTGAAAATGTAATATTGACACAGCCCGTTGGTTATCTCACCTCAATTTCACTTGTTAACGGCGCGAAGAAAATTGTTACCGATTCGGGCGGACTTCAGCGTGAAGCATTTTTTGCGGGTAAGAAGTGCGTAACTGTGTTTGACTGTGTAATTTGGCCCGAAACAATGATTGACGGAAGAAATGACTTGTCAAAACCTGATTTTGATGATATAATTAATAAGTTAAAGACTCCACAGGTGATTTCGCCCGATTATACACCCTTTGGTGACGGTCATTCGGGTGAGAAAATTGTTAAAGCATTATCTGAAATAGTTTTAAAATAGGATGGTAGTTTATGAAGTACGCATTAATAGGTTGTGGCAGAATAGCAACAAACCATGTAAAAGCAGTTTTAAATAACGGACTTGAGTTCGTTGCAGCTTGTGATATTGACCTTTCGGCAATCGAAACCTTACTTGCAAAACACGATTTGCAAAATGATACTTCTATCAAAAGATATGAAGATTATAAGGAAATGATTGCAAATCACCCCGATTTAGAGCTTGTCGCAATTGCTACAAGCAGCGGCGCACACGCTGAAATTGCACTTCATTGTATTGAAAACGGCATTAATGTTATTATCGAAAAACCAATGGCTATGAGCATTGACGATGCTGAAAAAATTATTAAGCTTTCTGAAGAAAAGGGCGTTAAGGTTTCGGCTTGTCACCAAAACCGCTTTAATATTGCTGTTCAGCAGATGCGCAAAGCAGTTGAAAATGACCGCTTTGGCAAAATTTCTCACGGTAGCATCCATGTTCGTTGGAACAGAAACAAAGATTATTACACACAATCTCCTTGGCGTGGCACCTGGGCTGAAGACGGTGGTTGTCTTATGAATCAGTGCATTCACGGCATTGATTTGCTCCGTTGGATGATGGGCAACGAAGTTGATACAGTTTACGGTGTTACCAAACAACAACAGCACCATTATCTTGAATGTGAAGATATCGGTATGGCTGTTGTTACCTTTAAAAACGGTGCGGTTGCTACCATTGAAGGCACTACTAATGTGTATCCTAAAAACCTTGAAGAAACCCTTTATCTTTTTGGTGAAAACGGTACTGTTAAGTTGGGCGGCAAATCCACCAACAATATAGATGTTTGGGATTTTGCTGACGAAACCGACGAAGACCAGAAAAACAAAGGTCTTGAAGAACAAACAAGCAATGTTTACGGCAACGGTCACACAAGCCTTTATGCCGATGTTATTGATGCAATCAAGACTGACCGCAAGCCGTATGTTGATGCTGTTGCAGGCAGAAATGCTCTTGAAATGATTCTTGCAATTTATAAATCTGCAGCAGATGGCACACCTGTAAAGCTTCCCCTTAAAGATGTTGCATCTACTGATTTTGCGGGGAGATTCGATAATGAATAATAACAATTACTTTGTTCACGAAAGCAGTTTTGTGGATGAAAATGTAACTATAGGTGAAGGCACTAAAATTTGGCATTTTTGCCATATTCAATCAGGTGCCGAAATTGGTGAAAAGTGCTCGCTTGGGCAGAATGTAAATGTCGCAAATAATGTAAAAATCGGCAACGGCGTAAAAATTCAAAACAATGTTGCGGTTTACGAAGGGGTCGAATTAGAAGATTATGTTTTCTGCGGTCCTTCCTGTGTTTTCACCAACGATTTAACCCCGCGAGCTAAGTACCCTAAAGGTCGCGCGGCATATAAAAAGACCTTGGTTAAAACAGGCGCTTCAATTGGCGCAAACGCCACAGTTGTCTGTGGTCATACCATAGGTGAATGGGCGCTTATTGGTGCAGGCGCAGTTGTGGCGCAAAATGTTCCCGCACATGCTTTAATGCTTGGTGTTCCTGCCAAGCAAAAAGGATGGGTTTGTGAATGTGGCGAACTCCTTAAAGATGGTTTTACCTGTCACGCTTGTGGCAGAAAATATAAAGAAACTCCTAACGGTTTAGCGGAGGTGTAATTTATGCAGTTCAGAGATTTGAAGGCACAATACGAAGCCTTAAAACCTGAAATTGATGCGGGTATTATGGAGGTTATAAACAACACTTCGTTTATACTTGGCAAACAGGTAACTGAACTTGAGAACAAATTGGCGGAATATGTTGGCAGAAAGTATTGCGTAGGTGTTGCTAATGGCACAGATGCTCTACAGCTTGCACTTATGATTTTAGGTGTTGGCCCCGGTGATGCAGTATTTACTTCTGACTTTACATATTTTGCTTCTGCCGGTTCGGCTTCAATTTTGGGCGCAACCCCTGTTTTGGTTGATATTGATTTACAAACTTATAACATTTCACCCGATGCTTTGGAAGATGCAATTAAACGCACCTTGGCAGAAGGTAAATTAACACCTAAGGTTATTATTCCGGTTGACCTTTTTGGTTTGCCTGCTGATTATCCCGCAATTGAAAAAATCGCAAAAAAATACGGCCTTAAAATTTTGGAAGATGCGGCGCAGGGATTTGGCGGTAATATTAACGGTAAGCGTGCTTGCGCTTTCGGCGATATTTCCACCACATCATTTTTCCCCGCAAAGCCTTTGGGCTGTTATGGTGATGGCGGTGCAATCTTTACCGATGATCCTGAAGTTGATGCAAGACTTCGTTCACTCAGGGCACAGGGTAAATCACCGGTTGATAAATACGATAATCGTGAAATCGGTATGAATTCACGCCTTGACACAATGCAAGCGGCAATTCTTTTGCCGAAGTTTAAGGCTTTTGCTGAATACGAGCTCGACAATGTTAATAAGGTTGCCGCTTGGTATACTGAACGCCTTAAGGACAAGTTTGTAACACCCGTTGTGCCACAAGGTTATTATTCAAGTTGGGCACAGTACACATTGTTGCTTGATAGTACAGAACAAAGAAATGAATTACAAGCAAAGTTAAAGGCGGCAGGAATCCCGTCGATGGTTTATTATCCGCGTGGTCTTCATCAGCAAGAAGCATATAAGGATATGAATTTGTCTGATGAATTATATCCCAACACTGTTAAAGCAACACAAACCGTGTTAAGCTTACCGATGCATCCTTATTTGGATGAAGAAACGGTTGATTTCATAGCAAAAACTCTTTGTGAATAATTGAAGGAGAATAAAAGTATGAGTATTTTAAAGGAAAAAATTCAAAATAAAACAGCAACTCTTGGTGTTTGCGGTCTTGGCTATGTTGGTCTTCCCCTTGCAGTTGAAAAGGCAAAGGCCGGCTTTAAGGTTTTAGGCTTCGATGTTCAAGAAGCAAAGGTTAAGATGGTTAACGACGGCGTTAACTATATTGGCGATGTTGTAAACGAAGATCTTGAAGCAATTGTTAAGTCAGGTAATTTGCGCGCTACTACTGATTTTTCTGCTGTTGCAAGCTGCGACTGTGTATGTATTGCAGTTCCTACTCCGCTTGACCGTCATCAGCAACCCGACATCAGTTATGTGAAGGCTTCTACCGAAAGCATTGCTCCTTATCTCCACAAGGATATGCTTATCGTTTTGGAATCTACTACATACCCCGGCACTACCGAAGAGCTTTTAAAGCCTATTCTTGAAAAAGCAAGCGGTCTTAAGTGCGGTGAAGATTTCTTCCTTGCATTCTCACCCGAACGCGTTGACCCGGGCAATCTTATTTATAAGACAAAGAACACCCCTAAGGTTGTTGGCGGTTGCACACCTAAGTGTACAGATATTGCTGCAACTATGTATGAAGCAGTTTTAGAAGCACCTGTTTTCAAGGTTTCTTCTCCCGCAGTTGCCGAAATGGAAAAAATCCTTGAAAATACCTACCGCAACATCAATATCGGTTTGGTTAACGAACTTGCAATTCTTTGCAATCGCATGGGTATCAGCATTTGGGAAGTTGTTGATGCTGCTAAGAGCAAGCCTTACGGATTCCAGGCATTCTATCCCGGCCCCGGTCTTGGCGGTCACTGCATTCCGCTTGACCCTTATTATCTCAGTTGGAAGGCTCGTGAATACGGTTTCCACACCAGCATGATTGAAAGCAGTATGATGGTTAACGATAAAATGCCCGAATACTGTGTTGAAAGAGCGATGCATATCCTTAATAATCACAAGAAAGCAATTAATGGTGCAAAAGTTCTTGTTTTGGGTGTTGCTTATAAGCAGGATATTGACGATTATCGCGAAAGCCCTGCCATCCGTGTTATTGAAGAGCTCGAAAAGGTTGGCGCTGATGTTAAGTATTATGACCCGTGGGTAGCTGAATTTAAAGAAAACGGCGTTTCTATGGTTGGTGAAAAAGAACTTACTGCTGAACTTGTAGAAAATGCAGATATCGTTTTGGTTACTGCTGCTCATACTAATGTTGATTATGATTTTGTTCAAAAACATGCTAAAGCAATCTTTGATACAAAGAATGCTATGAAGAATGTTGCTAACAGAGAAAATATTGAAGTTTTATAATTTTAAAAAAACAGCCGCGTAATGCGGCTGTTTTTTCATATTATTAAAATAACTCTCATATAAATTAAACATATATGGGAGTTGATTGTATGAGAGAATCAGAACCACGCGCGGTAATTTTGGGGGAATATATATTAGATACAGGTGCAACAGTAAGGGCTGCGGCAAAGGTTTTTAAAATAAGCAAAAGCACAGTACATAAGGATGTCACTCAAAGATTAAGGTATGATAATCCCCAACTTTATAAATTGGTGAAAGCGGTGCTTGAAAAAAACAAAAGCGAACGGCATATTCGCGGTGGTATGGCTACTAAAAGAAAGTATAAGGGATAAAAAACACCGTTCATATTTGAACGGTGTTTTCGTTAATCTGTATCAATAATATTGCGTATCCACATTCCTTTTTTAACCATAAAGAAACCGATGATGCATTTTATTATATCAAGCGATTGTACTGAAAGATATAGTGGTACAACCGGTAGGGAAGTATACTTTGAAAGTATGAATGCAATCGGTACCACAATTGCCCAAGAAAACGCACTGTCGAAAAGGAAGGTTATAAGTGTTCTTCCGCCTGAACGCAGTGTGAAATAGCAGTTGTGCGCAAAAGCAAAAATAGGCATTAATGCGGCAACCACAAACAAGAAGTAGGTCGCCATTTGTTTAACTTCAGGCTCGGTTTTATAAATATGCGGAATAAATGGCGCAAGACAAGCCATAATACCGCCCATTACCATACAGCAACCGACCGAAAGTGCCAAAAGCTGCCAAACTGATTTTTTGGCTTCTTCTATGCGGTTTGCACCCAGATGCTGACCGACAATTATTGCAACGGCGTTGCCCATAGTAAGGAAAACAACATTGAAAAGGTTATTAACCGTGTTTGAAATATTAACCGCTGATAAAACTTCAATACCCCTTACCGAATAGCACTGCAGTAATACCGCCATACTTGACGACCAAAGAAATTCGTTAACCAGAAGCGGCATACCTTTTGTGGTTATTTGTTTTGCAAGATTCCACGGGATATACAGGCTTTTGAACACACCAATAATAAACGGAAATTTTTTGCGTTTTATCGTTGCAACCACTATAATTATGCCAACTTCTACGAAACGGGAAAGCACCGTTGCGATGGCGGCACCGACAACTTCCAACTTGGGAAAACCAAATTTACCGAAGATAAGCAAATAGTTAAACACAAGGTTTACTAAAATTGCTGAAATGCTTGCAATCATAGGAAGCTTTGTTTCGCCAACTTCGCGCAGAGTACTTGCATATACCTGCATTATTGCGAATGGCAAAAGTCCAACGAGCATAACGTTCATATAATCGAGTGCATATTTGATTGTTGCCGCGGCATCTTCAGGTAAGGTGTTTTCCGCGATATACATTTTAATGAGCGGTTCCTTAAATACTAAAAACACGCCCAATGCAATGCCTGTCATAAGAATGCCGACAATCGCTTTCATTCGCATACAGTGGCGTATACCGTTATTATCGTTAGCGCCGGCATATTGGGTTGAAAAAATACCTGCGCCTGCCATTCCACCGAAAATACAAAGGTAGAAAATAAACATTAATTGGTTAACGATTGTAACGGCAGACATCTGCAATGTGCCAACGCGACCAACCATTACATTATCCAGCAAACTCACGACATTAGTTATAGTGTTTTGGATTATCATCGGCACTACAATTGCAAATACCCTGCGGTAAAAATCTTTGGTGCCGATAAGGTTTGATTTTAATTTCATTTTATTTTTCACTTTCATTAAAAAGGTGTCAAGTTAATATACCATAATATTAAGGAAAAGTAAACCGCAAAAGCCTAAATTATTTTAAAAAGTGTTGACAATTTTTTTGTATAGTGGTATAATAAGCAAAAATTGATAATGGCTTTGACGAAGACGGTAAAGAATGTCTGCTTTTAGAGAGTCGGCGGTTGGTGTAAGCCGATAGTAAGAATTCTTTAAATACCCATCACTTCCGAGCCGGAAGGCTGAAACCGTATGGTAAGTAGGTCTCCCCGTGATTGCTGCGTAAAGGCATAAGGGTTGCTAGACCCTGAGTGGCAGTTTTACTGCAATTTGAGTGGTACCGCGAGTGTAATTACAACACCCGTCTCAAAGATTGAGACAGGTGTTTTTTATTTTTGGAAAGGGTGTTAAAAATGACAACCAATACTGCAAAACAACAACTTATGGAGATTGCGTCCCGTATTCGCGAAATGCGCGAAATTATGGGTTGGTCTATTGCTGAAATGGCAATTAAAACCGAAGTTAGCGAAGAACAGTACATTAGCTACGAAACCGCAACAGCAGATATACCGTTTAGTTTTATTCATAAGTGTGCTTTGGAATTTGGTGTTGAACTTACCGAATTTTTGGAAGGTCATAATGCCGCAAGGCTTTCTAGTTATACAGTAACCCGTAAAGGTCAGGGTTTGCAGACTGCAAAAGAAGATGGCATTGACATTAAAAATTTAGCGCCCAAATTCCGCGATAAAATTGCCGAACCCTATTGGGTAAGATATGAATACTCTGCTTCTCAGCAAAACAAACCGATTCACCTTGCAACCCACTCAGGTCAGGAATTTGACCTTGTAATGAGTGGTTCTTTAAAGGTGCAAATTGGTGACCATATTGAAATTTTGCACGAAGGCGATAGCATTTATTACAATTCTTCAACACCACACGGTATGATTGCCGTTGACGGCAAGGATTGCGTTTTCTGTGCGGTCGTTTTGCCTGGTGAAGACACTAAGGAAGAAGTTGTAAGAAAGAGTATTGCTTCTACCAAAAAGACCGAAAAGCTTGTGTGTGAAAAGTTTGTTAAAACGGTTGAAGATGAAAGCGGCGCTTTAGAAAAAATTGACTTTAAAAATACCGACACCTTTAATTTCGGCTTTGATATTGTTGACGGAATTGCCAAAAAATATCCCGATAAGCTTGCAATGCTTCAGCTTGATAAAAATAAGGTTGAACGCCGTTTTACATTTAATGATATTAAACGCGCTTCAAATCAGGTTGCCAACTATTTTACATCTCTCGGCATTAAAAAGGGCGACAAGGTTATGCTTGTGCTTAAAAGACATTATCAGTTCTGGTTCTGCATGGTTGCCCTTCATAAATTGGGTGCGGTTGCAATTCCTGCAACAAACCAACTTAAAGAACACGATTTTGAATATCGTTTCAAAGCAGCAGGCGTAAAGGCGCTTGTATGTACCGCTGACGGTGATACTGCGCAAATTGCCGAAGCCGCTGCTAAGAATTGTGAAAGTGTTGAAAAACTTATTATGGTTGGCGGCAACCGTGACGGTTGGCAAGACTTTGATAAAGAATATCCACTTTTCAGTGCGCATTATTACAGAGATGAATATGCTTCATGCGGCGAAGATACTGCACTTATGTTCTTCACATCTGGCACAACAGGTAATCCTAAAATGGCGGCCCACAAACATACCTATGCATTGGGTCACTTTGTAACCGCTAAATATTGGCATTGCTGTGAACGCGACGGTTTGCATCTTACCATTTCTGATACGGGTTGGGGCAAATCACTTTGGGGTAAGCTTTACGGTCAGTGGCTCTGCGAAGGTGCGGTGTTTGTTTACGACTTTGACCGCTTCGATGCCGATGAAATTTTGCCGATGTTCCAGAAGTATCAAATCACAACCTTCTGTGCGCCCCCAACAATGCTTCGTATGCTTATAAAGGGTGACCTTTCAAAATATGATTTATCTTCAATTCACCATATGACAACTGCGGGTGAAGCGCTTAATCCTGAAGTTTTCCGTCAGTTTGAACAGGCTACAGGTCTTCAGATAATGGAAGGCTTCGGTCAGACCGAAACCACCCTTACTATTGCAAACCTTTGTGGTACAGTACCTAAGGTTGGCGCAATGGGTAAAGCTTCTCCCCAGTATGATGTTGACATCGTTGACCCCGACGGCAATTCAGTTGCTACGGGTGAAGTTGGTGAAATTGTAATTCACACTAAAGATTCCGTTCCGTGCGGTCTTTTCAAGGAATATTATCTTGACGATGAGAAGACAAACGATGCTTGGTATGACGGTATGTACCATACAGGTGATACCGCTTGGCGTGATGAAGATGGTTATTTCTGGTATGTTAGCCGTATCGATGATGTTATTAAGTCATCGGGCTACCGCATTGGACCATTTGAAATTGAAAGTGTAATTATGGAACTTCCTTATGTTCTCGAATGTGGTGTTTCTGCCGCACCTGACGAAATTCGCGGTCAGGTTGTAAAGGCGAGCATTGTGCTCACAAAGGGCACCGAACCCACCGAAGAACTTAAAAAAGAAATTCAGAATTATGTTAAAACCCACACAGCACCTTATAAATACCCCCGTGTGGTTGTTTTCCGCGATGAATTACCCAAGACAATTAGCGGAAAAATTCAGCGTAATAAACTTTAATATATAATTGACAATTTTTTAAAGTTGTGATATAATTCTTAAAAAGCGTTGACGAAGAGTGCGCAGAATAATACATATTAGAGAAGTGACGGTTGGTGCAAGTCATTTATGTATGTTTTGTGTTTGTAGCTTCTGAGCTGAAGGGAAGAAAGCATTTAGTTAGTAGACCCCTTCCGTGATTGCTGCGTAAATGCATAGGGATTGTTTGATTCCAAGAGTGGCAGTATTACTGCAATTTGAGTGGTACCGCGGGTATGAAATTTATACTCGTCTCAAAGTCATAACTTTGGGGCGAGTATTTTTGATTTTTCGCCCGAAACGGAGGAAATGATGGAAAATTTACAGGGACTTGATTCGAAAATCAAGGAAATAGCAGGTCGTATTAAAGAACTGCGCGAAATTATGGGCTTATCAATAAGCGATATGGCTAAAAAAACAGCGGTAAGCGAAGAAGAATATCTCGCTTGTGAAAACGGTCAAAGTGATTTGCACTTTGCCTTTATTTACCGTTGCGCAAATGCGTTTAATGTCGATGTTACCGATATTATCGAAGGTTATAGCCCCCGCCTTAAATCTTATACAGTAACCCGTCGTGGTGAAGGTCAGCGTATTGAAAAAGCGCACGGTATGACCTATTATAACTTGGCTTCAGCCTTTAAAAACCGTATTGCCGAACCGCTTTATGTTAAAAGTGTTTACAGTGAAGAAGCACAGAATAAACCTATTGAAGTTACTACTCATGCCGGTCAGGAATGCGACCTTATTATAAGTGGTCACTTAAAGGTTCAGGTTGGTGAACACGCTGAAGTTTTAGGCCCTGGGGACAGCATTTATTTTGACTCTAACACCCCACACGGTATGATTGCGGTTGGCGGTGAAGACTGCACATTCTATGCAATTGTTTTGAATCCCACCGGCGAACCGATTCCTGAGCTTTCGGATGATTATAAGCCGATTGTTAATGTTCCGCTTACCAAACGCGAACGCAAGGATAAGAGCGAACGCATTTACAGCAAGTACATCGATATTGTTGAAAACGAAAACGGTACTCCTACTTCTATTACCTTTAAAAATACCGAAAAGTTCAATTTTGGTTTCGATTTGGTAGACGCACTTGCTAAACGCGAGCCCGAAAAACTTGCACTTATGCATATATCACGTGATGGTGTTGAACGCCCTTTAACTTTTGGCGATATTAAAAAAGAATCTAACCGCTCGGCAAACTACTTTAAGTCGCTCGGCATTAAGAAGGGCGACAGGGTAATGCTTGTACTCAAACGCCATTATCAGTTCTGGTTTGCAATGATTGCTCTTAACAAATTGGGCGCGATTGCAATTCCGGCAACCAATCAGTTGCTCGAAAAGGATTTTGAATATCGCTTTAAATCAGCAGGCGTTAATACTATTCTTTGCACTGCTGATGGTGATACTGCGCATCAGGTTGATTTGGCGGCACAAAAGTGCGACTGCCTTAAGAATAAACTTATCGTTAACGGCACACGCGATGGTTGGCGCAACTTTGATGAAGAATACAAGTTGTTCTCGACCCATTTTGAAAGAACAGAAGATACCGCTTGCGGTGATGACCTTATGCTTATGTACTTTACTTCGGGTACAAGCGGTTATCCCAAAATTGCGGCTCACAATTATAAATACCCATTGGGTCATTTCCATACAGCGAAGTATTGGCACGATGTTGACCCCGAAGGTTTGCACTTTACCATTTCCGATACAGGCTGGGCAAAGGCGATGTGGGGTAAACTTTACGGTCAGTGGCTTGCAGAAGCAGCGATTTTCGCTTATGACTTTGATCGTTTCGACGCGGCTGACATTTTGCCGATGTTTGCAAAGTATAACATTACAACATTCTGTGCACCGCCCACAATGCTTCGTATGATGGTTAAACAAGATATTTCAAAGTATGATTTGTCATCGGTTAAGCATATGACAACTGCGGGTGAAGCACTTAACCCCGAAGTTTACCGCCAGTTTGAAAAGGCCACAGGTCTTCAAATTCTTGAAGGTTTCGGTCAGACCGAAAGCACAATGATTATCGGTAACCTTGTTGGTGCACCGCATAAAATCGGTTCAATGGGTAAACCTGCACCGATTTATGATGTTAAGATTGTTGACCCCGACGGCAACCCTGTTGATGTTGGTGAAACAGGTGAAATTGTTATCGATATCAGTAAAGGTCTTCCTTGCGGTTTGTCTGTTGGTTATTATGGCGATGAAGAAAAAACCAAAGCAACTTGGTGCAGCGATTATTATCATACGGGCGATACCGCTTGGCGCGATGAAGACGGTTTTTATTGGTATGTTGGTCGTGTTGACGATGTTATTAAATCGTCGGGTTACCGTATAGGACCGTTTGAAATTGAAAGCGTTATTATGGAACTTCCGTATGTTTTGGAATGTGGCGTTTCGGCCGCACCCGATGAAGTTCGCGGTCAGGTTGTTAAGGCAAGCATTGTTCTTGTTAACGGCACTGAACCTAGTGAAGAACTTAAAAAAGAAATTCAAAATTATGTAAAAGAAAGAACCGCGCCTTATAAATACCCCCGTATTGTGGTATTTAGAGATAGTTTGCCTAAGACTACCAGCGGTAAGATTCAAAGAAACAAATTATGATTTATAAAAGAATAACTCTGCTTTGCGGTCATTACGGTAGCGGCAAAACGAATGTTGCTGTTAATATGGCGTATGACCAAAAAGCAAATTACGACAGAGTTGCAATAGCCGATTTGGATATTGTAAACCCCTATTTTCGCACAAAAGACAGCGCGAGTGATTTTGAAAAGCAGGGGATAGAGCTTATTTGTTCCGAGTATGCGGGAAGCAATGTTGATATTCCCGCGCTTCCACAGCAAATCTATTCCATTTGCGATCAAAAGGATAAGCAGGTTATAATTGATGTTGGCGGCGATGACCGTGGCGCTTTAGCACTTGGCAGAATTGCCCCAAGAATAATCGAAGAAAACGATTACGAAATGCTTTTTGTAATCAACTGCTTCCGTCCCTTAACCCGTGATACCGAATCTACACTGGAAGTTATGCGCGAAATTGAATATGCGGCAAATATGAAATTTACCGCTATTGTAAACAATTCAAACTTGGGTGAAGAAACCACAAGGGAAGATGTTTTGAAATCGTTAAGTTATGCGGATGAAATTTCCCAAAAAACAGGTCTTCCAATTAAGTGCACTTCGGTGTATAATAGACTGTATGATGATTTAAAAAACGAAATCCCGAATCTTTTTTCGCTCAAGCTTCAGGATAAAATCAATTAAAGGAGTGCTTAATATGGCTAAATTGACTTTTCAAACCGACAAGTGCAAAGGCTGTGGACTATGCGTTGATGTATGTCCCAAAAAAGTTTTAACACTCGCCGCAGATAAAATTAACGCAAAGGGTCACCACCCCGTAGAAGCAGTAAACGAAGCAGATTGTATTGCTTGCGCTTTCTGTGCTACAATGTGTCCCGATTGCATCATTAAGGTAGAAAGGTAGTATAAAAATGGCTGATAAGGTTTTAATGAAAGGTAACGAAGCTATTGCCGAAGCTGCTATAATCGCGGGCTGTCGTCATTACTTCGGTTATCCTATTACCCCCCAAACTGAAATTGCCGCTTATATGGCAAAAAGAATGCCTAAAATCGGCGGTTGCTTCTTACAGGCTGAAAGCGAAATTGCCGCTATTAATATGGTTTACGGCGTTGCTTCAACCGGTCTTCGTGTTATGACATCTTCTTCCAGCCCCGGAATTTCACTTAAGGGTGAAGGTCTTTCTTACCTTGCAGGTGCTGATTTACCTTCATTTATTATTAATGTACAGCGTGGCGGTCCAGGCCTTGGTGGTATTCAGCCTTCACAATCTGACTATTTCCAAGCAACAAAAGCAGGCGGTCATGGTGACTTCAGAATGCTCGTTTTGGCTCCTTCTTCTGTTCAAGAAATGGCAGATTTAACCGTTAAAGGCTTTGAGCTTGCTGACAAATATCGTATGACTTCTATGATTTTGGCTGACGGTACAATGGGTCAGATGATGGAACCTGTATCTCTTGAATATGATGTTAAGCCTATGCCCGAAAAGCCTTGGGCAACTACAGGTACTAAGATGGAACGCGAACACAACATTGTAAACTCGCTTTTCTTACAACCCGACGCGCTTGAAAAATCAAACCTTGAACGCTTTGACCGTTATAAGTACATTGAAGAAAACGAAGTGATGTACGAAGAATACATGATGGACGATGCTGAAATCTGTATTGCCGCTTTTGGTATTGCTGCGCGTGTTGCTAAAAACGCAATTGTAGAAGCAAGAAACAAGGGCATTAAGGTTGGTATGATTCGCCCCATTACCTTGTGGCCATTCCCCACAAAGGCATTTGAAGCTGCCGCAGAAAAGGTACATACATTTATCAGCGTTGAGCTTTCAATGGGTCAAATGCTTGAAGATGTTAAGCTTGCATCAAAATACAAGGGTGAATATATGCTTTGCAGCCGTGTTGGCGGTATGATTCCGTCACCCGAAGAAGTTTTGGCTGCTATTGAAAAGGCAAACGGAGGTGCAAAATAATGGTAGTATTTGAAAAACCCCATGCTTTAACCGATGTTCCGCTTCATTACTGCCCCGGTTGCACCCACGGTATTGTTCACCGTTTGGTTGCCGAAGTAATGGATGAATTAGGTATCGAAGGCAAGACAGTAGGTATTGCTCCTGTTGGTTGCTCGGTTATGGCTTATAACTATTTCAACTGTGATATGATTGAAGCGGCTCACGGTCGCGCTCCCGCAGTTGCAACAGGCGTTAAACGCGCTAATCCTGAAAATATTGTATTTACATATCAAGGCGACGGTGACTTGGCTTCAATCGGTATGGCTGAAACCGTTCACTCTGCCGCAAGAAACGAAAATATCACAATTATTTTCATCAATAATGCAATTTATGGTATGACAGGTGGTCAGATGGCTCCTACATCACTCCCCGGTCAGATCACTCAAACTTCACCTTACGGCCGTGATACCAACCATTGCGGTTTCCCCATTAAGGTTTGCGAAATGCTTTCACAGGTTGACGGCGCACAGTATCTTGAACGCGTTGCTGTTAACAATGTTAAGAATGTTAAAAATGCTAAAAAGGCAATTAAAAAGGCATTCCAAAACCAAGTTGAAGGCAAGGGCTTCTCACTTGTTGAAGTTATTTCTACCTGTCCTACTAACTGGGGCCTTACACCTAAAAAGGCTCTTGAATGGGTAGATGAAAAGATGATTCCTTATTATCCATTGGGCGTTTATAAGGATAACACCGCTGAAAAGGAGAGTGAATAATTATGGCAACTACACAGTATTTATTCGCAGGCTTCGGCGGTCAGGGCATTTTGTTCTCGGGCAAATTCTTGGCATATAAGGGTCTTACCGAAGATAAGCAGGTTAGTTGGCTTCCGTCATACGGTCCTGAAATGCGTGGCGGTACCGCAAGCTGCAGTGTTATTTTAAGTGACACTCCTGTTGGTTCACCTATCGTTTCAAAGCCCGATGTTTTGGTTGCAATGAATCTTCCTTCACTTGATAAGTATGAAGATACCGTTGCCCCCGGCGGCGTAATCTTTGTTGACAGCGCTCTTATCGAACGCAAGGTAAACCGCACAGATGTTACCGTTCACTATATTCCTGCAACTAAGCTTGCAAGCGATAACGGTATGCCCACACTTGCTAATATGATTATTGTTGGTAAAATTCTTAAGGAACTTGGCGGTTATAACGAAGAAACCGTTATGGCAGCACTTAAGAAGGTTATTTCAGCTAAGCGCGCAGATATGTTAGAAACAAACTTAAGGGCAATGAACATTGGCGCTGAAAATTAAGTTTGAGTAAAACCGCCCACAGCAACGTTTTTTGATCGGGGCAGTACAAAGTGTACGGCACCACTCACTGCAAAACGCACTGTGAACGATTTTCTTTCAAACTTTTGTATTTGATATGAAAGGTTCTGTATTAAATGGAAATTAAAATCACTAAAGCTGCCGTTTTAAAGGAAAAACCCGACAGCAGTACATTGGGCTTTGGTAAAATCTTTACCGACCATATGTTTATGATGGACTGGAACAGCGAAAAGGGTTGGTACAACGCTCGCATCGTTCCGTTTGGCAGAATTGATTTACACCCCGCTTCAACCGTTTTACATTACGGTAGCGAAATTTTTGAAGGCTTAAAGGCATATCGCCGTAAGGACGGTAAGGTTCAGATGTTCCGTCCTATCGAAAATATCCGCAGAATGAACCGTTCGGCTGAGCGTCTTTGCCTTCCCGAAATTCCTGAAGATTTGGCAATGCAGGTGCTTACCACCTTCGTTGAACTTGAACAGGATTGGACACCTTCTGCTGAAGGCACTTCACTTTATCTTCGTCCCTTTATGTTCGGTAACGATGAATCCTTGGGTGTTCACGCTGTACATAACGCAACCTATGTTATTATTGCGTCACCCGTTGGCAGTTACTATGCTGAAGGTATTAACCCTGTAAGAATTATGATCGAAGATCAGGATGTTCGTGCAGTACGCGGTGGTACAGGTTACGCTAAATGCGGCGGTAACTATGCCGCTTCTAACCGCGCAGGCGAACGCGCTGCTCAGCAGGGTTATAGCCAAGTATTATGGCTTGACGGTGTTGAAAGAAAGTATATTGAAGAAGTTGGCGCTATGAATGTTATGTTCAAAATTGGCGGCAAAATTGTTACTCCTATGCTTTCCGGCTCAATTCTCCCCGGTATTACCCGTATGTCCTGCATCGCTGTGCTTAAGGACAAGGGCTTTGATGTTGAAGAACGCCTTTTAAGCATTGATGAGCTTGAAGCCGCTATGGAAAACGGCACCTTGGAAGAAGCTTGGGGCTGCGGTACCGCAGCTGTTGTTTCTCCTATTGGTGAACTTTGCTATAAGGGTGTTAAATACCCCGTAAACAATGGTCAAATCGGTGAAGTTACTCAAATGCTTTACGATACATTAACCGGTATTCAATGGGGCAAAATTGAAGACAAATTCGGTTGGATTAAAGAAATATAATAAAAACAAAAAACACCCAACGCGAGTTGGGTGTTTTAGTTTAGAATGTTAAATTGGGGTTTATCGGTGCGTTAATTGGTGTACGCGTAGGGAACGACCTATGTGTCGTTCCGTTTTTTGCGGTCGCACACACAGGTGCGACCCTACGCGATATATCAATGAAGTCCCCGATAAACTATAATTTTAACACCAAATTATAAGCCAAATTAAACACAGTACATAAAACAACACCAAAAGCCGTTGGCAGTAAGATGGATAATAGTGTCCATTTTATGCTGGCGGTTTCTTTTTTTACGGTTAAAACAGTGGTCGAGCAGGGCCAATGGCAAAGGGTGAAAATAAGCATTGAAATTGCGGTTTTTACCGTCCACCCGTTATCTACAAAAAGGGTTTTCATAAATGAAAGAGAAAATCCGTCTTGTAAAATACCGTTGCCCATATAAGCCATAATAATTATGGGAATAACGATTTCATTTGCGGGAAAACCGAGTATAAATGCAATTAAAATTGTTCCGTCAAGCCCTAAAAGTCGGGCGAATGGGTCTAAAAAGTTGGCACAGTATGACAGTAAGGTTATATCGTTAATTTTGGCATTGGACATTATATAAATTATAAGTCCTGCGGGGGCGGCGACAACAAGTGAACGACCAAGCACGAACAGGGTGCGGTCAAAAACTGAACGCACAATCACCTTTAAAATCTGCGGTGGGCGGTATGGCGGCAGCTCTAAAATAAAATTTGAAGGCACACCATTTAATACGGTTTTGGATAACAGCTTTGTTGCTAAAAATGTTAGCAAAATGCCAAGTGATATAATTATAGTTAAAATAATCGCCGAGCAGATTGAACCGCCCACAAAAAACATGGTTATAATTGCAATTATTGTTGGAAATCTTCCGTTACATGGTACAAAGGCATTGGTTAAAATGGCAAGTAACCGTTCGCGCGGTGAGTCAATAATTCTGCACCCGGTAACCCCTGCGGCATTACAACCAAACCCCATACACATCGTAAGTGCTTGCTTGCCACAAGCACCGCAATTTTTAAAGGGTTTATCAAGATTAAAGGCGATGCGTGGCAAAAAACCAAAATCTTCCAGAAGGGTGAAGAGTGGAAAGAAAATTGCCATTGGCGGTAGCATTACCGATACAATAAAACTTACTGTTCTGAAAATACCAAAAATAAATGCGTCGTGTATAACGGTGGGACAATTTATATTTAAAAGTAGGGAAGAAAGCCAACTCTCAAGCTGTGAAAAGAAGGAAAATAACATTTCTGACGGATAGTTGGCTCCGCTTATGGTTATCCAGAATACAAGGCATAAAAGAGCCAACATTATTGGATAAGCAAAAAGTTTGTTTGTAATAATTTTATCAATTTTTAAGTCCCGCCAATTCCCATTATCAGTTTTGTATGTAACAACATCACGGCTGATTTCTTCGGCGGTTTTAACTGCTAGAAGTGCAGTTTGTTCATCGGTGTTGAAATTAAAATTATTATTTGGCGGTTCTGATAAAATTTCGTCAAGTGCCAATGTTAAATTTTTAATAGTTTTTTTGTCGCGGGCGGTTGTGCCTACCACCCTTACGCCAAGCCGTTTTTGCAACTTTTCAAAATCAATCTCAACACCTTTTTTATTGGCTTCGTCAAGTAAATTAACACATACCAAGACCCGTTTGCTCACATTAATTGTTTGTAAAACAAGGGTTAAATTGCGTGAAAGGGTGGCGGCATCACACACAACGATAACGGCATCAGGCTTATCGTTAATAACATAATCGCGTGCTACGGTTTCTTCGGGGGAGTGTGGCATTAATGAATATGTTCCGGGCAAATCAACAATTTCGTAATTATATTTATCGGTTTTGAAATAGCCTTTTGCAGAGTCAACCGTTTTGCCTGTCCAATTACCGGTGTGTTGGTGCATACCTGTTAGTGCGTTGAAAATAGTACTCTTGCCAACATTTGGGTTGCCTGCAAGTGCTACGGTATAGGTTTTGCTCATTATACCGCCCCCACAATTATTTTTTCGCAAATTTCTTTGCGTAGGGCAATCACTGCGCCGCCAATTAAAAACGCTTTTGGGTCTCCTAAAGGACTTCGCCCTACACAGCTAACCGTACTTTCGGGGGTTAGCCCTATATCAATAAGTCTTCGTTTCATTGATGCGTCAACCATAATTTTTAAAATTTTGCATTTTTGTCCTATATTTAAATCAAAAAGATTTTGCAATGTAAACACTTCCATTCAGTATATACTATTCAAAGTGTTTTATTTGTGTCATAAAAGAAAGATGGGGGGCATAAGATTTTACAGGTAAGTCTATTTAAAACGGAGGAAATTTTTATGACACACGCCAACATATATAAGGACATTGCCGAGCGAACCCGCGGCGATATCTATATCGGCATCGTCGGTCCTGTAAGAACGGGAAAATCTACCTTTATAAAGCAGTTTATGGATAAATTGGTAATTCCTAATATGGCGGGCGATTTTGAGCGTGAACGGGCAAATGATGAGCTTCCGCAGTCGTCATCCGGTAGGACAATTATGACAACCGAGCCGAAGTTTATTCCCGAAAAGGGTGCAGAAATCTCGCTCGATAACAGCGCGGTTATGAATGTTCGACTTATTGACTGCGTGGGTTATATCGTGCCTAGTTCTCTTGGATATATTGAAGGTTCTCAACCGCGAATGGTACGCACCCCGTGGTTTGATGAAGCCGTACCTTTTAATATGGCGGCAGAAATCGGTACACAAAAGGTTATAAATGAGCACTCGACAATAGGGCTTGTTATTACAACCGATGGCAGTATAAGTGATATTCCAAGATATGAATATGCCGAAGCTGAAGAACGGGTTATAAATGAATTAAAGCAAATTGATAAGCCGTTTATTGTACTTTTAAACTGTATGTATCCGAGTTCTGCCGAAGCAATATCCTTAGCCGCGGAGCTTAGCGAAAAATACGGTGTTCCCGTCAAACCGATAAACTGTCTTGAATTAACAGTTGAAAATATTAAAGATATTTTGGAAGAAATTCTTTTTGAATTTCCTGTTAAAGAAATTGGCGTTTGTTACCCTGCTTGGATAAATGCGCTTGATTTAAACCACCCCCTTAAAAGTGAAATTATATCTTCTGTAAAAACCGCGGCGGAAAACATCCGTCATATAAGAGATGTTAAGAAATTTTCGCAAGCGTTTAAAGACAGTCAAAATGTTGATTATGTAAGTGTTGATACGGTTGATTTGGGCAAAGGCAGTGCAAAGGTAATGCTTAATGTCAAACCGGCGTTGTTTTATAAAATCCTTGCTGAGAATACAGGTCTTGTTATTAATGACGAGCAAGAGCTTATGGAAAGCATAAAGGAGCTTGCAAAAATTAAGAAAGAATATTCTCGCGTTAAGGGTGCATTAGAAGAAGTTGAAGCGACGGGTTACGGCATTATAATGCCTGATATTGAAGAACTCGAATTGCAAGAACCCGAAATAGTAAAACAGGGTGGTCGTTACGGTGTTCGACTCCGTGCTTCTGCTCCGTCAATTCATCTTATGAAGGCTAACATCACTACTGAAGTAAGCCCCATTGTCGGCAGTGAAAAGCAGTCGGAAGACCTTGTAATGTATTTACTTTCAGGTTTTGAAGAAGACCCTGTAAAAATTTGGGATTCTAATATTTTTGGCAAATCACTTCACGAGCTTGTGAATGAAGGGTTACATACAAAACTTGCCCGTATGCCTGTAGATGCCCGTATGCGTGTGCAGGAAACGGTTGAAAGGGTAATTAACGAAGGTTGTAACGGTTTGGTTTGTATATTGTTATAACAAAAAGGAACGGCAAAACTGCCGTTCCGTTTGTGCATTCAAATTATAGTTTGTTTATGGTTCCCCCGAATAGAAAGGCTCTTTACCCCCCAAAAATTATAATTTTTCTTTAAAAAATAACCCCAAAGCGGTGTGTAAACTGCTTCGGGGTTAATATTACTTAAAGGCTTTAGGATTGTCGGTTCTGCCAACCAAATAATCAATTGAAACATTAAAATAATCAGCGATTTTGATAAGCTCACCTATACCGGGTTCTCTTTCTCCCGTTTCATATCTACTGATAGTATTTTGGTTTGTATTAAGGTCAAGTGCTAATTTTAATTGAGAAATACCTTTGGCTTTTCGTATTTCTTTTAACCTCATAAAATCACTCCTTGACTTTATTATCCCATATTGGTATAATATAAATATCCCAATTCGGGATATTTAGGACGTTCTAGAAATTATTAAATAGATGACTCGACATATTTATCACGGGTTTGAAATTTTTTTGCTAGAATTACCTTGTATTATTAAACTGTTAAAAAACAGCTTTGAAGTAAAGGGGAAAGAAAAATGAAAAAAACTTTATCGATTATTTTGACATTGGCGATTATGCTGACGATTTTACCATTTGGGTTATTTGCTATACCCTCGGATGCTGCTAGTTATCCATTAGTAACATTAATGACTATTGATGATAACCATACTGATAAGATACCAAGCGGTGAAACAGGTAAGCTTGTTTTTTCAATATTAAGAGAATTTAATAATGAAAAATTACATGTTGAAATCTATGATAAATCAGGCAATAAAATTGCATCTTCTACTTCTAGTTATGGCAGTAGCACATCCTCATTTGTGACGCAAACCATAAGCGTAAATACTAAAACTTTAGAAATGGGAGTTGGAGAATATAAGGTTAAGTATTGGATGGAATTCTATAGTTTATATCAATGGAATACAGCTCCCAATACATATACTCACACGATTTACGTTATTAAAAATGTATGTAATGGCAATCATAATATGGTTTTGAAAAGAACTGTTACAGAGGGTACATGTCAAAAAGAAGGACGCTATTTATACGAGTGTAGTAAATGTGAATTTTATCAGTATAAAAGTTTGAAACCACACACTTATGGTGCTTTCAAAAATCAAGATGCTACAAACCATGTACATACGTGTACATTATGCGGTGCAAGCGAAACAAAGGCTCATACTTGGAATAGTGGCAGTGTAACTAAAAAAGCAAACTGCAAGGAAACGGGTATTAAAACATATACTTGTACCGAAAATTGTGGTGCGACTAAAACTGAAACTATTGCTAAAACTAATACCCATACATACGGGTCTTGGACACTAACAAAATCAGCAACCTGTGCTGAAAAAGGTGTCGAAACTAGAACTTGTTCAATTTGTAATGCTAAAGAAACAAGGGAAATTGCTTTATCTTCGCACAAATTCGGCGCTTGGACACAAACCAAAGCTCCAACTTGTACCGCAAAGGGTACCGAAACCCGTACATGCTCGATATGCTCAAAAGCCGAAACACGTGATGTTAAGGCAACCGGCCATAATTTGGGCGATTGGTCAACTACTAAGGAAGCAACCTGTACTGCAAAGGGAACCCAAACAAGGGCTTGTTCAAAATGTAGTTATAAAGAAACGAAAGATATTAAAGCTTTAGGTCATAAGTTCTCGAACCCCACAGTAACCAAGGAGCCCACCTGTACCGAAAAGGGAGAGGAAAAAGGCGTTTGCACCCGTTGTGATAAGGAAACCACAAACGCTATTGCAGCAAAAGGTCACAAGGTTGAAAACTATACTGTAACAACCGAACCTACCTGTACAACAAAGGGCGAAGAAGAAGGCACGTGCAAAACTTGTAACGAAAAGGTCAAGCGTGAGGTTGCAACGGTTGACCACACATATGGTGAAGCGGTTGTAACAAAGCCGGCTACCGAAACCGAAAAGGGCATTAGCACAAAAACTTGCACCGCTTGCGGTGATAAGGTTGAGGAAGAAATTCCAGCACTGGGCGCAACAAACGATAATGACAATACCGATACCAACACCGATAACGGTGACAAAAATAATCAAGGCAATGACGTAATAATTTGGGTAATTGCCGGCGTTTTGGCGGCATTGATTATTGCTGTTATAGTTATACTGATTATTAAAAAGAAAAAGGCGTAAAAACGAAAACCGCACCCATGTGGGTGCGGTTTGATTTATTTATAGCTGTGAGGCTGAAATGATGTGCTTATAGTTATTGTTACAAATAGGCACCCCGTCGGCGCCCTCACGATAGGGTAAAAGCGGAAGCTCTAATTCGGGAATAGCGTCGATTTTGCCGTCGATATAATCTAAAATGCGTTCTTTACAGTGGCGAATTCTAAAATATAAACCGCCGAGACGAGCATCATGAATTTCAAAACCTTCGGGTTTGTTTTCAATAAACCATTGGTTTTTAAAATCGCGGTAGAATGTATCAAGCGCTATTAATAGTTCATCATAAACTGCCACAAGTTTTTTTAGCTCTTTCTTGTCTTTTTTATCATAGGCGCGTCGGGTATAAATACCAATTTCGCACTTTAAAGACAACACCCTGCAAAGGGATGCCATAGTTTTGAAAATATGACCGAACTGTTCGTTGTTGTCATATTTTTCAAGCGCTTCGGCGTTTTTCTTGAATTTTTCACCATCACCAATGTTAATTGCGGAATCTAAATACCCCATAAAGCAGTCGTTAAATAAAGCGTAACGGTCCATATTAACAACCTGCCAGTCACCGAAGCCCTTGGGGCGCTCAATGTTTGGGGTTAGTGGTAAATCAAGCAGCATAAATGCATCAAATGATATACCGAATTTTTCTAAAAACTTTCGCTTAATACTGTCAATATCTTCATTACCCTTGGCGATTTCACAAGCATAGAAAAGTGAAGGCAAAAGTGAGTATCTTGAACATTCGCCGCCACCATCACCCCAAAGGGTTAAAAATACATTTTCAACATTCTTTTCGCGGCAGGCTTGCATAGCGGGGCGTGATACAGTGAAAGAGTAATCGTTATGGGGTGCAAAACCTGTCCAACCCCAAAGACCACCCGCAAACCAAATGTTTGGTTTTATAAATTCGTGGCGGTCAATTTGGGTAAGATAGCGGTCTTTGTTATCGCCGTAATAGTCCCAATAAACGATATGCACATTATCGGGAACAAGTTTGCCGATATTATCAGGAAAAGGGAGTGTGTGGTAATAACCGCCACCGCAAAGGCGGAAGAACATATCACCCCACATTAAAAGCTCAAAATCATATTTTTTCGCAATTTCACAAACCTTAAAAAGATGCTCGCCCAAAACCTTAAAGTGGTCGCGGTCGCCGTGAAGGTCGTAATATTTACCACGGCCCAATTTGTGGGTTTCGTCCATACCAATATGTACAACCTTGGTTTTAAAGGTTTTGCTTATTGTCTTAAACATATCGTCAATTAGTGCATAGGTTTTTTCTTCGCCCACAAGTAAAATATCGTCAATATCGTGAACATCGCTATAGCCACCGCGATAAAAAAGTTGATTAAGGTGACCGAGTGTTTGAATGCAGGGAATAAGTTCAACGCCCTTGATTTCGGCGTAAGTGTCAAGTTCTTTAATTTCTTCTATGGTATATCTGCCACGAAGATAACCGAATTTTGGCTGATTTTCAACTTCGTATGTATCTTCGGTATATAGCATTAACATATTAAAGCCTAAATCAGCGGTAATATCTATCCAATTTTTAACACTTTTAATGTTCATTACGGCATTGCGTGAACAGTCTATCATTGTGCCGAAACGCTTAAATGGAGATGTCATTTTTAAGCACATCCTTATTATGTTTTTTATAAGCAAAATATAACACAGTTTGGTCATTTTAACAAGTGTTTTTGGAAAAAGCGGGCATTGGTTTGATAAAAAATACAGTATTGGAAAAATATTGTGTTTATCTTAAATAAATGCTTGATTTTTGGGTTTTAATATGGTATAATTTATCGGCTACTGGAATGGGTAGCAAATATTATAACACACATTCCGCTTATATCGGGTAGGTGTCGCTTTGATACGGCGATTCTCGAAACCATTGCGGGATGGAGGTAAAACCTTAGGAGGAAACAAAAATGGCAGTAGTATCAATGAAACAGTTGCTCGAAGCCGGTGTTCATTTCGGACATCAGACCAGACGCTGGAACCCGAAGATGGCAGAATACATCTTCACAGAAAGAAACGGTATCTATATCATCGACCTTCAGAAGACAGTTAAGAAGCTTAACGAAGCTTATATGTTCGTTCGTGACATTGCAGCTGACGGCGGCGATATCCTTTTCGTAGGTACCAAAAAGCAAGCTCAAGATTCTGTTAAAGAAGAAGCTGAACACTGCGGTATGCCTTATGTAAATGCACGTTGGCTTGGCGGTATGCTCACTAACTTCACAACTATCAAGACTAGAATCGCTCGTCTTAACCAACTCCGCACCATGCGTGACGATGGTACTTTTGAGCTTCTCCCCAAGAAGGAAGTTATCAAACTTAACCTTGAAATTGAAAAATTAGAAAAATTCCTTGGCGGTATTCAGAACATGAAGAAGGCTCCTGCAGCTTTATTCATCGTTGACCCCCGTAAAGAAAGAATTGCAGTTGCAGAAGCTAAGAAGTTAGGTCTTCCTATCATTGCTATCGTTGACACCAACTGCGACCCTGACGAAATCGATGCTGTTATCCCCGGTAACGACGACGCTATCCGCGCTGTTAAGCTTATCGCTGAAACCATCGCTGCTGCTGTAATCGAAGGCAGACAGGGTACTGAAATGGGCACAGCTGCTGTAGAAGAAGCAGTAGAAGAAACCGCTGACGCTGAATAATTAATTGGAGGAAACTATAATGGCTTTTACTGCTAAAGATGTACAGGCTTTAAGAGAAAAAACCGGTTGCGGTATGATGGACTGTAAAAAGGCTCTCGTAGAATGCGACGGTAATATGGATGCTGCAGTTGACTATTTGCGTGAAAAAGGTCTTGCTTCTCAAGCTAAGAAGGCTGACCGTATCGCAGCTGAAGGTACTGTTGCTGTTTACACCGCTGACGGTGTTGGCGCTGTTGTTGAACTTAACAGTGAAACCGACTTCGTTGCTAACGGTGATGGCTTTAAGGCGCTCGCTGCTGAAGTTGCTGAAGTTGTGGCTCTTCAGAACCCTGCAGATATGGATGCTCTTTTGGCTGCAGAAAAAGACGGTATGACCGTTGAAGCTAAGGTTCAGGAATTATTCCTTGCTATTCGTGAAAATATTAAGGTTCGTCGTTTTGCTCGTTTTGAAGGTAAGGTTGTTTCTTATGTTCATGCAGGCGGTAAGATCGGTGTTCTTGTTAACTTTGATACCGAACTCGCTGCTGATAATGAAGGCCTTGTTGCTATGGGTAAAAATGTTGCAATGCAAATTGCTGCTATGAACCCTGCTTATCTTGATCAGGCATCTGTTCCTGCATCAGTTATCGAAAAGGAAAAAGAAATCCTTATCGCTCAGATGAAGGAAGACCCCAAAATGGCTAACAAGCCTGATGCTGTTCTCGGTAAAATTGTTGAAGGTAAAATCGGCAAATACTATAAGGAAAACTGCCTTGTTGAACAGGCATTCGTTATGGATGGCGATGTAACCGTTGGCAAGTATATCGAAAACACTGCTAAGGAACTCGGTGCTGCCGTTAAACTCGCTTCTTATGTTCGTTTTGAAAAAGGCGAAGGCATTGAAAAGCGCGTTGATGACTTTGCTGCTGAAGTTGCTGCAATGGCTAAATAATTACTTTAAAAACTTTAAATACCCAAAGCTTCGGCTTTGGGTATTTTTGTTTTTTATTAATTTTTTGCTCTTTTTTAATTTTCTGTTGCAAATCTAAAATCGCAAATGTATAATTAAGGCAAATCACAGTAAGTGGGGTTTTGTAATATGAAAATTAGTGTAGATTTCTCACAAAACGCAGGTAAAATTAAGCAAATGCATTGTGTAAACAATGGGCCCGTTGGCAACGGTGTGCGCGGAAAAGGTTTTTCTAATGTGCATTTATTTAAAGAAGCGGGAATACCCTATGCTCGTCTGCACGACAGCGCTTTTTACAGCGCCTATGGTGGCGAATATTCGGTTGATGTTCATCGTATTTTCCCGAATTTTGATGCAGATGTTAATGACCCCGCATCATATATATTTGCTCCAACTGACAAATATTTAAGCGATATTGAAGCAAGTGGTACAAAGACTTTTTACCGTTTGGGTGCGGCTATTGAACACGGCTTTAAGCGTGGTACTTATCCACCCAAAGACACAATCAAATGGTGCCAAATTTGTGAACATATCATTATGCATTATACACAGGGTTGGGCAAACGGCTTTAACTTTGATATTGAGTATTGGGAAATTTGGAACGAACCTGATTGTATTAATGCCGACGGAAGTAATCCTTGTTGGCAAGGAACACGGGAAGAATTTGCTGAATTTTTTGCAACTTCGGTTAAATATCTAAAAGAAAAATTCCCCAATCTTAAAATCGGCGGTCCTGCAATGATGTATATTTGGGGTCCCGAATATAATAAGTTGATTTTCGATACGCTTAAAGAAGAAGGCGTAACTCTTGATTTTTATTCTTTCCATAAATATGGTAATATCCCAAATCAGTTCATTGCCGATGTTAAAACTGCTTATAAGTTGCTTTCTGATTATGGTTGTAACGATAAAACCGAGCTTATTTTAAATGAGTGGAACTATGTTCGCGGTTGGCTTGATGAAAAGTGGGTACATACTCGTTATGCTGAAAAGGGTATGAAGGGTGCGGCGTTTATTTCGGGCGTTATGGCAGTTTGTCAATATACAAAGCTTGATAAATTAATGTATTATGATGCGCGCCCCTGCGGTATGAACGGTATGTTCGATACAGACTTCTTCACACCTTTAAAGGGTTATTACCCATTTGTTATGTTTAATAACCTTTATAAGCTCGAAAATGCGGTCGAAGCATCGGGCGATACCGATGAGATATATGCGGTTGCGGCGAAGAATGGCAATGAAGCGGGAATAATGGTTACATATTTCAGCGATAACGACGATGCTACCGACGGTGAAGTAGTGCTTGATATTAAAAATGGTGCCGAAAAATATGAAATGTATCTTTTGGATGAAGACCACGATAACGAGCTTGTAGGCGAAGCTAAAGCTGGCGACATTCTTACTTTAAAACCACAATCGGTTGTATATTTAAAATCTAAATAAAATAAACGCGGTGAATTTCACCGCGTTTTTTGTTTTTATTATTTTAAAAATCCGTTTACGATTTGCTCCTCAGCTTCGGCTTCTGAAAGTCCCAAAGTCATAAGTTTAATAAGCTGTTCGCCTGCAATTTTACCAATGGCGGCTTCGTGAATAAGTGCCGCATCAATATGGTTTGCAGTGATTTGGGGCAGGGCAGAAACATGCGCATCATCCATAATAATGGCATCACATTCAGTGTGACCGTTACAGATGTTGTTACCGTTAATGCGCGAAACGAAAAGCTGATATGACTTATCTTTAGCAACCGAACGCGAAACCACATTTGCGCTGCAGTTTTCACCGTTCATATCAACCGTAAAATCGGTTTCAGCGTACTGACTGCCGTGGGTCATAAGTTTTTCCTTAACAATAAGTGTTGCATTGTCGGCTAAAGTGGCTTTGGTTATACGCTTGGTGGAATCAATACCCTTTATCTGGGTGGTTTCCATTTCCATATATCCGCCGTCAGCAATATTTATAACGGTGGTGGGGTTCATATTTTTGCCACCTTCACCGTCGCCTTCGCCGACATGCTTTTCAACATATTTCACCTTGGCGTTTTTGCCAATGAAAAAACTGTGAATACCGTCATGGCGTGATTCTTCGCTACCACAGTTGTGAATGCCACAACCCGCAACAATTTCAACATCGCAGTTTTCACCAACGATAAAATCGTTATAAACCATTTCGGTAAGACCACTTTCGCTGATAATTACAGGAATGTGAATCTTTTCACCAACGGTATTTGGTTTAATGATTATTTCGATGCCCGAAACACCGTCTTTTTCACGAATGTCAACATTTTCGGTAATGTGGCGGGCAGAAAGTGCGCCGTTTGCACGAATGTTGAACGCGCCTGTGGGTGTGCCGTCAATATCGGCTATCATTTTTAAAAGGTCAAGTTCGGTATTATTCATGGCATCACACCTCCTCTAAAGCGTCGGTAAGCACTTTGCAAGCAGCATCTGCAGCGTGTAAAAGACTTGGTAAAATATCGTCCTTTTTACCTTCATCCTTGACGCTTCCGTTTGCAATCACTACAACCTTATCTGCAATGTTCAAAATGCGTTCTTGGTGAGAGATAATTATAATACTGCCACCAAGGGTGTTGTGCATTTTTTCAAAAACCTTGATAAGGCTGTTAAAGCTCCAAAGGTCAATACCTGCTTCGGGCTCATCAAAAATTGAAACCTTGGTGCCACGCGCCAAAACGGTAGCAATTTCAATTCTTTTGAGTTCGCCACCCGAAAGGGAAGCATTAACTTCGCGGTTAATGTAATCTCGTGCACATAAACCAACCTGTGAAAGATAATTGCAAGCCTTGGTAACGCTTATGTTTTCACCCGCTGCAAGGCTTATAAGGTCGTGCACGGTAATACCCTTAAAACGAACAGGTTGCTGAAAAGCGAAACTAATGCCTTTCTTTGCACGTTCGGTAATGGTTAAATTTGTGATGTCTTCACCGTCTAAAAGAATTTGACCTTCAGTTGGGGTAATAATACCTGCAATAATTTTAGCAAGCGTTGATTTACCGCCACCGTTAGGACCGGTGATAACCACAAAACCGTCATCAATTTTAAGGTTAACATTTTTTAAAATTTGTTTTTCGCCGTCTTCGTTTTCGGCGGTAAAAGATATGTTTTTAAGTTCTAACATATATCCTCCAGAAATATTTGCGGTTACAAACGGGAAAATCGTTCATAACGCCGTGTTCGGGGTCGTAAAAGGTGCCTTTATAATAAAGTGACCAATGCCAACACCGTGGGGTTTCAAGGCTTAAAAGAGCAATTTCGGGCAAATCGGATTTATTATTTGCTAAAATGCGATTGTTTTCCACCTTAAAACCATTATTATTTAAAAAAGAAAGCATTTCGCAAAGCTTAGTTTCTTTTTCGTTATTAAGAGTGTTTACCACTTCGTCAACTGTAATATTGCAAAGCATAGCCAAAACGGCTTGTCCGCATTGAAGTGGTGTGGGTTCGTGGATGTAATTTATCATAAGTTTGCCAATTTTTCGGCAAATATAATCATTGCCGGCATAGTTATAAGTGATAATAATGTGCTTAGGGATACAAGATTAACCGAAAGTTCGGTATTGCGGTTATATTTTGCTGAAAACATTGTGGTAACTGCGGCAACAGGTGCGGCGCAACAAATTGCTTGAGATATAAGCATATCGCCTTTTATACCGCACAGCCACATACCAACAATAGCGGCAGCAGGGTAAACCACAAGACGCAGTAAAATAGTCAAAATGCATTTAATATCGGCAACGCCTTTTAACACATTTGAACTTGCAAGATGAAAACCGATAATAATCATCGGTAGCGGTGTGTTAAGTGCGGCAAGCATACCAACAGGCTCGGCAACGATTTTTGGCACAGGTATTGATAACAGGAAAACTATTAAACCAATAATAAGTGCCAAAATTGCAGGGCGGGTAATAATTTTTAGGGGTTTAAGCGATTTTTTATCACCGCTCATAACTCTGAGACCCCAGCTCCACACAAATGCATTAAAAATAGCAACGAAAGATGAGCCTAAAAACACGCCGTTGTCACCCAGCAGTGCTTGTTGAAGGGGAATTGCCATAAAACCGCAGTTGGAAAAAACGGCAGCATATTGAAGCACTACCTGACGATTTTTGTTTTTATCCTTTAAGAATAATGTGCTTAAAAGAATGAATGCGGTGTGTAATATCACACCTAAAAGAAAGCTTATAAGCAAGTCTTTAAGGTCGCTTTTATTAAACTCGCGAAAGAACGATTTAACAATAACGCAAGGCGTTACTAAAATTAACACTAAATCGGTCATACCGCTTACACTTTTATCGTTTAAAACTTTGGTTTTAGCAAGTAAGAAACCGATAAGTATAAGTATAAACAGTATAATAACCTGTGTTAATACATTTATGAACATTATTTCACGCTTTCTATAAATTTCATAAAGGCCTTTTGACCTTTTTCGTCGCGCTTGTAAACACCTGTGTCTTCAAGCACTTTCGAGAAAACAATACCGATTTCGGCTTTAATAATGCCGTCAATATTATCGGCATTAATATTATTATATTTTGCCTTAATTTCTTCAGCCCATTCGGCGTGTTTTGCAAGAGTTTCATCACCTGTAATATCGCGGTTTTCTAAAATAGCGGTCTGTAAATCTGCCATTTCCTGCTTTAAGCGACCGGGAAGCACTGCAAGACCCATAACTTCAATAAGACCGATATTTTCTTTTTTAATGTGGTGATATTCGGGGTGGGGATGATAAACGCCCAAGGGGAATTCTTCGGTGGTGATGTTGTTGCGAAGAACAATATCGAGCTCAAAATCTTCACCGCGTCTGCGGGCGATAGGTGTAACAGCGTTGTGCTTTTCACCATCGGTTTCGGCAAGAATGAAAGCATCTTCGTCGGTGTATTTTTCCCAAGCGGGTAAGATTTTACCGCCAAGCTCGATAACGCGTTCGGGGTCAGCACCTGTAATACGAATAACCGACATTGGCCATTTAACGATACCTGCTTTAAGGTCTTCAAAACCTTCAAAAACAAGTTCCTTTTCAATTGGGGCTTTGGTCATAGCAAAGGTATAACGACCACCTTGATAATGTTCATGCGAAAGGATAGAGCCGCCAACAATCGGAAGACCTGCGTTAGAGCCTATAAAGTAATGTGGGAAGATGGTTACAAACTCGATAATCTTGCGAAGGGTAGAAATATCAACCTTCATCGGAATATGCTCACCGTTGTAAACGATGCAATGTTCATTATAGTAAACATAGGGTGAATATTGCATAAACCAGTTATCATTATCAAGTGTAATGGGGATAATGCGATGGTTTTGACGGGCGGGGAAATTAATGCGACCGGCATAACCTTCACATTCCTTGCAAAGCGCACACTTGGGGTAACCTGATTGGGGTGCATTTTTAGCTGCAAGGATTGATTTCAAATCTTTTTCGGGTTTTGAAAGGTTTACGGTAATATCCATTTCGCCGTATTCGGTGTCGGCAAGCCACTTAAGGTCTTTTTCAACACGGTAGCGGCGTATGTAATCGCTGTCGCAACTTAAATTATAATAATAATCGGTTGCTGCTTCGGGTGATTCTTTGTAAAGCGTATTGAATTTTGCAATAACTTCACTTGGGCGGGGCATTAAAGCCGACATAAGTTTAGTATCAAAAAGGTCGCGCTCGGTGATGTTATTATCAATTAAACCCTTTTCACAAGCAAAATCAAGAAGTTCCTTTAAAGTTTCTTCTAAATTAACTTCGGCGAAATCTTCATCACAATCGAAGCTATCAATATTTAAAATTTCTAAAATGCGGTTGGTTACAAAAATTTCGTCTTCCTTCGCAAAAAGGTTTTTTGAAAGACCATAGCAAACTAATTTTTTAATACTTTTGTTAATCACAAAATCATCTCCCTATTAACATAAAATTATACTATATATTATATATAGTTGTCAATGCAATTAAGTCGAAAAATGACATTTTTTTGACAAAGTTAATTTAATTGACTGTTTGTGTAAAATGTATTAAAATGTTTTAGGGTGAAGGTATGAAAAAAACTAAAAATGTTGTTTTACTTATAGGTATAATTTGCAATTTGATTTATATTTTATGGCAAATTGTGCGATTTGGTGTTGAGTCGTTTAGCCACATGGGACTTTTTGCCGATGGGTCAAATGTTTTAAGATATTTAATTAACGGTTTACTTTTACCAAATTTATTGATAATGGTATTGATGATTTTGCCTATGATTTTGCTTATTGAAAATCTTAAAAATAAAACGGGTAAGATTGTGCCGATTGTTTCTGCGGTAATATGTGGTCCTATTAGTTTATTGATGCTTTTTGGTTTGGTTACCCCTACAATTCCGCAATATCTTATATACAGTAAATTTGCACTCATAGATATATATTTTGTTACTATACTGAATTTTTTTACTAGCGGTGGAATTTTAGCGTTCATAGGGTTTGGGTTACTTACCGTGGGGAGTATAATGGCGCTGATTAAAAGTAAATAATAAATTGGAGTTTACCGCTTACGCGATTAAATAATAAATAAGAAAGAATAAAGAATAAAATCGGTGTCGGCTTTGCCGACTGATATATATTCGTGCCGTAGGCACACATTTTTTCTTATTTCTTCTTTATTATTTATTCTTTTGGGTGTTAGCTAGATAAACTACAATTTGAAACTATTAATTTTTTCTTGACAAAGCACGGTGTTTGTGATAAACTGTATAAGCCGCATATTGTGGGCTTTTTTAAGTTGCGCCTTTTTTGGTGCACGCCTTCCGTAGCGAGACTGAAAAATAAGCAGGTGAAAAGAATGTACGCAATTATCGAAACAGGCGGAAAGCAGTACCGTGTTGAAAACGGCGATGTTATCTACATCGAAAAGCTCGACGCTCAGGTTGACGAAGAAATTACCTTCGACAAGGTTGTTGCTGTTAGCAACAGAACTTTAAAGGTTGGTAAGCCCTATGTTAAGGACGCTTTAGTTAAAGGCACCGTTTTAAAGAACGGCAAGGGCAAGAAGATCACTGTCTTCACTTACAAACCCAAGAAGGGCTGCGCTCGTAAAATGGGTCACAGACAACCCTACACTAAAGTACAAATTACTGAAATTGGCTAATTAGTATGACTAGTGTAAAATTTTTGGCTGATGAAAAGCTTTACGGTTTTGAAATCAGCGGTCACAGTACTGTAAACTGTGACGACGAGATTGGTAAAACGGTTTGCGCAGCGGTGTCAAGCGCTGCTTATATGACTGCAAACACTATAACCGAAATTATTGGCGATAAAGCAAAGGCAAAGGTTTTAGATGGCGAAATGTATTTTGCGGTTAAAAACCCAAGCGCTGCTACAATAATGGTTTTGGAAGGTTTAAAGTTACATTTAACCGAATTATCGATGCAATATAGCAATAACATCAAAATTTTGGAGGTGCAAAAAAATGTTAAAGATTAACATCCAGTTATTCGCTCATAAAAAGGGTGTGGGTTCTACCAAGAACGGCCGTGACAGTGAATCTAAACGCCTTGGCGTTAAGCGTGCTGATGGTCAGTTTGTTCTCGCTGGCAACATTCTTGTTCGTCAAAGAGGCACTCACATTCATCCCGGCAACAATGTAGGCCGCGGTTCTGACGATACTTTATTTGCCCTTATCGACGGTAAGGTTAAGTTTGAAAGAGTTGGCAGAGATCGTAAACAAGTTAGCATTTACGCTGTTGAGCAATAATTAACATTATAATCCGGGTGCTTTCAGCGTCCGGATTTATTTTTTATTTAAAACCCTGAAAGGACTGAGTGTGATGAAAATTTGTCATGTTTGCGGTATTGAATGTGATGACAGTCAAGAGGTTTGTTTGGTTTGCGGTGCAGATTTAACCGAAAGTGAATCCGTAGCAGATGAAAATACGGAAAGACCTATTTCTGAACCTGTACTTGTTGCAACATTTGAAGATGTTGTTTTTTCCGAAATATTTAGAGATATTTTGCGCGATAATGATATACCCTATTCGATGGGTAGTGATGAAGGCGCGGTTCATGTAATGTTTGGTGGCGGTTTTACCGCGGATGAAATTTACGTTGAAAAGCGCGATTTTGATAAAGCTGAAGCGCTTTATAACGAGTTTATGGAAAACCCACCCGAATTTTCGGATGAGGAATTCTTTATTGAAGAGGAATAATAAGTGTTCTTTAAGAGAAAAAATAAAAACGAATACGATGGCCTTATTCTTGTTAAAGCGGTAATGCCTGCATTTGCGGGTATGTATGCCGAACTTTTGAAAGGAAATGGAATACCATTTATTGCAAGAAGAGAAGGCGTTGCGGGTTATATGAAAATTGTTACCGGCGGTCTTTTGATGCCCGAAAATTTTTATGTTAAGCCCGACGATTATGAAAAAGCATTAGAAATTTATAATGCTTTTATTGAAACTGAAGCAGAGGAAAACTAAATGTTTGTTGATATAGCAAAAATACACTTAAAAGCGGGTAACGGCGGTAACGGTGCGGTGTCTTTCCACCGTGAAAAGTTTGTTGCTGCAGGCGGACCTGACGGTGGCGACGGCGGCAAAGGCGGAGACATTGTCTTTAAGGCCGACAGCAATTTATCTACCTTGGCCGACTTCCGCTATAAAAGAAAATACACAGCTCTCCCCGGTGAAAATGGTGGCACTTCTCGTTGTACGGGTAAAAGTGCCCCCAATCTTGTGATTTCGGTTCCTGTTGGAACACTTGTGAAGGATGCCGAAACGGGCAGAATTATTGCCGATATATCGAGCGATGAACCCGTAGTTATTGCAAAAGGCGGTAACGGTGGTTGGGGTAACCAGCACTTTGGTAACGCAACGCGCCAAATTCCCCGTTTTGCAAAAAGTGGCAACCCCGGTGAAGAACTTGATGTAACTCTTGAGCTTAAACTTCTTGCCGATGTGGGACTTATTGGTTTCCCAAATGTTGGAAAATCCACCCTTGTGTCGGTTGTAAGTGAAGCAAAACCTAAAATTGCTAACTATCACTTTACAACACTAACCCCCGTCTTGGGCGTGGTAAGATTGGATGAAGGCTCATCATTTGTAATGGCAGATATCCCGGGTCTTATTGAAGGTGCTGGCGAAGGTGTTGGTCTTGGTCATGAATTTTTACGCCATGTTGAGCGTTGCCGCTTGCTGTTGCATGTAATTGATGTTTCGGGTAGCGAAGGTCGTGACCCAATTGATGATTTCGAAAAAATCAACCATGAACTTTCGGTTTTCAGTGAAGAGCTAACTTTAGCACCGCAAATCATTGTTGGCAACAAGTGTGACCTTATAGAAGAAGATGAAATTGAACGCCTTAAGAATTATTTTGAAGGCTTGGGTTATAAATTCTTCCCAATTATGGCGGCTATTGCCGAAGGCACAGATGAGCTTATAAATTATGTTGCAAGTGAACTTCAAAAACTTCCGCCAATTAAAATTTATGAAGCCGAAGAAAAACCGGTAGAAGAAGTAGATAAAAACCGCCGTAAATTCAGCGTTCGTTTTGACGGCACATATTATTATGTGGAAGACTGCGATTGGCTTATGGAAGTTATGAATAATGTTGACCCTGATGATTATGAGTCGCTTCAATATTTTGAGCGTGTTATCAGAGAATGTGGCATTATTGATGCTTTGGAACGCAAGGGTTGTTCTGAAGGCGATACGGTTAAAATTTTAGATATTGAATTTGATTATGTTCCTTAATTTTTAAAAAGCAGGTGTTTTATGGAAAACCCAAATCTTTTAAGTCCATCGGTACTTGCCTTTGTGGGCGATGCGGTTTATGGTCTCATGGTGCGTACTGCACTGGCAGAAGTTAACCGTCCATCGGGTGAACTTCACAAATTGTCGGTAAAACTTGTTAATGCCACCGCACAGGCAGAAGCTTATAAGATAATCGAACCCGAACTTTCCGAAAAAGAAGTAATGGTTTTCAAGCGTGGCAGAAATTTTAAAACGGGCAATACCCCCAAAAATTCAAGTGGGGGAGATTATCATACCGCGACAGGGCTTGAAACACTTTTTGGTTTTTTATATCTTTCGGGTGAAAATGACCGATTAAAAACACTTTTCAATATCATTTGGAAAAATTCAGGAATCGCTTAGAATAAAAAATGGGTACACTAGTTTGTGTATCCATTTTATTTTTTAGGTGAATTATGAAAACAAGGATAAAAGATTTTTTAACCGATTTAATTTATTATATTGTTGGCGGTTGTATTTATGCGGTGTCGGTAACTACCTTTTTGTCGGCAAATGAAATTTCACCCGGTGGGGTGACCGGTATATCAACAGTGCTTAATTATTTATTCCAGACTCCTGTTGGCGGTGTGATTTTTTTAATTAATGTACCGCTTTTTATTGCCGCATTTTTAAAACTGGGTAAAGGCTTTATTTTTAAAACAATAGTGGCAACTGCGGTTACTTCTATACTTTTAGATTTTTTGGTGATAGTTTTACCGCAAATGCATATTGATTTAATTCTGGCAAGTATTTTTGGCGGAACTTTGATGGGGCTCGGCGTTAGTATAATTATGCTTCGCGGCTCATCAACAGGCGGGGTAGAAATTGTTGCAAAGCTTGTAGCGGTAAAATACCCATATATCAGTATGGGACGACTTATGTTGTTTTTCGACTTTTTGGTGGTTGTGGTTTCGGCGTTTGTTTATAAAAATGTAGAAAGTGCACTTTATTCAACCGTGGCACTTTATTCATGCTCGAAAATAATGGACCTTGTGCTATATGGTGCAGACAAAGGAAAGGTAATTTATATCATAAGTGACAAAGCACAATATATTGTGTGTGATATTCTTAACAAAGTTGGGCGCGGAGCCACATTTTTAGATGTTCGCGGCGCATATACAGGTGAAAAGCGCCAGATGATAATGTGTACTGTCAGAAGAAACGAAGTGCATAATGTGTATGCCGCTGCAAGACAGTATGATAAATCAGCTTTTATTGTGGTCTGCGAAGCAGGTGAGATACTTGGCGAAGGCTTCAAAAAATAAAAAAAATCGACAAAATAATACTTGAAATTTCAATAATTTGTGCTATAATAGTTTTTGCACTCACTATATATTGTGTAAAATGTTTTGAGAATATGTTTATTTTGGGGTAAAGATTATGAAGATTATTAAGCGAAGCGGCGCCGAAGTTACATTCGACCCGAATAAGATTATTATTGCGGTTACAAAGGCTAATCAAAGTGTTGTTCCAAGCCACCGAATGAGCGAAATTCAGATTAAAAGAATTGCCGAAGATGTTGAATCTGCGGCGGCTAATATGAACCGTTCATTGAGCGTTGAAGAAATACAAGATATGGTAGAAGACCAAATTATGAATCAACGCGCGTTTGATGTAGCCCGTCGCTATATTACATATCGTTACAACCGCGCACTCGTTAGAAAATCGAATACTACCGATGAACAAATTTTAAGTCTTATTGAATGCAATAACGAAGAAGTTAAGCAAGAAAATAGTAATAAAAACCCCACAGTTAACAGTGTTCAGCGTGACTATATGGCAGGTGAAGTTAGCAAAGATATTACCCGCCGCATACTCTTACCACCTGACATTGTTGACGCGCATGACCGCGGTCTTATTCATTTCCACGATGCTGACTATTTTGCACAGCATATGCATAACTGTGACCTTGTAAACCTTGAAGATATGCTTCAAAACGGCACTGTTATCAGCGGTACTTCTATCGAGCGTCCACACAGCTTTTCAACTGCTTGTAATATTGCAACCCAAATTATTGCGCAGGTAGCTTCCTGCCAATATGGCGGTCAGAGTATCAGCCTTACTCACTTAGCACCCTTTGTTGATGTAAGCCGTAAGAAAATTTATTCAGAAGTTACAGAAGAATTTAAGGAATCGGGTTTAGATATTTCAGAAGATAAGATTGCCGAAATTACCGAAAAGCGCCTTTTAAAGGAAATTGCGCGCGGTGTGCAGACCATACAGTATCAGGTTGTTACCCTTATGACAACTAATGGACAAGCACCCTTTGTTACTGTGTTTATGTATCTTAACGAAGCCAAAAACGAGCAGGAAAAGGCAGACCTTGCTTTAATTATTGAAGAAGTGTTAAAACAGCGTTATCAGGGTGTTAAAAACGAAAAAGGTGTTTGGATTACCCCCGCTTTCCCAAAACTTATTTATGTTTTGGAAGAAGATAACATTAAAGAAGGCACAAAGTATTGGCCCCTTACAAAATTGGCTGCTAAATGTACCGCTAAGCGTATGGTGCCCGACTATATTTCTGAAAAGGTTATGCTTCAGAACAAAGTTGACAAAAACGGTGAAGGACATTGCTACACCTGTATGGGTTGCCGTAGTTTCTTAACACCTTTTGTTGATGAAAACGGTAAGCCTAAATATTACGGTCGCTTTAATCAAGGCGTTGTTACTGTAAACCTTGTTGATATTGGTTTGTCAGCGAATGGAGATATGGAAAAATTCTGGAAAATTTTTGATGACAGAATGGAACTTTGCCACCGTGCGCTACAAGCTCGTCACGAACGCCTTACAGGTACATTGTCTGATGCTGCACCTATTTTGTGGCAGTACGGTGCGCTTTTGCGTCTTAAGAAGGGCGAAAAGATTGATAAATATCTTCACGGCGGTTATTCTACCATTTCGCTTGGCTATGCAGGCCTTTGGGAATGCGTTTATGCAATGATAGGTAAAAAACTCACCGAAAAAGAAGGTGAAGAGTTTGGCCTTGAAATCATGCGCAAACTCAATGAATACACCGCAAAATGGAAGGCTGCTGAAGTTATTGACTACTCACTTTACGGCACACCGCTTGAAAGCACTACATATAAATTTGCAAAATGTTTGCAAAAGCGTTTTGGTATCATTAAGGGTGTAACCGATAAGAATTACATCACCAACAGTTACCACGTTCATGTTACTGAAGATATTGATGCTTTTGAGAAATTGGCGTTAGAAGCCAAGTTCCAAGCATTGTCACCGGGTGGTGCAATTTCTTATGTTGAAGTACCGAATATGCAAAACAATCTTGATGCGGTACTTTCGGTTATGCAGTTTATTTATGATAATATTATGTATGCCGAGCTTAATACAAAAAGTGACTATTGCCACGAATGTGGTTTTGACGGCGAAATTGAAATAAAAGAAGATGAACACGGCAAACTTGTTTGGACCTGCCCAAATTGCGGCAATACCGATCAGGATAAGCTTAATGTTGCAAGAAGAACTTGTGGCTATATAGGTACACAGTATTGGAACCAAGGCAGAACACAGGAAATTAAGGAAAGAGTTTTACATCTTTAAAAAATGGGGGCTTTCCCGAAACGGAAAGCCCTTAGATTTTGGGGTCTAGTATGAATTATGCAGTAATTAAAAAATTTGATATTGCCAATGGCCCCGGTGTCAGAGTTTCACTTTTTGTCAGCGGTTGCCGTCATAAGTGCAAAAACTGTTTTAACAGTGAAGCGTGGGATTTCGATTACGGGAAACCCTTTACCGCCGAAACGGTCAATGAAATAATCGAAGCGCTTGATAAAGATTATATTGAAGGCTTTTCGCTTTTAGGCGGCGAGCCTTTCGAGCCCGAAAACCAAGCGGGAATTTATACTGTTTTAAAGGCAATTAAAGAAAAGTTGCCTAATAAAACGGTGTGGTGTTATACAGGGTTTGATTACGATAAGCAACTTTTAAAGGGTCTTGTCGGTGACGAGACGCTTACCTTAAAATGTTTAGAACTTATTGATGTTTTAGTTGACGGAAAATTTGTTGAAGAACTTAAAAGCCCATCGCTTTTGTTCCGCGGAAGCTCAAACCAACGCATAATTGATGTAAAAAAATCGCTTTTGGAAAATAAAACGGTATGGCTCGACGGCGTTTGGGAAAGAAAAATGGGTTCGGGTAATATTTACGAATAGGGGAAACATATAATGAAAGTAAATTTTAAAAAATTAGATGCTAATGCAAAGGTACCGACCTACGGCTCACCTTATTCTGCGGGGGCAGATTTATATGCTTTAACAAACGGCGAGACTGTTACCTTCTTGCCGGGTGAAACAAAAATAATACACACGGGTATAGCGATGGAAATCCCCGAAGGTTATGCAGGTCTTATATATGCGAGAAGCGGCATCGCGAATAAACGCGGTCTTGCTCCGTCTAATAAGGTGGGTGTGGTTGATGCCGATTACCGCGGCGAAATAATGGTGTCACTTCATAATCACTCAAACGAAACACAACAGATAGCAGACGGCGAACGCGTTGCTCAAATGGTTATAACACCCTTTTTATCGGTTGAATATACCGAAGTTGAAGAACTTACTGAAACGGTGCGCGGTGAAGGCGGATTTGGCTCAACAGGACGAAAATAATTAATAATTTGTTAATAAGGGGTAACATTATTGTTACCCCTTATTTAATTGACAAATATGCGGTTTTGGGGTACAATATTAAGGCAACATTTTTTGAAAGGAGCCGATTTTATGAAAAAATATTATTATTGGGCATTTTTTCCTTTAAGTATTTTTTATTGCGAATTATGGTTAAGGCTTTTCAGCGGTGAAAGGTTTTTTAACTGGGGGCTTATAACTGTCGCTTTGTTTTCGGTGGTTTTCGGGCTTCTTTCACAGTTTCTGTCTTTTAATAAAAATACAGGGCTTATAATTGTGCAGTCGTTTTTAAGCTTGTGGTATAGTGTACAAACGGTCTATCACAACATTTTCGGCACTTATATGATTTTATATTCTCTCAAAGGTGCCGACCAAATTGCCGAAAGCGAAATGCTTGGCGAAGCCTTTTTGGCTATAATGAAAAGTTTATGGCAGGTTTTAATTTTATTTGTTCCACTTATTTTGCTTATTATTGGCATTAAAAAGTTTAAAAAGCGTCACAATGCGAAAAAGCGTGAACTATGGTATGGCGCAGGTGTTACTGCCGCAGTTTTGGCAATAACCTTATTACTTCGTGTGGCTATACCTTATTATAGGGATAGAAATGCAATTTTCGAAATGAATCGAAGCGTTTCTTATAATGGTCTTTTATATACCGAAATACTGGACTTTGGTTATAATATTTTAGGTATCGATAACGGGTATGAAATTGACCCCGATATTGAAAATATTTTACAGGGTGAAAACAAACCCACAAAATACGAACCTAATGTTATGCAAATTGATTTTCAGACTCTTGCTTCGCAGGAAACTGACTCTACTGTAAAAGCACTTCACGAATATTTCGGAAGTCGCACCCCAACATACCAAAACAAATACACAGGTATGTTTAAGGACTACAATTTAATTCAGGTTACTGCAGAAGGTTTTTCGTATTTTGCCATTGATAAGGAATTGACTCCAACCCTTTATAAAATGCAACACGAAGGGTTTGATTTTACAAATTTCTATACACCTATTTGGGGTGTAAGCACATCAGACGGTGAATATGTTGCCACAACAGGTCTTATTCCTAAGGGTGGCATTTGGAGTTACTTTACTTCAGGTAAAAACAACATTTTCTTCCCGTTTACAATGCCACAGCAGTATCTTAACGACGGTCTTAAAACCGTTCGCGCATATCATAATCATACCTATACCTATTACAGCCGCCATATTTCGCATAAAAATATGGGCTTTATATATAAGGGTATCGGTAACGGTCTTGAAAAGGTGGTTAATCCCAAGCGTTGGCCCGAATCTGACCACGAAATGCTTAAGGGTACCACAGGTGAGTATATTGGGAATGACCGCTTTATGACCTATTATATGACGGTCAGCGGACATCTTAATTATACATTTATGGGTAACAGTATGGCGGCGCGCCATAAGGATAAGGTAAAGCACCTTGATTTATCAAGTAACGCCAAGGCATATCTTGCTTGCAATATTGAACTTGATTTAGCTATGGAACATTTGCTTAAGGCCTTAGATGAAGCAGGTATTGCTGAAAAGACAGTTATTGTTATCACACCTGACCATTATCCGTACGGTCTTGAAGATAAAGAGCATATTGATCCATATCATTATTTTAGCGAACTTGCAGGTCATCAGATTGACCCCGATTTGGAACTTTATAAAAGTTGTCTTATAATCTATTCAAAGGGTATGGAAAAACCTATAAAGGTTGATAAGTATTGCAGTTCTTTGGATATTATTCCCACCCTTAATAATTTGTTTGGTTTTGAGTATGATTCGCGCCTTTTGCCGGGCACTGATATAATGTCCACAAGTCAGCCGCTTGTTATGTTTAATAACCATTCGTTTTTAACCGAAAAGGGCTTTTATAATTCTAAAACCGATGAATTTACGCTCTTTGACGGACAGGAACTTGAAGATGTAGATGAATATGTTGAATCTATGCGAAAGGTTGTAAACAACAAGTTTAAAATCAGTGCACAAATTCTTGATACCAATTATTACAAAAAAGTAATAAATCGAGAGCATAAATTATCGCAAAAATAAATTAAAAGAGCAGTTCATCGAACTGCTCTTTTTTTATCCCTTTACCGCACCCGCGGCAACACCTTTTATAATATATTTCTGACTTGTTAAATAAAAAATTACAACAGGAATTATTGAAAGCACAAGCATTGCCATTAAGGCACCCATATCAACCGAGCCGTATCCGCCCTTTAAATACTGCACAGCAACGGGAATAGTTTTATAATCGTTACCTATTACCAAATAGGGCAATAAATAGTCGTTCCATATCCACATTGTGTTTAAAATTGCAACCGTTACGGTGGTGGGTTTTAAAATCGGAAACACAACCCAAAAATAGGTTTGAAGGGTATTGCAACCGTCAATGGTAGCGGCTTCTTCGACTGTTTTGGGCACCGACTTTACAAAGCCCGCAAACATAAATGTGGCAAGTCCCGCGCCGAAGCCAAGATAAATTAAAATTATGCCAATGGGATTGTCAAGTCGTAAAAGGTTTGCGACCTTTGACATTGTAAACATAACCATTTGAAAAGGTACAATCATTGAAAATACAAGTGCATAATATAAAATGGTAGTCAAAACCGTTTTTGCTCTTACAATATACCAGGCGGTCATAGAAGTGAAAATTACTATAGCCGCAACCGAGAAAACGGTTATAAACAGCGACCAGAAAAACGCCGTCCCGAAGCCTATTTGGGTAAAACCGTTTATAAAATTTTCAAACCCTGCAAATGTCTCACTGTTTGGCAGAGTAAAAGGAGCATCGGTGATGGAAAATTTATACTTAAAGGAATTTATTAATATTATAAAAATCGGCGAAAGAAAAACGGCTGACAGGATAAGCAGCACAATAAATATTGCGCTGTGTGATAAGCGTTTATAAATCATTGTTCAATCTCTTTTCTGCGGGTTAGTATAAGCTGTGTTAAAGCGATAGCAGCAACAATTACAAAGAAAATCACCGCCTTGGCTTGTCCTACTCCTTCATAACCCACTCTGCCGTAGAAGGTTTCGTATATATCAAGTGCAAGCATTTTTGTTCGCCCACTTGGCGCACCTGCAGTTAAAGCAAGATTCTGGTCAAACATTTTAAACGAATTGGTAATGGTTAAAAACAAGCAAATTGTGATTGATGGCATAACTGACGGAATAGTTATTTTAAAAAGTGTAGTAAATACGCCTGCGCCATCGACCTTAGCGGCTTCTAAAATATCGGTTGGTACACTTGTTAGCCCTGCGATATAAATTATCATAACATAACCTATCATTTGCCAGTTCATAAGCACAACAAGTCCCCAAAAGCCAAAGCGTTCATCGCTTGTAATAGCATAACCGAACGGTTGAAGCACACCGTTTATAATAAGCTGCCATATATACCCAAGCACAATACCGCCAATTAAATTTGGCATAAAAAATATGGTGCGAAAAAGATTTGTACCAAAAATTTTGCGGGTAAGAAGCAATGCCAGGATAAAGGCGAAAACATTTATGATGGTAACCGATATAACAGCAAAGGCTACAGTAAACCATAAGGCGTTTAAAAAATCGCTATTGTCGGTGAATGCAGTAATATAGTTTTCAAAACCCACAAAAGTAGCATTTTCAACCGTTGTGAATTCGGTAAACGATAGATATAGACCCATAATAAAGGGTATAACAAACGCGATTGAAAAAGCAATAAGTGTGGGAAGTACAAAAACGGGGAAATGGCGTTTTAAGGGTCTCATTTAATCTCTTTCACTCTTCCAACTTTTAACAATTTCGGATTTAACTTTATCCCATTCTTTTTTACCCTGTGCGTAATCTAACAAAGCGTCGCCCGTGGCTTTTTTAAATGCTTCACCCGGAAAAGCGTTAAATACCCAGGGAATGGTTTTAAGGTTTTCATCCTTCATATAGCGAGTGATTTCGCGCGCTAGCGGGTCGGCAGGAGTTTCCTTTTCGCTGAATGTGTTAAATGGGGTTATAAAACCAAGCTTTTCGGTAACATACTTTTTACCGGTTTCACTGCCAAAAAGCCATTCTAAAAATGCAAGGGAAGCTTTTTGTTGTTCGGCGCTGGCGTTTTTGTTTATGGCCAGGTAATTTTCGGTGCCGATGCAAAGCCCTTGATTTTCTTCACCGTCAATGCCTGTGTAAATGGGAAGCATTTTAATGTCTTCTGCAGTTACAGTGTTGCCCTTAACACCCGAAATCTGCGACCAGCCCCAGTTACCGTTTTGCACCATTGCGACCTTGCCCAAAGCAAACTCTGCCATAGAATCTGCAACTGATTTACCACCCAAAAGGTTTTTAGGGGTTATAGAATTATTTAAATATAAATCGAAAATCTTTTTATAATTTTCAGTGTATTTAAGGGTAATTTCATCAGCGTCTAAAAGAGCAAGTGTTGGGTCACCTTCTTTGTGTTTCTGGCTTATTTCATAGAAAATTGGGACATTCAAAAGGTGAGTCTGCCAACGCCAGTCTTCGCCCGCCGAAAGAGAAGTAGAAGCAAAAACACCTTCAATAGAAAGCTTTTGCTTATTGGCTGTCATATCTTCAACAACCTTTTTAAGGTCATCAAAGCTTTTAATTTCTGACATATCGTGAAAGTTGGTCTTTTTGCTCGGCAAAGCGAAGTAACGCTTCATAATTGCGTTGTTGTAAATAATACCGTAACCTTCAACAACACAAGGAATAGCATAAACACCGCCGTCATCATGAATAGCGAGAGATTTATCGCTTAAATATCCGTAAAGTTTACTATCTTTAATATTAAGGCAGTAATCGTCCCAGGTGTCATACCCAACGGGACCGTTAACCTGAAAAATTGTTGGTGGGTTTGATTTTGCAATTTCTGATTTTAAGGTTTGTTCGTAAGTGTTGGCAGCAGCGGTGACAATTTTAACCTTTACACCGGTTTCTGCTTCATATTTATTTGCGATTTCTTCATAAGCTGCGGCAGATTCGGGTTTGAAATTTAAAAAGTAAACCAAAGCGGCATTCTTTTTATTTGTGCAACCCGCAAGTGAAAAACAGGAAAAAATCAAAGCCGCCGAAAGAAAAAATGCGGTAAATTTTGTTTTCATTTTTGTTTCCTCCAAAAATATAAGTTCTTTTTATACTTTTCCGCAAAACGGCAAAATTATGAAAAATAAAAATTATTTTAAAAGTTTAAAATATTTCTTGACAAAGCGCGTTAATTATGGTATATTATTTAGGCGCTTGAAAATGCTGGTGTAGCTCAGTTGGTAGAGCAGCTGATTTGTAATCAGCAGGTCGGGGGTTCGAGTCCGTCCACCAGCTCCAGCGTATATGAGTTCTTAATCGGACTCGAAGCCTGAGAGGGTGAGCGCCGTCAAAAAAACATCACGGTGTGATGTTTTTAGGCGCGAAGTGCGCAGTGGCTGTGCCACAAGCACGGCAAACTTTTGAAAAAAGGTTGCGTCCGTCCACCAGCTCCAGCGTATATAAATTGAATATGGGAGTGTTCCCGAGTGGCCAAAGGGGGCAGACTGTAAATCTGTTGTCTTCGACTTCGGTGGTTCGAATCCACCCGCTCCCACCAAGAAAAAAGACTTGCTTCGGCAAGTCTTTTTTGTTTATCAAAACCGAAAGCTTGGTATGTAATTCGCATTAGCGGAATATCACTAAATTTAGGACAATATGAATTCGAACGACCAAAATTACAATATACCTTGTTTGATTTATAGTTTTATGCTATAATTAAATAAAAGTTTTAAATTAAAAAAGGTAAAACAAAAATGATGTTTAAAAATAAAATTTTATATTTGCTACTTTCGGTTCTGATGGTTTTATCACTTTCTGCATGTGTGGGCGGTGATATTGTTGAAGCAGGCACCCCTGCGGGTGTAAGTCAGCAGTCACCGACTATAAGCACACCACAAAAGCCATCGGTCTCACAAGAAAACACAGATGAAAGCAAAACGGATGAAGATAAAATTGATTATCCGCTTGAGATGTGGTTTTCAAGTGGTGTCGGTGCGTGGTGGACTAAGATTGTTATTCATGCCAACGGCAGTTTCGAGGGTGAATATCAAGATAGCGATATGGGCGAAATCGGCGATGATTTTCCCAACGGTACGGTATATGAATGTAAGTTTTCGGGTTATTTCAGTAAGCCTGAAAAGGTAAACGATTATACATATTCGTTAAATCTTGAAACGGTTGAAATTGTTGGCGAAATTGGCGAAAGCCGTATAGAAGATGGAATGCTTTATAAAATTTCTTCACCAAATGGTCTTATGAATGCTACCAATACAGGTTATGCAAAGGAATTTTTGCTTTACACGCCCAATGCGCCAACTGTTGAAATGCGTGAAGAGTTTTTGTCCTGGTGGCCCGAGCATTTCGGCTCGGTGCCAAATGGTAAGCTTTTAATTTACGGTCTTCAGAATGTCGAAACAAGTGACGGATTTTTTACGGGTTTTGAAACACAAAAAACACCTTGACTGCGGTAAAGGTGTTTTTTATTTGTGACAATTTTTTAAATAAAGGTATAAAATCTTTTATTGCGATGTTAATATATATATGATAATATAAAAGTGTATATTTGTATCAATTTAACAATTGATTTTAAAGGAGAAGCAGATATGAAAAAAATACTTTCTGTTTTGTTGGCATTAACGCTTATGCTTGCAGTTTTGCCTTTGGGTACGCTCAGTATAACCGCAAGCGCTGCTACAACCGGCACCGTCGGTACTTGTAATTGGAGTCTTGATGGCACCATTTTGACAATTTCGGGTAGCGGAACATTGAATAAAGGTGACTGGGGTTCGGATATAACCGAAGTTATCTTTACCGGTAATGTTACTGGAGTTGGTCAATATGTTTTTCAGAATTGTCAAAAGCTTGAAAAAGTGACATTTTCAAGCGTATTTAAGAAGATTGGCTACCACGCTTTTAGATATTGCACTGCATTATCTAAAGTTAATTTTTCTGATTCGATAACAACAATTGAAGGTTACGCGTTTGCAAATTGCACATCGCTAGAAAGTATTGTTTTGCCGGAACAATTTACAATTCCTGAAAATGCAAATATAAATTATTATGAGTGTATTTTTATGAATTGTACTAATCTTAAAAATGTTACTTTTGGTAGTGCTTTAAGATGCCTACCACCACATTTTTTGGATGGTACTGCTATTGAACAAATCAATTTGCCCGCTTCTATTACTTCAATAGAAAAAGCGGCTTTAAGAATTAAGACCTTAAAACGAATTTTCTTTGCCGGCACTCAAGCACAGGCTGAAAGTATTACCATCGGCAGCGTGAATGATAATTTGTTTGGTGTCGGCTCGGAAAAAGCGGTCACCTGGATTTATGATAGTTGTTCAAATCATACATATTCATCTAACTGTGATACTACCTGTAATACTTGTAACTGGATAAGAGAAACAACGGTTGCACACACTTACGGTGATGAGAAGTGTTCGGTTTGCGGCGATTACCGTTATGACAAAATGGGCATTACCGGTCAGTGTATCTGGTATGTTTATAATGGTAAGTTAATAATCACAGGTAACGGTGCAATGGCATCATACCTTCATGGTGAAACCCTTCCTTGGGGCACAGATGTTACTTCGTTGTATATCGACAAGGGTGTAACCGAAATTCCCGTAGGCGCGTTCTACGGTTGTACACCTTCAATAAAGAATATTGCCGTTGCTGCAGATAATTCGGTTTATTATTCAAAAAACAATTGTCTTATGGAAACGGCAACACAAAAGTTAGTATTTGGTTGTTACGGCAGTACATTTTTTAATGGCATTTTAAGTGTTGGTGCTTATGCTTTTTACGGCAACACAAAAGCGAGTATTACAATGTCTAATACCGTTGAAAAAATCGAAACTGCTGCTTTCGGCAATTGCCCACTTATGACTAAATTTAGGTTTTCACCAGTTTTGGTAGAGATAGAAGATAATGCTTTTGAAAATTGTAAAGTTCTTTCTGAAATCAGTCTACCTACGACTGTTAAAACTATTGGTAAAAATGCATTTTTAGGTTGTTCGGCTGTAACAACGGTGGTAATTCCCGATGGTGTTGAAGTTATTGATTCTTGGGCGTTTTCCGGTTGTTCTTCGCTGAAAACGGTTACTCTACCCGCAAATCTTAAAGAAATCGGTGCTTATGCTTTTTATAATTGCACTTCACTAAATGAGATTGTTGTGCCTGACACTGTAACGGAAATTGGTATTTATGCATTTGCTGATTGCACATCACTTACTAAGGCGGAAGTTTCTGATGGTGTTGGCAGATTAGAAAAAGGCGCATTTTTCGATTGTTTCGCTCTTTCTGATGTGACACTTCCCGCAAGTGTGACCGTTATTGAAGAAAATGTGTTTACTAATTGTTTTGCATTGACTGATATTGTTTTACCTGTGAGCGTTGCAAATGTTAACGAATCAGTTTTCCACGGTTGTGATGCTTTCTCTACTGTTGATTATGGCGGTAACGAAGATGCCTTTATGGCAATGAACATTGAAAGTGATAATGACCCATTACTAAATGCTGAATGGAAATTTAGCAAAACTGTATGTGAGCATACTTATGATAATGCATGTGACACCACCTGTAACCTTTGCGGCGAAGTGCGTGAAGTGTCTGGTCACATTTATGATAATGCTTGCGATGATAAGTGTAATATTTGTGGTGCTATCCGTGTGGTTAGCGGCCATAAATATGATAATGTATGTGATGCTACATGTAATCTTTGCGGTGGCGTTCGCGTAGTTAGCGGTCATAAATATGACAATGCATGTGACACTACCTGTAACCTTTGCGGTGAAGTGCGTGAAGGTGTTGGTCATACTTACACAAGTGCTTGTGACGCCACTTGTAATGTGTGTGGAAATGTTCGAACACTTTCACATTTAACATCACTTACCATCGGCAATAATTCTTATTTAATTGTAGAATCGCTCAACTTTAATGCTTACGATGCTATAATGAATGCGGTTAATGGACTGACTGCTAGTAAGGAATATGTGGTTACTGGTTCCGGCGTAGGTTGGGAAGACAAAAAATATTCTGGTCCTAAAGTTAATTTTGCAAACTCTAGTTGGAGTGCAACCGGCAGAGAACTTTACGGTCAATACTATAGCAGTCCTATTTATATACAAGATAGTTCGTCTTATAAGCAATTAGCGTTCAATGCAACCAATCCATATTGTGGTGCAGATTCTATTTCAATCTATAACAATACACTTTATGTTAATCCTACACACGGTTGGTTGTCTTCAAGTGATATTTATCATATTGATTTGAATCACACTGCTTCGACAAATGGCGAAGTTGTACTTTATAATGTCGGTGGCGATGTTTATAACGGCAAGGCTAATGATGTTCCATTCTATGGTTGGTTATCTAATCATACTACTGATTGGCTTACCTTCTCAATATTAAAGAATGGCGAAGTTATTTGGCCCTTAAATGGCGAAGATAACCGTTTTGAAAATGGTGGCGAAAGTATACCATTCCCCGATTTGGGCGCCATCCCTGTTCAAAGGGGCGATGTGTTTACAGTGCGTGTTGAAGGTTGGAGTGATAACGGCCGTGATGGTTTATACATCAATCCGGCAGTTGCTTATTTGGCAGATGTAAGCGAAGACGGTACACATACATACTCTAATGCTTGCGATACAGATTGTAATGTATGCGGTACTGTTCGTGAAGAAATTGCCCACATTGATGCAAATGAAGATAATGTGTGCGATGTATGTGGTGAAACCTTAGAAGCTTCTCATGAATGTGAATTCGTAGAAACCGAACGCGTAGACGCAACCTGCACCGAAAACGGTAAGATTGTTTACACATGTACATGCGGTGCAACAAAAGAAGAAGTAATCGAAGCAAAAGGTCACACCATCAGCGACTGGATTGTAGAAACTCCTGCTAAACCCGGCATTGCAGGTCTTAAATATAAGGCATGCTCAGTTTGTGGT
>JAZKXN010000061.1:0-1009 GCA_045611605.1 Acutalibacteraceae bacterium
CTTTACCTTGGGCACAACCGTGCTTTCGGTTTTAACGATACCTACAATTTATTGGTTGATTAATATTTTTATATAAAATAAAAAAGCGGAGTGAATTTTCACTCCGCTTTTGTTTTACACAATTCCCAATGCGATTTCAACCACAAGGGCTACAATAACAACAAGTGCCGATATAATAAAACCATGTATCATAGGTTTGATTCCTGATTTTTTCATATCCTTAAACGATGTGTTAAGACCGATTGCAGCAAGGGCGCAAACCATTAAAAATTTGCTTACCGATTTTGTTGTAGTAACTATTTCGGTAGGTATAGTAAAAATGCTTGCTACAATTGACATTGCTAAAAACCCCAAAATGAACCAAGGAAAAATTTTAGTAAAGCTAAAATTAGTTTTAATTTCTTTTTCGTTTTCGCCACTTTTAATAGCTTCTTTTCTTTTTAGGCTCATTTGAATTAAAGCAAAGGTCAAAACGGTAGGAATAATTGAAAGTGTACGAGTGAGTTTGACCATAGTTGCAAAATCGCCAGCGGCTTCAGAAAAAGCATATCCTGTTGCCACAACAGAAGAGGTATCGTTAACCGCTGTTCCTGCCCAAATGCCAAATGCTTCGGCACTCATACCAATCGCTCTGCCCATAATTGGAAACAACACTATCATCGCCATATCGAAAAGAAATGTGGCAGACATAGCGTATGCAACATCGCTGTCGTCGGCATCTATCGTAGGTGCAATGGCGGCAATAGCCGAACCTCCACAAATTCCCGTTCCTGCAGAAATAAGATTAGAAAGCTTCCAGTTTAGTCCTAATGCTTTGCCAATAAAGTAACCTCCGCCGAAACAGGTTGCAAGTGTAAATATCATAACCACAAGTGACATTTTGCCAACGTGTAAAATTGTGTTGATGTTTAGAGAAAGACCAAGCAATATAATAGCAAATTTAAGTATTTTCTTTGATGTAAATTTGATACCTGATGCAAAAAAGCTGTTTTTGCCAATAAAATGATTT
>JAZKXN010000062.1:0-1708 GCA_045611605.1 Acutalibacteraceae bacterium
GGTATCACAGCTTTGGAAATGCGTAGCGTTGCTCGTCGTATTAAAGCTGAATATGATTTAGACTTAATTGTTGTCGATTACTTGCAATTGATGCAAGGTAGTGGTAAATCTCAAAGAAGTGGCGATAACCGTCAAACTGAAGTTTCCGAAATCTCCCGTTCTTTGAAAGCCCTTGCTAGGGAATTGAAAGTTCCTGTAATTGCACTTTCCCAATTAAGCCGTAGTGTAGAAGCGCGTCAAGTTAAGCGTCCCATGCTCAGTGACTTGCGTGAATCCGGCTCTTTGGAACAAGACGCTGATATCGTTGCTTTCCTCTACCGCGAAGATTACTACAATAAGGAAACAGAAAACCAAAACATTACAGAGCTTATTATTGCAAAACATCGTAATGGTCCTGTTGATACTGTTAATCTGTTCTTCCATAAACAATTTACTAAGTTTGTTGGCTTCTCTAAATTGAAAGAATGATTTAAAATTTAGACCTGTGTATAAACGCACAGGTCTTTTTGTTTGCGAAGATGTAATGTAAAATTTTTGACAGTTTTGCGAATGATGATGATGTGGTTATAATTTTTTGTTCGAGAATATTGCAAATGGAAGGTCTGCGTATTATAATATTCCTGGTAAAAATCAAAAGCTATGCCAAAAACCCGAACTTTAACATAAAAATAGAAAGTTATGGTTTGGGAAATTAAAAATACTTGCAAGTTTTGCAGGATTTTTTAAGGTATAGGAAGAATTTTAACAAGGTAGTTTTATGTTTTTCTTGCAGGATTATATACGATAAGTTATAATGTTTGCGGACGTTTTTACAAATTACATATCGTTCGGGATTGGTCCGAGGATATTTAATATTTGATTCTATATTGTGGAGGCACAAACTTATGGAAAGAAGAGTGGGTACTGTTTCTAGAGGCATCCGTTGCCCGATTATTCGTGAAGGAGATAACTTACCCGACATTGTTGTTAATAGCGTTTTGGAAGCTGCTAAATGTGAAGGCTTTGAAATGCGTGATAGAGACGTAATTTCCATTACTGAATCTATTGTTGCAAGAGCTCAAGGCAACTATGCAAGTGTTGATGATATTGCTGCGGATGTTAAAGCTAAATTGGGTGGCGAAACCATTGGTGTTATTTTCCCGATTTTGTCCCGTAACCGTTTTGCAATCTGCTTGCGCGGTATTGCTAAAGGCGCTAAAAAAGTTGTGCTTATGCTCAGCTACCCCAGTGACGAAGTTGGCAACGCATTGTTGACCTATGACCAACTGGACGAAGCAGGCATTAACCCGTATAGTGATGTATTGTCTTTGGAAAAATATCGTGAATTGTTTGGCGAAAACAAACACGAATTTACCGGCGTAGACTATGTTCAATACTATGCTGACCTCATTACTGAAGCTGGCGCTGAAGTTGAAGTAGTTTTCGCTAACCAAGCTAAAACTATCCTTAACTACACTGACTGCATTTTGAACTGCGACATTCACACCCGCGTTAGAACTAAACGCATCCTCATGGAAAACGGTGCAAAAGTTGTTTGCAGCTTAGATGATATTTTGACTGCTCCCATCAATGGCAGCGGCTACAATACTAGATATGGTTTGCTCGGTTCCAACAAATCCACCGAAGACCAAATCAAATTGTTCCCCCGCGAATGCCAAGATATGGTTGAAGAAATTCAAACCAAAATTATGGAACAAACCGGCAAACA
>JAZKXN010000063.1:0-1198 GCA_045611605.1 Acutalibacteraceae bacterium
AGTAAGTGTCTGGTCAAGATCAAGCTCACCGATAATGTTACGAAGAGTTGTAGCAGTAAGATTTTCAATAGCTACGATTGGGTTAGCAACACCATAAGTATAAAGCTTACAGTCTGTAATCTGATAGAATACAACTGTGTCAATCTGCATTCTAACGTTATCCTTGGTAATAACTGCCTGCGGTGGGAAGTCAACTACCTGCTCCATAAGGTTTATATCCTTAACAACGCGATCGATAATAACCCATTTCCAGTTATAACCGGCAGTCAATACTCTGTCGAATTTACCGATACGTTCAACAACCTTAGCGTTTGCCTGTGGAACGATCGTCAAACCGTAAACAACTACTGCTATACCGATAGCAAACAAAACTACGAAAAAGGCAACTATGCCGCTATTTCCGCTTTCAAGTAAGAAATTATACATAACTTATCTCCTTTCAAATATGTATTAAGTTATTTTTTGATGCAAATAAGCTTTACGCCCTCAATAGCAACAACGGTAAGAGCTTCTCCAACCTCGAAGACATCGTCTTCGTGAGTACCGCGGGCTGACCAAATCTGGCCTTTCACCTTTGCCTGGCCGCAGCCTGCAAAGTTATCAATGCGCTCAGTTACTATACATCTTTCACCGATTATCGCATCAATATTCGTTTTATGCTCTGAACTATTCAGCTTTTTCATAACTACTCCCCTGAGCAATGAGATTCCGATAATAGTAACTATCGCAAACGCAATCACCTGCCAAATTGGGCCAAGGGTCGCAAAGTTTAATATTGCTGCAACTATCGCTGCGGGAGCAAACCAAATTGATACAAACTGCTCTGTCATAGCTTCGATAGCAACTGACAAAATCAGAACCGCAAGCCATATCCAAATCCATAAATCCATATCTTCACCTCCAAAAATATATTGTTGTAATTATTATACCATATTATTTATATATTGTCAATAATAGTATACAAGCAATAATTTAATTTATTTTTAAATATTTTTTATCAATTTGTGTCTAAAAAATGACTTTTTTTGTCAAAAATGCAGTTATTTTTCAAAAAAGGCTTGACAAAATCAAAAATATATAGTATTATAAGGCATATGTTGTCATTTCAACATCTGAAAAAAGTTAAAAGGAGGGTAGTTATGTTTGAAAATTTGAAGGCGTTTTTGGTAGAAGAATTGCGTGTAAATCCTGATGACGT
>JAZKXN010000064.1:0-2207 GCA_045611605.1 Acutalibacteraceae bacterium
CTCAAGACCGTCAGAGCCGAAAATTACCGCAGGTCTTTTTCTAACTCTGTCAGCACCCTTAAGAGCTTTAATACTTTGATCGTTATATGATTTAGGCGCATTTTTCTTTACTTCTGCCATATTTACTCTCCAAATTTATCTATTAACTATTATTATATCAAAAAAAAAACGATTTGAAAAGAGTTTTTTTAAAATTTACCCAACATACCTTGCACAAATAAGAAATAAGAGATATAATATATTATAGATATTTATAAATTGGTGGCGGGGAAGCCCCCGCGGGCGAACATCGGTGTTTGTACATGCAAGATTTGTTTGTGTAAACCACGATGATGAGGTTTGTGCGATAAATTGGTGTTTATCTGTGTGTTGAAATTTGTTTCCCTAAGCCTTCCCCCGTGGGGAAGGTGGCAATCGCGTTCACGAAGTGATACATTTTGCGAAGCAAAATCGCGAGTGACGGATGAGGTGCTCGCCCTTTGTTCTGCACGAAATTCGATCTCCTCATCCACCGTCGCGACGGTCCCCCTTCTCCGCTGGAGAAGGCTAAATTGTAGCCATTTCGTCTGTACAAATACATAGGCAGCGGTAGGGGCGATTGACGAATCGCCCGCGACAAACGCAACCCTATAAAATAGGTAAAAATCCTTTGCTTTCGGGCGATTCGTGATGTATAGTGTAGTAACATAGTATACAGGTAGTGCAAGGACATAGTGTACAGTTTTATGGTAAAATAAAGGTATCAAAAAACTCCAAAGGAGATAGGAAGATGCCGTGGAAGGATAAAACTGTGGAAGAATTAAGAAAAGAATTTATAGAAGCAGCAGAGAGCTGTTCAAATTTCAGTTTGCTATGTCGTGAATTTGGGATTACTCGCACAACCGGTTACAAATGGTTGAAAAGATATGAAAACGATGAATCACTATCTAACCGAAGTCGTCGTCCTAATTTTACGGCGAATAAAACACCGCAAACAATAGAGGACAAAATTTTGGAAGTTCGCTCGCTTCACCCAGGATGGGGTGCGAAAAAAATTAAAGTGGTACTTGAAAATAACGGTATTGAAATGCCATGCATAAAAACGGTAAATAATATATTAAATCGTTGTGGTTGCATTTTAAAAGAAGAATCATTAAAGCATAAGGCTTTCACACGTTTCGAAAAAGAACGTTGCAATGAAATGTGGCAAACAGATTTCAAAGGCGAATTTAAAATGCAAAATGGAAAATACTGCTTTCCTTTAGATATTTTCGATGATCATAGCAGATTTGTTATTAGAATAAAACCATCCGAAAGCACCGCAAATCTTGTATTACCTACCTTCAGAGAAGCTTTTTATGAATACGGAATGCCTGATTCGGTGCTTTCAGATAACGGTGCACAATTTGCGGGATTTCGTCAAGGTTATACGCAATTTGAAAAATGGCTAATGAATCACAATGTGTTGCCAATACACGGACGAATTAAACATCCTCAAACGCAAGGCAAAATAGAGCGGTTTCATAGGGCTATGAATCAAGAGTTGTTAAAGCATTATACCCCAAAGGATATAGCCGATGCGGAACGAGTTTTTAATGAATGGCGTAATTGCTACAATAACGAAAGACCACACGAAGCATTAGGTATGAAATGTCCTTCGGAAATTTATGTGCCAAGTGAACACACGTATTATGATCAATTCAAAAAATACGAATATAGTGGGAAATATCACGTAATAAAGGTTAATAGTTGGGGATATGCCAGATTTGGTGATTGGCAGGTTTATTTAAGCGAAACCATGGCCAATGAACGAATCGAATTTAGACCTAACCCCAACAGTGACACATTTATTGCTTGTTACAGAAATTTTGCAATTGCAGAATTTGACGTACATACAGGTAAGCTTATACATCGAAAAATATGGCGGCTTTGAGCACGCGCCGCTTGGGGAAGCCTCCCTCCGCTACGCTCCGTTCAGCTTCCCCAAGCGCATAGCTGTAACTTCAACAATGTGTATACCATGTCCTTACACAAATTGTTTACAATGTTACTCTTGACACGTGAATCGCCCCTACAGAATAGTGTGAACATTGGCTGTTTTACGGTCGAGCGCATTATGTCCGAAAACTAAAAAAGACCCCCTTTTCAAATTCTTTGAAAGGGGTGAGGGGAAAAGCTTTCTTTTAAGAAAGTTTTCCCCGCGTAAAACATAAACTAAATTAAACAAG
>JAZKXN010000065.1:0-3401 GCA_045611605.1 Acutalibacteraceae bacterium
TTGCCGAAAAGAAATAAAAATAATATTAGAGAGCCGTTGAGCCGTTAAGTTTGTTAATTCAACAGACTTAATGGCTCAATTTCATTTTACAGGAGTTTTGCAGATGGTATTAAAAGGACGTAGAGAAATCTTTACTGATGTTAAAGAAATCACGAAAGAAAATATTAGCAAAGTATTAGCCGATGCGTTTGAAATCCATCGACTAAATGTTACTGAAATTAAATACTTACAAGAGTATGAGCGTGGGGTACAACCAATTTTAAATCGTATTAAAGAGGTTAGACCGGAAATCAATAATAAAATTGTTGAAAACCACGCCGCCGAAATAACTGCATTTAAGGTTGGCTATGTGTTTGGCTCCCCTATCACATTTGTTCAAAGAGCAAGTGTTGACATAGAAGGAAACAAAGGTGGTGCCGATGATAAAAAGTTAGCAATCCTTAACGAAATGATGTTTGAGGAAGGCAAAGCGGCACAAGACCAAGTTATTGGTAAAGATATATCGGTGTGTGGCATTGGTTATCGCATAGTGCTACCTAAAAAGGTCAAAGACGGTGTGTCGGCATTTAACATATTAAGACTTAACCCCAATAATGCGTTTGTTATTAAGTTTAATAACATTTATAAAAATAACGCTCTTGGTGTTTCTTATATAACTTTGAGTGATGATTCATATAAAGTTGGCGCATATTCGGACAAATACTATTTTGAGTTGGTGGGTAAGGATTTTTCATCATTAAAAGTGGTTACAGTTGCTCCTAATAGAATTGGCATCCCAATTATCGAGTATATAAACGATGATGAAAGAATGGGTTGCTTTGAAAGGGTTATCCCTCTTTTAGATGCTCTTAATGTGGCAACTTCCGATAGACTAAATGGCTTGGCACAATTCATTCAAGCGATTTTGTGGATGAATAACTGTGAGATAGATAAAGAACAAATGGACCAGTTAAAGGATAAATTAGGTTTGCTTACTAAAAGTGAACCCGGCAATCCTGCAAGCGTTCAATATCTTACAGCAACATTAGACCAATCTCAAACTCAAACACTTATTGATTATTTGTATGAACAAATATTGCAAATAGCTGGTGTTCCCGGTAGAGAACAATCAACCGGCGGCAACACGGGTCAAGCAATATTGTTGAGCAACGGTTGGCAACTTGCCGAAACACACGCAAGAGGTGTTGAGCAAACTTTCGCAAGAAGCGAAAGAGAAATGCTAAAGGTTATTTTAAAGATATTAAGCCTTACCGAAACAAGCGAAGTTTCGACACTTAAATTATCCGATATTGATATTAAGTTTAGCCGTAATAGAACTGATAGTTTGCTTGTTAAGACACAAGGTCTTATAAACCAATTACAAGCAGGTATTCACCCACTTATTGCTATTACAAATTGTGGTTTGTATTCAGACCCACAAGGTGTATGGAACGATAGTAAGGCATATATGGGTAAATGGCTATACGATGCGGAGGAGGATGATGTAGATGCAGAGGACACCGTATCAGATATCGAACACAGCGGCGGCGAGGATAACATCGAAGATACACAAAGAGTTTAGGCATAACCGCTTGGCTCTATTCGATGAATTAAATATAGCCGGTATTAAAAAGCACGTTCATAAATTATATAAATCAATATATAAAACCGTAAAGCAAGAGTTTTTAAGGGTTGCAAATGAAATTTATCAAGCAATTTATGATGAAGCAGTTGCTATGGGTTTTGATGGTGATATACGAAACTTGGACGAGGCGTGGGTTGAAGAATTTTTTGATTTGTATAACCCTGTAACAAAATATGTATTTTCTAATGAAATCGATAGAAAAGAATCAAGGTTATTTGAGGCTTTGGTATCAAATGAATTAGAAAGATTACAAAGTTATGCTTATGCCGAGAGATTGATTACAACCCAAATTGAACAATATGCAATCGACTTGGAAGATACCATTGCAAAGGTTGTATATGAAGATACAAATGTAAAAAAGGTAATGTGGAATGCGGAGCAAGACCATAAAACTTGTGGTGAATGCAGTGAATTGGACGGACAAATATTTGATTTGCACGATGTTCCACCAAAGCAACATTACCAATGCAGATGTTGGATTACTCCCGTTAAGGAGTGAACATAAAATGGGCAGAGAAGCCTTAAATCGCACGATATAAAACAGAGAGAACTGTATAAACGCAGGAGGTAATTTCTATGGCAGATTTAAAATCGTTACTTGGTGACAAGTACAAAGAAGGTATGACTATCGAGGATATTTTATCACTTGAAGTCGAAGAACCACAAATTGATATGAGTAAATTCGTATCAAAAGAACTTTATGACAAAGCTGCATCCGATACGGCAAATTACAAAAAACAATTAAGAGCTAATATGTCGGAAGCGGAACAAAAGGCAGCGGCGGATGCCGAAAAACTTGCCGAGATTGTGGCAGAACGTGACCAATTAAAGCAAGAAAAAGCAATCGCAGAAAATGCAAAAGGACTTGTTGCAATAGGCTACGATGAAAAACTTGCAACAGAAGTTGCTACCGCACTTTATAACGGTGATACCGATACTGTTATTAAAGCACAGGCAAAATTTGTGGACGCACAAAAGAAGGCTGTACTTGCAGAAGCAGTTAAGGAAACACCAGTGCCTCCCGTAGATAACGGTGACGGCAAAACTCTTACAAAGGCGGAGTTTTCAAAAATGTCTTTGGCTGAACAAATGGTGGTTTATGAGAAAACCCCCGATTTGTATAACGAATTAACTAAATAAATAGGAGTGTAAGAAAATGGCTAACAAACTTTATCCCAACCACGTCCTTGAAAATAGATTTGAGGACCAGTACAATTCAAAACTTGACCTTATGCAATTTTGTACCGTTGATAATTCTCTTGTAGGCACCGCTGGTGACAAGAAAGTCATCAATACATATACTGCAACTAACGGCACCGAAACTCTTGCAATGGGTGAAGGTAACACAAAGGACATTGAGGTTTCTTACGAAAGCAAGGAATACACTATTGAACTTCTTCAAAATAGATTCCCTTACTTCGATGAAGAAGAAATGAACGACCCCAATGTTGTAGAAAAGGGTCTTGCTCATATGTCCGTTGATATGTTCAACACCGCAAATGCAAAGGCTATGGCTGAATTTAACAAGGCATCTATTTCGATTCCTGTAACTGCTTTCGACTTCAATGCTTTTGTTGACGGTGCTGCCGCAATCGCATTTGAAGGTGAAAATGTTCCTGTATTTGCTCTTGCTCATAAGAACGATGTTAAGGAAATCAGAAAGAACCTTAAAGATGCACTTCAATATGTAGAGGCTTATGTAAGAACTGGCTACATTGGTACCGTAAATGGCGTAAGCATTTACACATCAAACGAAGCAGATGAAGGCGCTATCGTT
>JAZKXN010000066.1:0-1038 GCA_045611605.1 Acutalibacteraceae bacterium
AACTCCCCGCCGTTGATTTCCTGGTTATTTTTATCCACCGTCAGGTCGGTGCAAAACATAGGTTTCATAAAGTATCTCCTTCAAGTAAAAAATCTTAAAAAATCAAGTACCAATCGGCAAATCAGGCGAAAAAACCGAAAACCTCGGTAAAATGTAATCAAACCCCCGCCCAAAGCGGCAAAATTCCGCCACCGAAATAAACTTTTAAGATATTTTACCATAAAAAATTTACCATTTCAATATAAAAAGACAACAATTATGTAAAAAAAGCGTAAATAAACGAAAATAGCCAAAAAGAAACCGCCAAAAAGATAAAAAAAAGAAAAAATCCATAAACAAAAATAAGCCCCGAGGCATCTCGACTCGGGGCTAGGGTTAATTATTCAAAGAATTTGCTGTAACGATTTAACTAAGGTAGATTACTGTGGAATATGAAGATTCATAAGATAAAGAATTTCATCCCAAGTAATATAGCCTTTACCAACGGATACCTTGAAGTTTTCAAAGCCAAATGCAATATACTGCTCATATGTGCAGTAGTCCTTGAAGTCCTCGTATGTATAAAGTCCATACTTTTCAATATCCGCCTGCATCATTGTTTCATCGTATTTCATATCCTCACCGATTTCGTAAGGCATAAGCCATTCAGGGCTGTTGTCAACCTCTGCGGCAGTTACTGTCCACATACCCTCAAGTACGCAGTTGTAATACTCGGAAGTAAGGATAGACCATACCTCGGTGTACTGTTCTTCTACGCTGTAAGAAACAAGCTCGACTGTGCTATATCCGTCGCCATCCTGTCTTACAAAGCTGTGACCAACATAATTAGCCGCATTAAATTCGTCAATCAGAACGAATTCATTTGTAGCAACATCAAAGAAACCGTGTCCGTTGATTGTGTTGATTGAAGTGCCATCAGAGAATTTCAAGGTGGTTACATTTACATCACTTGCACCGTGATTCATAAGAATAGATGCAGAAGATACATCATATTTACCTGTGTAGAAGTTCCAAACAAGAAGCTGATCTGCGTAAGTA
>JAZKXN010000067.1:0-2422 GCA_045611605.1 Acutalibacteraceae bacterium
AGCGTTTAAAATCTGACACAAAGTTTTTACGAGGTAACGGGTATGTCATGGAACAGGGATATAATGAGACAGCTTCACAACACCAATTACAAGGCGGTTTTAATCAGGCTTTTTTAAAAGACAAATACCTTGCCTACTCAACACAAAATGTTTATCTGCATGACTCTGAAAGTTTTGTTGAACGAATGAATGGCAAAAGTTATTATCTTTGCACTTTAAAATATAACGGTAAAAATTATGGTATCCGCGAGTTTCCAGAAACAGGGATTGTGTATTGTGATGACCGTCCAGACATGCAAAACCCTAACAAAATTACTGTTACCACTGACGATCATGATATTAATTATGTTATGTTAAAACGAAATGAATTTTTCTTGAGTAATCTTAGATTTTATTTTGAACATGGGTCTTTTAGGTTCAAAAATCTTTCTTGTAAAGAAGCTGTACTAAAAGCACTATCTTATTGATTATCTTCACAAGCTACATTCACAGAAGTTTTGAGGAATTGCACGGGTGGAAGAAACTGCCTCATTACTTTGTCAGATTAATTGCAAACTGCTGTGAATTCCCTTGTGTTACAGATAATAAGGGAGCATGACGTTTACCATGCTCCCTGTTTTTACTTTGTTCCGGTGCTCCCAAACCCGCCACGGTCTTCGTTTCCCAGCATTTTAACCCTATTCATTTTTATGGAACAACTATCAATTATCCGGAACTGTGCAATTCTTATATTTTTTGGGATTGTCACATCCCTTGTGGCGAGTGCTGGAAATTTCCAATAGTCTTGATCTCCGTTGTATTCGTCATCAATAATACCGATACTGTTTGTCATTAATATTCCGTAATTTTTGAAGGTTGATGAACGCGGAACAACTAATGCTTCAAAATGTTTTGGAAATTCCATAGCAATTCCTAAATCAATTAATCGATAATCTCCTGAAGTCAATTCTACCTCTTCCGCTGTGTATAAGTCTATCCAATTTCCATATACAACAGGAGGTAATACATCATCTTTTAATTTGTATTTTACTGTAATCATTTTTACCTCATTTCATAGGTGGTATCGACTAACACAACACCGCCTCTTATTCTTTTCGGAAGTAATTTCCCAGGGACAATTAAACCAATGTCAAAATTGTGAATATCTCTCTTTGTTTTTAAAAATTCTTTTTCCTCTTGTGTCATTTCTTCAATTTGTTTTATTTCTTCTTCTGTGTAATTGTGTTTCAACGATAGTTTGAAAAGATTCTTCGATTTTTCTGGCATTCCAGCGCATTTTATGGTAAGTTCTCCGTTTTCTTCTTCTAAATAAGTTTTCTGACGAACAAAATATCCTTTTTGCCAATGTGTTTCTAAGTCCCAGCAACAAAAGTTTTTCGGGTGTATCTTAATCCCTTTCAATTGTTCTTCCGGTAAATCACAATGGATACTGTCTGTATCCGCGTAAATAAACCCAGGGTTGTCTACACCGTAGAAATTTTTTTGTGCGGCACGAATTGTAAAATTTCTTGCATAGCTGGTTATCGCTGAACCTACTGGAATATAACCCGGTTGCTTGTCATCCGCTGTCACAGTCACAAAACCAATACTTTTATCTTCACGGATGTATGCCAGTTTGAAAGATGAATTTGTTGAGCTTGCCATTTTTCCATAAAGATTATTCAAAAACAACTTTGCTAGCTCTCTTTTTGCACCTTTGCTTTCCATTTTAATTTTCTTATACTTTTCTATATATGCGTCAAATATCCCTATTGCCACGTTGAAAAAACACCCGTCTAAAATCTCAAAATCTACTAACTCATAGTGTTCTTTAATTAGTTGAAAATCTGTTTGTGTTAGTGTCATTTCTACTAACGCGGGTCTTAATATTCCGTCTGTATCAACATAAAAATCATAATATTCACCGTCTGTTCCTTTTACGTCTGAAGTCTCTAACATTTCCGTTGCTTTATACATCGTAGAAGATTTTATTTGAATTGTTGGTAATTTTCCTTTTCTAAGATAAAAACGTGTACGCACTCTGATAAAATAATACTTATCATATTGTAATGCTTCATCAGGAATATAATTTCCATACCAGAAAGTCGGAGATCCTACAGGGTACACATTTCCGGATTCACTACTCATCATCGAAGGGTATAAACTGTTTACATCGGCTGTCACTCCGTTTTCAAAAAGTTTCTGTTCTTTTCCCTTCACTAAGTAACACCAACCGCCCCGATAACTTTTCCGCACATACTCACCAGCGTTGTCAACGCCGTAAACCCTCGGTTCAATCGGTACTTTGTATAAATCGGGAAAGTATTCACGATATGCATTAAACCCTATGGATTTCTTGTATTCCTCTAAACAACAAGATCCAATTGTTAATTTCCTGTGACCTTCGGTAAACATGATTTCCATTGCTTCTTTCAAAACAAAT
>JAZKXN010000068.1:0-12525 GCA_045611605.1 Acutalibacteraceae bacterium
TTTTTCTTTAGGGCACTGCGGAACTCTATGGCCTGCTTTTCCCTTATTATAGTTTTCTCTTTCTATAATACCGCATTTAGTTTTAACTTGCGATATATATAGCGAAGATACTTTAAGCCCAAATTTGTTAAGCACGTATTCTTTGATTTCCGGATACGTAGCTTTAAGCTCGGCGGCAGTTGTATCAAACTCTGTAAGGTCGATTGTTATGTCGATATGTTCGTCAGGTCGGCGTTGGGACAAAAGAGCAACCGTCTCAACATGACTAGTACGCGGGAATAAATCGGCAGGGGTATATTCAACCAAATTATACCCTTCTTCATTGAAAATTTTAACATCACGCGCCAAGGTTGCGGGGTCGCATGAAATATAAACAACACTTTCGGGACAAAAATCGTTGGCAATAATTTTTATAAGTTCACTGTCACAGCCCTTGCGCGGTGGGTCAACAATTACCGTATCGGGCTTTATTTTTTCGTTTTTAAGCTGCTGTGCCGCTGTTTTAGCATCACCGCAAATAAATCTTGCGTTATTAATACCGTTTTCCTTTGCGTTAAACTCGGCATCCTTTACCGCCGCTTCGATAATCTCAACACCGATAATCGATTTTGCCGCTTTCGCCATTGAAAGACCGATTGTACCTGCACCACAGTAAAGGTCGATTATATTCTTGCCTTCAGGTTTTGCATAATCTGCCGCCTTTTTATAAAGCTTATTAGCCATAACAGTGTTTACTTGATAGAAAGATAAGGGCGATAAACGAACTTTAACACCCGCCAAGGTGTCGGTTATATAATCACTACCGTATAAATTTATACACTTATCCCCTAAAATAACGTTAGTGTCTTGCTTATTTATATTTAGTACAACACTTTTAAGCGCATCGCCACAAATTGCTTTAAGGCGTTCTATAATAATGTCGCTTTTCGGTAATTTATCCCCGTTTATAACAAAGCAAACCATAATTTCGCCACTAATTTGACCGCGACGGATATAAAGATGCCTTAAAAGACCCTTGTGTTTTTCTTCGTTATAAATACTAATAGAATACTGACGAACAAAATCGCTTACAGCATCACATATTTTTGAAAAGATTGTGGGTTGTAAAAGGCAATCATCACACTCAATTATACGGTGAGAGTGAAAAGCGTAAAAGCCTACTCCCCCATTTTCGCTTAATGGGTATTGCGCCTTATTGCGATAACGGTCACATTCATCAAACAATATGGGCTGTGGTGCTAAATCAACGCCGCCGATGCGCTTAATAACTTCATAAACCTTGTTCTGTTTAAGCTCTAATTCTGCTTGATAACCAATGTGCCTGAAAACGCAACCACCGCAACGGTTAAAATAAGGACAGTCGTTTTCTATTCTGGCTTTTGACGGGGTGATAATTTCTATTAGTTTTCCGTAAGCATAGTTCTTTTTAACCTTAAGCGCCTTTACCTTTACAATATCGCCAACCGCAGTTAAAGGCACGAAAACCGCCATACCGTCCACCTTGCCAACGCCACTGCCTTCATTTGTGATGTCGACGATTTCCATAATAAATTCATCATTTTTAAGCATTTTCACCCCACCTTTCTTGTTTTTAAAAAGTATACCATAAATCCCCTAAAAATACAATAATTCATCACTTATTCGAAACTTTCTTCTTATACTCGGACGGTGTCATATTCATATGTTTTTTATAAAGTCTGAAAAAATTAGAATAATTCTGAAACCCCACCCTAAGATATGCTTCTTCAATAGGAGTATTGGCGCGAATCAAATCATTAAAAGCGGTTAGTCGTCTGAATATAACATAATTCCATATCGTAACGCCAACATGCTCCTTAAATAATCGGGATATGTAAAATTTATCAACATAAAATTCTTTGGCAATTTCTTCAAGGCTTATTTCATACTGAAAATTTTGGTTAATATAAGCAATGACACTATTGATTATTTTATTATCAATAACTTTAGTTTTTTCTGCGGTTGAATTTCTTATAATTATATTTCTTATTTTTGATAAAATTTCAACCGTCTTACAGCGTGAAACCAGTTTATCAATCTCATTCGTGTTTTTCACAAGGCTAAGCAATTCTAAAAGTTCGGTATCAATTTTCCCTTTTTCTATTAATTCTTTAGGTATTTTATTATCACAACCGTCTTTGCGATTATAAAAAGGTTCGAAAAATTTCTCACCAACGGTGCCGAAATTTTGCAACAAATTACTGTTAAAATAAAGCACTAATCTTTCGTGATGCATTCCGTCCTTGACGATACAATGATATAACTCTGACGGCTTTAGTAACATAAGGTCACCGTCTTGTATATCATATTTTTTACCTTCTATTTTAATTTCTCCGACGCCTTTTATAAAATAAATAAAAGAAAGTTCTATATCATAATGCAAATATTGTGTTGTAGATTTTCCCGCAAACTCACCGATTGTATAATGCAATCTGAATCCCGAATTATCATCATACAGTTGTTTAATATAATTTTCGCTCATATTAACACTCCAACAGCTTTATATCAATATTGTACATATTTTTACCAATATTGTCAATTGTATATTTAATATTTACTCGTATAATATAGTGGATTTAAAATTAAAAAGGATGGGAAAAATGGTAGATAAGAAATAAGCCCGCAGTCTTGCCGTACTTTTTACTGTAACCTATATGGCAAGCTACATAACACGAATTAATTTCGGCGCAATCATTTCGGAAATTGAAGTACAAACAGGAATAGCACGCACGCTTCTTTCTATGTCGGTTACCGGTGGATTTATTACATACGGAATTGGGCAAATAGTAAGCGGCATTTGCGGCGACTATTTTTCGCCCAAAAAGCTTGTTAGCCTGGGACTTGGCGTTTCGGTAGTAATGAATTTACTTATGATGATAAGCACTCATCCTTATATTATGCTTGCAATATGGTGTGTAAACGGTTTTGCTCAAGCATTTATGTGGCCACCAATCGTTAAAATTATGGTTGAAGTTTTTTCGGAAGAATATTACAAAAAAATGGCAGTTAGAATATCTTGGGCAAGCTCATACGGCACAATTGCCATCTACCTTATCGCACCGATTATTATAACCCTTTTGAACTGGCGGTTTGTTTTTCTTTTCTCATCAATATGCGGTATTATAACAATATTTTTATGGAATAAATACAGCGTGGATATTGACCGCACTAAAAAAATCACACCAACCCCGGGCGCAACTAAAAATGCAAATTATTTGCTCTTAACCCCTGTTGTAATAGGTATTATGATTGCAATTATTTTGCAGGGTATGCTTCGTGATGGTGTTACAACATGGATGCCCACCTACATTGCCGATGTTTATCATTTGGATACCGCGGTCTCAATACTAACAGGTATTGTTTTACCATTATTCAGCATTATTTGCACCCAAATAACTTCAAAATTATACCGCCACAAAATTAAAAGCCCTGTTACTTGCTCGGTTATTATGTTTGTAATTGGAAGCGCAGTTGCCATTATCCTTTACTTTTGTTCGGGCGCAAGTGCAATTGTTTCGATTTTATGCTCTGCAATACTTACCGGTGCTATGCACGGTGTATCATCTATGCTTACTGCTATGGTGCCGCCATACTTTAAAAAATACGGTAATGTTTCAACCGTAACAGGTGTTTTAAATGCCTGCGCGTATGTAGGTAGCGGAATTTCCACCTTTGGTATTGCAATAATTTCTGAAAACTTCGGTTGGCAAATAAATATACTAATATGGTGCTTGATCGCTGTAGTGGGAACAATAATTTGCTTTGCTTGCATTAAACCTTGGAAGAATAAATTCCAAATGTAATATAAAAAACGCTATACGCATCTAAAAGATGTCGTATAGCGTTTTTGTTTTAGTTGATACCTAATTTTTCTGCAGTTGCAACTGTAATGCCATTGGCAGATAAAAGCAATGCAACTTCATCAGCATCGTTAAGCTGTAAAATCATATATGCGTTTTCATCGGCATGACCGAAAATTGAATACATATAACTTACATCAACATTAGCCTTTGCCAAAACCTGCAAAAGTGTGTTAAGACCACCGGGTACATTAGGCACAGCCACTGCCAAAACATCGGTTGTGGTAGCAATTGCGCCGTTTTCCTTTAGCACATCTAATGCCTTTTCGGTATCGTCAACAATTATACGAAGAAGACCGTAATCGGTAGTTTCAGCAATATTTAAAGCGCGAAGGTCAATTTTGTTATCAGCCAAAAGCTGAGTAATTTCCAAAAGGCGACCCGCTCTGTTTTCAAGAAAAATAGTAATTTGTTTAATTGCCATTGTTATTCCCCCTATATCTTACGCTTATCGATTATACGAACTGCTTTGCCTTCACTTCGTGCAATTGACTTGGGCTCAACAAGGCGAACCTTTGCATAAATACCAAGCATTGCCTTAAGGGCTGAAACAAGATCCTTTTCCATTTCGGTAATGCGACCGAGAGAGTCGGTAAATAATTCGGGTGTCATTTCAACCAAGATTTCAATAGTATCGCTATGGTTTACGCGGTCAACGATAATCTGATAGTTTGCAGGATAGCCATTTTCCAAAAGCACTGCTTCAATCTGTGACGGGAACACATTAACGCCCTTAACAATAAGCATATCGTCGCTTCTGCCCATCGGCTTATGCATTTTAACAAGGGTACGACCGCAAGAACACTTTTCGCGGCTTAAAACGGTAATATCCTTTGTGCGGTAACGAAGTAGCGGAAAACCTTCTTTAGTGATTGAAGTGAACACCAATTCACCTTGACTACCTTCAGGTAAAACTTCCAAAGTGTCAGGGTCGATAATCTCGGCAATGAAATGGTCTTCATTAATGTGCATACCGGTTTGCTCACTACATTCAAACGCAACACCGGGACCGCTTGTTTCGGTAAGACCGTAAATATCGTACGCCTTAATACCTAACTGTGCTTCTATATCGCGGCGCATTTCTTCGCTCCAAGCTTCGGCGCCAAAGATACCTGCCTTAAGCTTAATCTGATCGCGAAGGCCACGCTCGTGAATACTTTCAGCGAGATATTCCGCATAAGAAGGTGTGCAACAAATAATAGTTGCGCCAAGGTCTGTCATAAACTGAAGCTGACGGTCGGTATTACCTGATGACATAGGAAGTGTTAAGCAACCAACTTTATGACTGCCGCCGTGCATACCCGAACCGCCTGTGAAAAGACCGTAACCGTAAGCCACTTGGCAAACATCTTCTTTAGTACCGCCGGCTGCAACAATTGCGCGAGCACAGCAATCTTCCCATAAATCAATATCGTGTTGAGTGTAAAATGCAACAACACGCTTACCTGTCGTACCCGATGTTGAATGAATTCGCACACAATCTGATAAAGGCGCGCCCAAAAGACCGTAAGGATATGCATCTCTTAAATCATCCTTGGTTAAAAAAGGAAGTTTGTATAAATCTTCAATGCCCTTGATATCATCGGGTGTTACACCCTTCTCTTCCATCTTTTTACGATAGTAAGGCACATTTTCCCAAACATGTTTTACCTGAGCAACAAGTCTTTCGCTTTGAAGTGCAACCATTTCTGCACGGCTTGCGCACTCCATATCCTTTTGATAATAATTTGCCATATTTTTCACGCTTCTCTACCTAATAAAAATGCTTTTTTGTTGAGTTCCAAGAATTTTGCGGGAACGCTTTGTTCAATAGCGGTCATCCACTCTTCTTCGGTAAAATCAAAATACTTTGAAAGTTTACCCATAAGTACAATATTAACTGCTTTAGAAGTACCTGCTTCTTCTGCTAACGATAAAGCATCTATAGCGTCCAAATCAATGCCAAGCGCTTTAATTTTCGCTTCTAATTCCTTAGGATACTCACACGCGCCGATAATAACGGGCATGGGGTTAACTTCTTGGGTGTTAGTAATAATTGTACCACCGTTTTTAAGATATTCCACCCAACGGGCAGCTTCTAAAATTTCAAAAGAAACTATGTAATCTGCTTCGCCCTTATCAATAACCGGTGAATAAACCTTATCGCCGTATCTTACATATGTTACAACACTACCACCGCGTTGACTCATACCGTGAACTTCGCTAACCTTTACATCATAACCCTTTGATAAGAGAATTCGGCCCAAAAGCTTACTTGCAAGTAAGGTGCCCTGTCCGCCAACGCCAACAATCATAATATTTTTAGTTTGCATTGCTTTTACGCCTCCTTCACTGATTCGAAAACATCAAATTTACACATCTGAGCACACACACCACAGCCTGTGCAAAGGGTATTATCAATTTTTACCTTGCCATCAATTACACTTACCGCAGGGCAACCGATACGCATACAAGATTTGCAACCGATACACTTATCGGTATTAACCTTAATCGGTCCCGCATGCTTAACATATTTTAATAAAGCACAAGGACGGCGAGAAATAATTACGCTCGGCTCATCTTTCTGAAGTTCTTCCTTGATAACGGTATCACATTCCGCCAAATCATAAGGATCAACCACGCGAACACTCTTGATACCAACACTCTTACAAAGCGCTTCTAAATCAATCTTACTGCAGGGATCACCTTTTAAGTTATAACCGGTTGTGGGGTTTTGCTGATGACCTGTCATACCGGTAATCGAGTTATCAAGAATAATAACTGTTGAATTCGAGCCGTTGTAAGCGATATTTATAAGACCTGTAACACCCGAATGCATAAAAGTAGAATCACCAATAACCGCAACGGTGTTTTTATCGCTTGCGCCTTCATTTGCCTTGTTAAAGCCGTGAATACTAGATACCGAAGCACCCATACAAATGGTGCTGTCAATAGCGGTAAGCGGAGCAACCGCACCGAGCGTATAACAACCGATATCACCCATAACAGTAAGCTTGTTCTTCTTTAAGGTATAGAACAAACCACGGTGGGGACAGCCTGCACACATTACAGGTGGGCGCATAGGAATATTTTCATTAAGGGCAACACCCTTAGGCGCTTCTTCACCCATTTTTTCAGCAACAAAATTCTGACTAAATTCACCAATGTTACCAAAAACATCTTTACCGATAACAGTAACACCGATGTTTTTACAATGTGTTTCGATGATACCGTCAAGTTCTTCAACTACGATTACGCTTTTAACCGTGTTAGCAAAATCCTTGATTTTATTAACAGGAAGCGGATTAATCATACCAAGCTTTAATACAGGGTATTTATCACCAAAAACTTCCTTAACATACTGATAGCTTGTTGAAGAAGTAATAATACCAACTGTATTATCGCTACCATCTTCAATTCTGTTAAACCAAGCGGTTTCAGCATAAGCGATTAAATCAAGTGTACGCTGTTCAACTATAGGGTGACGCTTTTTAGCGTTACCCGGCATCATTATGTATTTTTCGCCATTTTTAACATACGGTTTTTGTGCGCACTCTACCCTGTCGCTTTCTTCGATAATACTTTGTGAGTGAGCAACACGAGTAACCATTTTAATAAAAATAGGTGTGTCAAACTTTTCAGAAATTTCAAATGCTTCTTTAACAAAAGCAATGGATTCAGCGCTATCACTGGGTTCAAGCATTGGGATTTTTGATGCGATAGCGTAATGACGTGAATCCTGTTCGTTTTGTGAAGAATGCATACCGGGGTCATCCGCAACACCTATAATAAGGCCCGCATTAACGCCTGTATAAGCAACGGTGAAAAGCGGGTCCGCCGCAACATTCACACCAACATGCTTCATACCGCAAAAGCTGCGCTTACCTGCAAGTGAAGCACCAAAAGCAGTTTCTAAAGCAACCTTTTCGTTAGGTGCCCATTCGGCATAGATTTCGTTATATTTTGCGGCATATTCAGTAATTTCGGTACTGGGTGTGCCGGGATAGCTTGATACAAACGAGCAACCCGCTTCGTAAAGACCGCGAGCAGCCGCTTCATTTCCAAGCATAAGTTTTTTCATAATTTACACCTCTAAAAATATACATTAAAGTATATTATATAACAAATTAATATTAAAAGCAATTATTTTTAAGGCTTTTTAATACTTAAATTAAGTATTAAAGCCATAACCGCAAGGGTTAAAAGTAAAATAAATGGTGCTATGTAACTGTCAAATGTATTGAGCAAACTACTGCAAGCAGTCGCCATAAATGATGCACAAATAAGGTTACAGTTCATTACACTGAAATTGGTGGCAAAATGTTTTTGACCATAAAAAGCAGAAACAAACGAAGTAACCATTGTTGGGCAAGAACCGTAAGACAAACCCGTTAAACAAAGACCTACAACACACAGGGGCAATGAACCGATTATTACCGACAGCAAGGTTGTACTCGCTGCTACTATAGTTAAAACTGTAGCAATCAACATGGTCTTGCGTCTACCAAAATAATCAAACATGGCACCTGTAAGAATTCTACCAAGACCATTGCAAACAGCCAATACACCAACAAGGGTTGTAGCCAATGCAACACCTGCGCCAACCGAAAGAGCCAAATCACGCGCAAAACTAATAACAGAATTACCTACTGCTGTTGCAAAAGCGATTAAAGCAAATGCGCGCCAAAACGAAAAGCGTTTTAACATTTCCCTAGTGGTATAATCTTTTTGCTGGAAAGCTTCTAAATTCTCGTTTGCTTTTTTCTTGGGCATCGGCAAAATTGCATCTGCTTCAGGGCGTTTTAAAAACAAACCCACAAAGGTCAACACAATAAAAAGCGATATTCCCAACAAAATATATGTACCTCGACGAGAAAGCGCACTTTTAAAAAGCAAATCAGCAAGATTACCAAGAATTAACGAGCTTGCACCGAAGCCCATCATAAGGCAACCTGTACAAAATCCCTTTTTATCGGGAAACCAAGCACTAACAGTAGAAATGATTACATTATAAGCAATACCAATGCCAACACCCGACATAATTGCATATGTAAAGTAAAGCATTAATATGTTATTACCGTTCAAAAATCCTGTTAATGCCATACCTCCTCCAGCCAAAACTGCCGAAATAATACTTGCAGCTTTTACACCCGTTTTTTTTGATAAAAAACTACCCAAAAGACCGCCAACACAAAAGCCACACATAGTAAGTGTGAAATTAAGCGAAAGCTGATTAGGCGTCCAACCAAAATCAGTAGCAAAAGGAACCTTTAGAATAGACCAAGCATAAATAATACCGGCAAATAACATTGCTAATACCGATATGCATAAAACGAACCAGCGGTACGATGTTTTCACCCTATTATTCATAATTAATCCTCCTTAACTGTTAATTTGCGCCTCTACAAGACCCTTTGGACAATATTTTTCTCTTAAAACAGGCTTTTCAATTTTACCTGTTGGGTTACGCGGAACCTTATCAAATATAATCTTTTTGGGACGGCGGTATCTTGGAAGTTCTTTACAAAATTCATTAATCTCATCTTCCGTACAGGTAATGCCTTCCTTAATTTCTATAATAGCGGCAGCAATTTCGCCAAGACGGGCATCGGGAAGACCGATAACCGCAACATCCTTAATTTTTGTAAATTTACGAAGTTCATCTTCAATTTGAACAGGGTAAAGATTTTCACCGCCCGAAATTACAACATCTTTTTTACGGTCAACAAGATAAATAAAACCGTCTTCATCGGTCTTAGCCATATCGCCTGTAAAAAGCCAACCATCCTTTAAAATTTCATTGGTGGCTTCTTCGTTTTTATAGTAACAATCCATAACACCAGGACCTTTTACAGCTAATTCGCCAACATCACCATCTGCTACTTGGTTACCGTTTTCGTCGACGATTTTAACTTCCCACAAATGGCCCGCTTTACCTATGGCACCAACCTTATGAACATTTTCAACTCCTAAATGAACACAACCGGGGCCGATAGATTCGCTTAAACCATAGTTAGTATCATATTCGTGATTTGGGAAATATTTAAGCCAACGCTTGATAAGTGACGGTGGTACAGGCTGTGCACCAATGTGCATTAAACGCCATTGTGATAACAAGTAGTCATCAAGCTTAATTTTGCCCGATTCGATAGCATCGAGCATATCCTGTGCCCAGGGCACCAAAAGCCAAACAATTGTACATTTTTCTTCGGTAACGGTACGCAAAATCCATTCAGGTTTAACGCCACGAAGTAAAACAGCCTTGCTACCCGATAGAAGACTACCAAACCAATGCATTTTAGCGCCTGTGTGATATAGCGGTGGTATGCAAAGGAAAACATCTTCTCGACTTTGTGAATGATGTTTTTGTTCGGTATAACAGGAACCGACAAGTGCACGATGGCGGTGCAAAATTGCCTTCGGGAAACCCGTTGTGCCCGACGAAAAATAAATTGCAGCAAAATCATCTTCGGTTAAAAGTACAGGGGGCGCCTGTGTTGAACAAAAGTTTGTAAGATAACCGCCATCTTCCGCATAGTCGGGCTTGCCTTTACCAATAAAAAACATCGTTTTAATTTTAGGAAGTTCGTTATAAACGGTATCCATACGGCCAATAAATTCAGGGCCGAAAACCAAAACCGAACAATCTGCTAAATCAAGGCAGTATTTAATTTCTTCGCCGGAATATCTAAAATTTAGCGGAACTGCAATACAACCCGCCTTTAAAATACCAAAATAAACCGGCAACCATTCAAGTGAATTCATTAAAAGAATTGCAACCTTTGTTCCTTTCTCGAAACCACGGCTTAAAAGCAGGTTTGCAAAACGATTTGCCTTGCGGTCAAATTCATTCCAAGTAAGCTCGCGTCTATAGGGCGCATCAATTGCACTTTCAATAAGACTTGCTTCTCTCCAAGTTATGGCTTTGTCGCGGTCTTCCGAAGGGTTAACTTCAACAAGCGCAACCTCTTCCCCGTAAAGTCTTGAATTTCTTTCCAAAAAGTCGGAAATAACCATTTTTCATCCTCCTAAAACACTTTAGCGATTTAACACTTTAACAGTTTAACACTTTAAAGCGTAGTTGTCAAGCGTATTGTTGTAAAAAATTATTGTTTTTTCGTGTTTCTATGTTATAATTAAAAAAAGGTGGTGTTTGAATTGTTTAAAAAACTTCTATGTATTGTTTTATGCCTTATCTTAACCCTTTCACTTACAGGCTGCAACATTGAATTCAAGCTACCAGACAATTTGTTTAATTCATCCGCCCCACAGGATGCCGCCACTTTTTTAGAAGGTATTTTAGAAAAAATCCCTTTCGGAAACAGCGATAACTTTAATGTTTCTTCGCCATCAGTCACACTGCCCGATGCTCCAAAAACAGAACATACACCCATCGGCCGTGAAAATTATTATCAATATGCCCTTTTAAATAACACCGAAAAACAAATTTATAACGATATTTGTAAAGGCATTGAAACCCAACAAAATTATATAAATGTCAAAAAATATAAATTAAGCGATACGGATTTGGAAAAGATTTTCAATAAAATCACCGCCGACAACCCACAATATTTTTGGCTTACAAAATTTTTTCAATACGCTTACTATAACATTAACGGAAAAACCGAAATTACGCATATTATTCTCTGTTACACCGATGGCGCAATTACCGACGAATTCGATGATAATAACAATTTCATCACCACCGCCGACCGCGAGAAAATAAAAAACCAAAAAATAGAATTTGATAAAAAAATCACCGATTTTCTTAATTCGTTTTCTAAGGTTCTTCCCACAATTGAGAAAGAACGCTTGATACATGATTTTGTGCTTAAGAACATTGTATATGCTGAAAAGGAACTTGAAAAACCGCTCGAACGAAACAACTATTTAAGAATTTATGATGTTTACGGTGCAATGGTTAACGGCTATGCTGTTTGTGAAGGTTACGCAAAGCTATTTCAGTATTTGTGCTATCAAACCGGTATTAATTCAACTTTAGTTATTGGACAAAGTGAAGGCGAAAGTCATGCTTGGAACACTGTTAATATTGAAAATGAGTGGTATCATATTGACACCACCTGGGATGACGGTTCAACAACCAACGATATGCCACTTTATACCTATTATAATTTAACTACCGCACAAATAAGCGAAGACCATATTATTGATTCTTCCGTTTACGCTGTACCAAAAGCTTCATCAGAAAAATACAGTTTTAAAAACACTTACGGGATTGTTGTTAGCCGTTATTCGAAACCAAAAAATTACGAGTCAGCAATTGATTATTTACTAAAATATAATTGTAAATATCTTATTTTGGTTTGCGATGGCAATATGCCCACATACAACTACATAAAGCGTTTTTTTATCGAGCTTAATAGCGATGTTCAAAAATACGCCAAAACAAAAGGACAAAATCTCAAGTTTAAAACCACTTATTATGAAGTTGATAACTTTATATATCTAGAACGAAAATAATATAGAAAAAACACCCTTTCGGATGAAAGGGTGTTTTTGTTTAGGTAATTAACAATTAATGAATATAATTGTAAGCAGAATCACCGTATTTGAGCATTGCCTTAATTAATTGGTTAAGATAAGGAACGCTGGTGTCGGTGTAAGAGTCAGCAACATATGATTCTATGCTGTAACGAATGGTGTTACT
>JAZKXN010000069.1:0-1192 GCA_045611605.1 Acutalibacteraceae bacterium
TAAGTAGATTTTTAAGGTGTTTTTTTGTCACCTTTTGCTTCGTGGTGACCAAAAGTGACCAATTTTGAGGTTTTGACAAAAAGAAAAACTCTGCAAGTATTGTTTATCAATTACTTACAGAGTTTTGTTGTACCCAGAGCCGGGATCGAACCGGCATGGAAGTGAATCCACTGGTGTTTGAGACCAGCGCGTCTACCAATTCCGCCATCTGGGCAATTATTAATTCATAATTCACAATTCATAATGCATAATTAATTTTGCTTTATGTTGTGCTTTTGAATTCGGATGCAAAGGTAGTGCTTTTTTTTGAAATAGCAAAATATTTTGATATAATTTTATTGTTTTTTTTATTGCTTATTTTATTGTGTTGTTTTATAAATGTTTATTTTTGGAGTGAATGGAGTGAATTTAATTATTAATTATTAATTTTTCATTGTTCATAGACCAAATGCCACATTTTATGACCTGCAAAAATGCGTATTCCGACGCGCTGGAAGCCAATTTTGGTGTAAAGTCGCTCTGCTGTGGGGTTGTCGATGTCGACAATTAAACCCAATTTGGTATGACCTTCTGCTATTGCTTTGGTATGTATGGTAGTGATTAGTTTTGTGGCGATGCCCATTTTGCGATATTGGGGTAGTACGCATAGGGTGTCGATGTAGTATTCGCCAGGTTCGGTTTCGTCTTCCGAAAAAGTAAAGTTAGGTTTATACTTACGCACGATTCTTACAGTTTCGGAGCGAAGTTCTTCGAGTCGAGCACCATCGTAGGTAACAATAACGCCAGCTGGTGAACCATCTATTTCGGCAATAAGTGCGTTGCGATAGCTGTATTGCGATGTTTCGAGAGTAGCAACTTCTGCTATAGTATTCATCCAATTATTGCCACAAAAGATAGGCATAACATCTTCGCCAATAGCATTACCTACGGCATAAGCGATTAGTTTTACGTCGTTTATGGTAGCTTTTCGTATAGTTAAATTAGGGTTGTTCATAATACTTGCAAAATTACAATTTTTTTCGTAATTTTGCAAATTATATAATTTACTATTCAAAATTCTTGATTCAAGTCATGAAGCCAATATTTCTGATAGGATATATGGGTGCTGGTAAAACGGCAGTAGGGCGAGCTTTGGCGCGTCGGTATGGGTTGGAACATATTGATTTGGATTGGCGTATAGAGCAGAGATTTC
>JAZKXN010000070.1:0-1067 GCA_045611605.1 Acutalibacteraceae bacterium
GGAAAAGTTTAAAATTTTATGATATAATCAGTTCGATAAAAATAAGAATTTGAAAGAGTTGTAACCAATGGATAGTAAAGCATTTATTAAATACATATCAGCATTATTGCTGTTTGGTCTTAATGGAATAGTGGCAAGTCATATACCACTTAATAGTTATGAGATAGTGTTTTTACGAACACTAGTCGACAGGATTCTTCTGATTGCAGTGTTTCTAATGGGTAAAGGTAAGTTTCACATCAAGGCATATAAGAAAGATGCCATTTTTATTGTTTTGTCTGGTATTGCAATGGGAACAAGTTGGATGTTCCTTTACGAAGCATATCAACAAATAGGTGTAAGTTTATCTTCACTGCTTTATTATTGCGGCCCCGTAATTGTGATGATATTATCACCGTTGATTTTCCGTGAAAAACTAACTGCTCCTAAATTGTTAGGATTTGTAACTGTGCTTGTTGGAATCTTCCTTGTAAATGGAAATACGGTTGGTAGTAGCAATCCTTGGGGATTGTTTTGCGGTGCGATGTCTGCAGTAATGTATTTCTTTATGGTGACGCTCAACAAGCAATCAAAGAATATCAGCGGAATGGAAAACTCGGTGATACAACTTGTGATAAGTTTCTTGACTGTTGCGGTATTTATGGGGGTAAAACAAGGTTTTGCCCTTGATGTTCCTGCAAGTGCTTGGGGTTGGATAATTGTGCTTGGTATTCTTAATACGGGCATTGGTTGTTATCTGTATTTTTCACCACTCGCTAAGCTCCCCGTGCAAACAGTAGCGGTATGCGGTTATTTAGAGCCGTTGTCAGCAGTTGTTTTTGCCACCTTATTGCTCGGAGAAAAAATGACCATAGTTCAAATTGTTGGTGCGGTTTGTATCATCGGCGGTGCAATGATTGGCGAACTGATAAAACCAAAGAGAACATAAAATTCCGATTTGTCGAATAGTTCAACGCTGATATCTAAATCGGCGCAGCTTGCCAGATCGAGTAGTCGTAACGGATTTCGTTACGACTACTTTTTATTTTAGTGCGTTTCGGTCTTGCTCACCAGAAAAGACAGACACC
>JAZKXN010000071.1:0-1003 GCA_045611605.1 Acutalibacteraceae bacterium
CCGGTATAGCGGGCAGGCTTTTGCACACTGCTCAGTATGTCAATGGTCAATTCTTTTTCCATCATATCCTCCTTAAAATTGTAGCTTTTGATCGCTAACTTTTATATTCAACAATAAAGCAATTAACATTGTATTAGTCAAAAGCGAGCTGACACCATAACTTAAAAATGGTAAGGGCACACCGGTTACAGGCATAATGCCAATGGTCATACCAATATTTACCATAATGTGGAACATAAACATAGAAGTTACGCCCACCGCCAGCAAAGTGCCAAAATCATCATCTGCGTTCAAGGCAATGGTAATACCTCGCCAGATGATAATAAAGTACATCAACAAAATGAAGGCAGCACCGATAAAACCAAATTCTTCACCAACTACAGCGAAGATAAAGTCCGTATGGTTTTCCGGCAAAAAGTTCAACTGACTTTGAGTGCCTTCGAGCCAACCTTTACCAAATAAGCCACCACTACCAATAGCAATCTTAGATTGAATTACATGGTACCCACTGCCATAAGGGTCAAGCTCCGGATTTAAAAACACGCGAATACGGTTCTTTTGATAATCTTTAAGTACGAATCTCCAGATTAAAGGCATTAGTGAAACGAACAAAGTCGTACACCAGACAAACCATCTAATCTTAAATCCACTGACGAAAATCATTCCCAAAAGAATTGCCATAAAAGTAAGGGAAGTTCCCAAGTCAGGTTGCTTCAATACTAAAACGAAAGGTACAAAAATGTAAAGGAACACCGGAATATAATCCTTGAAGTCTTCCAACCATTCAATGCGCCTTTCCATAAAGGCAGCAAGGCAAATTATCAGGAATACTTTGGCAAATTCAGAAGGTTGTACGGTAAATCCACCAATCTGAATCCAACGTTGCGCACCAAGTTGGGTTGTGCCAAAGAACATTACTGCTATCAAAATCAAAACATTAAAAATGTAAAAAGGTGTAGCATAATTTTTTAAGATGCGGTAATCAAACCGCAAGGTGCAAATT
>JAZKXN010000072.1:0-29309 GCA_045611605.1 Acutalibacteraceae bacterium
ATTCCGTCCCGGGCCAAGAAAAATATACCAAGTGAGGTAAGAAAAATGTTTGAAGACAAAACACTAGTTTGCAAGGACTGCGGAGAAGAATTCGTATTCACTGCGAGAGAACAGGAGTTTTACGAATCCAAAGGCTTTGTAAATGAACCGCAGCGTTGCAAGCCCTGCCGTGACAAGCGTAAAAATGCGGGAAAGGCTCCTAGAGAGATGCACGAAGCTGTATGTGCAGCATGCGGTGGTGTGGCTAAGGTTCCGTTCCTCCCCCGTGACGACCGTCCTGTTTACTGCAGCGAATGCTTCGCAAAAATGAAGGAAGAATCAGCTGAATAATTCTGAAGTTTTGCGTGACTGCCTCTTTATTGGGGCAGTCTTTTTTTAAAAGTTCATATTTTTTTAATATTCTTATATATTTTTTGTGGTAAAATCGGCTTGAAAGTAGGGAAAGTTATGGAAGGAAAAATTCTTATTGTCGATGATGATCAAAATATATGCGAATTGTTGCGCCTTTATCTTGAAAAGGAAGGCTATAAAACACTTGTGGCATACGACGGGCAACAAGCGATCGATTATGCAAAAAGTTACGAGCCCGATTTAGTGTTGCTTGATATTATGCTTCCTAAATTTGATGGTTGGCAGGTTTGCCGCGAAATTAGAAAATGGTCACAAATGCCGATAATAATGCTTACTGCAAAGGGTGAAACCTTCGATAAAATTTTAGGTCTTGAACTCGGTGCCGACGATTATGTGACAAAACCCTTTGACACGAAAGAAGTTATTGCAAGAATAAAGGCGGTATTGCGTCGCACGGGCTACGGTGACAAGCCTGAAATTAATGAAGTTAAGTATGACAAATTAAGGATTAATCTTACTAATTATGAGCTTGTGGTTGATGGAACTACAATTGATACGCCACCTAAGGAATTGGAACTTATATATCATTTGGCGAGCAATCCAAACCGTGTTTATACGCGCGACCAACTTCTTGATGAAGTGTGGGGGTTCGATTATTATGGTGATTCTCGCACGGTTGATGTTCATGTTAAAAGAATTCGCGAAAAGCTTGAAAATATTTCAGATGAATGGTCACTTAAAACCGTTTGGGGCGTTGGTTATAAATTTGAGGTTAAGTAGTTTATGAAGCTTCGTCTTTTTAAAAGATATTTTTTGGTTATGGGCGTGTCAATATGCGCCAGTTTATTTGTTATTTTAATGCTTTTAAGTGTTGTTTTAAATAATTATGCGGTTAATGACACATATAAATCTTTAAAACAAAGTTGTATTCAGGTGGCAGATACTGTGTCTCAAAGCAGTAATAGCGACATAACCAAGGATTTTTTGTCAATTTCACATGCCCTTTCAAGTGTTATTGATGCGGATATGTTTTTGACAGATGAACACGGTACTGTAGTGGTTTGTGCGTGTGATGAATGGCAAATTGAATCTAAATGCTTGCATTCATCATATATCGTTCCCAAAGAAGTTATAAGTCGCGCAGCAGACGGCAAAAGACCCGTTGTTGAAAATTTGGATATGTATATTAACCCATATTGCGTGGCAGCAAAATCATTTCAGACAGATAAAACCTATTATGTTTTTGCAACTGCACCGATGGAACAGATAAAAGGTCTTATGACAACTATGACCAAGCTGTTTGTAAGGGTGGCAATAATACCTGTTTTATTAATGTTTTGTTTGTCAATTCTAATTACTTATCGCATGGCAAAACCGCTTAAAAATATGTCTGATGCGGCAAAAGCAATGGCAAAGGGAGATTTTTCAAAGCGAATTCCTGTTACAAGCGATGATGAAATTGGTGAGTTGGCGTCTTCCTTTAATATGATGACAAATTCTTTGTCTCGACTTGAAACCATGCGAAGAAGTTTTGTGGGCAGTGTTTCACATGAGCTTCGCACTCCAATGACTACAATTTCAGGCTTTATTGATGGTATTCTTGATGGTACTATCCCAGAAGATAAGCACGAATATTATTTATCAATTGTATCAAGTGAGATTAAGCGCCTTTCAAGATTGGTTAATGGTATGCTTGATATTTCTCGGCTTGAATCTGGCGAAGTTGAACTCAAGCGAGAAGCCTTTAATTTGAGCGAACTTGTCTGTTCGGTTGTTATTGGTCAAGAGCAGCGGATTGAAAAGGGAAAACTTGAAATTGAAGGGCTTGATAATTTGCCCAATGCTCAGATTTTCGCCGACCGCGACCTTATTCATCAGGTTGTATATAATCTTGTGGATAATGCGATCAAATTCACCCCCGACGGTGGCAAAATTTCGTTTGCAATTGGCGAAGAAAGTGATAATATAATATTTATGATTAGAAATACAGGGGAAGGCATTAGCGAAAGTGAATTGCCGTTTGTTTTTGAACGCTTCTACAAGGGTGATAAATCGCGTTCCGATGTTAAGAAAAGTTTGGGATTAGGACTTTACCTTGTAAAAACTATTGTTTCGGCGCATAAGGGTCAGGTTGCGGTTTCAAGCCGCCAGGGTCGGTTTGCCGCCTTTAAAGTAACACTTCCTAAAGGAGAAAATTGATGGAAAATTTTAACGAAAATTATGATCAGGTTAACGATACGGAAATAAATAATACTGAGACGGTCGAAACACCTGAATATGTTGCTGAGAATATAGAAGAACAGGGTACAGAAACCACTTATAACCCGATTAAAATTGATGAGATTTTACCGGAAAAAGAAGAAAAAACATCTGCTAAAGGCTTAAAGGTATTTGCCTTTATAATGGTGACGGTGATATTGCTTTCTACCGCTTGCGTTGGTGGGTATTTTGTGGGTAAAAACAAAGGTTTATATAAGCCAAATGTTAGTGTTGGTCTTGATGCAAAGCCCACAAAAACCGATGAAATGACCGCTTCACAGGTTTACGATAAGGTCGGTGAAAGTGTAGTAGGTATTATTGTTTATAACGAATTGGGATCGGCTTCTTATGCGAGTGGCGTTGTATATACCGAAGACGGCTATATTGTGACAAATGACCATATTTATTCAAGTGTTGCTGCACCCAAATTTAAGGTTTACACACAGGATGGCAAGGAGTATGATGCCGTTTATGTTGCCGGTGATGTGGTAAGTGACCTTGCGGTTTTAAAAATTAATGCCAAGGGATTTAAGGCTGCAACTTTCGGCAACTCTGATGAACTTATTTATGGCGAAAATGTTGTTGCCATTGGTTGTCCAAGTGAACCAACCGAAAAAGCCAGTATAACTCGTGGTATCATTTCTGCGGTTGACCGCCGTGTCCAGACAACTTCAAGTTATTCTGCACGCCTTATTCAAACCGACAGCCCAATAAATCCGGGTTCTTCCGGCGGTGCACTTGTTAATATGTACGGTCAGGTGGTTGGTATTACTTCAGCAAAGGTTGTTGCAAGTGATCAGGAATCGGTTGGATATGCTATTCCTACAACAACAATGAAATATATTGTGGAAGAACTTATAAAGGAAGGAAAGGTAATAAGCCGCGCCAAGTTAGGTATTTCGTATTATGCTGTAAGTTCTATTGAAGTTGAACTTGGCAAATACCAGTATGTTGGTTTGTTGGTTGATTCGGTTTCTGAAGACAGCGACCTTTATGGTAAACTTAAAAAAGGTGATACCATTGTGCAGATAAATGAAATTGATATAGTTGATGATGCTATGGTTCTGAATCTGATTGAAAAGTGCCGTGCAGGTGATACAATTACCGTTACATTTATAACCGAAAACGGTGACAGTAAAACCTTAAGAGCAACCTTAAGGGCAAATGTGAGCGAATCGAGTTATAAGTCTGATATTAATCGCTTGCCCCAAAATCCTGATGGAAATAAAGATTTTAACTTCCCTGAAGGTGAATAAAATTAGTAGAACAAACCTTACTGAAATTTCAGTAAGGTTTATTTTTTTATCACCTTATAAACGACATTTTTTTCATTTGCGATGGTATATAATTGGATTCGGGGTGTTTAAATTGGTGGTATATGCCGATGTACTTATTTTTTTAAATTTAATAATTAATTATTTCTTACTTCTTACCGTTTCTAAGATAATAAGAAAAGAATGTAAGATGGTTCGAATAATTTTGTCGGCGTTTTCAGGGGCGGTTACTTCTTTGTACATATTTTTACCACCGATTTCGTTTTGGTTTGAAGGTTTGTTAAAGATTGCGGTTTGCGTTATTATGTGCATTATTGCTTTTGGCTTTAAAGATATTCGTGTTTTTATTAAAAATGTGTTGCTATTATTTATCGTAACATTGGGGTTTGGCGGCGCAATGTACGGTGTGTGGCTTCTGCTTAAGCCGCGTGGTATGGTAATAAATAATTCGGTGGTTTATTTTGATATATCGGTTATATCTCTTATTGCATTTTCGGTTATCGGGTATGTACTTTTTTCTGTGTTTTTTAAAATTTTTTCGCGCTCGTCACCGCTTGCCAAAGAATGTGAAATTACGGTTTTTGTGGATGGTAAAAGTTTGAATTTTTCGGGAATTGTTGATACGGGCAATTCAATCGAAGATGTATTTTCTCAAGGTGAAATTATAATTTGTGATGAAACTGTAAAAGCAAAACTTTTCAGTTGTGAAGATATAAAAGGAAACGCTGCTTTAAAAACTCGTTACCGATTGTTGCCTTGTAGCACCATATCGGGCGCTGATATGCTTGAAGGGGTAAGGTGTGATAAGGCGGTAATAAAAACCGAAAAACAAACAATAACATTAAAAAAACCAATACTGGCGTTTTCAAAAACTCCGCTGGCCGATAATAATGCAATAATTAATCCAAAAATTTTAGGGTGATATTTATGAGAATTAAAACATTTTTTTATCTTTTTTTGCTTAAAATTGGGCTTGTAAAACCTACATATTATATAAATGGTTCGCAAACCTTGCCACCGCCGCTTAACGCTGATGAAGAGTCTATATTATTGTCGCGCGATGACAAAAAAGCAAAGGATATTTTAATTGTTCACAATTTGCGGTTGGTTGTTTATATTGCCCGTAAATTTGAAGCACCAAACACAAATATTGAAGACCTGATTTCTATTGGTACAATTGGACTTATCAAAGCTGTAAACACATTCAAGGCAGATAAAAACATCAAGCTTGCAACATATGCATCGCGTTGTATTGAAAATGAAATTTTAATGTATTTAAGAAAAAACTCCGCTCAACGCAACGAGATTTCTATTGATGAGCCTTTAAACATTGATTGGGACGGAAATGAACTGTTGCTTTCTGATGTTTTAAGCAGTGAGCAAGACGAAGTTTGTCGTGGGGTTGAGCAAGAAGATGAACGGGTAATTTTGAACACTTTTGTAAGTGGTTTGTCACCCCGTGAAAAACAAATAATGGAGATGCGTTTTGGTATGAACGGCTATGAAGAATTTACTCAAAAGGAAGTAGCAGACAGTCTTGGAATATCGCAATCATATATATCGCGACTTGAAAAAAGAATTATAAATAAATTAAAAAAGCAGATTGAAAAGGCAGTTTAAATGTGTTATATTATTAAATATCGAAATTAGTGGATGTTGATAATGAAATATATATTGATCTATCTTTTTGTAATAAATATGATTGCTATATTATCAATCGCTCTTGATAAATCTGCAGCTCGAAATGGTGAAGCCCGAGTTAAGGAAAGTTCGTTGTTTGTGATTGCAGCTATTGGCGGTGGTATTGGTATGTATATTGCTATGCGTATATTTCATCATAAAACAAGGAAAAATAAGTTTATGATTGGAATACCGGCAATGGTTTTGACAGAAATTGGTTTACTCATAATATTTTATTTTAATTTTTTAAAATAAATTTAAAATTTTTGTTGACAATTTATCTATGGCTTGGTATAATATTAAAGCTGTCTAAATGATTCATTAGCTCAGACGGTAGAGCACTTGACTTTTAATCAAGGTGTCCGGGGTTCGAATCCCCGATGGATCACCAGCTGAAACCCATCCAAACGGATGGGTTTTACTTTTTATATAAACTAGGGGATTCGAACCCTGAGAGAGTGAGACGCGTTAAGAAAACAGTTCGGTGAACTGTTTTTAGCGCCGAAGTGCGAAGTCGGGTACCGAAAGGCAAGGCCTTTGGGTCGACAAGCACGAAATACGCGAAGCGGATTTATCCCCGATGGATCACCAAGGAGAAACCCTTTATTTAAAAGGGTTTCTTCTTTTTTTATGCCTAAAAGTATTTTTTGAAAATACCGTTTTTCTAACAGTTTTTCTAACAAATAGCAGAATTAATATTAAAAACCCGCAAGGAATTAACCTTGCGGGTTTTTATCTAATTATTTCTTGAACATTTTTCGGCGTCGATAGCCAAAACAAGCATTAAAGCATATAACGCATCATCGGGATTAAAGACATCGATTATGTAGGTATCGGTCCAATTCCAAATTTGTTTTGAAATATCGGCAACAGGTATATTTTGTTGGTTTAAAATATTATAGTCCCATTCAAACCAATTGCCGTGTACATTCCAACCTTTGAATTCAATATTATACTTTGGGGTAAAAAGCGTAAGCTCACGGCTAATACAACCAAGGTACTGATCATGTTCGTAAATTTCAAACTTGGGCAAAAACGAAAAAATGCGTTGCTTCACCATACCAATTTCATTACCACTTTTATCATAAATCTTTAAAAGATGTCCCCAAGACAACTGACCTTTTACAACATAAACGGTATTGCCGTCTTGGTCATAAATATCGTAACTGTCAAACCACGAAAACAGTCGTTGCTTAAACAAAAGCTTCATAGAATCACCTAGTTTTTAAGGCTTTGAAGCGGTGCGGGAATGCGGCCTGCGCGGTCTATAAATTTGGTGGGAAGTTTATTAAGGTTAACATCCATAATAGGACCCGAGCCCAAAAGACCACCGAAGTCAAGTTCTTCACCCTTTTTCTTGCCGATTGCGGGGATAACGCGAACTGCGGTAGTTTTAGAGTTAACCATACCGATTGCCGCTTCGTCGGCAATTATTGCTGAAATTACTTCTGCCGGGGTTTCGCCTGGGATAACAATCATATCAAGACCACCCGAGCAAACAGCGGTCAGTGCTTCAAGTTTTTGAAGTGATAAATCGCCCGAGCGTGCGGCAGCAATCATACCTGCGTCTTCGCTAACCGGAATAAACGCGCCCGAAAGACCGCCAACATAAGAAGAAGCCATAACACCGCCTTTTTTAACAGCATCGTTAAGCATTGCCAAAGCGGCAGTGGTGCCGTGTATACCGCAGCAGTCAAGTCCCATTTCTTCCAAAATATGGGCAACAGAGTCGCCAACTGCAGGTGTGGGAGCAAGAGAAAGGTCAACAATACCGAAAGGTACACCTAAACGCTTTGAAGCTTCTGTGCCAACCAACTGACCCATTCTTGTGATTTTAAATGCTGTGCGCTTGATGATTTCAGCTAATTCGCCAAGAGTTGCTTCGGGGTGCTTTTTAATAGCAGCCTGTACAACACCGGGGCCCGAAACACCAACATGAATAACGCAATCGGGTTCGCCAACACCGTGGAAAGCACCTGCCATAAATGGGTTATCTTCAACTGCATTACAGAACACAACCAACTTTGCACAACCGATACATTCGCGGTCGGCAGTAATTTCAGCGGCTTCACGTACAATTTGACCCATAAGTTTAACTGCATCCATATTAATACCTGCTTTGGTCGAGCCAATGTTTACGCTTGAGCAAACATTTGTGGTTTCGGCTAAAGCGCGGGGAATTGCACGAATGAGTTCTTCATCGCCCGCAGAAAAGCCCTTGTGAACAAGGGCGGAAAAACCGCCGATAAAGTTGACACCTGTAGCGTCTGCTGCACGCTGAAGGGTTTTAGCATACATAACGGGGTCACCGCCCGATGATGCTATAATCATAGAAATAGGTGTAACCGAAATGCGCTTATTAATAATCGGGATACCAAATTCTTTCTCGATATCTTCACCGGTTTTCACAAGGTTACCTGCAAGGCGTGTGATTTTGTTATAAATTTTTTCACAAGCCTTTTCAGGATCAGAGTCGCAACAATCTAAAAGAGAAATACCCATTGTGATTGTGCGTATGTCTAAATTCTCTTCGGAAATCATATTAATGGTTTCCATTATATCTTGAATATTAATCATTTTTTACCCTCTTAAATTCTGTGCATTGAATTAAAAATATCTTCGTGCATAACGCGTATATCAAGATTGTTGGCTCTGCCAAGGTCTTTCATTTTGTCTGAAAATTCAGCAAAAGTGCAGTTAAGGTCTTTGATTTCTGTAAGCATAACCATTACAAACATATCCTGCAAAACAGACTGTGTAATGTCTAAAATATTAGCGTTACATTCGCCACAAAGGCCACTAACCTTTGCGGTAATGCCTACAGCATCTTTACCTATAACCGAAACAACAGTTTTCATAAAAATCACCCTTTGTAAATAATTGTAGATATTGTAACACATTGTTTCAAAAATATCAATGTATTTATTTCATTCGAGAAAAGAAATACTTCATGCAATGTTTGGAAAATTTTCAATAAATATTGACAAAAATGGTGTTATGATATACAATATTTTGTGAACGGCACATAACTGACGGATTTGTGGTTAACCACGGGAAATGTGCTGATATTTATTAGCCGACCGTCTGGGCAATTCAGTAATTGTGCGCTGAATTGCCTTTTTTATGGAGGAATTTGAATAATGTTTAGCGAAAAATGGAATGGTTTTAAAAAAGGTGTATGGCAGGATGAAATCAATGTAAGAGATTTTATTCAGCAAAACTATACCGAATATTTGGGTGATGACTCTTTTTTGGAAGGGGCAACCGATAGAACAATTGCACTTTCTAAAAAGCTTGATACACTTTTGATGGTTGAACGCCAGTTTGACGGTGTGCTTGATATTGATACCGAAACTGTTTCTTCTCTTACTGCTTACGAAGCAGGATATTTGGATAAGGAAAACGAAATCATTGTGGGTCTTCAGACCAATCGCCCCTTGCGCCGCGGTCTTAATCCATTTGGCGGTATGCGTATGGTTCGCCAGGCTTGCGCTGCTTACGGTTACAAGGTTTCGGACAAAATTGAAGATGAATTTAAATATCGCACCACACATAATGATGGTGTTTTCCGCGCTTATACAGATGAAATGCGAAGTGCGCGCCGAAGTCATGTTATAACAGGTCTTCCCGATGCCTATGGTCGCGGTCGTATTATCGGTGACTATCGCCGTGTTGCGCTTTACGGTATTGACCGCCTTATTGAAGAAAAGCGCAAGGATAAGCATGGCTTGGAATCGCAGGTTTTCAAAACGGAGCAGATTCGCTTGGGTGAAGAGCTTGCGCAGCAAATTAAGTTCTTGGGATTAATGAAAGAAATGGCAGGTATTTACGGATATGATATAAGCGGTCCTGCTTCTAACACTCGTGAAGCAGTACAGTGGACTTATTTTGCCTATCTTGCAGCCATTAAGGAACAAAACGGCGCGGCAATGTCACTTGGACGCGTTTCCACCTTTTTTGATATTTATATTGAACGCGACCTTAAAAACGGCACCCTTACTGAGCAGGGCGCACAGGAAATTATTGATGATTTCGTAATGAAGCTTCGTATGGCTCGTCATCTCCGTACACCTGAGTATAACGAACTTTTCGGCGGTGACCCAATGTGGATTACCGAAGCGGTTGGCGGTATGGGCGAAGATGGTAGAACTCTAGTTACCAAAAACAGTTTTAGAATTTTAAATACCTTGTATACACTTGGTTCATCACCAGAACCTAACCTTACAGTACTTTGGTCAACTTCTTTGCCTATGGGCTTTAAGCGTTTTTGCGCTAAGGTTTCGGCAGATACTGATTCTATACAGTACGAAAATGATGATTTGATGCGCCCTATATATGGTGACGATTATGCAATTGCTTGCTGTGTTTCGGCAATGAAGGTTGGTAAGCAAATGCAGTTCTTTGGTGCAAGATGTAATTTGCCTAAGCTTTTGCTTATCGCTATAAATGGTGGCTATGACACTACCAGCGGCATTGAAATTGGCCCGAAAACCGAAGTTTTACAGGGTGATGTTTTAGATTACGAAACGGTTGTAAAGCGTTTTGATGAGTATTTGGCATGGCTTTCAAAGCTTTATGTTAATACAATGAATGTAATTCATTATATGCACGATAAATACGCTTATGAAAAATCACAAATGGCTTTGCACGACACCGAAGTTGAGCGTCTTATGGCGTTTGGTATTGCAGGACTTTCTGTTATAACTGACTCGTTCAGCGCTATTAAATATGCAAAGGTTAAACCCATTCGTGATGATAATGGTTATATTGTTGACTTTGATATTGAAGGCGAGTTTCCGAAATTCGGTAACGATGATGACAGGGTTGACCTAATCGCAAAGGAAATCACACACAAAACAATTACCGAACTTCGTAAAACACCGACATACCGTTATGCGGTTCACACACTTTCGGTGCTTACAATTACATCGAATGTTATGTACGGTAAAAACACAGGCGCAACCCCCGACGGCAGAAAAGCAGGTCAGGCATTTGCACCTGGTGCTAACCCAATGCACAACCGTGAAGAAAACGGTGCGTTGGCATCCCTTAATTCGGTTGCTAAAATCAGTTATGATGATTGCCGTGATGGTATTTCCAATACATTTTCAATTACCCCCGAAGCATTGGGTAGGGGTGAAGATGAGCGCATAAATAATCTTGTCACTATTCTTGACGGTTATTTTGCAAAAATGGCACATCACATTAATGTTAATGTTCTTAATCGCGAAACCCTTATTGATGCATACGAAAATCCCGAAAAATACCCCAACCTTACAATTCGCGTTTCGGGATATGCAGTTAATTTCAATAAGCTTTCAAAAGAACAGCAAAAAGAAGTTATAAGCCGTACCTTCCATGAGGCAATGTGATGGAATACGGTAGTATAAATTCAATTCAGACCCTTGGCACGGTTGACGGGCCGGGGGTACGATTTGTTGTTTTTTTGCAAGGCTGTCCGCTTAGGTGTGGATACTGCCACAACCCTGAAACGCAGGAACTTTCGGGTGGAACAAAATATAGCAGTGACGATATTGTTAATAAGGCATTAAGATATAGAGAATATTTTGGTGAAGACGGTGGCATCACCCTTTCAGGTGGTGAGCCGTTGTTACAAGCAAATTTTTGCGCCGAAATTTTCACAAAATGCCATGAAAACGGCATCAATACTTGCCTTGATACAAGCGGTTGTGTCATAAATGATGACATTAAAAAACTAATTGATTTAACCGATTATGTGCTGCTTGATATTAAGTTTACCAATAACCAAAATTATGAAAAATATGTTGGTTGTTCGCTTTCTAAGCCACTTGAATTTTTAGAAATGCTAGATAGCAAAAGCAAAAATGTAAGACTGCGTCAGGTTATTGTACCATCGCTTAACGATAGTGAAGAAAATATTAAAAAGCTTTCTGAAATTGCAAATAAATATTCTTGTGTTAAGGCTGTTGAATTATTGCCTTTTAAAAAAATATGTAAAAGCAAGTACGATTCATTAAATCGCGAATTTTTATTTGAAGGCTTTGAAACACCAACTTCTGCGGAAATCAGTTCCTTGCAAGAAAAACTACATAATCTAATAAAATAAGAAGCCACCCTATTGGATGGCTTCTTTTATATTTAAGGGGAAAATCGGTAATTTAAAGACAAAAGCACTTTTGCCGCCGAAAAGCAGGATATCCTGAATGGCCCCCTGCAATATACTATGCAAAATTATGCTTTGGGTGACTTGCGGATATATAAAATGCCCAATGTGTCAGCACCGCAGTGTGAAGAAATAGTGCAACCGGCACGGCAAGGAATAACTTCCTTAAAGAAATTATACTCTTTTACCTGTTCTACAACTGCGTTTACAATTTCATCTGCACAACCTGCGTGTGTAATGAAAATGCGGGTATCGTCGATATTATCAAGGTCAGCAAGGCGTTCAGAAACATATTGTTTTAACACTTCACCGTATTTACCGCGGTATTTTTTGCTAACATCCATTTTGCCGTTCGTAACATCGATACAAGGCTTTAATTTTAAAAGGTTTGCACCAAGCATTGCAACTGCTGAACATCTGCCGCCCTTGTGAAGATATTCAAGGTTGTCAATAACGAAAGAAGCATCCGAGCATTTAACAAGTTCTTCTGCTTTAGAAATGATTTCTTCAACGCTAGCACCATTTTGCGCCATTTCTGCTGCCGCAACAACAACAAGACCAATGCCGGTTGAAAGGTTTTTAGAATCAATAATATGAACATTTTCCCAGTCGGCAGAAGCGAGAAGAGCGTTATTATAGGTTGAAGACATTTCGGAAGAAATGGGGAAGTGAATAACTGTCTTACCAGCTTCAACAAACGGTGTGAAGAAATCAATGAAATCACCAACATTAGCGGCGGTTGTTTTAGGCAATTCACCTGTTTTTGCATGGTGAGCATAAATTTCATCAGGTGTGATATTTATACCGTCTTGATAAGTTGTGTCACCCAAAGTAACACCAAGGGGAATAACGGTGATGTTATATTTTTCGCGAAGCTCAAGGGGTAAGTCTGCTGTAGAGTCGCAAGTTATGATAATTTCAGACATAAGAAACCTCCAAAATAAGTTTGTCTATACATTATACCATTAAATTGAAAATTTATCAACTTTTTTATTTTTGTGTCGAATTTTGTAATAATTTGTAATGCCATTGTAACTGCTTTTTTGGTATAATTATTATATAGTAAGAAAAGGGAAATGATGTTTTGAAAAAATTTGTAAAAAGTTCGGTGTTTATAGCGGTTATTGCTGTTTTGATTGCATCGCTTATAGCATCAAGTACAGTTGCGGTTGTATTTGCTTTTAAAAATAAAAAACTGGAAAACCGTGTGGTAGAAGCGGTTGTGGCACACAATAATGACAAGTCGACTTATGAAGAAATGAAAAAACAAAATGAGTTGACCAATCAAAAAAGCGCAGAAATTTTAAAAGAAAATAATGATTTAAAAATAAAGCTTGAAGCCGCTAAAAAAGAAATTAAAGATGCAAATAAGCTTCTTGGTAAGATGGATACTAAAAAACTAATTGCAGCAGAAAAGGCTTTGGCGGTTGAAAATTCGCCCCAAGCAAAGGTTGAACCATTGGGCAAGGTGTGCTATTTAACCTTTGATGATGGGCCATCTGACAGGACACCCGAAATTCTTGATATTTTGGAAAGATATGAAGTTCGGGCTACATTTTTTGTTGTCGGCAGCGCAAAGCTTCAGTATTTGCCGCGAATTGCTGAAAAAGGTCATGCTGTTGGGCTTCATTCAAATACTCACGATTATTCTAAAATTTATAAAAGCACAACAGCATATTTTAATGATTTGAATTTACTTTCTGACAAGGTTTATGACAAAATCGGAATACACCCTAAAATTATGCGTTTTCCCGGCGGTGGCAGTAATGGTGTTAGCAAGAAGTATAATAAGGGTATTATGACACGGCTTACAAGTCAGGTTATGATAAAAGGGTATGCTTATTTTGATTGGAATGTTGATTCGACTGACGCATCCGGTAAAGATGTGCCCAAGGAAAAAATAGTAAGCAGTGTTTTAACTGCTGCAGCGAAAAAGAATTCAATCTGTGTTTTAATGCACGATACATCTTCAAAGCATACAACAGTTGAAGCGCTGACCGAAATTATAATAGGTCTTAAAAAGATGGGTTACAGCTTTAAAGCACTTGATGAAAAGTGCTATGGTTATCATCATACAGTTAAGAACTAATTTCTTGACATAATATTATTATACGGCTAAAATAAAGGTGTAATTCTTTGAATTATGCCTTTTATTTTTTGTGGGTGATGCGGTTTTGACTAAAAAAATAAATATGCACTTTTTATATGTTTTAATTGCCGCAGCAATGTGGGGCGGTGCGGGCATTTTTGTTAAGCTTGCTGCCGTTTGCGGTATCAAAGAAATGCAAATTGTCTTTTTTAGGGCATTTTTTTCGGCCATTATTTTGGCAATTGTTATATTATTTAAAAACAAAAAATTTTTTAGAATACATTTAAAGGATATTTGGCTTTTTGCTGCGGCAGGTGTTTTTAGCATAGTTTTGTTTAATTTTAGTTATTACAAAACAATGGCGTTAACATCACTTTCGGTGGCAGCGGTGCTTTTATATACCGCACCTATTTTTGTTTGCATTTTATCGGTTATACTGTTTCGTGAAAAAATTACATTTAACAAGATAACCGCCCTTATAATTGCATTTATTGGTTGTTGCTTTGTGTCGGGTGTATTTTCACAAAGCCATCGTATTACGGCTACAGCGCTTATTTTTGGGCTTTTGACGGGCTTTGGTTATTCCCTTTACACAATTTTCAGTCAATTGCTTTTAAATAAGGGCTATCACAGCCTTACTATTACATTCTATACCTTCTTATTTGCGGCGTTGGGTTCATTACCGCTTGTAAATGTTTTAAAAACATTTAATCAAATCGTAAACAAGCCTTTGGGAATTGTTGTAATGATTTTAATGGCGGTATTTAATACAGTTATACCTTATTTGCTTTATACAGCGGGACTTGTCGGTGTCCCCACAACGGTTGCGCCGATTATTGCAACGATAGAACCTGTGGTTGCCACAGTTATAAGTGTTGCGGTGTATAGGGAAGCGTTTGAAATATGGCATTTTATAGGTATTGTTTTGGTGCTTTTGTCGGTTTTGATTTTAAATTTGAGGTGTAAAAAAAGGTGAAAATTAAAGCAAATGCAAAAATTAATTTTTCTTTGTCGGTTTGCGGTAAAAGGGAAGATGGCTACCATCTAATAGATACCGTTATGCATTCCGTATCTCTATATGATACTGTTTTTATTGAAAAAGCTGATGAAATTTTGGTTAGTTGCGGTGATATGCCAAAGGAAGAAAACATTGCGTATAAAGCCGCAAAATTGTTTTTTGAAACTGCAGAAATTGCAGGCGGTTGTAAAATCGAAATTGAAAAGCAAATTCCTTTAAGTGCAGGGCTTGGCGGCGGCAGTGCTGACGCGGCGGCTGTACTTTTGGGACTTAATAAACTTTATAATACAAATTTTCCGTATGAAACACTTTGTAATATGGCGTTAAAATTGGGGGCAGATGTGCCTTTCTTTATTAATGGCGGTTGTATGCGAAGTGAAGGCATAGGTGAAATTTTAACACCTGCCAAACCTTTAAATAAAGGTGTAATATTACTTGCAAAGGCCGATTTAAAACCGTCAACTGCCGAAATGTATCGCCGACTTGATAAAATGGAAACCGTTTTGGCTGATACCAATGCTGTGATTAAAGCAATTGAAGAAAATGATTTGAATAAACTTTCTAAGAATTTATATAATGCTTTTGAAACAGTATGGCCGCAAAGTAAGGTTAAGGCAGAACTTTTAAAAACTGATGCAGTTGCAGTAGCACTTACAGGAAGCGGTCCAACTTGGTTTGCAGTTTTTGATGATATAGAAAAAGCAGATGTAGCGAAAAAGGTTTTATTTGAAAAGAAAATTCCGTGTTGGATATGTTATCCTACCCAAAAAGCAATCGAATTTGAATAAAAAATAAAACTTCTGACAATATTCTTGTTAGTGAATATTAAAGGAGTTTTAATTATGAAAAGAAAAATACATTTATCAATTTGCTTTGGGCTTGTTTGCGCGATAATGCTTTCAATGTCGCATTTTTCTGCTGCGTGTGATGATTTAAGGCAAAATGTTTTGCGGTTACATATAATCGCTAATTCTGATAGTGATGCCGACCAAGAGTTGAAAATTAAAATCAGGGATGAAATTTTAGCGCAAACAGATGGACTTTTTACTGAATCTCAAGATTTAGAAGCTGCACAGAATATCGTTGAAGGTAATCTTTGCACATTCGAGCAGATAGCAAATGCCGTTATAAAAGAAAATGGCTTTAACTACTGTGCAAAGGCTTCATTTGGTACCAGTGAATTTTCTACCCGATATTACGATGACTTTACTTTGCCCGCGGGTGAATATAAGTCGCTTATAATTACCTTAGGTGAAGGAAATGGAAAAAACTGGTGGTGTGTGGTTTACCCGACAGTATGCATTCCGGCTGCAATAAAAGGTGAATTGAATGATACTGTTAATGATGAGTCGGCACAGATTGCAAAAGGCGGAAAGCGTTATGTGATGCGGTTTAAAACAGTAGAAATTTATGAGAAAATAAAAAAATTGATAAATCGATAAAAAACACTTGCATTTTGGATTATTTTGTGATATTATAATTTGGCTATCGTGATAGAAGGGAGTGACCAAGATGAAACAAGGAATTCATCCTGAGTATGAAAAGGTAACAGTTAAATGCGCTTGTGGTGCTGAGTTTGAAACTCGCTCTACTAAAAAGGATATCCGTTTGGATATTTGCTCTAAATGTCATCCGTTTTTTACCGGTAAGCAAAAATTGGTAGATACCGGCGGACGCGTTGACAGATTTAACAAGCGTTTCAATATCAATAAATAATGTACCTTTGTGTCCGCAACTGCCTAAAAGGCGGCTGCGGATTTTTCTTTATATCTATCCTAAAACCTTTAATGGGGTGAAGAAATGACCAAAGCAACCTGTAATGAATTGCAAAAAAATGAAAAGGCACCCGTATCCCCACTTAGAAAAAAATACATAGCGCGTCTTGTTGTAAGATGTGTTATTTTTGTCGTGTGTGTCGCGCTATTTTTTCTGGCACCCGAAGAATTTAATGTGCTCAACGGTTTTAATTTTTTTAAAGAGTTTTCGGTTTTTCATATTTTATGGGCAGTTTGGCTTTATGATATGATATGTCAGTTTATACCTATTAAAAATGAGTTTTCGCTTGGTTCTCAGAAACTGTTTAAGCAACGCTTCCGACCAATAAGAGAAAAAATCAACAAGGCGGCACTTAAAAAACATATCAACACCACAACGGCATTGGCGGGTGTGGTTATGTTTTTGTGGGCTGCGTTAATTACGGTAATCGGTCTGCTTTACTTTTTCGATATCATAGGTAAGGGAATTTTGCTTTTATGCTCGGCAGCCTTTTATGTTTGCGATTTAATTTGTGTGCTTATTTGGTGTCCTTTCAGGTTAATACTTAAAAACCGCTGCTGTACCACCTGCCGAATTTTCAATTGGGACCATTTTATGATGTTTAGCCCTATGATTTTTGCCGCAGGCTTTTATGGTTGGTCGTTGTTTGGCATTTCTCTTGTAATAATGCTTGTGTGGGAACTTTCGATAATTATATATCCCGAACGGTTTTGGGAATTTTCTAACGATGCACTTGAGTGTTCTAATTGTACCGATAAATTGTGCACACAGTACTGCCAAAGACTTAGAAAATAATGTTATAAGTGTGGTGTGAAATTTGAGTTATCAGACCGTTTTGAAACGAAATGAAAGTGAATATGTTGAAAAGCGTTCGCGTTTTATTGCAACCCTTTGCCATTGTGAAACCGAAGAAGAAGCAAACGCCTTTGTTAAGGAAATGAAGGCAAAGTATTGGGATGCAAGGCATAATGTTTACGCCTATTCGGTTGAGTGCGGCCGTATGTGCCGTTTTTCTGATGACGGTGAACCCCACGGCACAGCAGGCAAACCCATGCTTGACTGCATACAAGGAAGCGGTATTACAAATATTGCGGTTGTGGTCACCCGTTATTTTGGCGGAATATTGCTTGGAACAGGCGGTTTGGTAAGGGCATATTCAAAGGCTACGCAAGATGTGTTGGCGTCTGCTGAAGTTTATTTAATGCTTCCGGGTACGGTTTGTGAACTAAACTGTGAATATTCTGATTTGACACTTGTTCAAAAGCTGATTGAAGGCAGTGACGGTGAAATTAATAATACTGAATATACCGATAAAATCACAATCACCTTTATTTTAAAGGATGAATTTTGTGATGATTTTAAAGAAAAATTGCGTGAAACCTTTTCCGCACGGCTTAATATAGAAGAAAAAGAGAAAATTTTATTGCCTTTTTTGAAAAAATAAAGGAATTTGCAATTTTTTTGCTAATATTATTACATAGGAGGCGAATAATGTGGAATGTGCAAGAATTATAACTGAAAATAATGAAAAAATATTACTTTGTGAAAACGCCACTTTAAGTGTTAACTCAAAGGGAAGAAAACGCGATGAAGAAAAGTGCACACTTCGTACTGATTTTCAGCGTGACAGGGACAGAATTATACATTCAAAAGCGTTCAGACGATTAAAGCACAAAACACAGGTGTTTTTAGCACCCGAATCTGACCATTATCGCACACGCTTAACCCATACATTAGAAGTTTCTCAGATTGCAAGAACAGTCGCCCGTGCACTAAGACTTAATGAAGATTTAACCGAAGCAATTGCTTTGGGACATGATTTGGGTCACACACCTTTCGGACACGCAGGTGAAAGAGCACTTAATGATATAATGCCGTTTGATTTTACACACTTCGAACAGAGTGTGCGTGTTTGCGAACATCTTGAAAAAGAAGGTAAGGGTCTTAACCTTACCTATGAAGTGCTTAACGGTATTGAGCGTCATACAAAAGGCGAATGGGCAAGTACGCTTGAAGGCAAACTTGTAAGATTTGCTGACCGCATTGCATACATAAATCACGATATTGATGATGCTGTGCGCGCGGGCGTTATTTCTAACGATGATATACCTAAAGAAATTCGCGATGCTTTGGGTCACACTAAAACTCAAAGAATTACAACACTCCTTAATTCGATTGTTAAAAACGGAAGTCAGGATATTGTAATGGATGATGAGATTTTCGATTATTATAATGAACTTCACGAATTTTTATATGAAAGGGTTTATAGAAACCCTGTTGCCAAGGCTGAAGAAAGCAAGGTGCTTGGCATTGTTGACGGTATTTATAAATACTTTAAGGCTCACCCTGAAAAATTGGGCGATGAATATCAGGCGATTCTTAAAACCGATGGTATCGACCGCGCAATATGCGACTATATTGCGGGTATGACCGACCACTACGCCGTAACGGTTTATTCAAATATCTATATTCCTAAAGGTTGGTCGATTTAATTTAAATTTGAGAGAAAGGCGGTGTTTTTATGGCAATACCGGAAGAAGTTATAAACGAAATAAAGTACCGAAATGACATTGAAACTGTTATCTCGCAGTATTCCGTTTTAAAGCGTAGGGGTAAAAATCTTGTCGGTCTTTGCCCGTTCCACAGTGAAAAAACTCCGTCTTTTACTGTTTACCCCGAAAACGGCTCGTTTTATTGCTTTGGTTGTGGTGTTGGTGGTGATGTTATCACCTTTACCGGTCTTATTGAAAATCTTGATTACATTGAATCAATAAAACTTTTGGCCGAACGCAGTAATATTCAGCTTCCGCAAGACGGTTATGATAACACTTTCCAAAAGGTTAAAAATACGGTTTATGATATTAATCGCGAAGCTGCAAGGTTTTATCACAACTATTTAATGAGTGATGATGGCAAATGGGCGCTTGAATATTATCAGCAGCGCGGTCTGTCATTAAAAACAATCAAGCATTTCGGCCTTGGCGCCGCACCCGATAGTTGGGATGCGCTTATCAATCATCTTAAAGGTAAGGGCTTTACCATAAGCGATATGGTAACAGCTAATGTTGTTGGTGTAAGTCAACGCGGCAGCTATTATGACCGTTTCAGAAAGCGTGCAATGTTCCCGATTATTAATATAAGGGGAAATATTGTCGGCTTTAGTGGACGAGCTATGCCTGGGGAAGACAAGCAAGGCGGCAAGTATGTTAATACTTCTGATACGCCCGTTTATAAAAAGAGCGAAAACCTTTTTGCCATGAATTACGCTAAAAATCACTGTGATGAGCGCGTGATTTTGGTAGAAGGCAATATGGACGTTATTTCGCTTCATCAAGCGGGATTTGAAAACACGGTAGCGGCGCTTGGAACTGCATTTACAGATGAGCAAGCCAAGTTGTTATCGCGATACACAAAAGAAATTGTGCTTATAATGGACTCGGATGCGGCCGGACAAAAGGCAGTTCGACGAGCTAGCGAGATATTACAAAACACTGGTCTTGATATTAGAGTTGTGGTGTTGCCGGACGGCAAGGACCCCGATGAATACATCAAAAAGCACGGCGCGGCGCGGTTTAAGGCTTTGCTTGAGGGTGCCGCTAGTGAAATAGAGTATAAGCTACTTACTGCGGTTGAGGGTATTGACATTACTCAAGACGACGGCAAGTTAAAGTATCTTGCTCGCGCGGCCGAAATTATAGCCAATTCTAACGATGTTATGACTCGCGACCTTTATATAGGAAGGCTTTCAGACAAGTACGGCGTTTCGCGTACCGCACTAGAAACAAAGGTTAATGACATACGGAAGAAAAAGATTAAACAACACGAGAAAAAAGTGTTTGATGAAATCACTCATCCTAAAATAGACAAGAGCGAGGTTAATCCAGAAAAGCGTATGTATCCTGCGGCAGTAGCGGCAGAAGAAACAGTTTTAGCAGTACTCTTGCAGCATCCTGATTTTTATAGTACTGCGGCAGAACGGTTAAAGCCCGATGATATGATAAGTGTGATAAATCGCCGAATATACAAAACGCTTTGTGAGTGTATAGAAGCAGGTAGAAATCTTGACTTAATGTATTTTGGCGAAATGCTAAATCCTTCGGAGATGGGTTATCTATCGTACCTTGCGAATAGCGAAAAAGGTGATAAAAACGCCCTTCTTGTATTAAAGGACAGCATAAAGGTAATATTAGATGAGGGTATTAAAATTAAAACAAAAGATACAAAAAATATGTCTGTTGACGATTGGGCAGAAAATTTACAACAGATAATAAATGCAAAGAAAAGGGGAACTGACAATGGCAGAAAATAAGACAAAGAAAGCAACAAATGAAGAACTAGAGATGGAGGCAGACGCAATTTTAGAGGCGGCAGAGAAAAAAGATTCAATAGATGAATTGGATAATCTTGCCGACGAAGAGCCTACCGAGGCAGATCTTAACAATCTTTCTGATTCTGATATTTTAGAGCGCGATTTCGATGATGAACCTAACGAGGACGAGCTTAAACTCGAAGAGGTAGATATTGATAATCTTGATGATGATACCGCGCTTGAAAATATGTCGCTTGATGATCCGGTTCGTGTTTATCTTCGCGAGATTGGTCGAGTTCCGCTTCTTACCTCCGAAGAGGAAACAGTGCTTGCAATAAAGATTAAAGAGGGCGACGCATACGCTAAAAAGCGTCTTACAGAAGCAAACCTTCGTCTTGTTGTAAGTATTGCTAAAAAATACGTTGGCCGCGGTATGTATTTCCTAGATCTTATTCAAGAGGGTAACGTAGGTCTTATTAAAGCGGTAGAAAAATTCGACCACACCAGAGGTTTTAAGTTCTCAACCTATGCTACTTGGTGGATTAGACAGGCTATTACCCGCGCTATTGCCGACCAAGCAAGAACTATTCGTATTCCGGTTCACATGGTTGAAACAATCAATCGTCTTAAAAAGATTCAAACTCAACTTTTGCACGAAAACGGCTATGAGCCAAGCGAAGAGCTTATTGCTAAAGAAATGGATTGTCCTGTTGAGCGTGTGCGCGAGGTTATGCGTGTAGCTCAGGAGCCTGTTTCTATGGAAACACCAATCGGTCCAGAGGAAGATTCTCGTCTTATGGACTTCATTCGTGACGAAGATGCTCTAGCACCTGACGATGCAGCTTTAAAGACAATTACTAACGAAGATATCGACGCAGTTCTTCGTACGCTTTCTCCACGTGAAGAGTCTGTAATTCGTTTGCGTTTTGGTCTTAAAGATGGTCGTTGCCACACTCTTGAAGAGGTTGGCACCGAGTTTAACGTAACACGTGAGCGTATTCGTCAAATCGAGGCAAAGGCGCTTCGCAAGCTACGTCATCCTGTAAGAAGCAATAAGTTCAAAGACAGATAAGAGGCATAAATTTAATGAAATTCACATATAAAACTAATGGGGTTTGCTCAAGAAGTATCGATGTTGAAATAGAGGACAACACCATAAAAGGAGTATCGTTTTATGGCGGTTGTAACGGCAATCTAAAAGGTATTGCCGCTCTTGTCGAGGGTATGGAAATAGACGATGTTATTGAGCGACTAGAAGATATAAAGTGCGGATTTAAAAACACGTCTTGTCCGGCTCAACTTGCAGAGGCATTAAAAAGCTATAAAAACGGACAGTAAGAAAAAGGTGATTTTAAGTGCTAACAGATGATTTAGATGTAAAAATTGCGGGTGATAAGCCATCCGAGGACGTTCGTCGCAATAAAAATACAGCTGTGCAGAATTCGTCTGTGAGTTCTGAACAGATTAAGGCCGCAAAGGCCATAGGCAAGGCTGTTGCAAACAGTTTTATTCGTGATGCCGAAACCGAGATTGATGAGGAATTCCGCGATTTTGATATGATAGTACAAAGACGCTTGTTGCTTTCATTTACCGCAACCGCAGGCTTTGAAAAATATATTGGTAACGATACGCTAGACGGTATTGCGCAAAAGAGCTTTCTTGATACTATAAACAAGCATAGCTCCGAACTTTACAAAACCTCTAGCGATACGGGCGCGTTTTCGTTTTACTATCTTGCTTTCCGCAGAGGTAGTGAGGTAGAGCGTCGCATTGGTCAAACCTTTGCAATGCTTTGCTCGCACGATGGCGACCCGATTTTCCAAGAACTTGGCGAGGCACTATACTGCTGGTTCTTGTCGGTAGTGCGAAAGGCAGTAGCAGAAAATTTAAATCTTTGATTTAACATGAAAAAGGAAGGCGTTTAGCCTTCCTTTTTATTTTTTATTATCATACTTATTGTCGTTTTTCTTGTTTTCGTTTTTGTTTTGGTCTTTCTTGTTCTTATCGTTCACAAAAATCACCCCACTTTCAGCAATAGTTTTTGCGTTTAGCGGGATGATTATAAATTGAGAATTGAAAATTGAAAGTTGAAAATTATGGAATTAAAGGTTAAATAATCTTTTTGCGTTTTTTACGGTGAGGGTTAGTATTTCCTCTGGTGTTGTACCGCGTATTTCGGCGATTTTTTCGGCGGTATATTTTATTAGTCCCGAGTGACACAACTTGCCTCTGTATGGTTCGGGGGCAAGATAGGGGCAATCGGTCTCAACCAGCAATAACTCGTCGGGAATCATCTTTACCACGTCGGGTAATTTCTTGGCATTTTTAAAGGTGATAACACCGCCAACGCCGATATATAACCCAAGCTTAATTATTTCTTCCGCCATTTCTACACTGCCTGAGTAACAATGCACAACGCCCTTTGGCTTGTGGTTTTTTAGTATCTCTAGCGTGTCACCGTGCGCATCGCGGTCGTGGACTATAATCGGAAAATCAAGCTCTTTTGCAATAGCAATTTGCTTTTCAAAGATTTCGATTTGTTTTTGCTTGTTATCACTAACCCAATAATAATCAAGACCGATTTCACCAATCGCAACGCATTTTGGGTGTTGCGCAAGCTCGCGTATTTGTTCGGGGGTTGTGCCGCTATCTATACTGCCGGGATGAATACCCACCGCCGCATAGACAAAGTCATAATCCTCGGCCATTTTGATAGCCGCTCTAGACGAATTTTGGTCACAACCGCAGGTAACTATACCACAAACGCCGTTTTGGTGCATCTCGCGAAACAGCTCGTCGCGTATGGGGTCAAAACGCTCGTCCTCGTAGTGACAGTGTGTGTCAAAAATAGGGTAGGAGTTTTTTAAATCTTCGCTATACATTATCTAATTTTGCAACCTTCTGGAATATCGTCAACAAAGATAACCTTAACCTCGTCATTTGGACAGTCTGCCGCTAATATCATACCGCTTGACTCAACGCCGCAAAGTGTTGCGGGCTTTAGGTTTGATACAACGATTACGTTGCGACCGATAAGCTCGTCAGGGGTATAGTATTTAGCAATACCAGACGCTACTGTGCGTGGTTTACCGCTACCATCGTTAAGGGTAAGTTTTAGGAGCTTTTTAGCCTTTGGAATAGGCTCGCAAGCTACTATTTTAGCGGTGGTAAGTTCAACCTTTGCAAAATCGTCGATAGAGATTTCGGGTAGTTTTACTACGTTTTCAGCTTTTGCTGCTTCTTCGGCTTTTTTAGCCTGTTCTGCGGCAATTTCTTCTAGTACCTTTGGCATATCTATACGCGCAAAGAGTGGTGTAGCCTCGCCAACGGTAAATTCGCCCACCTTACCAAATGAAAGCTCGGTGTTGTCGCTATTGATTTGGGATGCGACACTCTTGCAGCTTGATGGAATAACAGGGGTGAGCATAATGCCAAGAAGTCTAATACCTTCAAGTAGGTTGTAAAGCACTGCGTTAAGACGAGGGAGAGTAGCCTCGTCCTTGGCAAGAATCCAAGGGGTTGTCTCGTCAATGTATTTATTTAAGCGCTTTGCAAAGTTCATAACACACTCGCAAGCGTCGGCGTTGCGGTAAGCGTCCATCAACTTATAGTATTTGTCAATAGTTTCCTGCGCGGTTGCGATAAGCTCGTTGTCGAGTTCTTCGTTAGTAGCAGGAGCAGTTACCTTGCCACCAAAATACTTGTTGGTCATAGCAACCGTACGATTAACAAGGTTACCTAGTGTGTTTGCAAGGTCAGAGTTAAACTTGGTAATAAAGCTTTCGTAGGTGATAGTACCATCGTTTGTAAATGGAATTTCACTAAGTAAGTAGTAACGAACGGCATCAATGCCAAAACGAGCGGCAAGCTCATCGGCATAGATAACGTTACCCTTTGATTTAGACATTTTGTCCTCGCCTACAAGTACCCATGGATGACCTAGAACCTGCTTTGGTAGTGGTTCACCAAGAGCCATAAGAATAATCGGCCAGTAAATAGTGTGGAAACGAACAATATCTTTACCAATAACGTGCAAATCAGCAGGCCAAAGCTTTGCGTACTGCTCGCTGCTACCGTCCGGGTTATAACCAACGCCGGTGATATAGTTAGAAAGAGCGTCAATCCAAACGTAGATAACGTGTTTGTCGTCAAAACTTACAGGCACGCCCCACTTAAAGGAAGAACGTGAAACGCAGAGGTCTTGAAGACCGGGTTTGATAAAGTTGTTGAGCATTTCGTTTTTGCGAGAAACAGGCTGAATAAAGTCTGGGTTTTGCTCAAAATACTCTACAAGACGGTCTTGATATTTAGAAAGGCGCAGGAAATATGCCTCTTCTTTAGAGTCGATAACCTCACGACCACAGTCAGGGCATTTGCCGTCTATAAGCTGGCTTTCGGTATAGAAAGATTCGCAAGGCACGCAGTACTTGCCTTCGTAGGTGCTTTTGTAGATATCGCCTTGTTCATAAAGCTTTTTAAATATCTTTTGAACCGCGTCTTCGTGGTAATCGTCGGTGGTACGAATAAATTTATCATAGCAGGTATCAAGCGAGTCCCAAACCGCCTTAATATTAGCGGCAGCGTTATCAACAAACTCTTTTGGAGAAATGCCGTCAGCTTTTGCGTATTCTTCTATCTTTTGGCCGTGCTCGTCAGAGCCTGTCATTAGATATACGTCAAAGCCCATCATCTTTTTGTAACGGGCTATCATATCGGCAAGCACAATGTCATAAGCGTTGCCTATGTGTGGTTTGCGCGACGCGTAAGCAATCGCGGTTGTGATGTAAAATTTTTGTTTGTTTTCCATTTTTTATTCCTCCTACGGTTTTCGAATGAGAAAACCGATTATTGATAAAGCAGTTGTACCAAGACTATATAGCAAGACAAGTTCGGCATCGGGCATAGATTTATAACCCGAAAAGGCCGAATATACAAAGTAAAGAGCGCCAAATATTGCAAAAATAGAATAAAATACAGTAAGTAAGCGGTTACTTTTGTTTATATTGGTGGCGCAATTTACTATTTTGATAAAGTTAAGACTAGAGCCGCGGAAAATAGCAGGAGACGAGCAGCTTTGTGTGTCGGGAACGGCATTTTTATACATGTGTAACCCCGCGTTTGACATTACTTTAACCGAATCTTCATAAAGGTCGAAGTAGTCGCATAACATTGCTTCGTTAACGTTTGGATCGCAGTTTTCAACAAGCAATAAAACACCAAGATCGGTAATCTTGTGAAGCTCTTTGGTAACGACGGGATCAACGTTATATTGTATAATTATAAGCGCGCAGGCGGTGCTTGCCGTAGCAACGTAAACAGGGAAATAGCCCTGGCGCAAAATCTTTTTGTCAACCTCAAGACTTGGTATTTCGATTCCGTGCGCCTGCATTAGAGAGCGGTTGCCTATAAACATAGGTTCATTATCTACCCAACCCGATATACCAAGATTTTTTTCGTACTTAACGGTGTCGGAATCGGGAATAGAGTAGGAATCGTTTGTGCCTGCGATTTCTTCAAAAATTGGATTAAGCGGACTTCCGACCGCTTTTGTAAGAGAAGCGGCGCGTAGTAAAATAGCATCGATATTGTTGTTTGACAAAACTTTCATATCGTGTAGGGTTATTGTGCCTTTAGGGAAAATATCGTTAATGTTGATAACCGCGGCATTAGCGTTTTCGATTTTTTCGGCAGCATAAATGCCGGCTATCATAGCGCCCTTGCTATTTAGTTTTTTAGCGGCCGATGATAATGGTAGGCTATCTATAAGAAATGCGGTAGGCATAGTCGCAATGCTTGTAATGGTTGTAGCGGCAAAGATAGCGGCGTATATATTGTTTTCTAAAAAGAATGCAATCATTCCGCATGTTAAAGCTAGTGCTAATGTTACGAAAAAAACAACCGAAACTTTACCCGACATAGTAGCGTGATAATCGTAATGCTTCATAAAATTCTCGACAAAGCGAGTCTTTTTGTGCGCCGCTACTAAAATGTCACCTTCGATAGAGTGCTTTGCCATAGCAAAGGTGGTTGCGGGGTCGTTTATAAGCGTTACGGCATTTTTGGGATTATCATTTACTATTTTTTTAAGGCTAGAGTGCTTTGCAGAGGTTGCCCTAAACCTAAATATTGCGCGGATAAAAAGTGTGATAGCGCATAGGTATATTAGTAAAAAAGAATCGTGATTTGTAAATGTAGAAATGGCGCCGAGCGATAAAGCAAGCAGCGAGTGTAAAGAAGCTATTGTATCAAAACCGGCGCGCTTGGTTACTAGATTTTTAAAATCGGCAAACATACCGATATTTGCTACAACCGACACAAACAAAAACACAGTACAGGTAATCATTGCGCTTTGCGAATTGTAAAGCCTAAAATTGTGCAAAGATGGTAAAAAGAAGAAGGAGAGTGCAATTATTGCAAGCGCAGAGAAAAAACTGCTCAAAAAATAAGAACGCTTTTTCTTTGCGAGCGATAAAAGTATTTTTTTACCACTTTGGTTGTCAACGTATTCGCTTTGCGGTTCGAATTCGTCAAAATCAGTGTGCTCAAGCTGCGGAGCAGAGTGACTTACTATATCCTCGGGAATATTATCACCAAGGTCAATGTGCTTTGTTATGCTGGTGATGGTTATGTGGTCGGTATTGCCCTTGTGGTCTTTTACCGGTGTAAAACGAATTGTCGCGGTGTTTGAAATTGGGTTTTCGTTAGAAATACCAACCTCTTTGGTGTCTATATCCGAAATATCGGGCACGCTAATGTCGGGAATTTCTTTTTGCTTTTTTTCCTCAAAAAGATTTTCATAAATCTTACGGCTTTCGCGAACCTCGGCATCGTTTACCATTTGCGCAAATGCGGGGGTAACGTTGTTTGTATCCTTAGGCGGAGTAAACTCTGCTTTTTTTTCTTTTGCCACAGGTGGCATAGTATTTTGGTTTTTGCCTAAATCTTCTACAACAAAATCAAGACCATATTTTTTTGAAAGATTTTTTATAGCGCTTTCGCTATTGTTTTTTAGTATTTCTGCAACGCTTTCAAGCTCATAAAGTGGCTTTTGCGTTTCGGTAACATTATGTCCTTGTTCGTCAATGGTGTATCTTTTAACCTTTTCAACAAGTGACTTTTCCAGAATAACAATAGCAGGAGCAGATTTTTCTTTTGGCGCTTCTGTTTTGATTTCAACCTTGTTTTCGGTCTTTTCTTCAGCCTTTTCTTCGAGGTTTTCCTCGACCTTAGTTTCAACCTTGTCGGTTGATTTTTTTTCGGGTTTTAGCTCTAGCTTGGTTGTTTTTGCTTTTATTTCTGTCTTGGTTGATTTGGTTTTGTTAGTAGCATTTTCGGATGCGTTCATACGCTTTTTTAGCGAATCGAGTGCGTTGTTTTGATAGTGTTGGTTATCGTCACCAAATATCCAAAGGCCCGAAACCTCATCGGCAGTAAAAGCGTGAGGAGCCAGGTTTTTATCACCCGTTATTTTAATTGGATCATCATCAGTGTTGATAATAAAACCATTGTTTTCATCTTTTCTTTTAGAGAAAAATCCCATTTATTTTCCCACCAATTTTAAATTAGTTTTTTCTTTTTCTTACAACCTCGTACATAAGTACGCCTGCGGCAACCGACGCGTTAAGCGAATTGATTTGACCGCACATAGGAAGTGATATAATGCCGTCGCACTTTTTAGCAACCAGTGTGCCAATGCCCTTGCCCTCGTTACCAATAACGATAGCACAGGGGATGTCGTAGTCGGTTTGTGTATAAGGAGCACCATCCATATCGGCGCCGAATACCCAAATACCTTTTTCTTTTAACTCGTCAATGGTGTTTGAAATGTTGGTAACGCGAGCAACCTTCATATAGGCCAGCGCGCCTGCCGAAGTTTTTTCAACGGTAGCGTTAAGCGATGCCGAACGACGCTTTGGAATAATGATGCCGTGCACACCGCAAGCCTCAGCTGTACGAATAATTGCGCCAAGGTTGTGGGGGTCTTCAATTTCGTCGCAAATTACGATAAATGGTTTTTCGTCGCGTTCCTCGGCAGTTTTTAGTATTTCCTCAACGGTAGAGTACTCTTGGCTTGCTATCATAACCGCAACGCCCTGGTGGTTAGCGCCACCGCAGTAGTAATCTAATTTTTGAGGACTGATTTCTTTAATTAGTATTCCGCGAGCGGCACACTTAGCGCGAATAGCGGTAACCGAGCCGCCTGTTACGCCGTGAGCTATAAGTAGGCGGTCTATTTCGCGACCTGAACGCAAAGCCTCCATAACAGGGTTACGTCCGTATATGATATTACCTTGTTTTGAATCAAGGTTTTCTTTGTTGTTGTCTTGAATTTTAAAATCCATAAAATCACCCATAATTTATATATATAACAATTCATAATAAGTATATCATACATAAACAAAAAAATA
>JAZKXN010000073.1:0-11295 GCA_045611605.1 Acutalibacteraceae bacterium
CGTTTATGACATTAACCGTGAAACCGCTAAGTTTTTCCACAATTATTTAATGAGTGATGAGGGCAAATGGGCGCTTGACTATTATAAAAACCGCGGTTTGTCGCTAAAAACAATTAAGCATTTCGGCCTTGGCGCCGCGCCTGACAGTTTTGATGCGTTGATTAAACATCTAAAGACAAAAGGTTACAGTGAAAGCGATATGGTAACTGCAAACGTTGTGGGTGTAAGTCAGCGTGGCAACTTTTATGATCGCTTCAGAAAACGCGCAATGTTCCCAATAATTAATATAAGGGGCAATATTGTCGGCTTTAGCGGTCGCGCTATGCCGGGTGCAGATAAGGAAACGGCGAAGTACGTTAACACGTCGGACACACCTGTTTATAAAAAAAGCGAAAACCTTTTCGGTATAAATTATGCCAAAAACTTCTGCAGTGAGCAGATGATTTTGGTTGAAGGTAATATGGATGTTATTTCGCTTCATCAGGCGGGGTTTGAAAATGTTGTTGCACCTTTGGGCACCGCGTTTACTAACGAACAGGCAAATTTAATTGCCCGTTACACAAAAGAAATTGTGCTTATGCTTGACGCCGATGCAGCAGGTCAAAAGGCAATTAAGCGGGCTGAAGAAATTTTACGAAATACCGGTCTTTCTGTGCGTGTGGTTTCAATACCAAACGGCAAAGATCCTGATGAATACATTAAAACACAGGGGCCGGATCGCTTTAAGGCACTTTTAGAAGGTGCTGTAAGCAATATGGAATATAAATTGCTTATGGCGGCACAAGGGCTTGATTTAACTAACGACGACGGACGGCTCAAATATCTAAACCTTTCGGCAGAGATAATTGCTACAACCGACGATGTTATGGAACGCGATATTTATATTGGCAGACTTTGTGATAAATACGGCGTTTCGCGTACTGCTTTAACGGCAAAGGTTGACGAACTTCGTAAAAAGAATATCCGCGCTGTAAAAAAAGCGGAAATTAATGAAGTTATTCACCCGAAGTTTTCAAAGGATGATATCAACCCCGAAAGGCGTAATTCTGTGAAGGGTACAGCTGCAGAAGAAACTGTGATTTCCATTTTGTGGCAGCATCCCGATTTTTATAACGAAATAAAAGAAAGTCTTACACCTGATAAAATGGTGACTTCCCTTAACCGCAGAATATACGAAATTATGTGTGAAGCCTTTAATGACGGCAGAACGCTTGATGTTTCGATTTTCGCGCAGAAGCTATTACCTGCCGAAGTGGGACATCTTGTGGTGTTACAAAATGCCGATAAAGGTGGGAATGTGCCTAAAACTGTATTAAAAGACTGTGTTAAGGTAATATTAGAAGAAAACGAGCGATTAAATGCGCAAAATCCTGCCGAAACTTCTGTTGAAGATTGGGCGGCGCAGCTTAAGAGCATTATTGATAAGAAAAAATGAAGGAGAATTAAAAATGGCTAAAACAAAAAAGGAAGAAAAACTTATAAATAGCGATATTGAAGAAATGGATGTTAAGGAAGAAAGTATTCACGATATTGAAAATGCGCCCGAAGATTTGGACGAACTTTTTTCCGAACCCACTGTTTTAGACCTTGATTTTGATGAAGAACCCACCGAAGAAGAACTTAAAGAAGTGGATGTCGATGTTGATGCTATTGTTGATGACGACACTAATTTTGACAATATGTCACTTGATGACCCTGTCAAGGTTTATCTTCGTGAAATTGGTCGTGTTCCGCTTTTGTCTTCTGATGAAGAAATTGAACTTGCTGTTAAAATCAGCGAAGGCAGTGAGTATGCTAAGCAGCGCCTTACCGAAGCAAACCTTCGTCTTGTTGTAAGCATTGCTAAAAAATATGTTGGCCGTGGTATGTATTTCCTTGATTTAATTCAGGAAGGTAATGTTGGTCTTATTAAAGCAGTTGATAAATTCGACTATACAAAGGGCTTTAAGTTCTCAACCTATGCTACTTGGTGGATAAGACAAGCCATTACTCGCGCAATTGCTGACCAAGCAAGAACCATTCGTATTCCTGTTCATATGGTTGAAACTATTAACCGTTTAAAGAAAATTCAAAGTCAGTTATTGCACGAAAATGGTTCTGAACCCAGCGAAGAACTTATTGCCGAAAAGATGGAGCTTCCTGTTGAACGCGTACGCGAAATTATGCGTGTCGCTCAGGAACCAGTTTCTATGGAAACACCTATCGGCCCTGAAGAAGATTCACGCCTTATGGATTTTATCCGTGATGAAGATGCTTTGGCGCCCGATGAAGCGGCTTTGAAAACTATTACTAATGAAGATATTGATGGTGTTCTAAAAACTCTTACTCCCCGTGAAGAAGCTGTTATCCGTTTGCGTTTTGGTCTTATGGACGGCAGATGCCATACCTTGGAAGAAGTGGGCTCTGAATTTAATGTAACCCGTGAACGCATTCGTCAGATTGAAGCAAAAGCTTTAAGAAAGCTTCGTCACCCTGTAAGAAGCAATAAGTTTAAGGATAGATAGGAATATTTTAAATGAAACTTTCATATAAAACTAATGGAGTTTGTTCTAGGACAATCACTGCTGATATAGAAGACGGTAAGGTTTACAACCTTCGCTTTGAAGGTGGCTGTAACGGCAACACAAAAGGCATTTCGGCACTTGTTGAAGGAATGGAAATAGGTGAAGTTATTACCCGTCTTGAAGGTATTAAATGTGGGTTTAAAGGCACTTCTTGTCCTGACCAGTTGGCGCAGGCTCTCAAGAGTTTACAATAAAGGAATGATTTAATTGTTTTTAGATGAAGACATTAAAATCGTAGGTGACAAGCCGTCACTAGATGTAAAGAAAAATCTTAATAATCCCGCTAAGCTTGAAAAAGTTTCTGACGAAGTGCAGACAAAGGCTGAACAGTGGGGTAGGGATGTTGCGCTTGAATTTATTGCCGATGCTAATGAAAATCCATTATCGGAAGAAATTGGTAACGATATTTTAATTCAGCGCAGATTGCTAATTTCCTTTACTGCAACTGTCGGTTTTGAAGAATTTGCCCCCGATGATACTGTTGTAGGTATTGCTCAGAAAAGTTTTCTTGATACGCTTAAGAGCAAAGATGATGAACTTTATAAAACATCTACTGATACAGGTGCATTTTCGTTTTATTATCTTGTTTTCCGCCGCGGGTTCGACCTTGAAAGGCGAATGGGACAGACCTTCGCTATGCTTTGCTCACACGACGGTGACCCAATTTATCAAGAGCTTGGTGAAGCCCTTTATTGTTGGTTTTTGTCGGTGGTGAAAAAATCTGCCGAAGGGCTTAATATTTAACATATAACATCCTTTCGTTTCATAATTTGAAATGAAAGGATGTTTTTTATGCCAACAATTTATTTAAGCCCGTCCACGCAGGAATTTAACCCTTATGTAGGCGGCGGTAACGAAGAGTATTATATGAATTTGATTGCCGACGCAATGGAACCGTATTTAGCGGCAAGCGGTATTCAGTTTGTGAGAAATACACCTGAAATGAATGCCGCAAGTTCAATTGCAGCATCGAATAGCGGCGTTTTTGATTTGCATTTGGCACTTCATTCAAACGCTACCGCTTCGGGTAATGGCAGTCGTCGTGGGATAGAAGTTTATTATTATCCGACAAGTACTCAGGGTAAAAAATTTGCAGATATTCTTGTGCAAAATTTCAAACAAATCTATCCGCTGCCGGATAATGTGAAAACAGTCCCCACTACTTCGCTTGGCGAAGTTGCCCGTGTGCGCGCTCCCGGGGTGTTGATTGAAATAGGGTACCACGATAACCAACAAGATGCAGATTGGGTTAGGGAAAATATTGATTTAATTGCAAGAACTCTTACACAGTCGCTTGCTGAATATTTTGGTATTCCATTTAATTTACCACAGCCTATAAGGGTTGGAAGTGTAAGGACTAACGGCGGACATCTTAATGTTAGAACCAGACCGACTACTGATGCATTTATAGTTGGTAGGATTCCAAACGGGGCAGAAGTGACAATTTTTGCAAGTGTGCCGGATTGGTATTTGGTTCAGTACGGTGGAATTGTGGGTTATGCGGCGGCCAGATATATACAACTCGCGACTTGACAGGTGACTTAAAATAAAGTATCATTAATAAGATGTAAAATAATGGGAAGTATAAGTTTATGAACAAATACAAAACCTTGGTTTCAAATACAGCGCTTATAAGTCTAGGCACCATCGGCTCAAAGCTGTTGGTGTTCTTTATGGTGCGCTTTTATACGGGTTATCTTACCACTGCCGAATTTGGCACAGCCGATATTATCACACAAACCTGCAACCTTTTATTGCCAATAATTTCGCTTGGTATTACAAACGGTGTTTTCCGTTTTGCTATTGACAGCAATCACGATAAAAAAAGTGTTTTTTCGGCAGGACTTTATACAATTACTCTTGGTGGTCTGCTGTTTTTAGTTATTGCTCCGCTTTTGGCAATTTCACAACAGCTACGAAGTTATTTGTGGCTTATTGTTATTTATACAATGGCATCCTGCTATCATTCACTTTGTGCGCAGTTTATACGCGCCAAAAATAAAACTGCCTTTTTTGCGGTACAGGGTATAATTAATACCGCGCTTGTAATTGTGTTTAACATACTGTTTTTGGCGGTATTTCATTTTGGTATTACGGGTTATGTTTTGTCGGTTGCTTTAGCTGACGGACTTACTTCGCTTCTTATTTTCTCAAAAGAAAAACTTTGGCGCGAAATTGTTTTAAAGCCCGACAAATCCACCCTGAAACAAATGCTTGCCTTCAGTATACCAATGATACCTGCCACCATTTTTTGGTGGGTCACAAGTGTGTCAGACCGATATATGGTTACTTGGTTTTTGGGAGAAGCGGAAAATGGCATTTATGCTGTTTCAAACAAATTGCCAACGGTATTAACCCTAATTTCTACTGTGTTTATGCAGGCGTGGCAGTTTTCGGCTATAAGTGAGTCTGAAAACGATAAAAATGAGCATATCGAATTTTATGGTAAGGTTTGGGCATCTTTCCAAAGTGTAATGTTTTTAGCAGGCTCGGCAATTACCGTTTTGGCGGTACCGATGATTAAAATTCTCACAACCGAAAGCTTTTATTCGGCGTGGAAGTTTGTACCAATGTTGTCCCTTGCAATGGTGTTCAGCGCGTTTGCAAACTTTATGGGCTCGGTTTATGTGGTAGAAAAACGCAGTAAAAATTCGTTTTTAACCACAATGGTTGGCGCGGCTTTAAATATTGCTTTAAACCTTTTGTTAATACCAAAAATCGGTTCACAGGGCGCGGCAATCGCCACCTTTGTAAGTTACCTTGCGGTGTTTGTTATCCGCACTTATGATGCTAAAAAATATATTCCGTTTAAAACGCATTTTGTGACGGTTTCTATTAATAGCCTTATTGTGCTTTTCCAAATTGGGTATATGCTTTTCGGATTACCGTTTAACTATCCCGTTCAGGCAGTTTGCTTCTTGGTACTGTTTGTAATTAACTTTAGATTTTTTAAAGTGTTTTTTGAAAAAATGCTTAGTTTTGTTAAAAAACGCTTATAATTTTCAAATCACCTAAAGGTTAAAACCTTGGGTGATTTTTTTCTTGTCTTTTTCGCCATTTTATATTATAATATAACTAATAATATGCTAATTTGGAGTGATATGTCTTGTTGCAGGAAATTCTTTCGGGCAATTTTGACCCGATTGGTCTTGTTGTAAGTTTAATTTCATCTTTAGTTGTTGTGTTTTTAACACTTCCAATACACGAATGGGCGCATGGTTTTGTGGCAACAAAGCTTGGTGACCCCACACCACGTTACACGGGCCGTTTAACCCTTAATCCCTTTGCTCATATTGATTATATCGGTGCTTTGTGTATTATTCTTTTCGGCATTGGCTGGGCAAAGCCTGTGCAGATTAATCCACGCAATTTTAACAACCCTAAAATCGGTATGGCGATAACTGCTTTTGCGGGCCCTGCTATGAACATTATTGTCGCAACGGTTGCATTATTTTTTGCGAATGCGGTTTTAACCTTTGGTGCGGCACTTGGTGTGGCGGCAATTTACATTTATATGTTCTTCGTGAGCATTGCACAAATTAATGTTTTTTTGGCTGTCTTCAATATGATTCCGATACCCCCGTTTGACGGCTCGCGTATTTTGTTTGCTGTTTTGCCCGATAAATATTATTTTAAGGTTATGCAATATGAACGCATTTTAATGTTTGCAATGCTTTTAATAATTGCTACTGATGTTTTGGATAGACCGCTTAATTTAGCATCAGGATTAATTTTAAATTTAATTAATACGGTTGCTTCGTTACCGTTTATGTTTTTTTGAGGTTTTAGATGGAACAGGTTTTAAATTATAAACTGGAAGGGTTTGAAGGCCCGCTTGATTTATTACTGCAGCTTATTGCGCGTAATAAATATAATATTTATGATATTCCGCTTTTGGAACTTATCGACCAATATCTCGCACAGATTGAAGCCGTTAAAGAAGGCGAGATGGAAATTTCGAGCGACTTTTTGGAAATGGCATCGCGCCTTTTGTACATAAAAACCGTAAGCCTTTTGCCTAAGCACGACGAAGTGGTTAAGTTAAAGGAAGAACTTACGGGTGAACTGCTCGAATATTTGGTTTGTCAGCAAATGGCCAAAAAGTTTGGCGAGATGCAGGGCGGTTTTGATTTATTCGTGCGCCTTCCCGCTGATGTTGAAGTAGACAAGACTTATGTTTTAAAACACGATAAACAGGTTGTGTTTGATGCTTATATTTCGGCTGTTGGCAGGGGTAAACGCCGTTTGCCGCCATCTACCGCGCCATTTACAAAGATTGTTGCAAAGAAAATTGTTGCAGTTTCAACCAAAATTGTCTTTGTTATTCGCAGCCTTTGGAAGGGTAACCGAAAAAAACTTGTTGAACTTTACGGCAACGCCGAAAGCCGTTCTGAAATGGTAGCAACATTTTTGGCGGTGCTTGAACTTTGTAAAGCTAACCGTGTGGTTGTAACGGGTGATGGCGAAGACCAAGAAATTTCGTTAATTAAGGAGCGTAAACGCAAATGACCAAAAATGAACTTGTAAAAGCGTTTGAAGCCGTGCTTTTTGCTAGCGGCGAACCGCTTAGTATAGACCGTTTTACACAAGTGTTTGAAATTACCCCCAACAAAACGGTTGAAATTATGGATATGTTAGCCGAAAAGCTCGAAAAAGATGATAGCGGCATTAAGCTTGTAAGACTTGATAACGCTTACCAACTTACCACTAAGGCTGAATATAGCGAATATATTAAAAAAGCCTTTGATATTAAGCGCAGAACACCATTGTCTAACGCCGCTTTAGAAGTTTTGGCGGTTGTGGCTTATAACCAACCTGTTACTAAATCGTTTATTGAACAGGTGCGCGGTGTGGACTGTTCTAGCGTTGTTACCACCCTTATTGAAAAAGGTCTTGTTGAAGAACGCGGCCGTCTTGAACTTCCCGGCAAGCCTTTGCTTTACGGTACCACCAAAAATTTCTTGCGTTGCTTTGAATTGGGTGACCTGAGCGAATTACCACCACTTCCTAAAAACCAAGAAGACGGTGAAATTAACGATGTAGGTGAACAGTTAACCTTAACTGAAGAATAATTTTCAAATTTTTGCCAAAAATAACTGAAAAGGGGTGTTGTAGTGGTAGCGCTTTATATTATCGGCGGTATTTTATTGCTGATAGCATTAATTTTGCTTTTGCCTATTACCGCCCAGATTAAGTTTGAAGATGATTTTTTTCTTAAGGTTAAATTTTTAGGTATAACGGTTTATAAATTAAAAGAAAAGCAAGAAAAAAACAAAACTAAAAAGGAAAAATCCGAAAATAATGAACCTAAACCCAAAGCAAAAGAGTTGGGTATATTTGCGAAGCTTAAAGCAAAACACGGTTTTAAGGGCGCAATAAAAGAAGTGTTCGATTTTGCCGGCAAGGTTATAACCGAAATTAAACCCCAGCTTTTAAAAATCAGATTCAGAAAATTCAAACTTGAGTTAATTGTTGTGGGTGAAGATGCCGCAATGACAGCAATAGAATATGGTGCGGTTTGTGGTATTGTATATCCGGTGCTTTCTTTTATCGATCAAAACCTAAATATTAAGCTAAAGCAGATAATTGTTGAAGCGGGCTTTAAACAAAATGAAAGTGTTTTCACCACTTCTTTTGATGTTAAGGCAAATGCGCTTTTACTGTTGATAATCGCCTTTAAGGCATTAAAAGAATATAAAAATTTTAGTCTAAGGAATGAATTATAATGAGCGATAATAAAATCCAAGCAATTTTAGACACTACAATGGACAAATTAAAGGCGATGGTTAATGCCGATGTTATTACAGGTGACCCTATTGTTGTAGACGGCTTAACCTTAATACCTGTTTCAAAGGTGGCCTATGGTATTGCAACCGGCGGTAGCGACTTTGCAACCAAAAATCAGCAGGGCCTTTTCGGCGGCGGTAGTGGTGCAGGTGTCACCGTTTCTCCCATTGCGTTTATGGTAATAAAGGACGGCAACGTTAAAATGGTGCCTATTTATAACGAGCTTACCACTCTTGAAAAGGCTGTTACAATGGCACCCGAAATTATTGATAAGGCAAAAGAAATTTTTTCAAAGGACAAAGATAAGTAATACAAGTCATAACAAAAACCTTGTTTTAATAAATTTAAAACGGGGTGTGTTTTGTGAAAAGACTGGTTTCGGTTTTTACTGTTTTAATAATTATAATTGTATCGCTTCCAATAACTGTTTCAGCATTAGATGTTTCGGCGAAAGCGGCGGTTGTCATTTGCGGTGATACGGGTGAAGTTTTATTTTCCAAAAGCCATAACGAGCGTTTGCCAATGGCGAGCACCACCAAAATAATGACAGGGCTTTTGCTTTGTGAATACGGCAATTTAGAACGCGAAATAACGGTCACTGCCGAAATGGTGAGAGTTGAAGGTTCGTCAATGGGTTTGCTCGTTGGCGATAAGGTGACACTTCACGATTTGCTTTACGGTTTAATGCTGGCATCGGGGAATGATGCGGCAAATACTATTGCGATTGTAGTGGCGGGTAGTATTGGGGACTTTGCAGAACTTATGAACCGAAAAGCAAAGGAAATTGGGCTTAAAGATACAAACTTTGTTACACCGTCAGGGCTTGATGATGAAAACCATTATACTTCGGCTTACGATTTGGCAATGCTTACAAAATATGCAATGCAAAATGAAGATTTTGCAAAGGCGGTAGGTAGCAAAAGCGCGGTTTTAAATTATGGTAATCCGCCTTATAGACGCGCACTTATAAACCATAATAAACTTCTAAAAAGTGTTGATGGGTGCGTGGGGGTTAAAACGGGTTTTACCAAAAAATCGGGTCGGTGTCTGGTGTCTGCTGTTAAGCGCGATGGCAAGTATGTAATCGCGGTGACCCTTAATGCACCGAACGATTGGCAAGACCATAAAAATATGCTCGAATATGGGCTTTCAAAAATTATTCAAACCGAAATCATACCAAAGAAAAGCGAATATAAAATCTCTGTTATAAGCGGTATGTTAGATAGTATAACGGTGAAGATTGAGCCGTTTTTACTGAACTCTTTTGAAAGCGAAGGCTTTAGTTGCGAAGTTTACTTACCACCATATCTTTTTGCACCCATTGAAAGCGGAGAAGTAATAGGAAAGGCAGTTTATAAGCGAAACGGTGAAGTTCTTGCTGAAAGGGAAATTATTTCTACAAAGCAAATTAAACTTTATACCCCAAAAAAGAAAAGTTATAAAAATATTTTTAGAAACTTCTTATACATAGCACAATTTATTTTAGGAGATTAAAATGAAGGATAATAAAATCAGATTGCAAAAACACCTTGCCGAATGTGGTATTGCTTCCCGCCGTAAGGCAGAAGAGCTTATCGAAATGGGTAAGGTTAAGGTTAACGGTCACGTGGCTATTATCGGTCAAAAGGTTGACCCCAAGCGTGATAAAATCACCGTGCGCGGCAAAACCGTTGTTGCAGGTAAAAACGAAAAGGTTTATATAATGCTTCATAAACCGCGCGGTTTTGTTACTACAACAAGTGATGAAAAGGGTAGAAAATGTGTTACCGACTTGGTTAAGGATGCGGGTGAACGACTTTTCCCTGTGGGAAGACTTGATATGAATTCTGAAGGTCTTTTGTTTATGACAAACGACGGTGAATTTGCCAATAAGCTTACCCACCCGTCTTCCCATGTTAATAAGACCTACCGTGTAACCGTTGCAGGTGAAGTACAGGATGAAAAGCTTTTAACCCTAACAGAAGGCAGTATCGTGCTTGATGGTAAAAAGGTGTTACCTTGTGATTGCTTTGTTGCTGAAAGAAAGCCCGACAGAACGGTGTTGATTTTTATTATAAGCGAAGGCAGAAACCGACAGATTCGCCGTATGTGTGAAGCAGTTAATTTTGAAGTTTTACGCCTTAAGCGTACCGAAATTGCAGGTGTTAAGCTTGGAATGTTGCCGCGTGGCAGCTGGCGTAATCTTAACGAACGCGAAATGCGAAGACTTACCAGTATTACACAAATGAAGGAAAGTAATTAAATGTTAGTTTTAAAACCCACTGATGATAAAAACTTAATTAAAGAATATTATGAAAAGGAAAATATTTTGTTTTCTGATGCATCAAATTTGCTTTTAGCGACCGACAGGGAAGAAGTGCTGGGCTATTGTCTTTTTGATATAGATTCGGCTTTAACGGTTTATAAGATTGAACCTATGAATGACATATTTTTACTTGACGGTGTGCTTAGAAGCGCTTTGCATGTTGGGTGTGAGCGTGGCAAGACCGATGCTTTTTATGCTGATACTGCACCCGAAGCCATTTTTGAAAGACTTGGTTTTGTAAAAGACAAAGCAGAAAAGCGTTTAGATGTCCAGAAACTTTTTAAAAGTTGTTGCGACTGCAAATAATTTAACAAAAGGTGTAAAAAACACTTGACAAAATGTCTAAAATATTATATTATTTTAGATATGCCGATGTGGTGGAATAGGCAGACACAAGGGACTTAAAATCCCTCGGTAGCAATATCGTACCGGTTCAAGTCCGGTCATCGGCACCAAACGAAAAATCCGTTCACGAAAGTGGGCGGATTTTTCGTTTGTATTATTCATTTTTCAATATTCATCATTCATTATTCATTAACGAGAACGGATTTTCGAATGAATAATGAAGTCACTCGCTTTGTTCGCTGATGAATAATGAATAATTATTGCGGTTTTACCGCTTTCGTGCTATAATACACT
>JAZKXN010000074.1:0-1079 GCA_045611605.1 Acutalibacteraceae bacterium
CAAGATAATGCTTATTCAGACAGCCGCAACAGCCTTAAGCTGTGTCCAATATCTGCTTATAGGCGCTACATCAGGCTTTGCTTTAAACGTTGTTTGCATTATTCGTAATATTGCATTCTATTATCGTGAAAAAAACAATAAAACAGATTTGATAACACCTGCTTTTTTTGGAGCAGCTATGGCAGTAGTAAGCTGCTTCTCATGGGAGGGTGTTCACTCGCTTCTTATAACGCTCGGTCTTGTTGTTAATACTATTTGTATGGGTGTTTTCGATGCAAGGAGCTTCCGCAAAACAATACTTATTTCATCAACACTTATTCTTGCTTACAACCTTTTTGCTCTCTCATACAGCGGTATGTTAAGCGAATCCATATCCCTTATTTCAGTTATTATCGGCATTATCCGCTACAGAAGCACACCGGTGAAGGGTATCAGCAAAACCGAAATCAGCACAACCGAAAAGGTTGCAGCATAATAAAGCATAATTCAGAAGCAACAGTATTGAATGTACTGTTGCTTTTTTTGTTTTACGAGTGATATAATGGGGTTGATAAAAAGAATTTGATGTGGAGGGTTATTATGACAGAAATTATTATGCAAGTAGCTATAGGCTTGTTTATAATTGTAGTAGGTGTGCTTAATACTAAAGGTCATATTTCATTGCTTCATTCATATCACAGAAAGCGAGTAAAGGAAGAAGATGTTCTGCCCTTTGGTAAAAAGATTGGTTTAGGTACAATTATCGTTGGTTGTACAGTAATTGTTGCCGGAATATCTGAATTGTTCTTCTCAGGTATTACCAACATAATTTTGGTTGTTGGATTTGTACCCGGATTTAGCGTGATAGTTTATGCATTGTTGAAATACAACAAAGGAATTTTTTGATAAAATAAGTTTAGCTTTGTAATAGAACAGGAGGATGAGCAATGGCAAAATTAGAGCAGGTTCTTAATGCCGATTTCGTACAGATTTTAAAGACAATCGAGAACGGAATATTGAATGGTAGCATTTCTGCATCTCTTGAAGATTCAAGCGATATTTTCGATGGTGATGCAAGGTGCAGTGTTCGTGTTTTTGAA
>JAZKXN010000075.1:0-1253 GCA_045611605.1 Acutalibacteraceae bacterium
AGTTCGCAAAAAAGTACGTGTCTTCAAAATAAAGATCCACTCGCAAAAGGGTGGTTCTCATAAGGATGTTTACAAATTGTAGGGACCGGCGTCCTCGACGGTCCGCAAAGGCATAATTGCAACGAAGAAGACCAAAGAATACCCCCGACAGATTTTTTCAAGGTCTGTCGGGGGTCTTTTTCTTTTGTTCGAAAATTCTGAACTTATAGATCTTCAGTATTGGTTTTCGGATTCGATTGTTTCTTTTCTTCTTTCACTATGGATATGAGTCTTACAATATTAAATATTTGATAAGGAATATATGACAACATACCCGCATACACGCAAGCTGCAAAAGTGATAGGCCATAAAACAGATGCAACTATTTTGAAAATCAAGCCACGTTTTTTGAAGAAACCAACAGAAAGAATAATAGTTGAAATTATAGCACTAAACCCAAAACCGCCTAAACAACCGAAAAGCAAAAATGAGTGTAGTTTACTGTCGTTAATAAGTGGCTCTATGCTTCCAAGCAAGCCATAAATAAGAAACCCTGTCACTACTACGCTTAAAGTACAAATTAAATATTCTATTCTATTTTTCTTAGTCATTGCCTTTCTCCTTTATCAAATTCTTATTTATTGTTCCGTTTTATCGCAATTTTCGCCTTTGTATTACAAAGGCACAGGGCAAAGCCCATACCCCTATTCTTCTGTGTATAATTGATCGAATTGCCATTTCACAGGGTTTTCATAAATATATTTATATATTTCGTTGTAGTCGTCCCGATTGCGTATAACGTGATCATAAAACGATCTTTGCCATATTTGTTTATCAAAGGGAGGTAATATTCCGTCCTTTACCATTTTAACATATTCTACAGTTGAATATCGCTTGAAGGATTGGACAATTTCCGAGACCGTAGGGGCGGATTCCATATCCGCCCGCGATACCGTAATTATCGCATGAAAATGATTTGGCATAACAACATATATTGGAGAATCAACGCCGTCATATTGCCGTATAGTTTCGAGGAAGGTTCTTTCAACCATTCGGGCGGATATGGAATCCGCCCCTACGGGTGCAAATAACATTTTTCGATCTTTTGTACATATTGTTATGAAATAAGCACCGGATGAGCTATAATCAAAATTTTGCAATCGCAATCTTTTTCTTTGTGGCAATTCTTTTTCTTTATCCATTTGTATCACCCACCCTATTATATCACAAATCGACAGAAAAAACAAGAGTTATATTCCGACTTCGTCGGAGTG
>JAZKXN010000076.1:0-1017 GCA_045611605.1 Acutalibacteraceae bacterium
TTCGGAGCACGTCCCGTGAAGCGTGCCCTGCAACGCATGTTGCTCAACCAATTAAGTTACGACATCTTGGCGGGCACTGTGGTCAAGGAATTGCCCATTGTTGTAGACGCCAAGGACGGAGCATTGGTTATTGAGAATAAATAAGTTACGCTATTAACCAAATAATTATGGAGGATAATGCCGTGGGGCACTATCCTCCATTGTTTTTTTAGTCAAATGCTTAATTCAATTTGATTCTTATTCCCAAGTGTAAATATAGGTGTATCTGTCTCCATAAGATAATTTTTCTACCCACTCAGTCACATAACCTTCTTCATTTTTAGCGTATTCGTACTGATAACTGCTACCATCGTCTTTAACTTTTAAAGGAAGGCGATTGATTCGCATACCGAACAATTCGGGGTGTGCAGAATAAAGGTGATCAACTTTACTATTTAAGCAAAGGCGAGGCTGGCAAATTGAGCAATGATATTGGCGAAAAATTGTGACACTTCTCCCCTTCATTTTTCCTCATTTTTCGCCGAAAACTTTAACAAACATTAACACTCTGACTACTCACCCTCGCGACAATATCTATTTCCAGCGCCAGAATAAGTAACATTAAAAACCGGTTGTTTAACCTTGAAAAAACTAGGTAACTTATTTTTTGACCCCAAAAATGGGTTTTTCGGGACAAAAAAAGTGGAGATAACCCTGATTTCAAGGGCTATCTCCACTTCCGTAACACAAAGATACAAAATTTCAAAGCGAAATGCAAATCCGTTAACACTTGTTAACACCAATATTATTTCTCATTTTTCGTCATTTTTCGGGTGAGAATTGGTGCCCCGTTTACGGGGATTTTCGACAGTAGAACATTACGCTTCGCCCCCTTTGCGCCTTTGCTCATTACCAATTATTACTGTCCGGTAAAATTTATCTCTTTATTTTAGTGAACACGAATTCCACGAATTCCACGAATCCTTGCGGGGCGGGTTCCTTGCTGACCGCATTCCAATTGCCCGAATACCATCCGGA
>JAZKXN010000077.1:0-15865 GCA_045611605.1 Acutalibacteraceae bacterium
ACTCTGCATCTTCAACGGCAGCGAACAGGAAGTTCTCGCTTCTTGGCTCTTCGTTAAGTACCTTACCACTAATGTTGAATTCCAGGCTGAATTCTCAATGGCTTCAGGTTATGTTCCTGTAATCGAATCTGTTAAGGATCATCCTATTTATTCACAGTTCCTTGCAAATGCTAACGGTGGCGACAACATCACCGCTCTCTCTGCAAAGACCTGTCTTGATCAGAAGGATGCATACTTCGTATCTCCTGCATTCAACGGTTCTTCTGAAGCTCGTGATCAGGTTGGTCAGCTTCTCCAGTACTGCATGGTTCAGTACAAGACCGCTAAAGATGTTGACGCAATGATCGACAAGGCATTCAAGGATGCTGTTGCTGAATGCGAATACATGTCTTAATAAATTTTTAAGGTTGATTAAAAATTATGAACAACATTAAAAAAATCAGTGCGATAGTTTTACTGATATGTGTTGTTTTAACTTCACTTGTTGCCTGCGGTGAAAAAGAACCCGCAGGTAGCAAGGGTCCGGGCAAGTTTGTTGACTATGCTTCCGAAGTAAAACTTGATTTAAACGGTGCTAATCAAACCGTTGAAGTTAAAATCAAACAACTCATTGACGGTGACACTACCCACTTCTACATTGACGACGCTTCATTCCAAGGCGACATTATCAAGGCTCGTTATCTCGCGGTTAATACACCCGAATCAACAGGCCAGATTGAAGAATGGGGCAAAACTGCTTCAAACTTCACAAAAGAAAAGCTTTCAAATGCTAAAAGCATTGTAATTGAAAGTGAAGACAGCGGCTGGAACGCTGACTCAACAGGCGAAAGATATCTTCTTTGGATTTGGTATCAACCTGAAGAAGGTGCCGAATATCGCAACCTTAACATTGAACTTTTGCAGGAAGGCCTTGCAATTGCTTCTGCCACATCTTCCACTAAATATGGTGAAATCGGTATGAAAGCAATTAACCAAGCAAAAGAACATAAAAAACATATTTACTCCGGCGAAAAGGACCCCAATTTCTATTACGGCGGCTGTATTGAGTTAACTTTAAAAGAACTTCGCGCTAACCCTGAAAAATACACTAATAAAACTGTTGCCTTTACAGGTGTTATCACCAAGAATAAAGGTCAGCAGGTTTATGTAGAAGCGTATGATGAAGAAACCCAGATGTATCACGGTATTGCCGTTTACTATGGTTTCAATCTTAAATACGGTCTTGGCGATATTTTACAGCCCGGCAACAAGGTAAGAATTGTTGGCTCGATGCAGTATTATGAAGCAGGCGATTCATATCAGATAGCCGACCTTGACTATGATATGATGAATCCTACTGACCCAAGTAAGGTTATGCTTATAGAAAAGGGTGCAAAAGCAGCTTTTGTTGAAACAAGTGCTGAAAAATTTGCCAAAGGTAAAGTTGAAGTAACTGTTATTGAAGGCGAAGAAGAAAAAATTAAGGAATATGATTATTCCACCCTTGCAATCGGTTCTACTATTTCTATGAAAAATCTTACCGTTAAGAGCGTTTATACCACTCATAACGGTGGTGACCACGACGGTGCTATGACTATCACCTGTAAATCGGGTAATATTCAAATTGCTGTTCGTACCGAAGTTTTAACTGATGCAAATGGCAATATAATTAAGGCAAGTGCTTTTGAAGGTAAAACAATCGATGTTAAAGGCGTTGTTGATACTTATGACGGCAAATGCCAGATTATTTTGCTTACAATGGACGATGTTAAAATTCGTTAATTTTAAAATTAAAAGGAGGAGTTTCAAATGAAAAAACTTTTAGCGTTTATCGTTGCTATGGTTCTTTGCTTAACATGCTTTGCAGCTTGCGGACAGAAGCAGGAAACACCTAATAACGATAGCTCTAAACCCACTCAGGTTGTATATGATGTTGAAGATGCTGCGGCATATCTTAAAAACATGTACAAAAAGTATCTCACTGAAACCGAAACTGCTGCTGACTATACCTTAGTTTCACAGGTAATGAAGGGCGGCGTTGTTTACACAGTTGACTGGACTGTTGACAACGAAGGCATTAAGGTTTTGGCTGACGAAGCAAACAAGCAGGTTACAATTGACCTTGACGAAAAGACCAAGGTTGATGTTGCTTACAAGCTTACCGCTACTATTAAAGACCCCGACGGCAAAACTGCTACTCTTACTTTCGAACTCAAGGTTCCTAAGTATGTTCTTTCCAGCTGGAAGGATTACATGGCTGCTGAAGCTGGCAAGGCTGTTGTAGTTGAAGGTTATATCGCTGCTGTTCACTCTCCCGCTGAAGGTAATAAGTACAATACTCTTTATCTCCACGATGTAAACAACGAAGGCGGCTATTATGTTTACTCAATGGCAAGCAAGCAAGACCTTGTTAAAGATTTAGGTCTTAAGAAGGGTATGCTCGTATCTGTTACAGGTACTAAGGATATCTATTCAGGTACACACGAAATTAAGGACGCTTCTGTAACTGTTCTTGATACTAAGGTTGTTGACCTTAAGCCCCTTGATATCACTAACGATTATAAGAACGCTACTTCACTTAAGGACAAGACCTTGGTTGACAAGCTCGGTATGCTTGTTACCATTAAGGGTGTTGAAATTACTGACCAGGATCTTAGTGAAAAGTCAATGTACTTAAACTTCAAACTTGCTGGTCTTACATCTTATCTCCGTGTATATGCAACTGACTGTCCTGCAAGCGTTACTGATGCTGGTCAGAAGAGCATTATTGAAAACCACGGTAAAAAGGCAGGCTATTTTGCTGACGTTACCGGTGTTGTAGTTCAATACAGCGGCGCTATTTACTTAAACCCTGTTTCTGACACTCCTTTTGCTTATGGCAAGAAGATTGAAAGAACACCTGAACAAATGGTTGAAGTTGAAATGGACGAAGTTAAGTTCGATAAGGATATCGCTCTTAACAAGACTCTCACACTTCCTTTAAAGGGTAAAACCTATGAAGATGTTGTAATTTCTTGGGCTTCTAACAGCGATAACATCGTTATCGAAGGCGCTAAGGCAAAGATTACACTTGGTGATGCAGCAACTACTGCTTCTATTACCGGTACCTTTACTTTAGGCACTATCACTAAGACCAAGACTATCACCTTTAACCTTGCTAAGAAGTCAAATGTTGTTGCTCAGAACGCTGCTAATCCCGTTCCCGGCACAGCTTACAAGTTCTTCTTAACACAGCTTAATGAAGGTAAGATTCTCTATTTCAACGGTGAAGTTGCTAACCAATTCTATGGTGGCACTACTGAAGACCCCAATGAAGCAGTTGATGTATATCTTGAAGCAGCTACAGGCGGTTACTATCTCACCTTTACAAAGGGTGGTACTAAGCAGTACATCTCTGTTGTATCTGCTGAAGTAGACGGTTCTACCAAATACAATATTGCTATCACAACCGATAAGCCTACCTATGTTTGCACACTTGACCCCGAATATGAAAACGCACCTATCGTTACTATCGGTGATCAGAAGTTGTTCATGGGCGCTTACAATAATTTCACAACTATTAGTGCAAGTAAGTACAGCTATATTGCTACTAACTTCGTTGCTCATCTTGGTAACATTGTTGATACCAGCAAGGTTTCTGACGCTGATAAGGTTGCTACCGAAAAGGGTGCACTTTCTGTAGAAGATGAAATTTTTGCTAATGCTGAAATTACTCTTCCTGTTAAGGGTTCTATCTACAGCGAAGTTGCAATTTCTTGGGTATCTGATAACGCTTGTGCTGTTGTAAATGGCAACAAGCTCACAATTACCATTGGTAAGGAAGCTCAAACAGTTAAGCTTACCGCTACCCTTAAGCTCGGTGCTGTTACCGAAACTAAGGAATTCACAATTGCTGTTGCTGCTGAAGGCTTCAACCTTACTGCTATTCCTACCGTTAATGAAATCGGTACCGCTCAACCTGACAGAGTTTACACCGATGAAACTTACTACGTAGCTGGTGTTATCACTGAAATCGCAAACGATTTCTATGGCAATATCTACATTGTTGACGAGCACGGCAACAAGCTTTACACCTATGGTCTCAACGATGCTACCGGCGCTCTTAAATACGGTGAAATGGCTGTTAAGCCCGTTGTTGGCGACTATATCGTAATTGCAGGTCCTGCAGGTAACTATAAGGGTTCTCCACAAATGAACGCTTCTAAGCTTATGGCTCATATTCCTGCAACCTCACTTAACGATGCTAATACCATCGCAGGCGCTCTTGAAAACAAGACTGCTACTACTGAAAAGTACCTTGTAACCGGTAAGATTACCGAAATCAAGAATACTCAGTATGGTAATGTTTATATCGAAGACGCAAACGGAACTAAGTTCTATGTTTACGGTCTTAAGGATTCTACCGGTGCTACCCGTTATGACGGTTTGACCACTAAGCCTGTTGTTGGTGATACTATTACTATTTATGGTGTCCTCAAGAACTATAACGGCGCTCAGATGGAAGCTGGTTGGATTTACGGCTACATCGCAGGCACACCTGCAGGCGGAAACGAAGGCGGTAATGAAGGTGGCAATGAAGGTGGCAACACCGGTACAACCACAAATATGCCTTACACCGTTGGTAAAGAATATCTTATGAGCATGGTTCAAGGAAATCTTAGTAAGACCCTCTACCTCAGCGGTGTTATGGACGGTTTCTACTTCGGTTCAGTAGAAAATGCTGCAGACGCAGTTAAGGTTGTTTTGGAAGCTGATGGCGACGGCTATCAAATCTACTTTATGGACGGCACTACCAAGACCTACCTCACTATTGTTCCTAACGGCACACACAATAACACAACATTTGTTACTACCAAGCCTTCTGTAGCTTGGAAGTGGAATTCTTCACTTTCAACTCTTACACTTACTGTAAGCTCTGGTGAATTCTTCTTAGGTACAAGAAACGATAAGGAATTCGTAACATTCAGTGCTTGCGCAATTTCATATGTTGACAACTTCAAGGCTGCATTGGTTGAACCTACTACCGGCGGTAACCAAGGTGGCAACACAGGTGGTAACACCGGTGATGAAGATGATAACCAAGGTGGCAATACCGGTTCAGGTACTGCTTCAACCGCTACAAGTTTCGACACAGATGTTTTTGAAACAAACACAAGTTATACTACAAGCACAGCAGGTGGTTGGACAGCAACTAACTGCGCTATCGTTAACTCTACTGTAAATACCAGTTACACATGGGCTGAAACTGCAGCAGTACTTAACGGTAAGGATGGCGCACAGGGCGTTTTGACTTCTTGCTTATATGCAAATGGTATCAAGTCTTTAACCTTTAAATATGGCTTTGGCTATAGCGATACCGAGTTTAAGTTGGCTATTCGTATTAAGAACAGCGCAGGTAAAGTTGTTGCCGAAACAACCTTAGATAAGTCTGGTTTAACAAAGGGTGTTGAATACACTGAAACTTGGACCTTGACTACCCCTGTAAGCGGTGACTTTACAATTGAATTTGCTAACTTGGGTACTAATAGCAAAAACAAGCACCGTCTATCAATTTGGGATATTTCCTGGGTTAACAACAAATAATCAATTGGTTTCTGTTTAAATTGATTTATAAATAAAATAACCGCACTCGAAAGGGTGCGGTTATTTTTTGTGTTTTTTTGCATATTATGTAAGTGAATTTGTTTTAAGGGTGGTTTTGTGCTTAAAAAACGGCTTGTTTTGCTTTTATCTCTTTTTATAATATGTGCTTCTATTTATATTGCAGATGTTGGTGTTTCGCCCGCTATGGAAGTTGCGTCCCAAATTTATCCCCGACAAATTGTTATTATAGATGCAGGACACGGCGGGGAAGATGGTGGTGCGGTTGCAAGCGATGGTACTGTGGAAAAGGATATCAATCTAAAAATTGCTTTGCAAACTGCTAAACTCTTGAAACTTTATGGTTTTGAAGTTATAATGACAAGAGAAAGTGATGTTTCAACATCAATGGGTGACAGTTTTATTAAACGTGAAGATTTGGAAAATCGTCTTAATTTAATGAAACAAAACCCCGAAAGTATTTTTGTCAGTATTCATTTAAATAAATTTACCACATCTGCCGCTAAGGGCTCGCAGGTGTTTTACAGCAAGGGTGAACATTCAAAAATGCTTGGTGATTTAATTCAAAAATCAATAATTAAAAATTTACAAAAAGAAAACAAGCGGGTTAATAAACAGGCAAACAGCAGTACTTATTTATTGTATAATGCAACTGTGCCTGCGGTTTTGGTTGAGTGTGGTTTTTTAAGCAATGCAGCCGAACTTTCGCGTCTAAAGGATAATAATTATCAACGCCAACTTGCTTTTTGCATAACAGATGGAATTTTAGAATATTTTAAGGAGTCATAAAAATGGCAAAATCAAAGGTTGTTTATGTTTGCAGTGAATGTGGATATGAAACGGCAAAATGGATGGGCAAATGTCCGTCTTGCAATACTTGGGGTAGCTTACAGGAAGATGTGCGCACCGAAGTTGCTGCGGCAAGGTCGGTTTCTGCCGTAAAATTTGACAGGGCAGATGCCAAAACTTTGAGCGAGATAACTGCCAATGATGAAGTTCGTATTAAAACCGATATACGCGAGCTCGACCGCGTGCTTGGCGGTGGTATTGTTAAAGGCTCAGTCGTACTTTTAAGCGGTGACCCGGGTATTGGTAAATCAACTATACTTTTGCAGGTTTGTCGCGCATTACAAGAAAAAATGCAGGTGCTTTATGTTTCGGGCGAAGAATCTGCAACACAGATTAAAATGCGTGCTGAACGCCTTGGGGTGAGCGGCGAAAATGTTAAAATTATGACTTCTACTGATGTTCAAGCAATATGTGAATATGTAAATGTAACAAAACCCGATATTGTTATGATTGATTCAATTCAGACAATGACAATAAGTGAATTTCCGTCATCTGCAGGTAGTATTGTTCAGGTGCGTGAATCAACTAATTTACTTTTGCGCACAGGCAAAACTCTTGAAATACCGATTTTTATTGTCGGTCATGTTAATAAGGGCGGAGATATTGCGGGTCCTAAGGTTATGGAGCATATTGTAGATACCGTGCTTTATTTTGAAGGTGAAAGAAATCAGTCATATCGCATTTTGCGCGCCATAAAAAACCGCTTTGGTTCAACCAATGAAATTGGTGTTTTTGAAATGCAAGATGTTGGACTTATAGAAGTCGAAAATCCGTCAGCACATCTGCTTTCAGGTAGGCTTTTTGATGTTTCGGGTACTTGTATTACTTGTGTTATTGAAGGCACTCGTCCAATTTTATCCGAAGTGCAGGCACTTGTCACAACAACCGGTTTTGGTAATCCGCGCCGCGTTGCTACGGGTTTTGATTATAATCGTTTAAGTCTTATTCTCGCCGTTTTGGAAAAGCGTATGGGTCTTTATTTTTCAAATCTTGACGCTTATCTTAATATTGTTGGCGGTATGCGTATTGATGAACCTGCGGCAGATTTGGCAGTGGCACTGTCACTGGTTTCGGGGATGCGCGATAAACCGATTGATGAAAAAACCGTTGCATTTGGTGAAATTGGTCTTTCGGGCGAAGTTCGTATGGTTTCGCGTGCCGCATTCCGTGTGAATGAAGCCGCCCGTCTTGGCTTTACCAAATGTATTTTACCAAAGGCTTGTTTAAAACAAATTACCGAATGTCCTGTCGGTATGCAGCTTATCGGTGTCAGCAATCTTAAGCAAGCCATCGCTGCTATTTGATGTGTTAAGAATAAAATAAGGGCAAGGATGCTCGGTTGAATTTACATTCGAGCAGCTTTCAAGACTGCAATAGCCGTCGTTTTGAAAACGACAGTTTTCTGCACATTGAATAATTTGCAAAAAAATCACTCCTTGTTTCTTAATATTAGCAAAATGTTTCATTTTATTGACTAAATAACTTTAAAATGGTATAATTAATTTATGGAAAATTTAAATATAGTTATTGGAAAAAAACTTTTATATCTTAGAAAAAAGAACAAACTAACTCAAGCTGAACTTGCTGAAAAACTCAATTATTCTGATAAGGCTATCTCAAAATGGGAAAAGGGGGAATCACTTCCGCCTGTCGAAGTGTTTTATAATATCAGTAAGCTTTACGGTGTTAGTCTTGACTACATAATAGGTGACGAAACTGTTGATCCGCAACCTATTAAGAATGATGCCAAAAAGCGCATATATCTTAACATTACACATCTTGCGGTAGTAGCGGTTTGGTTTGTTGCACTTTTGTTGTTTGTTATTTTTGATTTGACTGAAATAGTTGGCGGTATTGGAAAATGGTTGGTATTTGCTTGGGCGGTACCGTCAAGTTTTGCTGTAATAACCGTTTTTGACTGTGTTTGGCACAAACGCAAGGGCTTGTTTTTGCTGGTTTCTTTGCTTGTTTGGTCAGTTTTGCTTTGTTTTACATTTCAGTTTTTTACATTTAATATCTGGAAGATATTGCTTGTTGGTATCCCGATACAAATTGCTATAATTATTTGTTCAAGAATGGTGAAAAAATCGTGAAGTTTTTAAATGATTGGGATGAAATTTTAAAGGATGAATGGGAAAAGCCCTATTTACAAGGGCTTTTTGCTTTTTTGCACAAGGATTATGATGAACATACAGTTTATCCGCCCAAACGCGATGTTTTTAACGCCCTTAAATACACTTCATTTCAAGATACTAAGGTTGTTATAATAGGTCAAGACCCTTATCACGGTTACAATCAGGCGCATGGGCTTTGTTTTTCGGTAAGACAGGGGGTAAAGCTTCCGCCATCGCTTGTTAATATTTATAAAGAGCTTGAAAGTGATGTTGGAAGAAAGTTTACTAACAACGGTGATTTAACCTATTGGGCAAAACAGGGCGTATTAATGCTTAATAATGTGCTTACTGTGCGTGAAGGACAACCGCAAAGCCATAAGGATATGGGGTGGGAAAAATTCACCGACCGCATTATATCAGAGCTTAATAAAAAGCAAACTCCGGTTGTTTTTTTGCTTTGGGGTAAACCCGCAGAAAAAAAGGCGGAAATTATCACAAACCCTATTCATAAAAAACTAATAACCGTGCACCCAAGTCCGCTTTCGGCGTATAGGGGATTTTTCGGTTGCAAGCATTTTTCAAAAGCAAACGAAATACTAATAGAAAACGGTTTAGAACCCATAAAATGGTGAATTGACATTTTCTGTCAAAAATGTTATAATAACACTAAATTATCAAAGGGGTGTTTTTATGGGAAATTCGGGTATGGTTCGCAATGTTGATAAAATGGGCCGTGTAGTTATCCCGAAGGAGATTCGCAAACAGTTGAATATTGAAACCGAAAATGACAGTCTTGAAATTTCTGTAGAAGGTGACAATATCATTCTTCGCAAATACAGACCTGCTTGTTTTATTTGTAAGACACTTGATGAAATTGTAAATTATAACGGTTACAATGTTTGTGTTAACTGTATTGAGAAACTTCAAAAACTTAAGGAAGAAATGTAATCGTTTTTTGCAAAAACCTTTAAAAACGCTTGACAAAGAGTTTTTTGGGTGGTATAATTTTTGCATATATTGTAAATGCGTTGACGGAATTATTGTTTTTCCCATCCGTTAAGAGAGCCGCCGGTTTGGTGCAAGTGCGGTACGGTAAGAAAAATTAAGTCTCATTCCTGAGCAGAGTGGCTGAAACTACAGTAAGTCGCTACGGCGTGCCCCGTTACCATGGCAAAAGGTTTGTTTGAACCTTAGTGAGTGACCGTTTTATAACGGTAAACAGGGTGGTACCGCGAAAACTTTTTCGTCCCTGAGATTGTACTATGCAATCTCAGGGCTTTTTAATTTTATTTTGAGAGGGATTTTTATGAACATTAAAATTGCTGACAGAACCTTATCACTTAAAGCAAATTACAGTTTTAAGGAAAAAATTGAAATTGCAAGACAACTTGAAAAGCTAGGCGTGTCAGCAATTGAAATTAGTGAAATGGAAAATATCAAGACCGATACATTGCTTGTGAAAACCATGGCGTATTTCGTTAAAAACGGTGTTATTTCACTTGCTGCAACTCCTACAAAACAGGGTATTGATGCTGCTGCAGTGGCTTTGGCGACTGCAAATAAGGGAAGAATCAGAATTGAACTTCCCGTTTCGGTTGTGGGTATGGAATATAACTGCCATAAAAAGCCCGATAAAATGCTTATTATGATAGGCGACCTTGTTTCTTATGCAAAAACAAAGGTAAATGATGTTGAGTTTGTTGCAATTGACGCTACCAGAGCAGAAACTGAATTTTTGAAAACTGCAATTTCGACTGCCAGAAATGCGGGTGCAGATACTGTTACAATTTGTGATACTGCCGCTGAAATGATGCCTGATGAGTTTGGCGATTTTGTTAAAGATTTAGGCGTTGACGGTGTTGTTTGTGATAATAAAAACGGTCTCGCAGTTGCAAATGCAGTTATGGCGGTTAAAAATGGGGTTAACACAGTTAAAACTGCAGTTTCAAGTGAAATTTCGCTTGAAACCTTTGCGGGTGTTATAAAAAATTGCGGTAATAGTTTTGGCTTTTCTTCAAGTATTAAATATACCGAACTTAACCGCATTATAAGCCAGATAAATTGGGTTATGGGTAATACAAAAGCCGATAAGCTGGCTGTCAAGGCAGAAGATATTACGGATGAATTATCTCTCGACCAAAATGATGATAAGCAGACCGTTTTAGACGCAGTTGCACGCCTTGGCTATGATTTAACAGAAGAAGACAGCACTAAGGTTTATGAAGAATTTTTACGTGTTGCTGCAAACCGTAAGGTTACTTCTAAAGAACTTGACGCTATTGTTGCTACGGTTGCTTTACAGGTTGAACCTACATATAAACTTGTTAATTTCGTTGTGAACAGCGGTAATATCATTACTGCATCTGCACAGATTACAATGGATGTTAAGGGTGAACAAAAACAGGGAATAAGCACAGGTGACGGTCCTATTGATGCTGCTTTCCACGCCATTGAACAGATTATCGGTTGCCGTTACGAGCTTGATGATTTCCAGATTCAGTCGGTTACTGAAGGTAAGGGCGCTATGGGTAATGCAGTTGTTAAACTTCGTGTGAACGGTAAACTTTACTCGGGTAATGGTATTTCTACCGATATTATTGCAGCTGCAATAAAGGCTTATATCAATGCTGTAAACAAGATTGTTTACGAGGAGGCATAATAATTTATGAAATTATCTTTTTCAACCAAGGGTTGGCACGGACTTACCTTTGATGACTTTTGTGATATTGCTGTTGATTTAAAGTTTCAGGGTATTGAACTGCACAATATTCATAATGAACTTTTCACCGACCGTGACGGTGCTTTTCAAAAAGTTACTGCACCTAAAACAGTAAGAAAGCTTTATGAAAAGAAGCTCAGCATACCTTGTATTGATAGTATTTGCAATTTAGCGGATGCTTCTAAAAAATCCGAAACAATTGCTGAAATTAATGCTTGTATTGACTTGGCAAATGACCTTAATATACCGTATATCCGTGTTAAGGCTTACGATTTTGATGATATGGAATATATCAATTCCGTCATTAATGAAATTTTGCCTAAAGCACAGCAAAGCGGTAAGGTTTTACTTTTGGAAACCACAGGTGTTTTTGCAGATACCGCTTGCCTTCGCAATTTGCTTGACAGTTTTGCAGATGATGCTCTTGCCGCACTTTGGGATATGCACGCACCCTATTTTTATAATGGCGAAGATGCCGAAACCACAATTAAAAATCTTGGTGCCTATGTAAAGCAGGTTCACCTTAAGGATGCGGTTAAGACCGATAATGGTGTTGAATTCTGTCTTATGGGTGAAGGCGAAATGCCTATAGCTGAAATGATACTTGCGCTTCGCTCGGTTAACTTTGACGGTTTTATCTCACTTGAATGGGTGCCTGAATGGTGTGAAGAAATCGACGATATGGAAATCGTTTTTTCACAGTTCGTTGCATTTATGAAGCAGTTTAGCGATACTTCAAAAAGTGATAATTCGCTTTATTATAACCGCGCACATACAGGCGTATATGTTTGGGAAAAGGACCGTCTTATCGACGCCACATTCTCACAAATGCTTGACAGAATTGTTGAAGAATTTCCCGACCAGTATGCATTTAAATACACCACACTTGATTATACAAGAACCTACAGCGAATTCCGCGATGATGTTGACGAATTCGCCCGCACCCTTATATCACTTGGCGTTAAAGCCGGTACACATGTGGCTGTATGGGCTTCTAATGTTCCGCAGTGGTATATTGCATTCTGGGCGACCGTTAAAATAGGTGCGGTTCTTGTTACGGTTAATACAGCATATAAAATACATGAGATAGAATATCTTCTTCGTCAGTCTGATACACACACACTTATTATGACTGAAGGCGCGAAAGATTGTAAATACGGTGAAATTATTGCCGAACTTTGCCCCGAACTTGAAAATACCAAACCGGGCGAACCACTCCATAGTAAGCGTTTGCCATTTTTGCGTAATGCAATTACGGTTGGGTTTAAGCAAAAGGGTTGCCTTACTTGGGCGCAGGCTTTAGAGCGTGCAGGTCAGGTTCCGATTTCGGAAGTTTATCGCATGGCGGCTAAGGTTGACCGTGATGATGTTTGCAATATGCAATATACATCCGGTACAACAGGCTTCCCGAAGGGTGTAATGCTTACACACTACAATGTTGTGAATAACGGCAAATTTATCGGTGACCAGATGGAGCTTTCTACCGCAGATAGAATGATGATTCAGGTACCGATGTTCCATTGCTTCGGTATGGTACTTTCTATGACTGCTGCAATGACACATGGTGCTACAATGTGTCCGCTTCCTTATTTCTCACCCAAATCAGCTTTGGCGTGTGTGAATGCGGAACATATTACAACCTTTAACGGTGTTCCCACAATGTTTATTGCTATGATGGAACATCCCGACTTCCAAAAAACTGACTTTTCGTATATGCGTGTTGGTATTATGGCGGGTGCAAACTGTCCTGCAGACCTTATGAAACGCGCAACCGTTGATATGAATATGCGCGAAATCGTGTCTGTTTACGGTCAGACAGAAGCCGCTCCAGGTTGCACTATGAGCCGTTACTATGACAGTTTGGAAGTTCGTACCGAAACTGTTGGTAGCGCTTTTGCAAATGTTGAATGTAAAATCATTAACCCCGAAACAGGTGAAGACTGTGAAAACGGTGTAAATGGTGAATTCGTTGCTCGCGGCTATAATATAATGAAGGGCTATTACAAAATGCCCAAGGCAACTGCCGAAGCAATTGATAAACAGGGTTGGCTTCACACAGGCGACCTTGCTTGTAAGGATGATAACGGCAACTACCGCATAACAGGTCGCCTTAAGGATATGATAATCCGTGGTGGTGAAAATATTTACCCGAAGGAAATTGAAGAATTTATTTACACCTGCCCAAAGGTAAGTGATGTTCAGGTTATCGGTGTTCCTGATGAAAAATACGGCGAAGAGATTATGGCTTGTATTATTCTTAAGGAAGGCGAACAAATGACGGAAGATGAAATGCGTCAATATATCGCTGACCATATGGCAAGACATAAGGTGCCGAGATATTACGATTTTGTGGATTCATTCCCAATGAATGCCGCAGGTAAGATTTTAAAATATAAAATGCGTGAAAATGCAGTTAAAAAATTAGGACTTTAAGGTGATTTTTTAAAAATGGTAAACGGAATAAAGGTAATTGACGCACATTGTCACATTTACCCCGAAAAAATTGCCGAGCGTGCTGTAGCAGGGACTGACAATTTTTATAAATGTCAGTCCTTTTGCAAGGGTACGGTTAGTGATTTATTGATTGAAGGCGAAAAAGCAGGTATTGACCACTTTATTGTGCAGTCGGTTGCTACCACACCAAAACAGGTTAAAAGCATAAATGAATTTATTGCTCAGTCGGTTTATGCTTCTAATGGTAAAATGACAGGGCTTGGCACCTTGCACCCTGACAGTGATGATATTAAGGGTGATATTGCCCATCTTATGGAGCTCGGGCTTTTGGGTGTTAAGCTTCACCCTGATATTCAGGCGTTTAAAATTGACGATTACCGTTGCCTTAAAATTTATGAAGAATGTGAAAAACAAAACCTTAAAATTTTAATGCACACGGGGGACAACCGTTACGATTATTCTAATCCTAACCGCTTGTTGCCGATTTTAGAAATTTATAAAAATTTGACAATAATCGGTGCACACTTTGGCGGCTGGTCAATTTGGGATACTGCACCGGATATTTACGCAGGTATTCCTAATTTTTATGTTGACTGTTCATCGAGCTTCCCGTGGATAGATAAAGAAACTGCACTTAAAGTAATACGAAAATACGGTGCAGATAAGGTGCTTTTTGGCACTGATTATCCGATGTGGTCGCCCAGTAGCGAGTTGGAATATTTTTTGTCGTTACCACTTGAAAAATCTGAAATTAGTAGTATACTAAATATGAATACAATTAAACTTTTTGGCTTGGAGGATAAAGTATGAGCGAATTTAAGATGGGCACAAAATGTGTTCAGGGCGGTTACACACCCAAAAACGGTGAACCCCGTCAGATTCCGATTTATCAAAGTACTACTTATAAATACGACACAAGTGAAGATATGGGTAAACTTTTCGACCTTGAAGCAAGCGGATATTTTTATGCCCGCCTTCAAAACCCCACTTGTGATTATGTTGCTGCAAAAATTTGCGAAATGGAAGGCGGTACTGCCGCAATGCTTACTTCTTCCGGTCAGGCAGCATCTTTCTTTTCAATTTTTAATATTGCGGGTTGTGGCGACCATGTTATTGCTTCTTCGGCAGTTTATGGCGGCACTTATAATCTTTTTGCAGTTACCTTAAAGCGTATGGGTATTGAATTTACCTTCGTTGACCCTGACTGTACTGAAGAAGAATTGCAAGCCGCATTTAAGCCCAACACCAAGGCGGTTTTTGGCGAAACTATCGCTAACCCTGCTTTGAATGTTTTGGATATTGAAAAATTTGCAAAAATTGCACATAATAACGGTGTTCCGCTTATTGTTGATAACACCTTTGCAACACCTGTTCATTGCAGACCTATTGAATGGGGCGCAGATATTGTTATTCACTCAACCACAAAATATATGGACGGTCACGCAAGTGCTGTCGGCGGTTGTATTGTTGATAGCGGTAAATTCGACTGGACCAAGTACCCCGAAAAATTCCCCGGCCTTTGCACACCTGATGATAGTTATCACGGTGTTACCTATACCGAACGCTTCGGTATTGAAGGTGCATATATCACAAAGGCTACTGCACAGTTAATGCGCGACTTTGGTTGCTGTCAACAGGCACAGACCGCCTATGTTTTAGGTCTTGGTCTTGAAAGCTTGCATTTACGAATTAAAAAACACGCTGAAAACGGTCTTGCAGTTGCGAAGGCTTTACAAGCAGATGACCGTATCGCGTGGGTACGCTTCCCGCATTTGGAAGGCGATAAAAACTATGAACTTGCAATGAAATATATGCCAGATGGCGGTTGTGGTGTTGTAAGCTTTGGTGTTAAGGGTGGCAGAGCTGCTGCTGAAGCCTTTATGAAAGAGTTAAAGCTTGCTTCAATTGCAACTCATGTTGCCGATGCGCGCACCTGTTGTCTCCACCCTGCAAATGCTACCCACCGTCAGATGAGTGATGAAGAATTGGCTTTGGCCGGTATTTCACCCGACCTTGTTCGTTTTTCTTGCGGTATTGAGGACGCGGAAGACCTTATTGCCGATATTAAACAGGCACTAGATAACATTTAATATGTAAAAGGAATACGATTTTATGCCTATTAAAATTCCAAACGATTTAAGTCGGAGGC
>JAZKXN010000078.1:0-1024 GCA_045611605.1 Acutalibacteraceae bacterium
AATTCTTCATCACAAGAAACGGGTGAAGAAAGCGGAGTAACTCTTTCACTTGCAGAAATGATAAAAAAATCCGTAGTAAGACTTCTTTGGATAATTATGCTTATGACAAATGCAATTGAGTATGCTTGCGGAGTCTGGGGAAGTACATATTTAGTAGAAGAAAAAGGTTTTGAAATTGAACACGGAGCACTTGCGCTTACTATATATTATGTCGGAATGTCTATAGGTCGTTTTGCTTCAGGTTTACTTGCGAATAAAATTAAAACATGGAAGCGTATTTTTATAGGTTGTGTAATTCTTGCACCGGCAATTGTTATTATACTTCTTCCTTTAGACAATATTTTTGCAGTTATTGGCTTATTCCTTATAGGTCTTGGTAACGGTTCTATTTATCCGAATATGATACACTTAACACCACACAATTTTGGTAAAGAAGTGTCGCAGTCAATTATGGGCTCACAAATTGCCTTTGCGTATATCGGCGTTATGTTAGCACCGCCTATGGTAAGCCTTATAAGTGGTGTGTTCGGAATAAAAGTTTATCCGATTTTACTTGCATTACTTTATATTGCAATGGTTGTAACTATTAAATGTTTTGTGAATCGCTTGAAAAAACAAGGCAGATACAGTAAGGATGTTTAAAATGAAAAGTAACGATATTTTCAAGATAAATAGATTTCTTACTCCGGATGTTTCGTGTGCACCTGTGTATGTATGGGTGTGGAACGATGTTTGCACAAAAGAAGTTATAGACACTCAGCTGAACGAAATGCAAAATCTCGGTATAAGAGCATTTTATATTCTTCCCGAACCAAAAGATTTCCGCCCCAATAGTATGCCTACAAATCTTACACCTGATTATCTCACAGACGAATTTTTTGAGCTTTGTGGTTACGCAATAAAACAAGGAAAAACACTGGGAATGAACTGTTGGATATATGATGAAGGCGGTTGGCCATCCGGTAGTGCTTGCGGTAAAGTTACAAAATCTCATCCGGAATATTCAGTTGAAAATTCCGGTTAT